>NZ_JCALED010000001.1:0-837472 GCF_059813205.1 Mycobacterium sp. NGS17 | reverse complement strand
TGCGATCGACCACCAGCCCAACACACCACTACCGCCCCCCACCCCGGACGACATCGCCTACCTGATCTACACCTCCGGCACCACCGGAACCCCCAAAGGCACCGCCATCACCCACCGGAACGCCACCCGGTTGTTTGAGTCACTTGCTGCCGACCTGGAGTTCGCACCCGGCCAGGTGTGGACGCAGTTCCACTCCTGTGCTTTCGACTTCTCGGTGTGGGAGATCTGGGGGCCGCTGCTGCACGGTGGGCGGCTGGTGGTGGTGCCCGAAGAGGTCACCCGCTCCCCGCACGACTTCCACGCCCTGCTCGTTGCCGAACACGTCAACGTCTTAAGCCAAACCCCCTCGGCGTTCTATGCGCTGCAAAACGCCGACGCACTACAGTCCGATGCGGCGCATCAGCTTGAGCTTCACACTGTGGTGTTCGGCGGCGAAGCGCTTGAGCCACACCGTCTTCGAACTTGGCTGAACAACCACCCTGCCCTACCGCGCTTGATCAACATGTATGGCATCACCGAGACAACGGTGCATGCCTCGTTGCGCGAGATCGGCAGCGCCGACACCGACCGCAATGCCAGTCCCATCGGCGTCCCATTGGCAGATCTGGCGTTCTTCGTCCTCGATGGGTGGTTGCGCCCGGTGCCGCTCGGGGTCATCGGCGAGTTGTATGTGGCCGGCGCCGGAGTGGGGGTCGGTTATGTGGGCCGCGCGGGGTTGACCGGGTCGCGGTTTGTGGCGTGTCCGTTCGGGGCGCCCGGGCAGCGGATGTATCGCACCGGCGACCTGGTGTGTTGGCGTGCCGACGGGCAACTGGACTACCTCGGCCGCGCCGACGAACAGGTCAAGATCCGCGGCTACCGCATCGAACTCGGCGAAATCGAAGCAGCCCTGGCCGGGTTGGCCGGGGTGGACCAGGCGGTGGTCATCGCCCGCGAAGACCAGCCCGGCGACAAACGCCTCATCGGCTACATCACCGGCGATGCCGACCCCGCGAAGATTCGCGCCACTCTGGCCGAGCGCCTACCGTCCTACATGGTGCCGACGGCGGTCGTGGCGCTCCCGGCGTTGCCGCTGACGGTCAACGGCAAGCTCGACACCCGCGCGCTGCCGGCCCCGGACTACACCGACGCCGAGCGATACCGCGCCCCCGCCACCGCGGTCGAAGAGATCCTGACGGGCATCTACGCCCAGGTCCTCGGACTCGAGCGCGTCGGGATCGATGACTCCTTCTTCGAGCTGGGCGGCGACAGCATTTCGGCGATGCGGGTGATCTCCGCGATCAACACCAGCCTGGATTCGAGTCTGTCGGTGCGCACAGTATTCGAGGCACCCACGGTCGCCCAGTTGGCGCCCCGCATCGGCGGGGAGGCGGGTCGGCGTACGCCGTTGGTCCCCGCGCAGCGGCCGGCGGTGATTCCGTTGTCGTTCGCCCAGCAGCGGTTGTGGTTCCTCAACCGATTCGAGGGCGGGGTTGCGACCTACAACATTCCGACCGCTTTCCGGATGAGCGGAGCGCTGGACGTCGACGCGCTGAACGCGGCACTCGATGACGTGATCGACCGGCATGAATCGTTGCGCACCATATTCCCCGACACTGACGGTGTGCCGTTCCAAAAGGTGCTGCCGGCCCGGGCCGGGATGTGGCGGCGCGGAGGCACCACGGTGACGTCGTTGTCGGAGCAGGATGTCGTCGGCGAATTGGTGGTGTTGGCGGGCTATCGGTTTGACCTGTCGACGGAGATCCCGATTCGTGCGCAGATCTATTCGGTGGGTCCCGAACAGCATGTGCTCGGGATTGTGGTGCACCACATCGCTTTTGACGGGTGGTCGCTGGCTCCGATGGTCCGCGATGTGGCCGAGGCGTATCGGGCGCGCCGGCAGGGCCGGGCCCCGCAGTGGGCGCCGTTGCCGGTGCAATACGTCGATTACACACTGTGGCAACGGGATTGCCTGGGGGCGGAGTCCGATCCCGACAGTGTGATCGCCGGGCAGTTGCGCTACTGGCGGCACGAGTTGGCCGACCTGCCGGAGGTGGCGTCGTTGCCGACCGATCACGCCCGGCCGCCGGTGCCGAGTTACCGCGGTGACGCGGTGGAGATTCGCATCGAGCCGCAGGTATGGGCGCGTACCAAGGCGCTGGCGACGGCGCATAACGCGACGGCCTCGATGGTCCTGCAGGCGGCCTTGGCGGTGGTGTTGCACCGTGTCGGCGTCGGTGAGGACGTGGTGCTGGGTGCGCCGATCGCCGGACGGCAGGATTCGGCGCTTGACGAGCTCGTCGGGTTCTTCGTCAACACGTGGGTGTTGCGGGTGGGGGTGAATCCTCGGCAGCGGTTCAGCGAGGTGCTCCAACAGGTGCGGCAGAAGGCGCTGGATGCCTACGGCAACCAGGATGTGCCGTTCGAGCGACTGGTCGAGCAGCTCAACCCGGCCCGCTCCACTGCGCATCACCCGCTGTTCCAGGTGGCCATGGTCTTCCAGAACAATGTGCGACCCGAAGTTTTGACGTTCGACGGCCTCGGCGTCGAGCCGTTGGGGGGGTCGACGCGCACCGCCAAGTTCGACCTGGATTTCCATCTCAGCGAGGTGCGCACTGAAGACTCGGATGCGCCGATGGCCGCCGGGGTGGTGACGTATGCGACCGATCTGTATGACCGAACCACCATTGAGCGGTTGGTCACCTGGTTTGGCCGGGTGATCGAGGTGGCCGCGGCCGATGCGTCGGTGGCGGTGGGCGATGTCGCGTTGCTGGATCGCGGTGAGCGTGAGCTGGTGCTGTCGGGATGGTCCGGCGTCGCCGCGGGGGCGCCGGTCGGCGTGGCGCCGCAGTTGCTGGCCGCGGCGGTTTCGGCCGACGCGGACGCGGTGGCGGTGGTCGACGGTGCCCGAGAGTTGTCGTATCGCCAGCTCGACGAGTGGTCGACGCGGTTGGCGCGGGTGCTGATCGAGGCTGGGGTCGGTCCGGAGCGCGCGGTGGGCGTGGCGATGGATCGCTCGGTGGAGTTGGTGGTGGCGTGGTGGGCCGTGGTCAAGGCCGGTGGCGTGTACGTGCCGCTGGATCGAGCCCATCCGCCCGAACGTGTCGCCACGGTGTTGGACGCGGTGGCGGCGGTATGTGTGCTGACTTGTGGTGGGGACCCTGTGACCGCGGCCGGGGCGCGCCCGGTGCTGCGGATCGACGGCCTGGACGTGTCCGAGCGCCGTGCGGACCCGATCATCGACGCCGACCGCCTGGCGCCGCTGGGAGCGGACGACACCGCCTACGTCATCTTCACTTCCGGGTCTACCGGTGTCCCGAAGGGCGTGGCGGTCAGCCATGCCGGTTTGTTGGGAATGGTTGCGGCGCAACGCAATGTCTTCGGGTCGGCCGCGGATGCGCGGGTATTGATGGTCTCGGTGCCGACCTTCGATGCCTCGGTGTTCGAGTTGTTGTGGGCGGTGGGATCCGGAGCGACGTTGGTGGTGGCCCCGCCGCAGGTGTACGCCGGCGAGGCATTGACCGGATTGCTCCAGACCCGGCGCGTCACCGCGGCCGTGATGACCCCGTCGGTCGTGTCGTCGCTGGATCGGGACCGGCTGGACGGGTTGGACACGCTGGTCACCATGGGCGAGGCCTGCCCACCGCAGCTGGTGGCCGCTTGGGCCCCGGGGCGGCGACTCTTCAACGCATACGGTCCCACGGAGGCCACGATCTGGGCCTCGTGCAGTGCGCCGCTGTCGGCGGGGCAGCCGATCACCATCGGTGCCCCGATTCCGGGGATGTGCGCTTTGGTGCTCGATGCGCGGTTGAACCCGGCGCCGATCGGGGTGGTGGGCGAGCTGTACTTGAGCGGGCCGGCACTGGCGCAGGGCTATGTGGGCCGCCCCGAGTTGACCGCGGAACGGTTCGTCGCCAACCCGCATGTGGGTCGGGGGACGCGCATGTATCGCACCGGCGACCTGGTGCGCTGGACACACGCCGGCACCCTGGACTATCTGGGCCGCGCCGACACCCAGATCAAACTGCGCGGACAGCGCATCGAACTCGGGGAAATCGAGAACACGCTGTTGGCCTGCCCCCAGGTCGACCGGGCCGCCGTCACCGTGCATCACAGCACCGCCGGCTCTCACCTGATCGCCTACATCACCGTCGATCACACCAGCAGCGCCGACCGCGACGCCGAAGCCGTCGAAGAGTGGCAACACCTGTATGACGAGCTGTACGGCGCCGAATCCGAGGCGCCGGGATTCGGCATGGATTTCCGGGGCTGGAACAGCAGCTACACCGACGACCCGATTCCGCTCGAGGAGATGGTGGAGTGGCGTGCCGCCACCGTGGATCGGATCATGGCCCTGCGGCCGCGGCGGGCGTTGGAGATCGGCGTCGGGTCCGGTCTGGTTTTGTCGCAGATCGCCCCGGTGTGCGAGCGCTACGTCGCCACGGACATGTCCGCGGTCGTTATCGACGAGCTCGCCCGCTCGCTGGAGCAATTGCAGATCCCGTGGCGCGATCGGGTCGAGCTGCTGACCCAACCGGCCCACGTCACCGAGGCATTGCCGCAAGGCTACTTCGACACCATCATTCTCAACTCGGTCGTGCAGTACTTCCCCAACGCGGGATATCTGTCTGACCTCATCGACAGCGCCATGGATCTGCTGGCCCCCGGCGGGTCGTTGTTCATCGGCGACGTGCGTAACCACAGCCTGCAGGGCGCGTTCCAAACCCGGGTCGCGCTGGCCCACACCACGTCCACCGACGCCGCCGAGATTCGTCAACGGGTCCAGTCCGCCATGCTCGGCGAGCCCGAATTGCTGCTCGCCCCAGAGTTTTTCGCCGCCCTAGCCGACAATCACGCATCCGTGGCCGGAGTCGACATCGAAGTCAAACGCGGATTCGCCGACAACGAGCTCAACCGGTATCGCTACGACGTCATCTTCTTCAAGGCTCCCGCCCCGGTGCGCTCGCTCGCCGGCGCACCCATGTGGGCCTGGACCGAATGCGCCGACCTGGACGGGCTGCACGCGCGGCTCCTGTCCCAACGCCCCGCCACCGTTCGCGTCACCGACATCCCCCACGCCGGAGTGATCGACGACGTCCGCGTCGAACGCGACCTTGCCGCCGGGCTGCACCCGGCCGAAGCAGCGGCCCAAGGCACCACCGAGAACGCGGGCGTCGTTGCCGAAGAATTGCACCGCCTCGGTGAAACCACCGGCTACCGCGTCGCCGTCACCTGGGGAGCCCAGGCCGGCACCCTGGATGCCGTCTTCATCGCCCCGGACGACCGCGATGGCCGGCATTCCGCACCGCTGACCGACCTCTACCTGCCCCCCGCCGGGGCGGACCGAGGCGGGGCCGATGCGAACGACCCGCACACCAACACCAAGGTCAGCGCAGTGCGTCAGCGGTTGAGCGCGCGGTTGCCCGAGTACATGGTGCCGACGCAAATCGTGGTTCTCGAGAAGTTCCCCCTGACCTCGTCGGGCAAGCTCGACCGCAAGGCCTTGCCGGCACCGTTATTTGCCGGTGCACCGTTCAGGGCGCCACACACGGAGACCGAGAAGCTTGTCGCCGAGGTGTTCGCCGAGGTGTTGGGGGCAAGTCGCGTCGGGCTTGACGACGATTTCTTCGCCCTCGGCGGTGATTCGCTGATCGCCACCCGGGTGAGCGCGCGGCTGCAGTTGGCATTGGGCCGGGAAGTGCCGGTGCGCTACCTGTTTGACGCGTCCACCGTCGGGACTCTGGCGCAGTATCTGGACCGGCACCGTGGCGGCACGGCTCGGCCGCCCATGAAGCAGATGCCGCGTCCGCCGCGGATCCCGTTGTCGTACGCCCAAAGCCGGTTGTGGTTCCTTGACCAATTGCAGGGCCCCTTACCGATTTACAGCATGCCCGCGTCCTTCCGGCTGCGCGGGCGGCTTGATGCCGACGCGTTGGGTGCGGCGCTGGCCGATGTGGTTGGCCGCCACGAGAGTCTGCGCACCGTCTTCGCGGCGCACGAGGGCACCCCCCAGCAGGTGGTGGTGCCCGCCGAGGAGGCCCACTTCGGGTGGGACGTCGTCGACGCGACCGGCTGGCCCACCAGCCAATTGAGTGAGGCCATCGGCGCGGCGGCACGCTATGCGTTTGATCTGGCCAGCGAAATCCCCTTGCGCGCTTGGCTTTTCCGCGTGGCCGACGACGAGCACGTGCTGATGATCGTGGTGCACCATATCGCGGCGGACGGCGGGTCTATCGCGCCGCTGGCGCGCGATTTGGGTGTGGCGTATGCCAGCCGACGCGCGGGACGGGCCCCCGACTGGGCGCCGTTGCCGGTGCAGTATGCCGACTATGCCCTGTGGCAGCGCGAGCAATTCGGTGATCTGGCGGACAGCGCGAGCCCGATAGCCGCGCAGCTGGGCTTTTGGGAGGATGCCCTCGCCGGTATGCCCGAACGCCTGCAACTTCCCACCGATCGGCCCTATCCGCCGGTTGCCGATTACCGCGGCGCCGATGTGGCGGTCAATTGGCCGCCGCAGCTACAGCAGCGGGTGCAGCGGGTTGCTCGTGAGCACAATGCGACAAGTTTCATGGTGGTGCAGGCCGCCCTGGCGGTGCTGCTGGGGAAGATCAGCGCCAGCAGCGACGTCGCGGTGGGTTTCCCGGTCGCCGGCCGCCGCGACCCCGAGCTCGATGGCTTGGTCGGCTGTTTCTTCAACACCTTGGTGCTCCGCGTCGACCTGGAGGGCGATCCCACTGTCGCGGAGCTGCTGGCCCAGGTGCGGCGGCGCAGCCTGGCCGCGTATGAGCACCAAGACGTGCCTTTCGAGCTGATCGTCGAGCGGCTCAACCCGACCCGATCGCTCAGCCATTCCCCGCTGATCCAGGTGGTGTTGGGCTGGCAGAACCTGACCTGGCAGAACAACGGCCCCGACGCCGCAACGACCTTGGGTGATCTGCAGGCCACACCCGTGCCGGTCGACACCCGCACCGCCCGGATGGACCTTTCGTTCTTCCTGTCCGAACGCTGGACGGAGGCCGGTGAACCGGCCGGTATCGGCGGCACGGTCGAATTCCGCGCCGACGTTTTCGACGCCACCAGCATCGAAGTGCTGATCAAGCGGCTGGAGCGGGTGCTGACGGCGCTCACGGCCGACCCGACGCGGCGGTTGTCGGCGATGGATCTGCTTGATGCGGCCGAGCACGACCGGCTGGGCCGGTGGGGCAACCGGGCGGTGCTGACGGAGGCGGCGCCCACGCCGGTATCGGTTCCGGCGTTGTTCGCCGCGCAAGTGACCCGTACCCCCGATGCCCCGGCGCTGACCTGCGCGCAGCACTCGTGGACCTACCGCGAGCTCGACGAGGCGGCGAACCGGTTGGCGCACCTGCTCATCGGCCGCGGTGCCCGCCCGGGCGAGCGCGTCGCGCTGGTGCTGCCCCGTTCGGCGGAGGCGATCGTGGCGATCCTGGCGGTGCTCAAGACCGGGGCGGCCTACCTGCCGATCGACGCGACGCTACCCGCAGCGCGGATCGGGTTCATGCTTGCCGACGCCGCGCCGACCGCCGCCATCACCACCGCCGCTCTTGCCGGCCGGCTGGACGGACATGACCTCGCAATCATCGATATCAACGACGAGGCCGTTGCTGCGCAACCGAGCACCGCATTGCCCGCGCCGGCGCCTGGCGATCTCGCATACCTCATTTACACCTCCGGCACCACCGGGACACCCAAGGGCGTGGCCATCACCCACCAGAACGTGGCCCAACTGTTGACCTCGCTGGATCCGCGACTCGCGGCACCGGGGCGGGTCTGGACGCAATGGCACTCCTACAGCTTCGACATCTCGGGCTGGGAGATCTTCGGTGCGCTGCTGCACGGCGGGCGGCTGGTGGTGGTACCCGACGCGGTGGCCCGCTCGGCGGAAGATTTTCACGCCTTGCTGGTCGCCGAACAGGTCAGCGTCTTGAGCCAGACCCCGTCCGCGGCGGGCATGTTGTCGCCCGACGGGTTGGATTCGGTCACCCTGCTGGTGGGCGGCGAGGCGTGTCCGGCCGAAGTGGTGGATCGGTGGGCTCCGGGGCGGCTCATGATCAACGAATACGGTCCCACCGAGACCACCATGTGGGTGGCCCTGAGCGCGCCGCTGACAGCGGGTTCCGGAGCGCCGCCGATCGGCTCGCCGGTGGCACATGCGGCATTCTTCGTGCTGGACGCGTCCTTGCGCCCGGTGCCGGCCGGCGTGGTCGGCGAGTTGTACGTGGCCGGAGCCGGGGTGGGGTGCGGTTATTGGCGGCGCGCGGGTTTGACCGCGTCGCGGTTCGTGGCCTGCCCGTTCGGTGGCGCGGGCGCACGGATGTATCGCACCGGCGATCTGGTGTTCTGGGGCGCTGACGGGCAGTTGCGGTATCTGGGGCGCGCCGATGACCAGGTCAAGATCCGCGGCTATCGCATCGAATTGGGTGAGATCCAGGCGGCGCTGGCTGCGGTGGACGGGGTGGAGCAGGCCGCGGTGATCGCCCGCGAGGACCAACCGGGCGACAAACGTCTGGTCGGCTATGTCACCGGCAGCAGCGTCGACCCGGCCCGGGCGCGTGCGGCGCTGGCCGAGGGGCTCCCGGCCTACATGGTTCCGGCCGCGGTGGTGGTTCTGGAGGCGTTACCACTGACGGTCAACGGCAAGCTTGATCGGCGGGCGCTGCCGGCACCCGAATACACCGATGCCGACCAGTACCGGGCCCCGAGCAACGCGGTCGAGGAGATCCTGGCCGGCATCTACGCCGATGTCCTCGGCATCGAGCGCGTCGGGGTCGACGATTCGTTCTTCAATCTGGGTGGGGACTCGCTGTCGGCGATGCGCCTGGTCGCCGCGATCAACAGCGGCCTGGATGCCGGCCTTTCGGTGCGGGCGGTGTTCGAGGCCCCCACGGTTGCCCAGTTGGCGCCCCGTATCGACGCGGAGGCGGGTGGGGTAGCCCCATTGGTGGCGGGCGAGCGACCCGCCGTCGTTCCGTTGTCGTTCGCGCAACAGCGGTTGTGGTTCATCGAGCAGTTGCAGGGGCCCTCCCCGGTGTACAACATGCCGGTGGTGTTGCGGCTGCGCGGGCCGCTGGACGCCGAGGCGTTGGGTGCGGCGCTGGCAGATGTCGTTGGCCGCCACGAGAGTCTGCGCACGCTGTTCCCCGCGGTCGACGGCATAGGACGGCAGGTGATCCTTCCCGTTGAACGCGCCGACTTCGGCTGGCAGATCATCGACGCCACCGGCTGGGCGGCAAGCCACGTGGATGACGCCGTCGACATCGCGGCGCGTCGCCCGTTTGACCTTTCCACCGAGATCCCCTTGCGGGCACAGCTTTTCCGCATCACCGGCGACGAGCACGTGTTGGTGGCCGCGGTGCATCACATCGCCGCCGACGGGTTGTCGATCACCCCGCTGATACGTGACCTCGGTGTCGCATACGCCAGCCGGTGCGCGGGACAAGCCCCGGGGTGGGCGCCATTGCCGGTGCAATACGTCGACTACACACTCTGGCAACGCGAGCAGCTGGGTGAGCTCGACGATGCCCAGAGCCGCATCGCTGCGCAGCTGACCTACTGGGAGCAGGCCCTGGCCGGGATGCCCGAGCGGCTGCAGCTGCCGACCGACCGGCCCTACCCACCGGTGGCCGACTATCGCGGCGCCAGCGTGACGGTGGACTGGCCGGCGGGCTTGCAGCAGCAGATCGCGCGGGTGGCCCGGGAGCACAACGCGTCCAGTTTCATGGTGATCCAAGCCGCCCTTGCGGTGCTGCTGTCGAAGCTGAGCGCCAGTCCCGATGTGGCGGTGGGCTTCCCGATCGCCGGGCGGCGGGACCCCGCGCTCAACGACCTGGTGGGCTTTTTCGTCAACACCTCGGTGCTGCGGGTCCAGTTGACCGGAGATCCCAGCGTGGCCGAGCTGCTGGCGCAGGTGCGCGCGCGAAGCCTGGCCGCCTACGAACACCAGGATGTGCCCTTCGAGGTGCTCGTCGAGCGGCTCAACCCGACCCGAAGCCTGTCCCATCACCCGCTGGTGCAGGTGGTGCTGGCCTGGCAGAACTTCGCCGGTCAAGACAACAACCTCACCGCCGAATTGGGCTTGGGTGACCTGCAGGTGACGTCACGGCCGGTGGACACTCACACCGCTCGCATGGACTTGACCTTCTCACTGGCCGAACGCTGGACCGGCACCGGTGAGCCCGCCGGGATCGGCGGCGCGGTCGAATTCCGCACCGATGTGTTTGATGCGGCCTCGGTTGAGGTTTTGGTGGCGCGGTTGGAGCGGGTGTTGGTGGCGATGACGGCCGAGCCGGGGCGGCGGTTGTCGTCGGTCGAGGTGCTCGATGTGGGCGAGTATGCCGAGTTGGAGGTGTTGGGGAATCGGGCGGTGTTGGGCCGACCGGGTCGCGGGGTGTCGATCCCGGTGCTGTTCGCTGCGCAGGTGGCGCGCGCCGGCGAGGCGGTGGCGGTGGTGGGCGCGGGCGGTTCGATGACGTATCGCGAGCTTGATGAGGCCTCGAATCGGGTGGCGGCGCTGTTGGCCGGTCACGGTGCGGGCCCGGGACAGTGTGTGGCGCTGGTGTTGTCGCGTTCGGTGCAGGCGATCACCGCGATCCTGGGGGTGCTCAAGACCGGGGCGGCGTATCTGCCGATCGATCCGGGCTGGCCCGACGCGCGGGTGGGGTTCATGCTCGCTGACGCCGCCCCGGTCGCGGTCCTGACCACCGCCGCGTTGCGCGCGCGGGTCGAAGGCCACGACGTGACGGTCATCGACCTCGACGATCCGGGCATCCAGGCCGGTGCGGGCACGCCGTTGCCGGCCCCGGCTGCTGATGATGTGGCGCACATTATTTACACCTCGGGCACCACTGGGACGCCCAAGGGGGTGGCGGTCACTCACCACAACGTGACCCGGCTGTTCGCGTCGTGGGAGGCCGGGCTGACGCTGGGACCCGATCAGGTGTGGGCGCAGTGCCATTCGTATGCCTTTGACTACTCGGTGTGGGAGATCTGGGGGGCGCTGCTGCATGGTGGGCGCCTGGTGGTGGTCTCTGAGGAGGTGACCGGTTCCCCGCAGCAGTTGCAGGCCCTGCTGGTCGCCGAGCAGGTCACGGTGTTGAGCCAGACCCCCTCGGCGGTGGGGATGTTGTCCCCGCAGGGGTTGGAGTCGGCGGCGTTGGTGATCGCCGCGGAGGCCTGCCCGGCGGCAGTGGTCAATCGGTGGGCGCCGGGTCGGGTGATGGTCAACGGCTACGGGCCGACCGAGACCACGATCTATGCCACGCTGAGCGCCCCGCTGGTGGCGGGGTCGGGGGCCCCGCCGATCGGCTCACCGGTGGGTCAGGCGGCGTTGTTCGTCCTTGATGGGTGGTTGCGCCCGGTGCCGGTCGGGGTGATCGGTGAGTTGTATGTGGCCGGCGCCGGGGTGGGCGTGGGTTATGTGGGCCGCGCGGGGTTGACCGGATCGCGGTTTGTGGCCTGTCCCTTCGCCGGGCCCGAGGCCCCCGGACAACGCATGTATCGCACCGGGGACCTGGTGTGCTGGCGCCCCGATGGGCAGCTGGACTACCACGGGCGCGCCGATGAGCAGGTCAAGATCCGCGGCTACCGCATCGAACTCGGCGAAATCCAGGCCGCCCTGACCACCCTGGCCGGGGTGGAGCAGGCGGTGGTGCTCGCCCGCGAAGACCAACCCGGGGCCAAACGCCTGATCGGCTACATCACCGGGCACGCCGACCCCGCGACCCTGCGCAGCGCGCTGGCCGAACACCTGCCCGCCTACATGATCCCCGCCGCCATCATCGCCGTCGACGCTCTCCCGCTGACCGCCAACGGCAAACTCGACACCCGCGCGTTGCCCGCCCCGGACTACACCGACACCGAGCGTTACCGCGCCCCCTCCACGGCCACCGAGGAAATCCTGGCCGGCATCTACGCCGACATCCTCGGCCTCGAACGAGTCGGGGTCGATGACTCATTCTTCGAACTCGGCGGCGACAGCATCTCCGCGATGCGAGTCATCGCCGCGATCAACGAAGCGCTCGACACCGACCTCGCGGTGCGCACCCTGTTCCACGCGCCATCCGTTAGGCGCTTGAGCCTGCAGGTGGGCAGGCAGACCAGCGAGCCCGAAGTTGTGCCTGTCGAGATCCTCAAGGAGGGTACGGGCGTTCCGCTGTTCTGCATCCATCCCGGGGGCGGAATGAGTTGGCCGTATCAGCGTCTTGGTCAGTACCTGGAATGCCCGATCGTTGGAATTCAGCAACTCTTAGAGGCCGAAGAAGCGGAACCACAGACAATTCAGGAGATGGCGAAGAACTACGCCGACAGAATTCAAAGGATTAGCCCCAGCGGACCCTACAATCTTCTGGGCTGGTCTTTCGGCGGCGTCGTCGCGCATGAAATCGCCATCGAGCTCCAGCAACGCGGATGCGCAATCGGACGCCTCATCCTTTTCGACGCTCAAGTCCGTCTCGACGACAGCGCGAAACTACCCAGCCACCCTCTAGAGGACAAAGAGACTTTGGAAGAAGTCTTGCGTTTCTACGGCATAGACCTTTCCGAGGAGGATGAGCCGCTCACCTATGAGCGCCTAGAAGAAATAATGGTTCAGCGAGGAATCACGGAGTTTCCGCGGCTCAAGCGGCTTGTCGATTGGCTCATTCAAAATCTCAATGGCAACGTGGAGCTGCAGCGGGCCCACGAACCCCGAATTTATGGCGGTGACATGACCATATTCGTCGCTGCGCCGGGTGATAGCGAGCGCAGTGCGTCATTCACACAGAGCTGGCGCCCTTACGTCGTCGGCGACATCACCGAGTATGCGGTCGATTGCGCACATGAGAATATGTTGACTGTCGAATCGCTCAGCCATTACGGCGAACAGCTCAAACTTTTACTTGAACCATAAAACCAGGTGCGGCTTCGAATGCCGGCGGTGAATTCGATCAACCCGCCAGGTTTTCGTGTTCTTTGCTGTTCCAGTCGCTGTCAAGTTTCCGGACTCGCCGTGCTTCCACCCATAACCAGGCCCCGCCCGTCGCCAGAGCCAGCAACGAAATGACGGCGGCGATGAGCGCGTTCCCGTATTGGCAGTGCGCCAAGCACGCAAGGCAGAGCCCGTACGCCACCAGTCCGACCGCCATCAAAAGCAACGCGGGCTCTTTGGCCGGACTTTTCAGCGCTTGTCCCACCAGCGGGCGACTCGTGCGCTGGTGGTCAACGGGATCGATCGAGGTGATGTAACGCATGAGGGCCTCCTCCGCTGTGAGGCTACTAACCCATGATAGCGAAAACAATAACTACAGGTCACTATCTCCACACGCATTTTTCGGACGGCCTGCCGACGGCGCCGGGTCACGGTCGGCCCGGTATGCCCGGCAGACCATCTTGAATGTCTTTGAGATTCCCTTGAATGCCTTGCAGCTTCTGCTCAATGGCCTGCAGATCAGACAGCGTGTTCTGATAGGCCGGCGAGATCTGGTCAGGGGTCGTAGGTCGGGACTGGGGGCAATAGGAAGCAATGGCACCCGCGGTTACGGCGGTGCTCTGATCGGCATTCCATACGGATGTGCGCTGCACGAACCCGACGGCGTCCGCGAAGTTCGGTTGGTGCGCCAGGAAATCGCACACCGCATGCCCTTGCGCCAGCACGTAATCCTGGCTGGGAACTGGCACGCCTTCCTGCTTCAGCACGGAGACGAACGCCGCGTCAATAGCGCTGATCGCGGGAGCCGACGGCTTCGGCGCGGCCGGCGTGAAGGGCGCGGCCGGCGTCGAGGGCGCGGCAGGTGTGAAGGGCGCGGCCGACGGCGGGGGGTCCTCCGGCTGCGCGGACGAATCCTGGCGGTGGAGTGCGAACATCACCAGCACGGCGGCGACGACGGCCACCAGAGACAGCGGCAGCGCGGCGAAAAGGCCGAAGCGGCGCAGCGCGGCAACCTTTTGTCGCCGCGACGCGATGGCGCGGATTCTGCTGGCGCGCGACCGTGCGGCGGCGACGACCTCGGTCTCCCAGACTGCAAACGGATCGAGCTCAGACGTGCCGGCGCCGTGGGCCAGGATTTCGTCGAGCAGTTCGTCGGCCTCTACGGACGATGGCCTACCACCCTGCTCGCGGATCGCTTGGCGCCGCAGCGCGATGAGCCGCAATTCTGAGTCGATCTTCTCGCGGTCGCGCATACCAATCAGTTTGAGAGTGCCGCGCAATTGTGACAACTCCCTGCGAACAAAAGACCGCCGCCGCATTGATGTCCGATGCTCGGATGCGACAGACTCGCGGTAACCCAACTAACGGAACGGTGGGATTCGAGGCATTGGACGCACGCATCACCGCGAGTCGTGACTGGCGCATCGCGTCACTTGTCGTTGGGGCGATCGTGTTCGCGCTCGCCGGTTGTTCGGCGCCGCATCCCGACTCCGCGACCGGACCGACCACGGCCGCGCACGTCCCCGCGCCTCCGGCGCTGACGACACGGATGGTGCCCGCCGACTCAGGCACGCCGGGCGCGCAGCCTCGCCTGGCGTCGGACCCCACGCAGTTGGCCGACGACCTGGTGGCCGACGAGCGCGCGCTGCGCGATCCGGGGACACCGGACCCGGCGCTGACGGCGGCGGCGCATCGCGAGCAGGCGGCCTACCGCGCCATCGGGCGCCACCCCGAGTGGGACGCCACCACGCGCCCGCGTATCCCACCGGAGCTGGTTGATGTCTACGACCGCAACGTCGACGCCCGCCGCCAGCTCACCGCGCTGACCCCGGTGCGAGAAACACTGCCGGCGTGGCGCATCGCGCCGCCGGCACCGGCCGACGAGCTGATGAACTACTACCGCCAGGCGGAGTCCGAATCCGGGGTCAGCTGGAATTACCTGGCCGCGATCAACTTCGTCGAGTCGCGCTTCGGCAGCATCGTCGGCGCGAGCACCGCCGGTGCGCAGGGACCCATGCAGTTCCTGCCCTCGACGTTCGCCGGCTACGGCCAGGGTGGCGACATCCACTCGCCCCACGACAGCATCCTGGCGGCGGGCCGTTACCTGGCGGCCAACGGGTTCGCCACGGATCGCGATCACGCCATTTACGGGTACAACCACGCCAACCAATATGTGCGCGCGGTCGACGATTACGCGGCGCTGATCGCCGCCGACCCCGCGACGTTCGCCGCGTACTACCGGTGGGACGTCTACTGTCTGACGACGGCGGGCGATGTGTTGCTCCCCATCGGTTACGACGCATCGTCGCCGATCCCGGCCGCCGATTACGTGGCCGCCCACCCGCAGTAAACGGCTTTCAGGTGCGAACGGATCCCTGCTCACCGCCGCGAGCGCCACTCACGGAAGCACCCGCAGTCCCCACTTGCCCAGCAGCGGATTGATGAGCATGAAGTACGTCGTGTAGTCGTCGCCGTCGGGCGATGACATCAACAGACCGACCGCGCTGACGGTGCCGTCCGGGTTCATCACGAAGCCTGGACTGCCGCTGTCGCCGTCCAGGCTGAACACGCTGGCCTCGACGACGTCACCGTTGATGCTTTTGACGGCACCGCACGTCTCGCCGGTCACCGCGCCGATCTTGCAGAACGGCATGCCGGCCTGAATCTGCTGGCGGCTCAACACCTCCCGGACCTGATACCTGCCGCCGACGTCGCCTATCGGCATCCCGACGCTCGGCTCCAGACGGATGATCGCGGCGTCTCGCTTGTCGCCGTCGTGCTCGCTGGCGGAGATCCTGCCCAGCGGAGCGTCGTTACCGTACGTCCATTCCGCGCCGTCGTGTGAGTCGCAGTGCCCGCTCGTCATCAGATAGTAACTGCCGTCGGATCCCTGCGCCGCGAATCCGGCTGTGCACCTGCCGGATTCATGATCGACTCCGATGCCCGGCGCGGGGGGCGGCGACGGCAGAGCCGGGGGCGGCGCTGCGGGAGCGGTTTTCGCCACGGCTGTCGCGATCACCATCACAGCCCCTAAGAGCACCGGCCCCCGCAACCACCGTATGGTCACGCCGTCCCTTTCTCCCTTGCGCCCGCCAGATAGTAGCAGGGCTGCCGACCTGAAATGAGCTGGCGGCCAACTTGTTCCACGCATCCGGTTCATCCGGCATCGACGTGCCGGGCAAGGAAATCCAGCACAGCACCGGCAAAGACGTCGTTGCGGTCGCCCGCCACCATGTGTCCCGCGCCGCGAACATCGGTGAATTCGACCTGCGGGAAACGCGCGAGGAATTCGTCGGCGCGCTCCTGGCTGACCAGGTCGCTCATCTGGCCGCGGACCAGCAGCATGGGCACCCCTCCGCGCAGGATAGCGCCGACGGCGGCGTGCATCCGGTCCGGGTCGGTCACCTCGAAAGGCGGGAAAGCCGCAGTGCCGCTGATGAATTGAGGGTCCCAATGCCAGTACCAGCGATCGCCGCGGCGACGCAGATTGGTGGTCAGGCCTTCCAGATCGGTTGGTCGCGGCCGGTGCGGGTTGTATTCGGCGATGGCGTCGGCGACCTCGTCGAGTGAGCCGAAGCCCGACTCCACGCGGTCGGCCATGAAGGCATGTATCCGGTTCGCGCCGGACTGGTCCATGTTCGGCACGATGTCCACCAACACGACCGCACTGGCGATGCCCGGGCACAGCTCCCCGGCGAGGAGCATCGATGTGAACCCTCCCAAGGATGCACCGACCAGCACCGGCCGCGGGGGCAGCGTGCGCAGCACTTCTTGGACGTCGGCGGCGAAACTGACGACGCGGTAGTCGCCGTCGTCGGACCAGTCCGATTCGCCGTGGCCACGCAGGTCGACGGTGACGGCCTGCCACCCCTGTGCCGCCACGGCAGCGGCCGCCTTCCCCCAGGACCGGCGGGTCTGTCCGCCGCCGTGCAAGAACACCACCGCGCGCGCCTGCTGATCCCCCAAGCGGTCAGCGACGATCTGCACCCCGCCGGGGCCCTGGATCGTGAACGGTTCAGCTGCCGCGGGCATCAGGTGATACTAAGGCGCCCCCCACGCAAAGCTCGCGTTGGCTTAACGTCGACAGCGTGCAGCGGCGTTGATCGCGAAGAGGGTGATGCCCGCGCTACGCAAGCCCACCGAAGCGAAGGAGCACTCGTGCACCTTGACGAGTACATGTCGTTGGATGCGACCGCGCTGGCCGACCTGGTCTCGCGCAAGCAGGTCACCCCGGCCGAGCTCCTCGCGTTGGCGCGGCAACGAGCGGACGAGGTGAATCCGCGGCTGAACGCCATCGTCTGCCGCCTCGACGACGTGGCCGACCGGCAGGCCGCCGACCCAAACCTGAGCGGACCGTTCGCCGGTGTGCCGTTTCTGCTCAAAGACCTCGGTCAGGAATACCGCGGCTTCGCGACCTCGTGCGGCTCGCGCTCGCTGGCCCATGACGTGGCCGACCGGCATGCCCTGGTCACCCAGCGGTTCCTGGACGCGGGCCTGGTGATCTTCGGCAAGACCAACACCCCGGAGTTCGGGGCCAAGGGCGTGACGGAACCCGACTATTGGGGGCCGGCCCGCAATCCGTGGAACACCGGGCACACCCCCGGCGGCTCCTCGGGCGGATCCGGGGCCGCCGTGGCGGCGGGCATCGTGCCCGCCGCCGGCGCCAACGACGGCGGCGGGTCGATCCGCATCCCCGCCGCCTGCAACGGACTGGTCGGCCTCAAGCCCAGCCGGGGGTTGGCGCCCTACGGCCCACAGACGGGTGAACAGCTGCTGGGCATGGCGACCCAGGGAGTCGTGTCGCGCACCGTGCGCGACAGCGCGGCGCTGCTCGACGCGATCATCGGACCCGACCCGAGCGCAGCCTACCGAGTAGCGTTGCCCGACAACGCGTTTGGCGAACAGATCAAACTCCGCCCGCAGACGCTGAGAATCGGATACTCGGCGCGCTCGGCGATCAACGCTCGGCCGCACCGCGAGGCCGTCGCCGCGGTCGAAAACGCCGCGGCGCTTCTTCGCGAGCTCGGCCATCAGGTCGAGGAGGTCGCGCCGCCGTACGACGACGCTGCGCTGGGGCGTGACTTTCTGACCATCTGGTTCGGCCAGCTATACCAGCAAGTCGCCGACATCAAACGGCGAATCGGTGCGCGCGACAGCGACTTTGAGGCCGACACCTTGGCCATCGCCGAACTGGGCCGGTCGGGCGGTGTGCTGCCCGTGATGTCCGCACTGGAGAATCGGAACGACTACATCCAGTCGCTGGCCGCGTTTCACGCAAGCTACGACTTCTTCTTGACCCCTACGTTGGCCACCCCACCGATTGCGGTCGGTGCGACGACGACGTCGGCCCCGTTGCAGCGGGTGGCCCGCCTGGTCAGCCGGGTCCACGCCGGAAAACTCATGGGGCTCAGCGGAATCCTCGATGACCTCATCCAGGAGAGTCTGGGCTGGGTGCCCTATACGCAGCTGGCGAACCTCACCGGCCGCCCGGCGATCAGTGTGCCGCTGCATTGGACGGATGCCGGACTGCCGCTGGGTGTGCAGTTCGTCGGAAAGCTCGGCGCAGACGGCGATCTGCTGCAGCTCGCAGCGCAACTCGAAGAGGCGCGCCCCTGGGCCCACCGGCATCCCGCACCTGCGGACCCGAATTAGCCTGTCGTTGAGGGCTTTACGTGGTAGGCTCGGCGTCTTCGGTACCGCGCTGGCCTCGCCACAGGCTGGCGAAGCGCCGGGCGATGTCGCCGAGGCGACCGCCCCCGTGTTGCGAAGCCTTGATGCGGCCGAGGGTTTCTCGTCCCTCGTTCGCGTAGTCCTTGACGGTTTCGTCGCCTTCCTCGGCGCGCATATCTGCTCTCCAATCGTGTTGGCTACTCCGGCGCCTGGCGCTCGGGTGGTTCGGACGGCGTCAAGCGCTCGGGCGGTTCTGCCGGCGTGACCCGTTCGGGCGTTTCCGTCGGCGTCAGCCGCTCCGGCGTCTCGCCGGGACTGCCCGGTTGCACCGGCTCCGAATCTGCCGGCCGCCCCGCCGGAGACGGCCTGAGGCGTGTGTCGATCATGCTCAGTCCTTCGCTCGGCTCATGGCCGCGTACCCGCCGTACCCGGGCAGCCAAACGCCCCAGGCGGTATCCGATCGGCCGCGATGACGAATCCCGGCCGCGCGCCGAAGCCACTGGATTCCCCGCTTACACTCCAACCGTGGTCAATCCGGCGCGAGCGAAACCGCTGGTCGTCGGCGCCGCCGTCGTCGTACTGCTTGCCGTCCTCGCCGCACCCGTCAAGCAGCGCTGCGGTGCGCCGGACTTTGCCTGTGCGTCGACGCTGGATAACGACGGCAACGTCCGCTACTACTACGAGATCGAACCCGTCGGCGTCTACCTCGCGGAAATCGTCACCGGCACCAACATCGCGCTCTTTTACAGCGCGGGCGAGGACCTGGTCAAAGCCCGGTAGCGACGGAGCGGTGGCGGTCTCCGGCGCCGCATCCGCTGGGTAACAAGTTCGGCTCGATCCGGGCGGCGTCGTGACCGGCCGGAGACCCGCAGGAGACCGTCGCGGCGGCGGCCGCGCTGAACCTGCTGGTAGAGCCGATGGGACGAGCGCGAATCGCTCCTGGTCGGCTCGACAAACGCGCCTGCGGGGAGCCTGTGACGGGTGCTCTCGATTGGAGGCTTCACAGCAAGCTAACGCATACTTGTCACCATGCTTGAAGCGACATCGCCGCAGGGCACCGTTGTGGTGCCTGGTGATGCGCTGGGCGTGGGCAGAGGTTTGTGATGGCCCGCTCGGGCGGCGCACATCGTCGTCATCGAGCAGTCCGTCAACCCTCCCGTTTCCGCAAGGGGCTGACGCGCACCCTGGGCGCGCTCGTCTCCGTTGCCGCCGTGGGGCTCACCGGGGCGGGGTACTACGTGGCGCATGGCGCGCTGGGCGGTATCACCGTGTCGAACGCCCTGCTGCCCGACGATCCGCGTTCCAGCGGCGACAACATGAACATCCTGCTGATCGGGCTGGATTCGCGTAAAGACCAGGACGGCAACGACCTGCCCAACTCGATCCTGAAGCATCTGCACGCCGGCGATTCCGACGACGGTGGCTACAACACCAACACGATGATCCTGGTGCACGTCAGCGCCGACAACAAAGTCGTCGCCTTCTCGATCCCCCGCGACGACTGGGTGCCTTTCACGGGAGTCCCGGGCTACAACCACATCAAGATCAAAGAGGCGTACGGGCTGACCAAACAGTACGTCGCCCAAAAGCTGGCCAGCCAGGGCGACAGCACGCAGAAGGAACTGGAGACCAAGGGCCGCGAGGCCGGCCGGGCGGCGACGCTGCGCGCGGTGCGAAACCTGACCGGCGTTCCCATCGACTACTTCGCCGAGATCAATCTGGCCGGTTTCTTCGATCTGGCACAGACTCTCGGCGGCGTCGACGTCTGCCTGAACCACCCCGTCTACGACGAGTATTCGGGCGCGGACTTCCCCGCCGGCCGGCAACGGCTGGACGCGTCCGAGGCGCTGTCGTTCGTCAGGCAGCGGCACGGCCTGGACAACGGCGACCTGGACCGCACCCACCGGCAGCAGGCGTTCATCTCTTCGGTCATGCAGGAGCTGCAGGCGGCGGGCACCTTCACCAACATCGACAAGTTGAAGAACCTCATGGCGGTGGCGCGCAAAGACGTGGTGCTCTCGGCGGGCTGGAACGACGACATGATCCAGCGGCTCGGCGGGCTGGCCGGCGGCAACGTCGAGTTCCGGACCCTGCCGGTGGTGCGCTACGACAACATCGACGGCCAGGACGTCAACATCGTCGACCCGGCGGCGATCAAGGCCGAGGTGGCCGCGGCGATCGGCGCCGACACGCCGACGACCGCGCCGAGCACCACGGCCGTCAAACCCGATCCGTCCACCGTCGTCGACGTGGTCAACTCCGGCGCCATGAGTGGTCTGGCCACCCAGGTCTCGCGCGCGCTGAAGAAGAAGGGCTTCACGCCGGGCCAGGTGCGCGACCGCGAATCGGGCGACCCGACCACCACGACGGTGGAGTACGGCGCGGGTGCTCAGACCGATGCGCTCAGCCTGGCCGGCATGCTCGGCGTGGACGCGCCCAAACAGCCGAGTCCCGGCGTCGCGGCCGGACACATCCGGCTGACCGTGGACACCAGTTTCTCGATGCCCACCGCCGACGAGACCCAAATGGACGACACCACGAGCACCAGCTCCAGCACGACGTCGGCCAAGGCCAAGAGTTACTACTACAACGGGACGACCACGACCTATCCGACGCCCGATCAGGGGAAGCCGATCGACGGCGGCGGCGTCCCGTGCGTCAACTGACCAGGCGATCGCAACCGCGGCGGGTCGCCACCGTCAGGCGTGGGTGCCGCCGTCGATCCGGATCTCGGTACCGGTGATCCACGCGCCGTCGTCGGACACCAGCATGGCGATGACGCCGGCGATCGCGCCGGGCTCGGCCATGCCGGCGCCGCTTGACTCCACCGTCGTCGGCAGGATCGGCATCAGCCGGGGAAACAGCGACCAGTCGGCGTCCTTCGGAATGTAGCCGCCGGTGGCGTCGGTGATCCCGGACTTGATGCTGCCCGGCGCCACGCATGCCGCGCGCAGACCCTGCTTGGCATATTCGAGCGCCAGCGAGTGGGTGAACGCCTGGATGCCGCCCTTGCTCGCGGCGTAGGCGGCCATGTATGGGTGGGCGAACGAGGCCGACGTCGAGCTGAAGTTCACGATCGCGCTGCGCGGATTCACCAGCAGGGACGGTAGCGCCTCTCGGACCACCAGGAAGGTGCCGGTCAGGTTCACGCCGACGATCTGGTTCCAGAGGTCGAGGCTGGTCTCGTGGGTGTGCGCGGCCCGCAGGATGCCGGCGGCGTTCACCAGCGAGTCGAGCCCACCCAACTGCTCGACCGCCAGGCGCACGCCGTCGATCACCGACTCCTCGTTGCCGACATCCATCGGCATGGTGGTGAGCCGGTCGGCGGTGCCGGCGTCGTCGGCCTGCGCACGGGTGCGGTCCAAGCCGTCGGCGGCGACGTCCGAGGCCGCGACGGCGGCACCCTCGTCGAGCAGGCGCAGCGCGGCGGCCTGACCGATGCCCGACGCGGCGCCCGTCACCAGGATCCGCTTGCCCTCAAGCCTTTTCACAGCGATCCTCCCGGCTCAGACCACTCCGCGCAGCGCGTCGGCGCCGTACATCTGTTCCATCATCGACGAGTAGTCCGGGCCGCGGCGCAGCATGTGTCCGCCGTCGACGTTGATGCACTGGCCGGTGATCCAGGTTGCGGCGTCGCTGAGCAGGAACATCGCCAGGTTGGCGACGTCCTCGACCTCGCCGACCCGCGGCAGCGGCGTGCAGAGTGCGTAGTCGCCGCTGATCTCGGGTGACTGGATCACGCTCGCGTCGACCAGATCGGTCCGGATCAAACCCGGTCGAATGCTGTTGACCCGCACCCACGACGGGCCGAGCTCGTCGGCGGCCAGCATCATCATGTGGTCGATCGCCGACTTGGTGACCCCGTAGGGCCCGAACCAGCGGTGGGTGTTGCTGGCCGCGATCGACGAGATCCCGACGAACGAGCCGCCACCGCCCCGCACCAACTCGCGGCTCACATGCTTGAGGACGTACATGGTGCCGTTGACGTTGAGGTCGACGGTGTTTCGCCACGCCTCCGAGTCGGTGTGGGTGATCGGGCCGACGGTCAGCGAGCCGCCCGCGCAGTGCACCGCGCCATGCAGCCGGCCGCGCCAGGCCGTCGCGGCGTCCACCGCACGGACCACCTCGTCCTCATTGGTGACATCGGCGGGCTCGTAGCGGATCGAGCCGCTCCCGGGGAGCGCCTCGATCTCCTTCACGGCCGCCGCAAGGCGATCGGCGTTGCGGCCGACGATCATGACCGAGGCCCCGCCCGCGACCAGCCCGGCGGCCACGCCCTTGCCGATCCCGCTACCGCCGCCGGTGATCAGATATGTCCGGTCTTCGAAAGACAGCTGCACGCGAGGCCCTTTCAAACTGGAACAAGTTCTAGCTATAGAAGCATGTCCGCTCGGGGCGAATATCGCTACCCCCGGTCTCGTTAGGCTTTTGCGGCGCGGCGCTACGGCGTGTCGCGGCGCGCCAGCTTCGTCGGCTTCGCGTTACGCCAGTCCTCGACGTGCGGGGGCTGGCCAACCGGCCAACGGTTCTCGTTGAACGCCGCCCAGTGGGCATGCCCCAGCAGGTGCACGTGGAACGCGTGCCGCAGCGCCTCGGTGTAGCCCATCGCGTCGGAGGCGGCGTTGACCGAATCCTTGATGAGCAGCGACGCCATCGTGGGCCGTTCGGCGATGCGTCGCGCGAATTCGAGTGTCTTCTCCTCTAATTCGTCTACAGCGAAAACCTTGGACACCATACCCAGTCGGTGCGCCTCGTCCGCGTCGATCGAATCCCCGGTCAGCAGAAGCTCTTTGGCCTTTCGCGGTCCGAATTCCCAAGGGTGGGCGTAGTATTCGACACCCGGCATTCCCAGCCGGACCGCGACGACGTCGCTGAACTTTGCGTTGTCGGCCGCGACGATGAGGTCGCACGCCCAGATCAGCATCAAGCCGGCCGATATCGCGTTCCCCTGCACCTGGGCGATGGTGATCTTGCGCAGATCGCGCCAACGGCAAGTGTTTTCGAAGAAGTAGTGCCACTCCTGGTGGTACAGCTTCTCCATGATCGGCTCGAGCGTGGCCCCGCGCGAGCGGAAGCTGGGATGCTGCCCCGGCCCCGGTGCGCGCTCGGCCAGGGCCTGCTCGGAACCGAGGTCGTGGCCGGCGGAGAAGTTTCTGCCGCGCGCCGCCAGGATCACCACGCGAACCGTGTCGTCGGCCTCGGCCCGGCCGAATGCCTCGTCGAGCTGGACCAGCAGGAGCCGACTCTGCGCGTTGTGGGCGTCGGGCCGGTTCAGCCAAATCCGGGCGATGCGGCCCTCATCGAGGGTCTCGTAGGCCACCAGCTCCGGAGAGTTGGCGTCGGCCGCGCCGGTGTCGGCTTGCTCGGAGACTGTCATTCCGCCCACCTCGTTCGTCGTTGAATTGGCCTTGTTTACACATTACGGCCAGTGTGTAACCGGGTCCGCGCTGGGGTGATCGGCCGACGGGCTTACCGTCCGGCGCTCTCGGGCCGCCGGGGCAGCGGCAGCAGGCGGTGGTCGCGGGTGAACACCAGCCGGACGATGCCCATCGCGACGACCACGGTGGTGGCGGCAACCGAACCCAGGATCAAGAACATCACCACGGCCTGCACCAGCACGGCCTGCAACGGCGGCACCCCCGCGAGGATGAGACCGGTCATCGCGCCCGGCAGGAACACCAGGCCGGTGGCCTTGGTCGTCTCGATCTGCGGAGATATGGCCGAGCGCAAGGCGATTCGCAGATACGGTGACGCGGCCTGCCGCGACGGCTGACCCAGCGCGAGGCGGGCTTCGACCTCGTCGCGCTTGTCGCGCAGCTCGTCGACCAGCCGCCGAGCCACCAGCACCATGGCGGTCATCGAGTTGCCGATCATCATCCCGGCGATCGGCACCAGGGTGCGGCCCTGCAGCGGGAACACCCGCAGGCCGAAGATCACCCCCAGCGTCACCAGCGCCGCGCCGGCGAACGCGGCCACGGCCAGCGGCGCAAAGCGCGGCACCTCCGGCGCCCGGCGGCGGGCGACATCCCCGGCGTAGGCCACCATCCCGGCAACCCAGGCCCACGACCACCACAGCGACCGGCCCGGTTCGAACAGCAGCGTCAGCGCCCCGCCCACGAGCAGCAGCTGCACCAGCGCGCGGGCCGCGGCCCACAGCAGCTGCCGCTCCAAACCCAGTCGCCGCCACAGCGAAATCCCGGCCGCGAAGGCCACCAGGACCAGCGACGTCGCCAGGCCCACCCAGCCGACCGGACCGTTCATGACGCGACCGAGCCATCGCCGGGATTGGCGGCGACGGGGCCCAGCCCCACGCTGCGGCCGAACTCCAGGCGCAAGACCCGGTCGGCCGCGCGTCGCACCTGCGCCACGTTATGGGTGACCCACAGGACCGGGGTCCCGTCGGCGGCCAGTTCGCGCACCGCGCGCTCGATGACCTCGGCGGCCTCGGTGTCGACCGCGGAGGTGGGTTCGTCCAGCAGCAGCACCTGCGGCCGCGCCATCAGGGTGCGAGCCAGGCACACGCGTTGCGCTTCGCCGCCCGAGAGCTCGGCCACGTCACGCCCCAGCCACGACCCGGTCAGCGCCACCCGGGCCAGCGTCTCCCGCATCCGCGCGTCGGTCGCGTCCGGGTCGGCGGCCCGCAGGTTGTCGGCGACCGTGCCGGGAAAGGGAGTCGGGCGCTGAAAGCACATGCCCACCCGGCGGCGCAGCGACAGCGGGTCGAGGCCGGCGACGTCCGATCCGTAGAACGAGGCCCGCCCACTCGTCGGCAGCTCCAGCCGGTTGCACAGCCGAAGCAGGGTCGATTTGCCGGCGCCCGACGGTCCACACACGGCCGTCACACCGTGACCCGGAATGGCGGCGGTCAGCCCGTCGAGAGCGCGCACGCCCTGGCGCTCCACGACGACATCGACGAACTCGAACACCCTGTCGCTATCGGCGTCCTGATCGACCACCTGCTTATGGTGCATCACCGGGGCGCGCAGTCCATGGTCTCTTCGCGAGCGGCGCGGCGAATCCGTGCAAACCAGCCATAACCGCTCCTAGAGCCCGTTAGCTGGTGAGACGGCCTGCGACCGGTCATCCGCGTCGCCTACAGTTAAGTCATGCCTACAAAATCTGATCCCGGCGAAATCGGCGATGTCGAGCCGGTGGCCGACGACACTGCGAGCCAGGCCAGGCGGGTCGTCGCGGCGTACGCCAACGACGCCGACGAATGCCGGGTCTTTCTGTCCATGCTGGGTATTGGACCTGCGAAACTCGACGCGTAAATGTCTCCCGGGGGAGGGCGAAGCTCGAAGGCAGCCGATTTCGGGAATTCCGACTTCGTCGTAGTCGCCAACCGCCTGCCAGTGGACCAGGAGCGCCTGCCCGACGGCAGCACCGCGTGGAAACGCAGCCCCGGGGGCCTGGTCACCGCCCTCGAGCCGCTGCTGCGTCGCCAGCGTGGGGCGTGGGTCGGCTGGCCTGGAACCATCGACGAGGACACCGACCAGGATGCCGAGCCCATCGTCCAGGAAGACCTGGAGCTTCGACCGGTCAAGCTGAGCGCCGACGACGTCGCCGAATACTACGAGGGCTTCTCGAACGCCACCCTGTGGCCGCTGTATCACGACGTCATCGTCAAGCCGATCTACCACCGCGAATGGTGGGAACGCTACGTCGCCGTCAACCGCCGCTTCGCCGAAGCCACCTCACGCGCCGCCGCGAAAGGCGCGACGGTCTGGGTGCAGGACTACCAGCTGCAGCTGGTCCCCAAAATGCTGCGCGAACTGCGGCCCGACCTGACCATCGGTTTCTTCCTGCACATCCCCTTCCCGCCGGTCGAGCTGTTCATGCAGATGCCCTGGCGGACCGAGATCGTCGAGGGGCTGCTCGGAGCCGACCTGGTCGGATTCCATTTGCCCGGCGGTGCACAGAACTTCCTGTTCCTGGCCCGACGGCTGACCGGGGCCAACACCTCACGCGGAGCGGTGGGAGTGCGCTCACGGTACGGCGAGGTGGAACTCGAGTCCCGGGTGGTCCGGGTGGGCGCCTTCCCCATCTCCATCGACTCCAGTTCCCTCGACCAGGCGGCCCGTCATCGCGACATCAAGCGGCGCGCCCGCGAGATCCGGGCCGAGCTGGGCAACCCCCGCAAGGTGCTGCTCGGCGTCGACCGGCTCGATTACACCAAGGGCATCGACGTACGGCTGAAGGCCTTTTCGGAGTTGCTCGCCGAAGGCCGCGCCAAACGCGACGACACGGTGCTGATACAGCTCGCGACACCAAGCCGGGAACGGGTGGACAGTTATCAGCACCTGCGCAACGACATCGAACGTCAGGTCGGCCACATCAACGGGGAGTACGGCGAAGTCGGGCATCCGGTGGTGCACTACCTGCACCGCCCGGTCCCGCGCGACGAACTCATCGCGTTCTTCGTCGCCGCCGACGTCATGCTCGTCACCCCGCTGCGCGACGGGATGAACCTGGTGGCCAAGGAGTATGTCGCCTGCCGCAGCGATCTCGGCGGTGCGCTCGTCCTGTCCGAATTCACCGGCGCCGCCGCCGAACTCCGGCAGGCGTATCTGGTCAACCCGCACGACACCGAAGGCGTCAAGGACACGATCGAGGCCGCGCTGAACCAATCCGCCGAAGACGGGCGCCGCCGGATGCGGTCACTGCGCCGCCAAGTTCTCGCTCACGACGTCGACCGCTGGGCGCGCTCGTTCCTCGATGCGCTCGCCGAATCCCGGCCCCATGCCGCCGATTAGCCCGCACACGCAAGAACCCATGGTGTTGGCGCCCGAACGCTGTGATACTCAGATGCAGCGTCGAGCGTGAAGGAGAGGGAATCACATGAAGCTCCGTCACGGGATGGCCGCCGGTGCCGGCATCTGCACGGCGATCGCGGCGGGAATCGCGCTGCAATCCGGTGAACCGGCGAAAGCGGTCGGACCGCCGGCGGACGGCACCTACAACTTCAACGAGGCGGGCGTGTCCGGGGTTACCTGGACCATCTCGGCGCTCTGCGATCAGCCCTCGGGCACCCGGAACATGAACGACTACAACGACCCGATCGTGTTCGCGATGAACTGCGCGCTGAACATCGTGAGTTCGACCCCCGAACAGATCAGCGCCGCGGACAAGCTGCAGAACTTCAGCGGCCGCGCCCGGATGTCCAGCATGCTATGGACTTTCAAGGTCGACAAGGCCGACGGTGTCGCATGCCCGGGCGGTGGCACCGGACCCACCACCGAAACCTTCGCATTCAGCGACGAAACGATGAGCGGCAACCACACCACCATGCACGGCGCCGTGTGCGGGTTGCAGCCGGGCATGAAGAAGGAACCGTTCTCGCTGACGATGGTCGGCCCGCCGCCGAGCCCAATCAATCGTTACCCGTTGTACTGCAACGGCATTGCGATGTGCTACTGACCTCGACCCGTCGGGCCTAGATCGGCGTGATGTAGGCGATCAGCCATTGCTTGCCGACCTTCTTGAAGTCCACCCGCAACCGGCTGCCGTCATACAACGGCTGGCGTGACTTGTCCGTCACGGTCCGGTTCATGAAGACCATCACCGATGCCGATTCCCGTTTGGCCGACATGACCCCCACGCCAACGACATTGGCCTGCACCACCACTTCGCGCTTCTTGGCCTCGGGGATGATCTGGTTGTTGGCGCTCTTCTGGAACTCCGCGCGATAGTCGGGGGTCAACAACGGATACGCCGCCGACAGGCTCCGCTCGACGGTCTGGTAGTCGTACGCGAAGACCTCGGGAATCTCCTTGGCCGCCAACGCCGGCAGCACGGCGCGCGCCGCCTGTTCGCCGCGAGTCTGCACCCGGTCCCAGTACATCCAGCCGGCCACCGCCGACAGCCCGACGAACGCCACGGCCACGAGGTAACCCGCGATGACCAGCAGCCGGCGCCGCCATCGCATCAATTACCCCCGTCTGGATATTTCAAGTCGTAGCCGGTCATCTTCCCGGCATCGTCTTCGTGCACGATGACGCGCAAGCGATACGGCATCGACGGCTTGTTCACCCCGTCGATGTCGGCGACGGTGACGCGCACCGACACCAGCACCGACGCGTTATCGGTAACGGTGTCAACGCCTTCCAGCGCCGCGCCGTTGATGACGGCCTCCGACGTCGCATTGGTCGAGCGGAACAGCCCCTTGAGGTTCTCGACATTGTTGTTCGCACCGAGCATGCCGCGCAGCGGACCGCTGGTGCCGTTGACGAAGCGGTTCACGCTCTCGTCGATGTTGTCCTGCTTGTAGCTGAACATGTTGACCACCGTCTGGGTGGCGGTGTCGACGAAACGCTGATCGCGCGCCTGCGCCGCGGTGGCGTGACGCTGCTGGGTCCACATGTATGCCAGGCCGGCGGCCAGCGCCCCGATCGCCAACACCGCCGCCGCGAACGAGATCCAGCCGACCAGGACACGATGTGGCTGCCGACGTGGCGGCGGCTTGATGGACTTCAAGGCCCGGACGGGTTTCGCCGACTGCTTCGGCGCGGTGGGCGCCTCGGTCTGGACCGTCGCGTCCTGCGCCGGCCCGCCCTTGGCCGGACCTGCCGCACGCGAAGCCCGTCGACGAACGCGCGGCGTGGTTGCCGGTTCGTCTGCCACGGCAGGGTCCATTACATCGGCCTTGGATCAAGCATGAGGTCCACCCAGTTCTCGGCGCCTGAGGTGCCAGTTGCGCCGGCCGCGAAGATACCAGTGCCGCCGGCCGGATCGATAAACGCGCCGGTCTTCTGGTCATACGTGGCGTAGGCAGGTCCGCTGGCCTGCGGTTGTCCGCCGGGCGGCGGCCCCCACGGCTTCTCCGGTCCGGGGCCGGCCGGCGGCGGGCTGATGCCCTCCGGTGCCGGGGGCGGGGGCAGCCACTTCGGGTACGGAAGCTGGGGCGGCACGGGGGGCACCCCGGGCGGCTGCCAGGACGTGAACGGCGGTGGCGGCCCGTTGTTGTTGGGCGGCGGCGGGTCGAATGCCGGCTGTTTGTTCGGCAACGGCCCCGGCCCGGGCGTCACGCCCGGGGGCGGCGGCCCGACGATGGGCGTGCCCGGGTCGGGCTCGGCGCCGGGCGGGATGTACGGGAAGTGGTTGGGCGGCAAGACGTTCAAGCCGTTGGTCACCGGCGTGTCGTACGGCACCGGCGGCCCGCGCCACGGGTTGCGGCCGATCGGCACAAAGCCCTTCGGGTCGCGACACAGCTGGATCGTCGGGGCGCGCTTTCCGGGGAATTCCTGGCACGGGTAGTTGCGCGCGCCACGCACGGTGCTCGGATCGTTCTGCGCCGTCTTGCAGTACATGTCCCTCGGCAGCTCACGCACCGTCTCGTCGGCCGGGGTGCGCATCAGCGGCGGCGGCAGGAAGCCGACGGCGCACGGCGGCGGGTCGTTGAGGTCGAGCTTGAAGTCCAGCTTGGCGCCTTCGTCCTGCGGCCCACCGCCCGCTGCGGTGGTGATCGCGGCGAACAGCGCCGGCAAGACGACCAGCAGTTGCTCGATCGACTTGTGGTAGATGACGCCGACCCGGCCGAGGTTGGCCAGGCTGGCGGCCAGGGCCGGGAAGGAGGGGCGGATGCCCGAGAACGCGGTGCTGGCCTCGTCGGTGGCGCCGGGCGCGGTCGCCAGGGTGTCGCGGAGCTGCGGGTCGGCTTGACGCACCTCGGAGGTGAACCGCGCCAACCCGTCGGACAGCGACTTGATGTCACCGCCGGCACGAATCTGCGCCTGCAGGAACGGGCCGGCCTGATCGATCAACTGCGAGACCTGCGGATAGTTGGCGTTGGCCTCGTCCACCAGCAGCCGGGCGGACTCGAAGAGCCGGGCCAGCTCCGGACCTGAGCCGTTGGCCGCGATGAACGTCTCGTGCAGCAGCTCACGCAACCGGGTGTCGCCCAGGCTGTTGACCAAGGTTTCCGAGCGCTTCAGCAGCTCGGCGACGTCGCGGCCGATCCGGGTGTTCTGCCGCTCGATGCGAGATCCGTTGTGCAGCTTGCTGGTTGCCGGCGACCCGGGCGGCACCAGGTCGATGTACTGCTCGCCGACCGCCGACACACTCTTGACCGTCGCGGTGACGTTCGACGGGATGGCGGTGCCACTGTTCAGCCGCATGCCGGCGATGACGCCGTTGGGGCTCAGGCCCACCGACTCGACGCGGCCGACGGCCACGCCGCGGTAGGTGACGTTGGCGTTCTTGTACAGGCCGCCGCCGGCGACGAAATCGGCGCTCACGCCATAGGTTCCGATGCCGAACGTCGCGGGCAACCGCAGATAGAAGATGGCCATCACGGTCAGGGTGATGGCAGTGATCACCGCGAAGATCGCCAGCTGGATCTTGGTCAGTCTGTCGTGCATGTGCTCCCCGCCCCCTACTGTCCTGAAGCCGTGCCGGGCGGAATCTTGAACGGATCCGCGGCCTGTCCGGACAGGTTGGCCATCTCGCCGGTCAAGAAGTCCGGCGGGTTGAGGATCTCGTTCATGTGGGCCATGTTCGGGTCGAAATAGGCCGTCGTGAAGAAGGTTTCACCGAGGCGGCGCAGGGTGAGGTCGAAGGTGGTGAACACGTTGAGGTAGTCGCCACGCACGGCCTGCTTGATGCCGAAGTTGGGGAACGGGAACGTCAGCAACAACTGGAGCGAGGTGACGAAGTTCTTGCGGTTGTCGTTCAGCGCCTTGACCGCCGAGTAGAGGTCCTTCATGTCGGCGGCGAAGTCCACCTTGGTCTTTGCCAGGATGTTCGAGGTGACGTTCGCCAGTTTGTGCAGCGCGCCGAAGGCCTCCACGATGTGGTCGCGGTTCTTGTTCAGCACGCGAATCGCCTCGGGCAGCGTGTCGAGCGCCCGGCCGAGGTTGTCCTTGTCGTGCGCCAGGGTCGCCGAGAATCGGTTCAATCCGTCGACGGCATCGATGATGTCGTTGACCTGACGGTTGAGTCCCGAGGTCAGTTCCGCGAGCCGGGGAACCAGGTCGACGAACTGGTCCTGCCGGCCGGCGACCGCGCGATAGGTCTCATCGGTGATCTCTTCCAGGGCACCGACATTGCCCTTGTTCACCACCACGCCGAGCGCCGAGAGCACCTCCTCGGTGGTGGGATAGCGACCGGTGTTGGCCTCCGCGATCTTCGACCCGTCCTTCAGCTTGCCCACGGCCGGCTTGTCCTTCGGGCGCGCCAGGTCGATGTGCATGGAACCGAGCAGCGACGTCTGGGCGACCGTCGCGGTCGAGTTGGCGGGCAGCACGACATTCTTGTCGAGCGCCAGTTTCACTGCCGCATAGAACGATCCGTCGACGCGCTGTTCGGCCGAAATACCGGCGACGCTGCCGACCGTGACGTCGTCCACCATGACCGGAGAGTTCTGCGGCAGGGTCGCGACATCGGGCAGTTCGACGGTGATCGAGTAGGCGCCGCTACCGTGGCCGGCGGTGCCGGGCATCGCCAGCGAGTTCAGCCCGCTGAATTGGCAGCCGGCCAGCAACATGGCGCCCGACGCCAATACGCCGACGCGCAACGACATTCGGTTCATCCGCCACCGCCCAGGTCGGCCGCGGGCCCGTTGGGCGCCTGGCCCGGCGCCGGCCCCGGCAGCGGGCCGAAGGCGCTTCCGGGCGCTGGCCCCGGCGCCGGAGCGGCGCCCGGCGCCGATTGGCCCGGCGCGGGGCCGGCCTGCGGGGCCGTCGGTACCAGCAGGGCCTGCAGATCCGCCGGGTTCTGCGCGGCCGGCTGCGTCTGGGCGCCCTTCGCCGGAACCCAGGTCAGCTGGGGTACCGGGGTGGCGGCTTTGGCCTGCGTTTCGGGGGTGTCGTAGATGATCTGGCCCTTGTACGCCGTGATCGTGTTCAGCGGGTGGAACATCAGCGGCGGGTAGTTCGCGGTGAGCCGGCGCAGCACCGGCCCCAGCCGCTCACGGCAGAGTTCGGCGCGCTTGAAGTAGTCGGGCGCCCGTGGCCCGGCCGCGGTCTCGAAGGATCCACCGCAGATGAACTGCACGGGGTTGGCGAACTCCGGTATCGACAACAGGCCGTTCAGTGTGCCCTGTGCGGGGTCATAGATGTTGTAGAAGTTGGCGATACCCGGGCCCGCCACGTGCAGCACCTGCTCGATGTTGTCGCTCTGGTCGCTCAACGTCTTCGCGAAATCGTTGAGGTTGTTGACCGTGTCGACGATCGTCGAGTTGTTCTCGTGCAGGAAACCCCGGATGTCGGACAGCGCCACGTTCAGGGTGCCCAGCGTGGTGTCGAGGTGGCGCGAGCTGTCGGCGAGCACCTGTGACACCGAGGCGACGTTCCCGGCGAACTGGACGATCTGTTCGTTGCTGGACGATAGCGCGTTGACGAGTACCTGCAGATTCTTCACGGTGCCGAAGATGTCGCCGCGCGAATCGCCCAGCCGCCCAGCGGCTTGCGAAAGCTCGCGCAAGGCGTTGTGGAACGACTCGCCCTTGCCGTCGAAGGTGTCCGCGGCCTGGTTGATCGCCGCGCCCAACGGACCCTGCATCGATCCGGCCGTGGGGCCCAGTTGCACGGCCAGCTGCGTCAGCGATTCCTTGACCTCGTCCCACTCCACCGGGACCGCGGTGCGGTCCGGGCCGATGCTCGCGCCGTCGGCCATCGCCGGTCCGCCGGTGTAGGCGGGTGTCAGCTGAATGAAGCGGGCCGCCACCAGGTTCGGCGAGATGATGATCGCCTTGGCGTCCTTCGGGATCTTCACGTCCTTACTCACCGACATGGTGATCTTGACGTCGGACGGCCGCGGTTCGATCGTGTCGATGGTGCCGATGGGGACGCCGAGCACGCGCACCTGGTCACCGGGATACAGGCCGACCGCGGAGGCGAAGTAGCCGACGATCTTGCGGTTATTCGCTTGCGAGGTAAGCACATACACGCCACCCACCAGCACCGCGACGAGCGCGATGATGGTGGTGTAGCGCAGCCCCCTGCTGCCGAGGATCCGCTGCGTCACGGTGACTTCGGCCTGATGATCCAGCGTTCCTGAATCAACCCACGCAGGTAATCGGCGAGGCTGGCCGGCATCTTGCCCGGCTGGTAGAAGAAGTCGAACATGGTGGCAAGCAACGGCGCCGGGATCACGCCGTAGACGTTGACGTTGAACCCGGGTCCCGAACCAACCACCTCACCCAGCTCGGTGGCGTAGGTGGGCAGCCGCTTGAGGGCCTCGGCGATGTAGTCGCGGCGCTCGTTGAGGTTGGACAGCACGTCGTTGAGCTTGTTCAGCGCCGGACCGAATTCCTTGCGGTTATCGGCGACGAAGCCGGAGATCTGCGCCGAGAGGCCCCGGATTCCGGAGATCAGCTGCTCCAGGGCGCCCCGTCGTTCGTCGAGGGCGGCGAACAACTCGTTGCCGTCATCGACCAGTTTGTTGACCTGGTCGGCGCGCTGCGACAACACACCGGTGACCGATTTCGCGTGCGCCAGCAGGCTTTGCAGCGCCTCGTCGCGGCGGTCCAGGGTGCGCGACAGCGAGGTCACGCCGTCCAGCGCGCCGCGCAGCTGCGGGTTGGCGTCGTGCAGCGTGTCGGTCAGCACGTTCAACGCCTTCTCGAACTGCGGCTTGTCCAGGTTGTTGGCGTTCTGCCCCAGGTCCTCGAGCGCGCCGGCGAGCGTGTACGGGGTCGTCGTGCGGCTGAGCGGGATGGTGGTCGCCTTGCCGCCACCGGCCGGGGTCACGGAGATGGAACGCTCACCGAGGATGGTGTCGGTCCGGATCGCGGCCAGCGACTGGTCGCCGACGGCGACGTGGCGGTCGACGCTGAAGCTGATCTTGGCGCTGTCGCCGGCCAGGCCCACCGAGGTGACCTTGCCGACCTTGAAGCCCGAAACGTAAACGGCGTTGCCGGGATTGATGCCGCCGGCGTCGCTGAAGTAGGCGTCGTAGATTTTGCCCTGCGGCCAGAACGGTAATCCGGCGTAGCCGAACGCAATGAGCACGACACACACCACCAGCACCACGCCGAAGATGCCGGTGCGCAGTGGATCGCGCTCGCCCTGCCTTGCGTTACTTGGCAAAAGAGCACCTCCCCTTGCTGGGATCCACCTGGCCACCGAGCGGCAGCAGGATGTCGCTACCGGCCGGGCCGTTGATCTTGATCGTCACGGAGCAGAAGTAGATGTTGAAGAACGATCCGTAGGCACCCAATGCGGCCAGCCGCAGATAGTCCTCGCCGAGCTGCTCAACGTCGTTGTTCACCTCGGCCTTGCGGTTGTCCAGTTCGGTGGCCAGCGGGCGGGTGTTCTCCAGGATGCCCTGCAGCGGACGGCGCGAATTCTTCAGCAGCTCCGTCAGATCCGTCGTGGTCGACGCCAGCGGCGGGATGGCACCGGCGATGTCGTCCTTGTGCTGGGCGAGCCCGGTGATCAGTTGCTGAAGCTGGTCGACGCTGGCCGAGAACTGTGCGCTGCGTTGGTCCACGGTGGTCAGCACCGTGTTGAGGTTGTTGATCACGTCGCCGATGAGCTGGTCGCGCTGGCCCAGCGCCGAGGAGAACGCGCTGGTGTCGGCCAGCACGTTCGACAACGCCCCGCCCTGGCCTTGCAGCAACTGAATGACGGCGCCGCTGATGGTGTTGACCTTGTCGGCGTCAAGACCCTTGAGCACCGGTCGCAGTCCGCCCAGCAGCGCGTCGAGATCCAGTGCGGGCTGGGTGTGTTGGCTGTTGATCGTCCCGCCGGCAGGCAACTTCCGCAGTTCCCCGGGGCCCGACGTGATCTCCAGGAATCGGTCGCCGACCAGGTTTTCGTAGCGGATCACCGCGCGGGTGGACGAATACAGCGTGTAGCGCTTGTCGACTCCGAACTTCACGTCGATGGTGTTGTCCGGGTTGAGCTTGATGCCCGACACCGCGCCGACCGGGACCCCGGCGATGCGCACCTTCTGGCCGGATTTCAGCCGTGACACGTTGGTAAACGTTGCGTGGTAGGTACTTTCGGGCCCGAAGCGGAAATCGCCGAAGACCACCACCAGCCCCGCGGACACCAGCAGCATGGCCACCGCGAAGATGCTGACCTTGATGATCATCTCGCGGTGCGACGGCATTCCCGAGGCGGCCATCAGAAGTCGTCCCGTTCCGCGAAGGCACCGTGGAACAAGAACTGCAGCGTGGACGGCGCGTCGAACTGCAGCTCGGTGAAGGGCTCGTAGGGGATGTTCGCGTTGTCGGTCACCAGGAACGGGGAACGGAAGAACGATCCGCCGGTCTGCTTGGTCGGGATGTCCGGCAGCCCACGGCAGTTCGGGCCGCCGGAGGCGTTGACGATCGGCAGCGATTCCGGATATACGTACGCCGGCGCGCCCAGCACGAAGCTCGACGACGTGAACAGGCCGGCCTTGCGGACACCAAGCAGCGGGGCGAATTCTTTGATACCGCGCTCGATCCCGGCGAACAGGCAGCCGAATTCCGGTGAGTAGTCGGCGGCCACCTTCAGCGGGGCCCGCAGCCGGTTGATGGTGTCGATGAAGTCCTGTTCGGCCGGAGCCAGGGTTTCATAGGCGTTGTTCGACAGCCCGATGGTGGCCAACAGCGTGCTGTCGAGATTCTTCTGCTGGTCCACGACCGTCTTGTCGATCGTCGGCAGGTTGTCGACCACGGTCGTCAGGTCCGGCGCGGCGTCGGCGTACACGTTGGCCACGACCCCGGCCTTGCGGAAGTCCTCCTGCAGCGCGGGCAGCTTCGGATTTGCCTGGCGCGTCAGCGTGTTCAAGCCCGACAGGATGCCACCCAGGTCGTCGCCGTGGCCGCGCAGGCCTTCCGCGAACGCGCTCAACGTGCCGTTGAGTTCGACCGGATCGACCTTGTGCAGCAGGTCCATCAACGACTGGAACAAGGTGTTGACTTCCAGCTGCACCGAGGATGCCGCCACGTGTGCGTCCGGACGCAGGGACGTCGGCGAAGGCGCCTGCGGCGGAATGAATTCCACCGCCTTGGCACCGAAGATGGTGTTACCCGCGAGGCGCACTGTCGCATTGGACGGGATGAAATGCATGTCGTCGCTGTTGATGCCCAGCGTCAGCCGCGCCTGGTCACCGGAATAGTCGATCGTTTCGACCTTGCCGATCTGGATACCGCGGTATTTGACCTTGGCGCCCTTCTCCATCACCAGGCCGGCCCGCGGCGCCGACACCGTGACGGTGTCGATCGACGCGAAGGCCGCCGTGTAGGAAAGGTAGGTCAGCACAACGAAAGCCACCAAGAGACCGGCCAGCACCGCTGCTGCCAGCCGGACGGTTGAGCGTCGCGCGTCTGTGTCTGCCATGTCCCTTGTGAGCGGTCCTCTTATCCGGAGAGGTTGAAGTTACCGGACGCCCCATACACAGCGAGCGAGATGAACAACGTAATGACGACCACCACGATCAGCGAAGTCCGCACGGCCTGGCCGACCGCAATCCCGACTCCCACCGGGCCGCCGTGGGCGTTGTAGCCGTAATAGGTGTGGACGAGCATGACCGCGATGGACATCACGATGGCCTGCAAAAACGACCACAACAGGTCGGACGGGATCAGGAACGTATTGAAGTAGTGGTCGTACAGGCCTTTTGACTGCCCGTTGATGTACACCGTGGTGAAGCGAGCGGCGAAGAACGCGGCCAGCACCGACAGCGAGTACAGCGGGATGATCGCGATGAGGCCCGCAATCAGGCGGGTCGACACCAGATAGGACACCGAGTGCACCGCCATGCATTCGACGGCATCGATCTCCTCGGACACCCGCATGGCACCCAGTTGGGCGGTGGCGCCGGCACCGATGGTGGCGGCCAGCGCGATACCGGCGATCACCGGCGCGACCACCCGCACGTTGAGGAACGCCGACAGGAATCCGGTCAGCGCCTCGATGCCGATGTTGCCCAGCGACGAATACCCCTGCACGGCAATGACACCCCCGGAGGCCAGGGTCAAGAAGGCGGCCACACCGACCGTGCCGCCGATCATGACCAGAGCTCCCGCGCCCATCGTCATCTCGGCGATCAGCCGGACGGTCTCCTTGCGGTAGCGGGTGAGCGCATTGGGGACATATCGCATCGTCTGGCCGTAGAACAACGCTTGCTCGCCGAAGTCATCGACCGGGTCCTGGAGCCGGGAGGCGATATTGCGCAGCCGGTACGTGATGTCGTAACTCATTGCGTGCTTACCCGTCCCATCACTTCGCCGAGATTCGCACGCCGATGGCGGTCATCACCACATTGATCACGAACAGACAGATGAAGGCGTAGACCACGGTTTCGTTGACCGCGTTACCGACGCCTTTGGGCCCGCCCTTGACGGTCAGGCCCCGGTAGCAGCCCACCATGCCGGCCATCACGCCGAACAGCAGCGCCTTGACCTCGGCGAGCACCAGCTCGCGCAGTCCGGTAAGCACGGTCAATCCGTTGATGAACGCGCCGGGATTGACGCCTTGCAGGAAGACGGAGAACACATAGCCGCCGGAAAGGCCGATGGCGCACACCAATCCGTTGAGCAGCAGCGCCACCACCGTGGAGGCCAGCACGCGCGGCACGACCAGTCGCTGGATCGGGTCGATGCCGAGCACCCGCATCGCGTCGATCTCCTCGCGGATGGTGCGGGCGCCGAGGTCGGCACAGATCGCGGTGGCGCCGGCACCGGCCACGACGAGCACCGTCACCACCGGACCCAGCTGGGTGATGGTTCCGAACGCCGTCCCAGCGCCGGACAGGTCGGCGGCGCCGATCTCGCGGAGCAGGATGTTGAGGGTGAAGGCCACCAGGACGGTGAACGGGATGGATACCAGCAGCGTGGGGACCAGCGACACCCGCGCGATCATCCAGGTCTGGTCGAGGAACTCACCGAACTGAAACGGCCGGCGGAAAGCCGCTCGGCCGGTATCCAACATCATTTCGAAAAATCCGCCGACGGCGCGGGCGGGAACCGCAAGTTGTTCCCTCAACGCGGTTCCCCCCTCGGTTCGGTCTCGGCGAAGTCTATGTCTGGCCTTTGCGTCGGCTACTGTCCCACGGGGCTCGGTGTGAGCCGGATCATATTAACCCAGAACAAGTTCACCATGTCAATGAACAGCATTTCCGTATCTGAACTGTTAATTTGCCAGGTCAGAAGCACTTGGCACGTGTCAAACTGACACACGTTCTACCTGGCGATTTGGCCCGATCGACCAGGTTTCCGGCGTTATTGCTCCATCAGCGCGCCAGCGGAAAAATTGTGCTCAGGATCACGGCCAGCAAAGTAATCCTGCAGCGTCGAGCTCAGCTGCGCAGGGTCCCAGGCGCCGCCATCGGCGACGAATTTACGCTCCGCGGTCGGTGCGGCCACCAAAGTCACCTGTGGACCGTAGACGATGAACACCTGACCGTTCACCTCGGCGGCCGCCGGGGACGACAGGAACGTCACCAGATTCACCACGTGCTCGGGCGACAACGGGTCGACACCGCCGGCCTCCACCTCCGGTGCATCGCCGAACACGTCGGCCGTCATCGCGGTGCGCGCGCGGGGGCAGATGGCGTTGGCGCATACCCCGTAGCGGCCCAGCGCCCGTGCGGCCGTCAGGGTCAGCGAAATGATGCCCGCCTTGGCGGCACCGTAGTTCGCCTGCCCGACCGGCCCGACCAGCCCGGCCTCCGAAGCGGTGTTGACGATGCGCCCGAAGATCCTGCCACCGGAGTCCTTGGCCTTGGAACGCCAGTAGGTCGCCGCGTTGCGGGTCAGCAGGAAGTGACCGCGCAGGTGCACCGCGATGACGAGATCCCACTCCTCGTCGGACATGTTGAACAGCATCCGGTCGCGCGTGATCCCGGCGTTGTTGATCACGATGTCGAGGCCACCCAACGAGTCGGCCTGAGCAACCAACTCGTCGGCGGTGGCGCGTTCGCTGATATCGCCGGCCACGGCGACGGCCTTCGAACCGGCCGAGTTGATCTCGTCGATGACGTCGGAGGCATCCAGCGCCGCGGCGATGTCGTTGACGACGACGGTTGCGCCCTGGCGCGCCAGGCCGAGCGCCTCGGCGCGTCCCAGGCCCGCGGCCGCACCGGTCACCACCGCGACCTTTCCGGACAGATCGGTAGCGTTCGTGCTGGCGCCCGGCGACGATGCAGACCGTGCAGCGGTCTGAGAAGAAGCCGGGTCATAAGGCCTAGTCAATTTATGAATACCTCTAGTTTCTCGGTTCCGCGCTCTGGGCTCGGATTAGTCGGCGCGCTGAAGTGCCGCGCGCGGGCATTCGGCGATCGCCTGCTCGGCCAGTTGCTCCTGATCGGCGGGAATCGGGTCGAGCTTCACCACTGCGTAATCCTCGTCGTCCAGGTCGAAGATATCTGGGGCAATTCCCAGGCACACTGCGTTACCTTCGCACCGGTCACGGTCCACGATCACCCGCACAGCACCCTCCTTGAACCTGGCCATCACCGCAGGACTCGCCTCATCAGCATGTAGGTCCACCATAGGACCCCGACACCGCTGGGGAAACGGTCGCTGGATTCCCAGACTAGAACGTGTTACAACCGGGGAGGCGAACGGGTAGCCGTTGGTCGAGCTGCAGCCTGTGATGAGGCTTGCTACTCCGAACGTCGTTAACTTCGAGGACGGCCGAAATGCGTATCAGTTACACCCCGGAACAAGAGGACCTGCGTCGCGAGCTGCGGTCCTACTTCACCGAGCTGATGACCCCCGAGCGCCGGGAGGCGCTGACCTCTTCAGGGGGCGGCGAGGTCGGCACCGGCACCGCGTACCGCGACACCGTCGCGCAGATGGGCAAGGACGGGTGGCTCACCCTGAACTGGCCCAAGGAATACGGCGGCCAGGACCGCTCCCCGATGGACTCGCTGATCTTCACCGACGAGGCCGCCATCGCCGGTGTGCCGGTGCCGTTCCTGACCATCAACAGCGTGGCGCCGACCATCATGGCGTTCGGCACCGAGGAACAGAAGAAGTTCTTCCTGCCCAAGATCGCCGCCGGCGAATTGCACTTCTCCATCGGCTACTCCGAGCCCGGCGCCGGCACCGACCTGGCGAACTTGCGCACCACCGCGGTACGCGACGGTGACGACTACGTCATCAACGGCCAGAAGATGTGGACCAGCCTGATCGCCTACGCGGACTGGGTGTGGCTGGCGGTGCGCACCAACCCCGAGGCCAAGAAGCACCGCGGCATTTCGATGCTGACCGTGCCGACCACCGCCGAGGGCTTCTCCTGGACGCCGGTGCACACCATGGCCGGCGTGGACACCAGCGCCACCTATTACTCCGATGTGCGCGTCCCGGTCACCAACCTGGTCGGCGAGGAGAACGGCGGCTGGAAACTGGTGACCAACCAGCTCAACCACGAGCGGGTCGCGCTCGTCTCGCCGCAACCGATCTTCCTGGCCCTGCGTGAGGTCCGCGAATGGGCGCAGAACACCAAGGACGCCGGCGGCGCCCGGCTGATCGATTCCGAGTGGGTGCAGCTCAACCTGGCCCGCGTGCACGCCAAGGCCGAGGTGCTCAAGCTGATCAACTGGGAGCTGGCCTCGGCGTCCAGTGAAGCGCTGAACCCGGCCGACGCGTCGGCGGCCAAGGTGTACGGCACCGAGCTGGCCACCGAGGCCTACCGGCTGCTGATGGAGGTGCTCGGCACCGCCGCGACGGTGCGCCAGAATTCGCCGGGTGCGTTGCTGCGCGGACGGGTCGAGCGGATGCACCGGGCCTGCCTGATCCTCACCTTCGGCGGCGGCACCAACGAGGTGCAGCGCGACATCATCGGCATGGTCGCCCTCGGTCTGCCCCGAAACCGCTGAGCCGCTACGTAATAGAAGGACGGACGTTCATGGATTTCACCACCACCGAAGCGGCCAACGACCTGGGCAACCTGGTCGACACCATCGTGGACTCGGTTTGCACACCCGAACACCAGCGTGAGCTCGACGGGCTCGATCAACGGTTCGACCGCGACCTGTGGCGCAAGCTGATCGACGCGGGCATCCTGTCCAGCGCGTCGGCCTCGTCGCTGGGCGGCGACGGCTTCGGGGCGCTCGAGCAGATCGCGATCCTGGTCGCGCTGGGACGCCAGCTGGCCGCGGTGCCCTACCTGGAGTCGGTGGTGCTCGGCGCCGGAGCGCTGGCCCGGTTCGGCTCCGAAGAGCTGCAACAGAGCTGGGGGGTGCCCGCGGTCAACGGCGAGAAGACGCTGGCCGTCGCCCTCGACGGCGAGATGGGCGAGGGTCCCGTGCAGGCGGCCGGTTCCGGCGCCGGCTATCGGCTGACCGGAACCCGCACCCAGGTCGGCTTCGGCCCGGTCGCCGACGCGTTCCTGGTTCCCGCCGAAACGGATTCCGGCACCGCGGTTTTCCTGGTCGCCGCCGACGATCCCGGCGTCACGGTGACCGCGCTGGAAACCACGGGCCTGGGCAGCGTCGGGCACCTCGCGCTGGAAGGGACCCAGGTGGACGAGAGCCGCAAGGTCGGCGGCGCCGAGGTCGTGACGTGGCTTGGCACGCTGGGCACGTTGGGCCGCAGCGCTTTCCAGCTCGGAGTGCTCGAGCGCGGCCTGCAGATGACGGCCGAGTACGCGCGCGAGCGCGAACAGTTCGACCGCCCGATCGGCAGCTTCCAGGCGGTGTCGCAGCGACTGGCCGACGGCTACATCGACGTCAAAGGTCTGCGGCTCACGCTGACGCAGGCGGCCTGGCGGGTCTCGGAGGACATCCCGGCCGAGGTCGACGTCGCGAGTGCGGCGTTCTGGGCGGCGGACGCCGGACACCGGGTGGCGCACACCATCGTGCACGTGCACGGCGGCGTCGGCGTCGACACCGATCACCCCGCGCACCGCTACTTCTTGGCCGCCAAGGAGATCGAGTTCGCCCTCGGCGGCGCCACCGGCCAGCTGCGCCGGATCGGCCGGGAGCTGGCCGAGACGCCCGCTTAGGCGCAATGGAACTCACCGACGACCTGACCGTCACCAAGCTGCTGGCGCCGCTGACCGAGATCGACGATCGCGGCATCCACTTCGAGGACGCGTTCACCAGCTGGCGCGATCACCTGCAGCACGGTGCCGCGATCGCCGCGACGTTGCGCGCGCGGCTCGACCCCAGCCGGCCGCCGCATGTCGGCGTGCTGCTAGAGAACACCCCCTTCTTCTCGGCGATGCTGGTGGCGGCGGGAATGTCGGGGATCGTGCCGGTCGGGCTCAACCCGGTGCGCCGCGGCGATGCGCTGCGCCGCGACATCGCCCGCGCCGACTGCCAATTGGTGCTGGCCGACTCGAAATCGTCTGAGACGCTGGGCGACATCGAGCACCTGAACGCCGACTCGCCCGAGTGGGCCGACGAGGTCGCGGCGCACCGCGACGCGCCGATCTCTTTTCAGGCGGCCTCGCCGGCGGATCTTTTCATGTTGATCTTCACGTCGGGCACCAGTGGCGAGCCGAAGGCGGTCAAGTGCAGCCACGGCAAGGTCGCGATCGCGGGTGTGACGATGACGCAGCGTTTCGGCCTCGGGCGCGACGACGTCTGCTACGTGTCGATGCCGCTGTTTCATTCCAACGCGGTGCTGGTAGGTTGGGCCGTCGCGGCGGCCTGCCAGGGCTCAATGGCGTTGCGGCGCAAGTTTTCCGCCTCGAACTTCATCGTCGATGTCCGTCGCTACGGTGCCACCTATGCGAACTACGTGGGCAAGCCCCTGTCGTATGTGCTCGCCACGCCGGAGCAGCCCGACGATGCCGACAACCCGCTGCGCGCGGTCTACGGCAATGAGGGCGTGCCCGAAGACATCGAGCGCTTCGGGCGCAGGTTCGGGTGTGTGGTGCAGGACGGGTTCGGCTCCACCGAAGGCGGCGTGGCCATCGCGCGCACGCCCGATACGCCGGCCGGTTCACTGGGCCCGCTTCCCGACGGCATCGACATCGTCGATCCCGACACCGGCTCGTCTTGCCCGCCGGGTGTGGTCGGCGAACTGGTCAACACCGCGGGACCGGGCCGTTTCGAGGGCTACTACAACGACGTCACGGCCGAGGCCGAGCGGATGGCCGGCGGCGTGTACCACAGCGGTGACCTGGCCTACCGCGACGACGCCGGCTACGCGTACTTCGCTGGGCGGCTGGGTGATTGGCTGCGCGTCGACGGTGAGAACCTCGGCGCGGCCCCGATTGAACGGGTGTTGCTGCGCCACCCCGACGTCACCGAGGCCGCGGTGTACCCGGTGCCGGACCCGGTAGTCGGCGACCAGGTGATGGCCGCGTTGGTGCTGGCGCCAGGCGCCGAGTTTCAGGACGAAGAATTCCGTGCCTTCCTGGCCGAGCAAACCGATCTGGGGCCCAAGCAGTGGCCGTCGTACGTGCGGATCTGCGCCGAACTCCCGCGGACGGCGACCTTCAAGGTGCTCAAGCGGCAGCTGGCCGCTCAGGGTGTCGAGTGCGGCGACCCGGTGTGCAAGATCCGCCGTTGACTTTCCACCCGAGCAGTAAACTCAGCGTTTGATGAAAACCCGCGAAGTCGTCGCCGGCTCGGCCGTGGCAACCAGGGCATGACCGCACGGCCTCTCGAACTCGCGCTGGAAGCGAGCTTCGAACAGCTTTCCGCCGCGGTGCCGGCGAACGTCGGCGTCGCAATCGCCCGCCCGGACCGAACGTTCTCGCTGGGCAGCTGGTGGTCGGGCGTGGCGTGGTCGACGATCAAGGTGCCCCTGGCGATAGCGGCGCTGCGCAACGATTGGCTGGGTGCCCGCGATTTGGCCGTGAAAGCCATCACCGAATCCGACAATCGCGCCTCCGAGCAGTTGTGGTCGCAATTGGGCGAGCCGATGGACGCCGCGCGACGGGTTCAGGTCGTGGTGGCCGAAGGCGGCGACACCGCGACGGTGGTCGAATCACGGCGGCTCCGCCGCGGGTTCACCGCTTTCGGCCAAACCGAGTGGAGCCTGCAACGGCAAGCGCGGTTCGCCGCGGAGCTGTCGACCATCCCGGACGCCGTCGAAGTGATCGATCTCATGCAACGCCTGGTCGCCGGCGATCAGTGGGGGCTGGCCGCGAAAGGCCTTGCCGCGAAGGGCGGTTGGGGGCCGGGCGTACATGGCGGGTACCTGGTCCGCCAGTTCGGCATCGTTCCCACCCCTTCCGGCCAGTGGGGTGTAGCACTCGCCGCTGACGCGGACGACGGCGCTTTCGAGACGGGCGTCGACGTGGTCGATACGCTGACCGACTGGCTGCTGAGCCGGCTGCCGACGCTAGCCCGTTATTGACGGCACCACCGCGTCGATCAGGTGCGGCCCAGGTTCGGCGAAGGCGGCGCGCAGCGCATCGGCCAGTTCCTCGGCGGTGGTGACGCGCCGGGCGGGCACCCCCATGCCCTCGCTGATCTTCACGAAATCCATTGTGGGGTCCGACAAATCGAGTAGCGCGAGCGCTTCCGGCCCGGGGGTCGACCCGGCGCCGACGCGTTGCAGCTCGATCCGGAGGATGTCGTAGGCGCTGTTGTTGTACAGCACGGTGGTCACGTTGAGATTCTCGCGGGCCTGGGTCCACAACCCCGAAATCGTGTACATCGCCGAGCCATCGGACTCCAAACACAGCACCGGACGATGCGGGGCGGCCACCGCGGCACCGACCGCCGCCGGGATGCCGTAACCGATCGCCCCGCCGGTCAGCGTCAGCCAGTCGTGCGCCGGCGCGCCCGCGGTCGCGCCCGCGAGCAACACGCCCGAGGTGTTCGACTCGTCGACCACGATCGCGGCTTCGGGCAGCAGCGCCCCGATCACGTCGGCGGCCGACGCGGAGGTCAGCGCGCCCGTCGGCAGCTGGGGACGCGACGCGGGCGCCACCGGAGCCTCGGCGCCGGGCGCGACCTGATCGGCCAGGGCGATCAAAGCGTCTGCGGCGCCGCTGTATTCGGCGAGCACGTGGACCTCGCAGCCGGCCGGAACCAGATCGCTGGGCATGTTGGGGTAGGCGAAGAACGACACCGGTGACTTGGCGCCGGCCAGCACCAGATGCTTGGCACCGTTGAGTTGGGCGGTGGCGGCCTCGGCGAAATACGCGAGCCGGTCTACGGCGGGGACGCCGGCGCCGCGCTCCAGCCGGGCCGGAAAGGTTTCGCACAGCACGCGGGCACCGGTCGCCGCCGCTATGCGGGTCGCCGCCGCCAGCCCGGCCTTGCGGGTGGCATCGCCGCCCACCATGATCACCGTCGGCTCCCCGGAGCGAAGCACCTCGAGCACCTCGGGCGCCAGCAGCGGATCGGCGCCCGTCGGTTGGGCCTCCAGGTTGGAGAACAACTGGGCCCCCGCCGACCACGACACGTCGGCGGGCAGGATCAACGTCGAGATCTGCGAACCCCACCGGCTGGCCGCGATGCCCTCGACGGCATCGGCCGAGACCTGGGAGGCGTCACCGGTCCGGCGTACCCAGCCCGAGACGGTGCCGGCGAGCGCGTCGATGTCGGATTCCAGTGGGGCGTCGTACTTTTTGTGATAGGTGGCGTGGTCGCCGACGACCACCACCATCGGCACCCGCGCGCGACGCGCGTTGTGCAGGTTGGCCAGGCCGTTGCCCAGCCCTGGGCCCAGGTGCAGCAGCACCGCGGCCGGACGATCGGCGATGCGGGCGTAGCCGTCGGCCGCGCCGGTGGCGACCCCCTCGAACAACGCCAGCACGCCGCGCATCCGCGGCACGGCGTCCAGGGCGGCGACGAAGTGCATCTCCGACGTGCCCGGGTTGGCGAAACACACGTCGACACCGCCGTCGACCAGGGTGTTGATCAGGGCCAGGGCACCGTTCACTTCATTGCCTCCAGTCGGAAAACTCGTTCGGCGTTGCCGCGCAGGAAATCTCGGCGAGCCTCGTCGGACAGCCCGAGCTGGTCCAGTCCCGCCAACGCGTGCTCGTGGGTGATCATCGGATAATTGGTGCCGAACAACACTTTTCGTTGCCCGGTACCGGTCTTCATGAATCGAACCAGTTCGTCCGGCAACCGCTTGATCGTGTACGCCGAGGTATCGATGTAGACGTTCTCGTGCTTGCGGGCCACCGCGACCATCTCCTCGGTCCAGGGATAGCCGACGTGGCCGCAGACGATCACCAGCTCCGGGAAATCGAGTGCCACCTGGTCGATGTAGGGAATCGGCCGGCCGGTCTCCGACGGGCGCAACGGACCGGTATGGCCGACCTGCGTGCAGAACGGCACGCCGGACTCTACGCACTCGGCGAACAGCGGATAGTAGCGACGGTCGGTGGGCGGGGCGTTCCACAACCACGGCACCACCCGCAGCCCGACGAACCCCCCGTCGGCGACCCGGCGCCGCAGCTCGCGGACGGCTTCCATCGGGCGGTCCAGGTCGACGGCGGCCAGGCCGGCGAGCCGCTGCGGGTGCGCGGCAACCCATTGCGCCACCTCGTCGTTCGAGACCAGGTCCTCTCCACCCGGGCCGCGCCAGGCGCTGAGCACACCCAGTTCGACGCCGGCGGCGTCCATCGATGCCAGGGTCGCCTCGATCGGAATATCGGTGTCGGGGATCGTCCCGCCCGTCCACCGCCGCAGGGATGCGAGCATGTCGCTGCGCAGAAACCGCGCGGTCGGATGCTGCATCCAGACATCGATCGTCATGCGATTGGACTTTAGCCCGCCGACGATGCGCGCCGCGGAGCGGCGGGAGGTGGGGGTACCCCCAGCCGCTCAGCGGCGGGGGGCGAGGCGGGCAATCAGCTCTAGACCGGGGGCCGCCGACCTCAGATGGCCAGCGCGGCGCGGGCGCAGGCGTGGGTCTGCTGCGCGTACCCGCCGCCGAACAACACGACGTGCGCCAGCAGCGGAAAGAGTTGGTGCAGGCCGGTGCGGTCGCGCCAGCGGGGTTGGAGCGGTCGCACTTCCTGGTAACCCGCGATGATCTCGTCGTAGTGCGGGCAGCCGAACAGGGCAAGCATCGCCAGGTCCGTCTCGCGGTGGCCGGCGTGTGCGGCCGGGTCGATGAGCACGACACCGTCGGGAGTCCACATCACGTTTCCGCTCCACAGGTCGCCGTGCAACCGAACCGGCCGGTCGTCGTTGTCGAAATCGCCTGCACGGCAACGCTTCACGACGGAGTCGACGGCGTCGCGGGTGGCGGCATCGAGCCGAGGCGCCGCGAGTTCGGCCATCGGGCCCAGCCGTTCCCCGGCGTAGAACTCGCCCCAGCTGTCGTGCCGGCGCAGCGAGAGCGGCAGGGGCTGCGACAACGGCCCGAAAAAGCCCGGTCCAGCCCAGCCGTCCGGCCCGGCGCCGAACGCGGCGGCGCCGGCGTCGTGCGTGACGGCCAGCCGGCCGCCGAAAGTGCGCGCGGCCTCGGGGGTCGGGCCCACCGATTCCAGGCGCCGCAGGGTCAGGCTGGCGTCGTCGACGGACACGACCCGCGCGCACGGCACGCCACCTTCGGCGGCGGAAAGCCATTGCAGCCCTGCGGCTTCCCACGCGAAGAAGCCGGCGGGCGCGGCGGGATTACGTTTGACGAAGTCGGTCACGCAGTGGCGTGGGCGGCGTGCACGTCGTCGGCCGGGCGGGCCTCGGTCTGCTCCTTGGCCCAGCGGTAGTCGGGTTTGCCCGCGGGCGATCGCTTGACCTCGTCGACCAGCCACAGGCTGCGCGGTACCTTGTAGCCCGCGATCTCGGAGCGTACGAAGCTGTCCAGGTCCGACAGCGCGGGCCGGGCGCCGGGCCGGGGCTGGACGACGGCGGCGACATGCTGCCCGTAGCGGGGGTCGGGCACGCCGACCACCAGGGCGTCGAAGACGTCGGGGTGACCCTTGAGTGCGGCCTCGACCTCCTCGGGGTAGATCTTCTCGCCGCCGCTGTTGATCGACACCGAGCCGCGGCCCAGCATCGTGACGGTGCCGTCCTCCTCGACGGTCGCCCAGTCGCCCGGGATGGCGTACCGCACGCCGTTGAAGGTCTTGAACGTCTCGGCGGTCTTCTTCTCGTCCTTGTAGTAACCGACGGGAATGTTGCCCTTCTTGGCGATGAAGCCGCGCACACCGGAGCCGGGCTTGACCTCGTTGCCCTCCTCGTCGAGCACGACGGTGCGGTGGTCGATCGTCACGCGCGGGCCGCCGCTGTGTGGGGCGTCCTTGGCGACGATGCTGGTGCCGCCGAATCCTGTCTCCGAAGATCCGATGGAGTCGGTGATCACCCGATTGGGCAGCAGCTCGAGGAACTTCTCCTTGATGCTCGGCGAGAACAGCGCTGCGGTGGAGGCGAGCAGGAACAGCGACGAGAGGTCATACTCGTTGCCCTCGTCCTGGTGGGCCAGCAGCGCGTCGAGCAGCGGTCGCGCCATGGCGTCACCGGTGAAGAACAGCAGGTTCACCTTGTGGTCGTGGATCGTGCGCCACACCTCGTCGGCGTTGAATTCCGGTGCCAGCACGGTGGTTTGGCCCGAAAAGATCGACATCCAGGTGGCCGACTGCGTGGCGCCGTGAATCATCGGTGGAATCGGGTGACGCACCATCGGCGGGTTGGCCGCGGCGGCCTTGGCCAGGTCGTATTCGTCCTCGACGAATTCGCCTGTGGCGAAGTCGGTTCCACCGAACAGCACCCGGTAGATGTCCTCGTGGCGCCACATCACGCCCTTCGGGAAGCCGGTGGTGCCCCCGGTGTAGAGCAGGTAGATGTCGTCGGCGCTGCGCTCGCCGAAGTCGCGCTCGGGTGAGCTCTGCGCGATCGCCGAGTAGAACTCGACGCCGCCGTAGCGGCCGAAGTCGTTGTCGCTGCCGTCCTCGACGACCAGGATCGTCTTGACGTTGGGCGTATCGGGCAACACGTTGGCCACCCGGTCGGAGTACTGGCGCTCGTGCACCAGCGCGACCATGTCGGAGTTCTCGAACAGGTAGCGCAGCTCGCCCTCGACGTAGCGGTAGTTGATGTTCACCAGGATGGCGCCCGCTTTGACGATGCCGAGCATCGCGATGACGATCTCGATGCGGTTGCGGCAATACAGACCGACCTTGTCGTCCTTTTTCACCCCCTGCTCCATCAGGTAGTGAGCCAGGCGGTTGGCCTTCTCCTCCAGCTGGGCGTAGGTCAGCTTCTCGTCGCCGCAGATCAGGGCGACACGGTCGGGCACAGCGTCGATGGCGTGCTCTGCAAGGTCGGCAATATTCAAGGCCACGGCCACCAAATTAGAACGTGTTACATTTCGAGGCAAGCTCGTGCCCATTGTCGAGGGAAAGGCGGTAGCCGTGACCGTGGAGAATGCCGGAACCCCAGCAAACACCGAAAACGGGGCAACCGGCCCGGATGCGCTGGTGGAACAGCGTGGTCACACCCTCATCGTGACCATGAATCGGCCGCACCGCCGCAACGCTTTGAGCACCGAAATGATGGAAATCATGGTCCAGGCCTGGGACCGTGTCGACAACGACGACGACATCCGCGTCTGCATCCTGACCGGCGCCGGTGGCTACTTCTGCGCGGGCATGGACCTCAAGGCGGCGACCCAGAAGCCGCCGGGCGACTCGTTCAAGGACGGCAGCTACGACCCGTCGCGAATCGACGCTCTGCTCAAGGGTCGCCGGCTCAAGAAGCCGCTGATCGCCGCCGTCGAGGGCCCGGCGATCGCGGGGGGAACCGAGATCCTGCAGGGCACCGACATCCGGGTCGCCGGCGAGAGCGCCAAATTCGGTATCTCCGAGGCCAAATGGAGCCTGTACCCGATGGGCGGTTCCGCCGTCCGTCTGGTGCGCCAGATCCCCTACACCGTGGCCTGCGACCTGCTGCTGACCGGACGGCACATCACCGCCGCCGAAGCCAAGGACATGGGCCTGATCGGCCACGTCGTGCCCGACGGGCAGGCGCTGACCAAGGCGCTCGAGATCGCGGAGGTCATCGAAAACAACGGACCCCTGGCCGTACAGGCGATCCTCAAGACCATCCGCGAGACCGAGGGGATGCACGAGGAAGAGGCCTTCAAGCCCGACACCGCCAACGGCATCCCGGTGTTCCTTTCCGAGGACTCCAAGGAAGGCCCCCGGGCGTTCGCCGAGAAGCGCAAGCCCAACTTCAAAAACCGCTAGCCCCCTCTTCGCCGAGCGTGAACTCATGGCGGCTTTTCGGGCATTTCGTCGCCGTGACGTCACGTTCGGCGACGTTGTCGGTCCTGCGCGCCACACTGCTTGCGTGCGCGAACCCTTCATCGGCAGCGAGGCGCTCGCAACCGGCGCTCTGACGCGGCACCGGCTGCGCAGCCGATTCGTCGCCGTGCACCCCGACGTCTACGTCGCCCCCGGCACTGAACTGACCGCCACAACGCGCGCATGCGCGGCGTGGCTGTGGTCGCGGCGCCGAGGCATCGTCGCCGGGCGCTCCGCCGCGGCGCTGCACGGGGCCAAATGGGTCGACCACCGGGCGCCGGCACAATTGCTCTACGAACACCGCCGTCCGCCGCCCGGTATCAACACCTGGTCGGACTCGTTGTCGCACAACGAAGTCCGGTCGATCGGCGATATGCTCGCAACTTCCGCGGCGCGTACGGCGTTCGATATCGCCTGCCGCAATCCCGTCGGCAAAGCCGTCGCGGCTCTCGACGCGTTGGTGAGGGCAACGGATCTCGACATCGCCGAAGCCCAGCTGCTCGCTGACCGCTACACGAGCCATCGAAATGTCCGTCGTGCCCGCCGCGCGCTGACCATGGTCGACGCGGGGGCCGAGTCGCCACGCGAGACGTGGTTGCGATTGCTGCTCATCGACGCCGATTATCCCTGCCCGCGGACGCAGATTCCGGTCCACGGCCAGTACGGCGAGCTCGTCGCGGTCCTCGATATGGGCTGGGAGGACATCAAATTGGCCGTCGAGTACGAGGGGGATCACCACCGTTCCGATCGACGGCAATTCAATCGAGACATCGCGCGATTGGAGTCGTTGACGGAGCTCGGGTGGATCGTCATCCGGGTGACCGCCGAAGACACGGCCGGCGGCATTCTCGCTCGGGTATCGGCGGCTTGGAAGCGCCGAACGTGAACTCAGGGCGAGAAATCAGCGAAAAACTCGCCGTGAGTGCACGCTGGGCGCAAAGCCAATCAGCTCAGCAGCGGGGCGCTCGGGGTGAACACCACCGGCATCGCTTCCAGCCCGCTGACGAAGTTCGCCGGCCGCAGCGGCAGGGTCGAGTCGTCGTCGGCCAGTCGCAGATCCGGCAGCCGCTTGAGCACCCGCTCGGTCATCATCGACAACTCCAGGCGGGCCAGCTGGTTCCCCAGGCAGAAGTGCGTGCCGAACCCGAAAGCCATGTGGCTGTTCGGGTTACGGCTGATGTCGAAGCTGTCCGGCTCGTCGAACACCGACTCGTCGAAGTTGCCCGACTCGAACAGCAGCATGATCTTTTCGCCCTCACGCAGTGAGGTGCCGTGGAATTCGGTGTCGGCGGTCAGGGTTCGGCACATGTTCTTCACCGGCGATGTCCAGCGCAGCATCTCCTCGATAGCGCCGGGAAGCAGCGACGGGTCACGCACCAGGGCATCCCACTGGTCGCGGTGGCGCACCAGCTGCTCGGTGCCCCCACTCAAGGTGTGACGGGTGGTTTCGTCGCCGCCGATGAGGATGAGCAGTGTCTCCATGACGATCTCGTCGTCGGACATCCGCTGGCCCTCCACCTCGGCGTTCACCAAGATGGAGAACAGGTCGTCGTTGGGCTCGGCTCGCCGCTTGGTGATGATGGCGGAAGTGAATTCGGTGTACGCGGCGAATGCGGCCATCACCGCCTGGGCTGTCTGCGACTCCGGGTCGATGTGCGAGCTCAGCCCGCAGACCAGGTCGTCGGACCATTTCAACAGCATGCCGCGTTCGGAGGGCAGCACGCCCAGCATGTCGCCGATCACCGCCATCGGCAGCGGGGCGGCGATGTCGCGGACGAAGTCACACTCGCCGCGCTCGCACACCGCGTCGATCAGGGTGTCGCACAACCTGGCGATCGACGGTTCCTTTTCCTTCACCCGCTTGCGGGTGAAACCGGCGTTGACGAGTTTGCGCCGCAACAGATGTGCGGGGTCGTCCATGTCGATCATGTAGGGCATGCCGGGCTGCTCGGGACGGATGCCACCGGTGCTGGAGAACAGTTCCGGATTGCGTTCGGCGTCAAGGATGGCTTGATAAGTGGTGGCACCGGCCAGCCCATTGCGATCACGAAACACCGGCTGGTTGGCCCGCATCCAGCGATAGGCCTCCCGCGAGGTGCGACGGTCGGCGTAAAAATTGCCGTCGGTCAGGTCGATGTTCGAGATTGCTTCCGGGATGGTCGAAGTCATGAAATCTCCTGTGCGTCGCCGAATGTCATTTGTACTTGGTCAGCAGAACTGGACAGCATCGCGCGCTTCGGAAGGCCCAGCGACGCCAACTCTTTCGCATAGGGGTGGTCGCCGAGCCGGACGCGTACCCCGCCGAATCTGGTGCGCACGCCGTCCAGCGTGGAGTCGAAGGCGGTCTCCCAGGTGACACCGTCGCGGTGCGAGTAACTCCGCTGCGCTTGCGTGCGCGGGGTGAGCCGAAATGGCAGTCCGCGGCCGAATTCCATGCCGACCACCAATTGCCCGTCGACTGTGCAGTCGAAGCCGAACCGACGGCCTTCCCGAACGGTGAAGTCCGCCATCACTTTCGGGTAGCCCCAGATCTTCGTTCCAGCTTCCAGCGTGAACGCCTGGTCGACGGGCAGGTGGTGGATGAAGGCGCCCGCCGACTGCAGGGCTCGTGGCCCACTCGCCGTCGACCCGGGCGGATTGACCATCACGGTGGTGCCGAATTCGTTGTACTGGTCAAGGTCGCCGTCGATGTACTGCATCAACATCAGGACCACGATCGCCCGGCCTGGCAGGTAACGACAGACCTGCAGGCCGCTGTAGTCGATCATCTGCTGCGCGGCGTCCGCGTCGACAGAGAACATCGCCATGTGCTGGGTCGCCTTGCGGATCTGCACCGGCATGGTGAGCACCCTGCCCGCGATGGTGTGCTGCGAAGCTGTCATCCGGACAATCTAGAACGCGTTCTAAGTCTCTTGCAAGAAAATTAGAACGTGTTCTCGTTTGTTGCGCCCGGGCGTCAGATCAGCGTCGCCAGCTCGCGGACCTGCTCTGTACTGCGGCCCGACACCACCATCATGGTGACGCCGGCGGCCTCCCAGGCCTTGATCTGCTTACGCACGTAGTCGAGGTCGCCGACGATCGCGGCGTCATCGATCACCTCGTCGGGGATGATTTCCGCGGCCTTTTCCTTGCGTCCACTGCGGAACAGCTTCGTCACGTCGTCGACCACCTCGGCGTAGCCCATCCGGCGGTAGACGTCGGCGTGGAAGTTGGTGTCCTCGGCGCCCATCCCGCCCATGTACAGCGCGATGTAGGGCTTCATGGCCGCGAAGGCGGCGCCGCGGTCCTCGGTGATGACGATGTTGGCCGTCGCGCAGATCTCGAAGTCCTCCCGGCTGCGGCGCGCCCCCGGGCGGGCGAATCCCTCGTCCAGCCACTCGTTGTAGGTGTCGGCCATGCGCGGCGTGTAGAAGATCGGCAGCCAGCCGTCGCAGATCTCGGCGGCCAGCGCGACGTTTTTGGGTCCCTCGGCGCCCAGCATGATCGGGATGTCGGCCCGCAACGGATGGGTGATCGGCTTGAGCGGCTTGCCCAGACCCGTCGCCGGTCCCCGGACCCCGTCCTGCAAAGGCAGCGGATAGTGCGGGCCGGCGCTGGTCACCGGCGCCTCCCGCGCCCACACCTGCCGGATGATGTCGATGTATTCCCGGGTGCGGGCCAGCGGTTTGGGGAATGACTGCCCGTACCAGCCCTCGACCACCTGCGGGCCGGAGACGCCGAGGCCGAGGACGTGGCGCCCGCCGGAGAGGTGGTCGAGCGTCAACGCGGCCATCGCGCAGGCGGTCGGCGTGCGGGCAGACAGCTGGACCACCGAGGTGCCCAGCCGCACCCGGGATGTCGACGAGCCCAGCCAGGCCAGCGGTGTGTAGGCGTCCGAGCCCCAGGCCTCGGCGGTGAAGACGGCGTCGTATCCGGCCTCCTCGGCGGCGGCGACGAGTTCGCCATGGTTTTGGGGCGGCTGAGCGCCCCAATATCCCAGCTGCAATCCCAGCTTCATCGTCTTCCTTCCGGATAGCAGACCCGATGTTGAATCCGTTCTTAGAACCTGTTCTACTCGATGGCGTGACAGCCAGTTCGAGTAGCCCGCCCCTGATGGATCACCCTGAGCCACCGCTCGCCGCGCCACTGACGTTGTCCTTCGACTACACCCGTTCGGTCGGCCCCACGCTGGGCAAGTTCTTCACCGCACTGCGTGACCGCCACGTCCTGGGTGTGCGCGGATCCGATGGCCGGGTGCACGTGCCGCCGGCGGAGTATGACCCGGTCACCTATGAGCCGCTGGGCGAGATGGTACCGGTGTCCAGTGTCGGCACCGTCGTCTCGTGGACCTGGCAGCCCGAGCCCATGGAGGGCCAGCCGCTGGACAGGCCGTTCGCCTGGGCGCTGATCAAGCTGGACGGCGCCGACACCCCGCTGATCCACGCGGTGGACGCGGGCGAGCCGAAGAACATCAAGACCGGCACCCGGGTACATGTGCGCTGGGCCGACGAGCCGGTGGGCGCCATCACCGACATCGCGTATTTCGAGCTCGGTGAGGAAGCCGAGGCCGTGACGGAGCACTCGGAGGGCGACAAAGACCCGGTGACCATGGTCGTCACGCCCGTGTCGCTGACGATTCAGCACAGCGCCTCACACGAGGAGAGCGCCTACCTGCGGGCCATCGCGCAGGGCAAGCTGCTCGGCGCGAAGACGGGCGAGAACGGCAAGGTCTACTTCCCGCCGCACGGCGCCGACCCCGCCACCGGCCAGCCGACGACCGAGTTCATCGAATTGCCGGACAAGGGCACCGTCACGACATTCGCGATCATCAACATCCCGTTCCAGGGTCAGCGCATCAAGCCCCCCTACGTGGCGGCCTACGTGCTGCTCGACGGTTCCGACATCCCGTTCCTGCATCTGGTCGCCGACATCGACGCCCACGAGGTGCGGATGGGCATGCGCGTCGAGGCGGTGTGGAAACCCCGCGAGGAGTGGGGATTTGGGATCGACAACATCGAGTACTTCCGGCCGACCGGGGAACCCGACGCCGACTACGACACCTACAAGCACCACCTGTAAAGGGCTTAAGAACACATGAGCGCTCGCAACGTCGCGGTAGTCGGCTTTGCCCACGCACCGCACGTCCGCCGCACCGACGGCACCACCAACGGTGTCGAAATGTTGATCCCGTGCTTCGCCCAGCTGTACGAGGAGCTGGGCATCAGCCGGACCGACATCGGCTTCTGGTGCTCCGGATCATCTGATTACCTTGCCGGACGGGCATTTTCGTTCATCTCGGCGATCGACTCGATCGGCGCCGTTCCGCCGATCAACGAATCACACGTCGAGATGGACGCGGCCTGGGCGCTTTACGAGGCCTACATCAAGATCCTGACCGGCGAGGTCGACACCGCGCTGGTGTACGGCTTCGGCAAGTCCTCGGCGGGCATCCTGCGTCAGATCCTGACGCGGCAGACCGACCCCTACACCGTCGCGCCGTTGTGGCCGGATTCGATCTCGATGGCCGGGCTGCAGGCGCGCATCGGGCTCGACACCGGCAAGTGGACCGAGGAGCAGATGGCGCGCGTGGCCTTCGACTCCTTCGCCAACGCGCGCCGGGTGGACAACGTGGAGGGGTCGATCAGCGTGGCCGAGTTGCTCGAGCGGCCCTTCTTCGCCGACCCGCTGCGCCGCCACGACATCGCCCCGATCACCGACGGCGCCGCGGCCATCGTGCTCGCGGCCGGCGACCGGGCGCGCGAGCTGCGCGAAAACCCGGCCTGGATCACCGGAATCGAGCATCGCATCGAAACGCCGGTGCTGGGCGCGCGGGACCTCACCGAGTCCCCGTCGACCAAGGCCGCCGCCCAGGTGGCCACCGGCGGGCGGACCGACAACCTCGACGTTGCCGAGATCTGCGCGCCGTTCACCCACCAACATCTGATCATCGCGGAAGCCATCCGGATACCGGGACCGACCAAGGTCAACCCGTCCGGCGGCGCGCTGGCGGCCAATCCCATGTTCGTCGCCGGTCTCGAACGCATCGGCTTTGCGGCACAACACATCTGGAACGGTTCTGCTGAGCGGGTGCTGGCGCACGCCACCAGCGGGCCTGCGCTACAACAGAACCTGGTCGCGGTGATGGAAGGAAAGAACTGATGGCCGGTGCAGGGCCAAACGTTGCTGCGGTACTAGGTACCGGACAAACGAAGTACGTCGCCAAACGCCAGGACGTTTCGATGAACGGCATGGTGCGCGAGGCCATCGACCGGGCGCTGGCCGACTCCGGTTCCACCTTCGACGACATCGACGCCGTCGTGGTCGGCAAGGCGCCGGACTTCTTCGAGGGCGTCATGATGCCCGAGCTGTTCATGGCCGACGCCATGGGCGCCACGGGTAAGCCGCTGATCCGGGTGCACACCGCCGGATCGGTCGGCGGTTCTACCGGCGTGGTGGCCGCCAGCCTGGTCCAGTCCGGCAAGTACCGGCGCGTGCTCGCGATGGCCTGGGAGAAGCAGTCGGAGTCAAACGCCATGTGGGCGTTGTCGATTCCCATCCCGTTCATCAAGCCGGTGGGCGCCGGCGCGGGCGGCTACTTCGCCCCGCACGTGCGCTCCTACATCCGCCGGACCGGCGCGCCGACGAACATCGGCGCCATGGTCGCGGTCAAGGACCGGCTCAACGGCGTCAAGAACCCGCTGGCGCATCTGCACCAACCCGACATCACCGTCGAGAAGGTGATGGCCTCGCCCATGCTGTGGGATCCGATCCGTTACGACGAGACCTGCCCGTCGTCCGACGGCGCCGCCGCCGTCGTGATCGGCAATGAGGAGGCCGCCGAAGCCCGCCTGGCGCAAGGACATCCGGTGGCCTGGATCCACGCCACCGCGTTGCGCACCGAGCCGCTGCAGTTCGCCGGACGCGACCAGGTCAGCCCGCAGGCCGGCCGTGACGCCGCCGCGGCACTATGGAAGGCCGCCGGCATCGAGAGCCCGATCGACGAGATCGACGCCGCGGAGATCTATGTCCCGTTCTCCTGGTTCGAACCGATGTGGTTGGAAAACCTCGGGTTTGCCGCCGAGGGCGAAGGCTGGAAACTCACCGAAGCGGGCGAAACCAAGATCGGCGGTCGGCTGCCGGTGAACCCGTCCGGCGGGGTGCTGTCGTCGAACCCGATCGGCGCGTCGGGCCTGATTCGGTTCGCCGAAGCGGCCATTCAGGTGATGGGCAAGGGTGGCGACCACCAGGTTCCCAACGCGCGAAAGGCCCTGGGACACGCCTACGGCGGTGGCTCCCAGTACTACTCGATGTGGGTGGTCGGTGCAGACAAGCCCGCGGCCCAGCAGGTCTCGTGAGCGCGCCGACGACGATGCAGTGGGGGTACCGCCCGCTTGCGGGGGACGCAGCGATGAGGAGGAGCGGCGCCGTTGAGTGAGCATCCCGCGCACGAGGCCGGCCGCCGCTCCCGCGACGCGGTGGCGGCCCGGGACAAGGACGCCTGGCTGGCGGTATTCGCCGACGACGCCATCGTCGAGGACCCGATCGGGCCCTCGGTGTTCGACCCCGAAGGCCTCGGCCACCGGGGCCGTGACGCCATCTCGGCCTTCTGGGACAAGGCCATCGCCCCCACCACCAAGATCGAGTTCTTCTTCCGCGACACCTACCAGTGCGGCAACGAGGAAGCCAACGTCGGGCACATCCTCATCACGACGGGTGAGTACCAGACGACAGCTGAAGGCGTTTTCACCTACCGGGTCGACGCCGAGGGCAAGATGGTGGCCCTGCGCGCCTACTGGGAGATGGAACGCGCCGCGGCCAACACGCGCAAAGTCTAGAGCGGCTCCAGCCCGGCCAGATGCCGCTGGGCGAGGTCGCGGTACGCCTGCGGGTTCACCTTGACCCACATCTCGGCGCCGGTCCCGGCGACAGGGCCCTTGATCTGCGCCGGCGCTCCGACGGCCAGCATCCCGGCCGGGATCTGGGTGCCCGCCGTCACCAGTGAGTGCGCGGCCACCAGGCTGCGCGCCCCGATCACCGCACCGTCCAGAACGGTGGCGTGGTTCGCGATCAGCGCCTCCTGGCCGACGTGCACCCCGTGAATCAGGCACAGATGCGCGACCGTCGCACCGGGACCGATGTCGACCGGGATGCCGGGTGGCGCGTGCAACACCGATCCGTCCTGGACGTTGGCGCCCTCGCGCACCACGATCGGCCCGTAGTCGCCGCGCAACACGGCGTTGAACCAGACCGAGGCCCCCGCCTCCACCACGACATCGCCGATCAGAGTGGCCGTCGGGGCCACGAAAGCGGTGGGATCGACCCGTGGCGCGCGGCCCTCGAACGCAAACAGCGGCATCGTTTAGATATACCGCAGCGCGCATATGCCATGGCCAGGCTCGCCGTCGTTGCGCGCGCCCGCTGCAAAACTGTAACGTGTTCTAGTTAGAGGCCCAGCGAGTTGGAGGTGACAGGTGAGTACCGACACCAAGGCGGTCGGCATTCGGGAGATCGATCCCGGCGCCTTGCCGACCAGATACGCCCGCGGCTGGCACTGCCTGGGCGTTGCGAAGTACTTCCAGGACGGCAAGCCGCACTCGATCGAGGCGTTCGGCACCAAGCTGGTGGTTTTCGCGGACTCGCAGGGCGACATCAAGGTGCTCGACGGCTACTGCCGCCACATGGGCGGCGACCTCTCCGAGGGCACCATCAAGGGCGACGAGGTCGCCTGTCCGTTCCACGACTGGCGTTGGGGCGGCGACGGCCGCTGCAAGCTGGTCCCGTACGCCAAGCGCACACCCAAGACGGCGCGGACCCGGTCGTGGACGACCGACGTGCGCGGCGGCCTGCTGTTCGTCTGGCACGACCACGAGAACAATCCCCCGGACCCCGCCGTGCGCATCCCGGACATCCCGGAGTCCCACAGCGACGAGTGGACCGAGTGGCGGTGGAACAGCATCCTCATCGAGGGCTCCAACTGCCGCGACATCATCGACAACGTCACCGACATGGCGCACTTCTTCTACATCCATTTCGGGTTGCCGACGTACTTCAAGAACGTGTTCGAGGGTCACATCGCCTCGCAGTACCTGCACAACGTGGGCCGGCCCGACGTCAACGACCTCGGCACGTCTTACGGTGAGGCGCACCTGGATTCGGAGGCGTCCTATTTCGGGCCGTCGTTCATGATCAACTGGCTGCACAATAGCTACGGCGGTTACAAGGCCGAGTCGATCCTGATCAACTGCCACTACCCGGTGACTCAGAACTCGTTCATGCTGCAGTGGGGTGTCATCGTCGAAAAGCCCAAGGGCATGGACGAAAAGATGACCGACAAGCTGTCGAGGGTGTTCACCGAGGGCGTCAGCAAGGGCTTCCTGCAGGACGTCGAGATCTGGAAGCACAAGACCCGCATCGACAATCCGCTGCTGGTCGAAGAGGACGGCGCGGTCTATCAGTTGCGTCGTTGGTACCAGCAGTTCTACGTCGACGTCGCCGACATCGAGCCGGAGATGGTGGAGCGCTTCGAGATCGAGGTCGACACGACCCGAGCCAATGAGTACTGGAATGCCGAGGTGGAGCAGAACCTCAAGGCCAAGGACTCCGCGGCGGACGAGCCCGCCACCGACGACGTGCCGGCCAAGCAACACTAGGAATCATGAGCGAGGATCAGCCGGCGGTACCTGACGTCGATCAGCTCGCGCGGTCGATGTTGTTGCTGCACGGCGATCATCACGACCACGACGAGCATCCAGCCGGCGCCGAACGCAAGGGTGGGTCCTGGTCGAAATCAAGGGATTTCACCGACGATCCGCAGCGCGCCGCTGCGGTCGCCGAGGCCAGTCGGGCCGACCGCGAGCGCTACCTCAACTCGGGTCTGTTGCCGGTCGACTGCCGGTTCTGCCACGTGCGGGTCACCGTTCGAAGGCTCGGGCCCGGACACACCGCGGTGCAATGGAACACCGAGGCGTGGCAGCGGTGTGCGCACTTCACCGAGGTGCGTGCGTCCGGGGGCGACACCGCGCGCACGAGGTCGTGCCCCAAACTCGGTGACAGCATCGAGCATGCGGTCGCCGAGGGCTATCTGGACCTCGACGACGAGCCGGACGACGACTGAGCGGACGTCAACTCCGGGCCCTGCCCGCGGTTATGAACGGGCCGCCGCTCCGGCATTGGTGTATTGCCCACCTTCGAGCGACAACGCCGGCGCGACAGCGCGATTCGCGAATGTTGTCGCTGCGAGGCGGGCAAAACGCGCACCCATAAATCCGGAAACTATTGTGGCACCCGTGATTTAGAGGCCCGCGAAGCGCTCCTTGACGGCCTCGGTGCTGAGTCCATAGTCGGCCAGCGAATAAGTGTGCTTCGGCGCACGCTCGCCGGCCTGGCTGTCGGCGTGGGTCTTCTCCATGGCGGCCTTGGCCTCATCGGTCAGCGTCAGGCCGAAGTGACGGTAGATGTCGGCCACGGTGCCCATCGGGTCGGTGATCAATTCCTTGTAGTCGACGTCGTAGAACTGCGACGGACTGTATCTGGCTCGCGCGGTGTTGAACCGCTCCAGTCCCCGCGACCAGGTTTCCATTGCATCAGCGCCGATTTGAGCCCCGGTGAACGACGTCGACCACCCCTCCGCGGTGTGCTGCGCCAGCGAGCACATCGAGGCCATGATCGTTTCGACCGGACGATGAGTCTGGATCACCAACGCGTCGGGATAGGTCGCCATCAACGCGTCCAACGCGAACAGGTGGCTGGGATTCTTCAGCACCCAGCGTTTGTCGGCGTCGTTGAGCCCGATCAGCTGAAGGTTGCGGCGGTGCCGCTGATATGACGGCGTCCAGTCCTGCTCCGAGAGCCACTGGGCGTAACTGGGCAGGTGCGCCAGCGTTTCGTAGGACACCGAATGCAGCGACTGCCGCAGCAGCTGCCAGCACTCCTCCAGCTCGTAGGCGGCCATGAAGTGCAGCCCGGTGTAGCCGGGGTTTTCCTGGTGGTGCTGGGTGAACTGCGCGTCGAGCTGGCGATACAGCGGGTGCGATTCCCACGTCTCGCGCGGTGGCCGCGGTTGCGGAAATTCGGCGAGCCACATGTGCAGGCCCTGATGCGCGGGATCGGCGCCCAGGAGCCGGTGCAGCGCCGTGGTTCCGGTGCGTACCAGGCCGGTGACGAAGATGGGCCGTTCGATGACGACGTCGGCGTATTGCGGGTATTGCTTCCACGCCGATTCGGAGAGCAATCGCGCGACCAGCGCTCCGCGCAGGAAGAAGCGATTCATCTTGCTGCCCAACACCGTAAGCCCGGCCTCGGTCCGGTAGGAGTCCAGCAGGACGCGCAGCGCTTCGCGGTAATTGTCGTCGTCAGCGCCGAAGTCGTCGAGCCCGGTCAGCTTGGTGGCCGATGCGTGCAGCTCGTCGACGGTGCCGATATCGGTGCGGTCGGACATCAGACGTGATACTCCCCGCAGTTGACGTCCAGGGTCTGCCCGGTGATGCCGCTGGACAGATCGCTGGACAGGAACAGAATGGCCGATGCCACCTCGTCCTCGGTGGGCAAGCGCTTCAGGTCGGAGTTCGCCGCGGTTGCCGCATAGATCTCGTCGACTGTCGTGCCGTACTTGCCCACCTGGTGCTCGAAGTACGCCTGCAATGTGTCGCCCCAGATATACCCCGGCGCAACGGAATTGACCCGGATGCCCTTGTCACCGAGCTCGGTGGCCAGCGATTGGGACATGGAGAGCAGCGCGGACTTCGCCATCTTGTACGCGCCGTATTTCGCCTGCGAGTGGCGCAGCACCATGGAGTTGACGTTGACGATCGATCCGTGCGTCGCCTCCAACGCCGGCGTGAAGGCCTGGATCAGCCGCAGCGCGCCCAGCGCACTGAGCTCGATCGCGTCCCGGATGTGCTGAAAGCTGGTGCCGGCCAACGGCTTCATGGACGGCACCCGGAACGCGTTGTTGATCAGCACGTCGACCTTGCCGTAGGTGGCCATAGTGGTCTCGACCAAGTAGGCGACCTCGTCGTCGTCGGTGATGTCGGTGCGGACCGCCACGGCCTTGCGGCCGGAGTCGTTGATCCGCTTGGCGACCTCGTCCAGCCGTTCGACGGTACGGGCCGCCAGCACCAGGTCGGCACCGTTGTCGGCACATCGGTGTGCCAGCGTGGTACCGAGACCCGGGCCGACGCCGCTGATGATCACTACCTTGTCGTTGAGCATCCCTGACATCGTCACCCCAGCATCCTTGCCGCAATTTGTTGTTGGCGCAGCGCGATTCGCGCGCGCCACTCGTCCTCGGAAATCTTGTTGTGCTCGAAGTAGGGCAGCGTGGTCGCTATGGCGTCGACGTCGACCAGCTCGACGGAGGGGCCGTCGGCTTCGGTGAGTTGACGCGACACCCGCTGCCAGCGGAACTGCAGGATGCCCTTGCGATGGCCGAGGGTTTCGACCCAGTTGGTCACGCCCGGGTTCTGGTCGGCGACGACGATGCGCACCTTGCCGTCCGGATCCGCTTGGGCCTGAGTGTTGTTCAGCGACGTCTGGTGGTTGATGTAGTCCAGCGAGATGTACCACAGGCTGCCCAACTGGAAACCGAGGTAGGGCGCGTCGGTGGCCGGGATGGTGATCACCAGCGCCTGGTCAGGCCGCAGCTCGTAGTGGCCCACCGACGAATACTGGGTCGCCAGTCCACCCGGCGTCAGCCGGGGCGCGACCATCGTGTTCACCGGAATGTTGAAGTAGAACCACTGCGGGAACTGCAGCCACGTCTTCACCCGGTTAACCAGTTGCTTTCCGGCTGTGGCATAACGCTTTTCGATGATTTCGCGGGTCAATGGCGGCGGCGCGGTGCCCGCGGTGTCCAGGCGCGAGATGGAAAGCGTGCCGCGCTGCGCCGCCCAGTCGCCGTACACCTCGCGGATGACCAGTTGCCCGGGACTCGTCGGCCGTACCCGCCACTCGAAGCTGCCGTCGGGTGCGATCTGCAGTTCCCGGTCGTCGAACGCGGCCTGGCTGACCGGGACGTTGTCGTCGGTGTATTCCCCGCCCAGCAGCTGGAAGCTCAGGTCGGTGGTGGTGCCGCGCCGGCCGGTGACCACGTAATCGTGGTTGGCGTGCACCCGCGTGCCGAAGTAGAGCGTGTCGGGGTTGTCCAGGCCCATCTTGGTGAACGGCCCGGTGCCCGATTGCAGGAAGGGATGGTCGCGGTCGTAGTCGAACGACAGATGCAGACAGCCGGCGATGCAGCCGGCCAGGTACTGCAGCCCTTCCAGCAGGTCGGCTTCGGTCTCGATGTGAGGCGCCGCGGCCACCAGCTTCTCGGACTCGGCGATGGCTTCGATGAGGGAATCAGAGAACACGCCTAGACGCTAGAACGTGTTCTACTTTTTCGTCAATGGCGAACGTTCCCGCGCGTCGGCCGCGGCGTTCACGGACGACGCAGACTCACTACGGAGGGCAGGAGTGGGAAAGGTCGATCAGGTGCTGGCGCACGTCGGGATGCCGATTGAGGTAGTCGATGACGTTGCCGTTGCCGCCTTCGGCCTGAGACCTCTGCTGCAATTGCTGGTGGAGGTCCGGGTGCTTCTGCAGGTACGCATCGATGGATGCACCCACGTCCTGGTTGCACTGCGCGCTGGCCGTGCCGGCCAAGGGCACCGCGATCACCGCAGCGGCGGTAGCGGTCATCAATCCCCCGGCGAGCAGGCCGTACAGCCCACGACGCCGAGCGCCGACTGTGTTGGATGTGCTCATGTGCGCCAGGCTACTCGCGGCACCTTAGCGTGGCCTGTGCGTGCAGGCGAGAGACGGATCAGCGCGACGCCGCGGCGCCGCTCTCTTGCTCGCGCTTGATCTCGAGCGCGATGTCGATGAGCTGGTCTTCCTGGCCACCGATGAGTTTGCGCTGCCCGGCGCGGTGCAGCAGCTGGTGGGCCGGCACACCGTAGCGCTCGGACTGGCGGATGGCGTGCTTGAGGAAGCTCGAGTACACCCCGGAATACCCCATGATCAACGCATTGCGGTCGAGCAGGCACTCGGCGGGCATCGCCGGGGCGACAACCTCTTCGGCCGCGTCGGCGATGTCGAAGAAGTCGATCCCGGTCTTCACGCCGATCTTGTCGAACACCCCGATCAGCGCCTCGACGGGCGCGTTGCCTGCCCCGGCGCCGAACCGGCGGCAGGAGCCGTCGATCTGCTTGGCGCCCGCCCGGACCGCCTCCACACTGTTGGCCACCCCGAGCCCCAGGTTCTCGTGGCCGTGAAAGCCGACCTGGGCGTCGTCGCCGAGCTCGGCGACCAGCGCCGCCACCCGGTCCCGCACGCCCTCGAGGACCAGCGCTCCGGCCGAATCGACCACGTAGACGCACTGGCAGCCGGCGTCGGCCATGATGCGGGCCTGCGCCGCCAGCTTCTCGGGCGCAATGGTGTGGCTCATCATCAGGAACCCGACGGTTTCCAGGCCGAGCTCGCGGGCCAGGCCGAAGTGCTGGATCGACACGTCGGCCTCGGTGCAGTGCGTCGCGATCCGGCAGATCGAGCCGCCGTTGTTCTGGGCCTCTTTGATGTCTTCCTTGGTGCCGACGCCGGGCAGCATCAAGAAGGCGATCTTCGCCTCCTTGGCGGTCTGGGCCGCGAGCTTGATCAGCTCCTGCTCGGGGGTTTTGGAGAACCCGTAGTTGAAGCTCGAGCCGCCCAGGCCGTCGCCGTGGGTGACCTCGATGACGGGCACTCCGGCGGCGTCCAGGGCGGCCACGATCGCGCCGACCTCGTCGGTGGTGAACTGGTGACGCTTGTGGTGGGAGCCGTCCCGCAGCGACGTATCGGTCATCCGGACGTCCCAGACCGGGTTGAAGAAGACTTCACTCATGGCGCCACTTCTCCTCATCGCTTCGTCCCCCGCAAGCGGGCGGTATCCCCACTGCATCGTCGTCGGCACGGGTCATGATTGCGCTCCTCCGGCCGTCGCGCTCAAGGACTCCTTGGCGATCTCCTCGCCGACCTTCGTTGCCGCGGCGGTCATGATGTCGAGATTTCCAGCGTAAGGCGGTAGATAGTCGCCCGCACCCTCCACTTCGACGAATGTGGTGACCAGCGCCTGCCCACCCGAGTTGATCGACGGGTCGTCGAACTGGGGCTCGTTGAGCAGCCGGTAACCCGGCACATAGGTCTGCACCTCAGCCACCACGTCGTGAATCGACTTGGCGATCGCGTCGCGGTCGGCGTCCTCCGGGATGGCGCAGAAAATGGTGTCGCGCATGATCATCGGCGGGTCGGCCGGGTTCAGGATGATGATCGCCTTGCCGCGCTTGGCTCCGCCGATCGTCTCTACGCCCCTGCTGGTGGTCTTGGTGAACTCGTCGATATTGGCGCGGGTGCCGGGACCGGCCGAGAGTGAGGCGACCGAGGCGACGATCTCGGCGTAGGGCACGCCGCCGATGTCGGCGACCGCACGCGACACCGCGTACACGATCGGGATGGTTGCCTGCCCACCGCAGGTGATCATGTTGACGTTCGGTGCGTCCAGGTGCTGGCGCAGGTTGGCCGGCGGGATCACCGCCGGGCCCACGGCGGCCGGCGTCAGATCGATCGCGCGGATCCCGGCGGCCTCGTACTTGGGTGCGGCGTCGCGGTGCACGTAGGCGCTGGTCGCTTCGAACACCAGGTCGGGCTTCTCCGGCTGCGCCAACAACCAGTCCACACCCTCGTGGGTGGTCTCCAAACCCAGCTTTCGGGCCCGGGCCAAGCCCTCGCTCTCCGGGTCGATGCCGACCATCCAGCGGGGTTCCAGCCAATCCGATCGCAGCAGCTTGTAAAGCAGGTCAGTGCTGATGTTCCCCGACCCGACAATGGCCACAGTCGCCTTAGTCGGCATGATGCTCCTCGAGCTTTGAGGTTTAGTTAGATGATTTAAATTCGAGCCTATTCGAACGACAGGCGGACCGAACCGAGGCCCGCGAAATCGGCGACGAAGTCGTCGCCGGGGTGCACGTCGATCGCCCGCGTGCACGACCCGGGCAGCACCACGTCACCCTTGCGCAACCGGACGCCGAAGCTCTCCACCTTGCGCGCCAACCAGGCCACCGCGGTGACCGGATTGCCCAGCACCGCGTCACTACGTCCCTTGGCGATCACCTCACTGTTGCAAGTCAGCACCGCGTCGATCTTCGTCACGTCGAGCTCGGCCGGCGAGACCCGCGCCTGACCCAGTACGTAACCCGCCGAAGACGCGTTGTCGGCGATGGTGTCGCACAACCCGATCTTCCAGTCGGTGATCCTGGTGTCGATCAACTCGATCGACGGGACCAACGCCTCGGTGGCCGCCAGCACGTCGTCCTCGGTGCAACCGGCGCCCGGCAGGTCCGCGGACAGGATGAACCCGACCTCTACCTCCACCCGCGGGTACAGGTAGCGGTTCGTCTTGACCGGAGTGTCCTCGAACAGCTGCATCTCGTCGAGCAGATGGCCGTAATCCGGCTCGTCGACCCCCATCATCTGCTGCATCGCCTCGCTGGACAGGCCCACCTTGTGGCCCAGCACCCGGGCGCCTTCGGCGACCCTCTGGCGGATGTTGATCAGCTGAATCTCATAGGCGTCGACGACGTCGATCTCCGGATAGGTGGCGGTCAGCGGGGTTATCGGCTCGCCGCTGCGCTCGGCTTGCGCCAAGTCGGCGGCCAGCTCGTCGCGCATGGCAACACTGAGCATCTCTCCAAGTCTCCTCGTCGCTCGACCGGGCCAGTAGCGGCCGCCCCGGGCAATTCTATAACGTGTTCTACATGTCAGCGCAGGAGTACGACGTCGTCGTGGTCGGAAGCGGCGGAGCCGGCATGGTGGCCGCCCTTACCGCCGCTCACCGGGGTCTTTCCACCATAGTCATCGAGAAGGCCCCCCACTTCGGCGGCTCCACCGCACGCTCAGGAGGCGGCGTTTGGATCCCAAATAACGAAGTGCTCAAGCGTGACGGGGTCCGCGATACCGCCGAGGCCGCCCGCACTTATCTGCACGGGATCATCGGAGACGTCGTCGAGCCCGAGCGCATCGATACCTACCTCGAGCGCGGCCCCGAGATGCTGTCGTTCGTCCTCAAGCACACTCCGCTGAAGATGTGCTGGGTCCCGCGCTACTCCGACTACTACCCCGAGTCGCCGGGCGGCCGCGCGGAGGGCCGATCGATCGAGCCGAAGCCGTTCAACGCCCGCAAGCTCGGCGCCGACGAATCCGGCCTGGAGCCGGCGTACGGCAAGGTCCCGCTGAACGTCGTGGTGATGCAACAGGATTACGTGCGGCTGAACCAGCTCAAGCGGCACCCCCGCGGCGTGGCGCGCAGCCTGAAGGTCGGGGCACGCACCATGTGGGCCAAGGCGACCGGCAAGAACCTCGTCGGCATGGGCCGGGCGTTGATCGGTCCGCTGCGCATCGGATTGCAGCGGGCCGGGGTGCCGGTAGTGCTCAACACCGCGCTCACCGACCTCTACGTCCAAGACGGCGTCGTGCGCGGCGTCTACGCGCGCGGCACGGGCGATGCCGAATCCAGTGAGCCCCAGCTGATCCGGGCCCGCCGTGGCGTGATCCTGGCGTCGGGCGGGTTCGAGCACAACGAGCAGATGCGGGTGAAATACCAGCGCGCGCCGATCACCACCGAGTGGACCGTGGGCGCGGTCGCCAACACCGGCGACGGAATCCTGGCAGGTGAAAAGCTTGGCGCCGCATTGGACATCATGGAAGACGCGTGGTGGGGTCCGACCGTCCCGCTGGTGGGTGCGCCCTGGTTCGCGTTGTCCGAGCGCAACTCGCCCGGATCGATCATCGTCAACATGTCGGGCAGGCGGTTCATGAACGAATCGATGCCTTACGTCGAAGCCTGCCATCACATGTATGGCGGCCAATACGGTCAGGGACCCGGCCCGGGCGAAAACATTCCCGCGTGGCTGGTGTTCGACCAGCAGTACCGGGACCGCTACATCTTCGCGGGATTGCAACCCGGACAACGTATTCCGCGTAAGTGGCTGGAGTCCGGCGTCATCATCCAGGCCGACACGCTGGCCGAGCTGGCGCAGCAGGCCGGCCTCCCACCGGGCGAACTCGCCGCGACGGTCGAACGTTTCAACGGGTTCGCGCGCTCCGGCGTCGACGAGGACTACAAGCGCGGCGAGAGCGCGTACGACAGGTACTACGGCGACCCGACCAACAAGCCGAACCCCAACCTCGGCGAGATCAGTCATGCGCCCTACTACGCGGCCAAGATGGTGCCCGGTGACCTGGGGACCAAGGGCGGCATCCGCACCGATGTCCACGGCCGCGCGCTGCGTGACGACGGCAGTATCATCGAAGGCCTCTACGCCGCAGGCAATGTCAGTGCTCCGGTGATGGGCCACACGTACCCCGGTCCGGGTGGCACCATCGGTCCGGCCATGACATTCGGCTACCTGGCGGCGTTGCACATCGCGGAGGAGAGCTGAGATGCCGATCGACGTAGAAGTCGCGCTGAATGCCGAGCTGGATCCCATCGAATTCTGCTGGGCCAGTAGCGATGTGCAGCTCTACCACCTGGGACTGGGTGCGGGCGCCGATCCGATGGACCCGCGCGAGCTGCGCTACCTGATCGACGACACCCCGCAGGTGCTGCCGACATTCGGCAACGTGGCCGCCACCTTCCATGCCACGAAACCGCCGACGGTCAAATTTCCCGGTATCGACATCGAGCTGGGCAAGGTGCTGCACGCCAGCGAGCGCGTCGAAGCGCCCGCTCCACTGCCGCCGTCGGGCTCGGCCAAGGCCGTCACCCGGTTCACGGACATCTGGGACAAGGGCAAGGCCGCGGTGATCTGGAGCGAGACGACGGTGACCGCGCCGGATGGCACGCTGCTGTGGACGCAGCGCCGGTCCATCTTCGCCCGCGGCGAAGGCGGATTCGGCGGCGAGCGTGGCGCCTCGACCTCGGACGGCGCGCCGGATCGTGCTCCCGATCTCGAGGTCGACGTGCCGATCCTGCCGCAACAGGCACTGCTCTACCGGCTGTGCGGCGACCGCAACCCGCTGCACTCCGATCCCGAATTCGCCGCCGCCGCAGGGTTTTCGCAGCCCATTCTGCACGGACTGTGCACGTACGGCATGACCTGCAAGGCGATCACCGATGCGCTGCTCGACGGTGATGCCGGCGCGGTCGCGGCCTACGGCGCGCGTTTCGCCGGGGTGGCGTTCCCCGGTGAAACGCTCAAGGTCGGCATCTGGAAGGACTCGACGTCTTCTGAAGGCCGCTTCCTGGCCAGCGTTGTCGCGCCCTCGCGCGACAACGCCGTCGTGCTGTCGGGCGTCGAACTGGTCCCTGCGTAGTTTTTGCGCCGAACGCCCAGCCTTCTCGCGCCGAGCGTTCTCGCGCCGAGCCTTCTCGCGCCGAGCGTCCAGCCTTCTCGCGCCGAGCGTGAAGTTAGTTTCACGTTCGGCTACGAGCGTGAAAGCAGTTTCACGCTCGGCGGGCGCGAGCCGCGCGCACCCGACGGACGATTCCGGCCGGCCTGTCGCCTGCGAGCACCCTCACTACGATCCAGCCGCGACGCTCGATGTTCTCCAATCGCCGGACGTCCCAGCTGTACTGCCAGCGATCGCTGCGGTGATGTTCACCGTCATACTCGACCGCTACTTTGACGTCCTCCCAACCCATATCCAAATATGCGATCGCGCTGCCCAATTCGTCGAGCACGGGAATCTGGGTTTGCGGCCGCGGCAAGCCGGCCTCGATCAAGACAATCCGCAGCCACGACTCCTTCGGTGATTGCGCGCCGCTGTCGAATAGCGCGATGGCCTTGCGCGCCTGCACGATGCCTCGGCGGCGCGAGTACCTTTCCGCGAGTATCTCGACGTCGGCCGCCTTGATTCCGGTCGCGCGGGCCAACGCGTCCATGCCGGCAACCGCTGCATTCTTCGAATACCAGCATCCGATATCGAGGGCTGTCCTAGCTGCCGAGGTCAGCGGGATCTTTCCCATGACGACGATTTCGTCGTCCTCGATACGGTCGCCGTGCGCCCTGATCCCAGCCTGGAAGTGGCGGTTGTCGTGGATGAGGTCCACCACCGTCAAGTCGTCGACCCATTTGCTCCCGTGTAATGCTGCGGCGCCGAACCCGGCAACCACGCCCCTGCGTCCGGACCACAACCAGCCGGCCCTCGCTCGTAGCGCGGCGGTGACATCCGCATCCCGATCGACGTAGACGTCTCGGAACAGCCGGAGATAGCCAGTGCAGAGTTGGCCTCTGGTCAATACGCCTCGAGCAACGGCCTCACTCCCCAGGAACGGCTCAACCACGACGGCAGCGTCGCACGTGTCATTGCCGGCGTCACTTCACTCGTCGACTGTGAAGTTAGTTTCACGGTCGGCAGCGAGCGTTAAACTAACTTCACGCTCGGCCGGAAGCAAGGTCGCCGCCAGGTCCTAGCCCAAGATCAGGCCCGACGTGGGCACGCCGGTTCCCGCGGTGACGAGCACGTGCTCGACGTTGGGCACCGGATTCACCGAGGTGCCCCGCAATTGGCGCACTCCCTCGGCGATGCCGTTCATGCCGTGGATGTACGCCTCGCCGAGCTGGCCCCCGTGGGTGTTGATGGGCAGCCGCCCACCGATCTCGATGGCACCGTCGGCGATGTAGTCCTTGGCCTCACCCTTGCCGCAGAATCCCAACTCCTCCAACTGAATCAGCGTGAAAGGGGTGAAGTGGTCGTAGAGCACGGCGGTCTGGATGTCGGTCGGCTTCAGCCCCGACTGCGCCCACAGCTGCCGGCCAACGACCCCCATCTCGGGCAAGCCGAGCTCCGGCCGGTAGTAGCTGACCATCGTGTACTGGTCGGGACTGGAGCCCTGCGCGGCCGCTTCGATGATCGCCGGCCGCTGCTTGAGATCCTTCGCGCGCTCCGGCGACGTCACCACGATGGCGACCGCGCCGTCGGTCTCCTGGCAACAGTCCAGCAGCCGCAGCGGCTCGGCGATCCACCGCGAATTCTGGTGATCCTCAATGGTTATCGGCTTCTCGTAGAAGTACGCCTTCGGGTTCTTGGCCGCGTGCTTGCGGTCGGCCACCGAAATCGCACCGAAGTCCCGGCTGCTGGCACCCGACAGATGCATGTAGCGCTGGGCGATCATCGCGACCTGCGCGGCCGGCGTGGAAAGGCCGTGCGGATAGGAAAACGAATTGTCCGCCGCGGTCGAATCGGCCTGCACCCCGGCGTTTCCCACCAACCGCGTCTGTACCTGACCGAACCGCATGCCCGAACGCTCGTTGAACGCCCGGTACGCGACGACGACGTCGGCCACCCCGGTGGCTACGGCGATCGCCGCCTGCTGGACGGTCGCGCACGCGGCGCCGCCGCCGTACCCGATTTGGGAGAAGAACTTCAAGTCACCGATGCCGACCGCACGCGCGACGGCGGTCTCGTTGTTGGTGTCCATCGTGAAGGTGGTCAGCCCGTCGACATCGGAGGGGCTCAACCCGGCGTCGTCGAGCGCATCCAGCACAGCCTCCGCGGCCAGCCGCAGCTCGCTGCGGCCGGAGTCCTTGGAGAAGTCGGTGGCGCCGATACCGACGATCGCGGCCTTACCCGACAACATCTACGAACCCCCGATCGTCAGCGTCACGTTCGCGATGACGTGATCACCAAGGCTGTTGCGGCCGAACACCTTCAGCGTGATCAGGCCGTCGTCGATGGCGGTCACCTCGCCGGAGAAGGTGACGGTGTCGTAGGCATACCACGGCACGCCGAGCCGCAGGCCGATCGACTTGATCAGCGCCGTTGGGCCCGCCCAGTCGGTGACATAACGCTGCACCAGGCCGGTGTCGGTGAGGATGTTGACGAAGATGTCCTTGGAACCCTTGGCCTGGGCCAGGTCCCGGTCGTGGTGCACATCCTGAAAGTCCCTGGTGGCCAGGGCCGTTGAGATGATGAACGTCGGCGTGCCGTGCAGCTTGAGTTCGGGCAGGGTGGTGCCCACTTCAACGACGAGTGCACTCATGCTCGATCTCCCAAGGGCTCCCAGGCGTAGAGGCTCCACTCCGGGCCGGACTCACCGGCCGGGAAGTCGATATAGGTTGCGCGGACCGGCATTCCGATTTTGATTTCGGCGGCCTCGACGTTGCGTAGCTCGCCGAGCATGCGGACGCCCTCTTCCAGTTCGACCAGTGCGATCACGAACGGCAGCGTGCGCCCGGGCACCTTCGGCGCGTGGTGCACCACGAAGCTGAACACTGTGCCACGGCCGCTGGCCACCGCGTAGTCGATGGGTTCGGCCTTATCCTGCCACACCGCAGGCACCGGCGGGTGCTGCAGGGCGCCATCGGCGAGGCGCTGGATGCGCAGCTCGTGCGCCGCCACGCCCTCCCAGAAGAAGGCGGTGTCACGCGACACCGCCGGTCGCATCATGGCGTCGGCGTCCAGGTCCTGCGGGACGGACCCGGTCGCGCCGGAATCTTCGCGAGGCCTGAATTTCAGAATGCGCCAGGCCATTTCGGCGACATCCTCGTCACCGACCCGCCAGGTGATGTGCTGGTTGATGAACCATCCCTCGCCGAGCCCCGTCTGCTTCGGGCCGACCACGTCGCGCATCTCGGAGACGACCGTGACCTGCTCGCCCGGACGCAGATACCGATGGTAGGTCTGCTCGCAGTTGGTGGCGACCACCCCGATGTAGCCGGCCTCGTCGAACAACTGCATGATCGGGCCCATGGGGTCGTCGGTCGGGCGTTCCCCACCCAGCCCGAACATGGTCCACACCTGAATCATGGCCGGCGGCGCGACGATTCCGGGATGGCCGGCGGCCTGAGCGGCGGCCTCGTCGACGTAGATCGGGTTGCGGTCCCCGAGCGCCTCAACCCAGTTGTTGATCGTCGGCTGGTTCACCGGATCCCGGGCCTGGCGCGGGGCAGCCACGACGGTGGCGGTGATCTCCGCGACCGCTTCCTTGATGTCGGTCATCGAGGCACCCTCGGCACTTTGAGTCCGGCCGCGGCGATCATCTCCCGCATCACTTCGTTCACGCCGCCGCCGAAGGTGATGACCAGGTTGCGCTTGGTCTGCGAGTCCAGCCACTTCAACAGGTCGGCGGTATCCGAATCGGCGGGGTTGCCGTACTTGCCGACGATCTCCTCGGCGAGCCGGCCGATGTACTGAATCTTCTCGGTGCCAAAGACTTTCGTCGACGCGGCATCGGCCACGTTGATGTCCTCACCGGCGGCGGCCACCTGCCAGTTGAGCAGCTCGTTGATCCGCCACATGGCATGGATCTCGCCGAGCGCCCGCTTGACGTCCTGGTGATCGATCGGCGTGACGCCGTCGCTGCCCGGCTTGGACGCCCAGGCGTGCACCCGGTCGTAGATGCCGGCGGTCCGGCCCGCCGGGCCCAGCATGACGCGTTCGTTGTTGAGCTGGGTGGTGATCAGCCGCCACCCGCCGTTCTCCTCGCCGACCAGCATGTCGGCGGGCACCCGCACGTCGTTGTAATAGGTGGCGTTGGTGTGGTGGGCACCGTCGGACAAGATGATCGGCGTCCAGGAGTAGCCGGGGTCCTTCGTGTCGACGATCAGGATCGAAATGCCTTTGTGCTTCACGGCTTCCGGGTCGGTGCGGCAGGCCAGCCAGATGTAGTCGGCGTCGTGGGCGCCGGTGGTGAAGATCTTCTGCCCGTTGACGATGTACTCGTCGCCCTGGCGCACCGCGGTCGTCCGCAGGGAGGCGAGGTCGGTGCCGGCCTCGGGCTCGGTGTAGCCGATCGCGAAGTGCACCTCGCCGGCCAGGATGGCGGGCAGGAATTTCTTCTTCTGTTCCTCGCTGCCGAACTGCTGCAGCACCGGACCGACCGTCTGCAGCGTCACCGCGGGCAGCGGCACGTCGGCCCGATGCGCCTCGTTGACGAAGATCGACTGCTCGATGGGGCCGAAGCCCAAGCCGCCGAACTCCTTCGGCCATCCGACGCCGAGTTTGCGGTCCTTACCCATCCGCCGGATCACCGCGCGGTAGGCCTCGTTGTGCCGGTCCTGCTCCATCGCCTTCATCTCGTCGGACGAGATCAGGTTCGAAAAGTATTCCCGTAGTTCCGCTTGCAGCTGGCGCTGCTCCGGAGTCAGGTCTATGAACATTGCGCTCCCACCAGGTCGAGACGATGAGAAGAACCGCCCAGCAGCCGGGACAGGTCCTTGATCGTGGAGTAGTACCGGTGCATCGGATAGGTGATGTCCATCCCCATCCCGCCGTGCAGGTGATGGCAGATCTGCATGACCGGCGGCGCCTGTGACGTGATCCAGTAGCCGAGGACATCCAGGTCGTCGTCCGCGTCCCGGCCTTCCGACAGCCGCCACGCAACCGACTTCGCCGCCAAATTGATTGTGCGCGAGGCGATGTAGACCTCGGCGAGCTGAGCGGCGACGGTTTGGAACGTCGACAGTGGCTTGCCGAACTGTTTGCGGTTGGCCACGTAGTCGGCGGTCAGCCGCAGCGCCCCGGCGACCAGGCCGTCGGCGTAGGCGCCGGCGGCGGCCAGCACCAACTGGTTGACCCGGGACGCCGTCGCGCCCGCCAACACGTTCGAGTCTTCGACCGCGACGTCGGCGAACGTGACCGTGTACTCCTCGGAGTCGTTCGAGGTGGGGGTTTGGACCATGTCGACACCGTCGGCCTTCGACGGCACGACGACGACCGCGCTGTCGGCCGTGACGACGATCCAATCCGCTTGTCCCGCATAGCCGACGCCGACCTTGGTGCCCGACAGGCGGCCGCCCGCGAAGGTGGTCGACGGCCGGTCCGGCAGCGCCGCACCCGGCTCGTTGAGGGCGGCGGTCAGCACGGCGCCCTTGGCGACGCCGGCCAAAAACCGGTCCTGCTGTTCATCGGAGGCCAGATCGAGCAGTGGCAGTACGCCGAAACCCAGGGTGGCCAGGGCCGGCGTGATGGCGCCGTGGCGGCCGATCTCGGTCAGCACGGTGGCGACCTCCGCTAGGCCGACGCCGTCGCCACCGAGGCGCTCCGGCACCGGTAGTGCCGTGACACCGCCGTCGACCAAAGCGTCCCAACTCAATTCACGCTCGAACACCGACGTGACGACATCGGCGACGGCCTGTTGCGTCGCGGTGAGGTCGAAGTCCATCAGGACGTCACCGCGGGCTTGCCGGCGTAGTCGACCTGCCAGTGCTTGATGCCGTTGAGCCACCCCGACCGCAACCGCTCGGGCTCGCCGATCGGCTTGAGGTCCGGCATGTGATCGGCGACCGCGTTGAAGATCAGGTTGATCGTCATGCGGGCGAGGTTCGCACCGATGCAGTAGTGGGCGCCGGTGCCGCCGAAGCCGACGTGTGGGTTCGGGTCGCGCAGGATGTTGAAGGTGTGCGGATCTTGGAAGACCTCTTCGTCGAAGTTGGCCGACCGATACGACATCACCACCCGCTGACCCTTCTTGATCGGCACGCCGGACAGCTCCGTGTCCTCATTGGCCGTGCGCTGGAAGGCCGAAACCGGAGTGGCCCACCGGATGATCTCGTCGGCCGTGGTCACCGGCCGCTCCTTCTTGAACAGCTCCCATTGATCGGGGTTGTTCGCCATCGCGATCATGCCGTGGGTGATGGAGTTCCGCGTCGTTTCGTTGCCCGCCACCGCCAGCATGACCACGAAGAAACCGAACTCGTCATCGGAGAGCTTCTCGCCGTCGATGTCGGCCTCGATCAGCGTGGTGACGATGTCGTCGGTGGGGTTCTTGCTGCGCTCCGCCGCCATCGCCATGGCGTAGGTGATCAGTTCCAGCGACGACTGCGCGGGGTCGACGTGGGCGTATTCGGGGTCGGTGCCACCGGTCATCTCATTGGACCAGCGGAACAGCTTGTCCCGATCCTCCTGGGGAACGCCGAGCAGACCGGCGATGGCCTGCAGCGGCAGCTCGCACGAGACCTGTTCGACGAAGTCGCCGCTGCCCTCTTTGGCGGCGGTCGCGGCGATGTTCTGGGCACGCTGGGCCAGTTCGGCTTCCAGCCGCCCGATGGCCCGTGGGGTGAACCCGCGGGAGATGATCTTGCGCAGCCGGGTGTGGTGCGGCGCGTCCATGTTCAGCATCACGCTGCGCTGCAGCTCGACCTGCTCCCGCTTCATCTCCGGCGGCCAGGTCGGGATGGCGCCGTTCATCCAGCTCGAGAAGACGTCGCTGCGCTTGGACACCTCCTTGACGTCGGCGTGCTTGGTGACGAGCCAGTAGCCGTGGTCCTCGAACCCGCCCGCGCCATCCGGGATGTCGACCCAGTGGATCGGCTCCGCCTTGCGAAGCTGGGCGAGCTCCTCGACGGGCAGCCCGGCGAGGTTGACGTCGGGGTCGAGAAAGTCGAAATCGGCGGGAATGTTGGGGGGTGCCATGTAGGGTGCGCTCCTTTTACAACACTAATTGCAACGTGTTCTAGTGCCAGTAAAACACGCCTCCTGCGCAGATAAAAGGCAGGTCACCATCCTCGCTTGTCAGAGTAATGAAACGTGTTCTAGCCTGACGGAATGGGTAACCCTGTCATCGTCGAAGCCACTCGCAGCCCCATCGGCAAACGGAACGGGTGGCTGTCCGGTCTGCACGCCACCGAGTTGCTGGGGGCCACGCAGAAGGCCCTCGTGGAGAAGGTACGAGCCGACTCCGGCTTCGAAATAGATATGGTCGAGCAGATCGTCGGCGGCTGCGTCACGCAGTTCGGCGAGCAGTCCAACAACATCACGCGCGTCAGCTGGCTCGTCGCGGGCCTGCCCGAGCACGTCGGTGCGATGACCGTGGACTGCCAGTGCGGCAGCGGCCAGCAGGCCAACGGCCTGGTCGCCGGTCTTATCGCGGCGGGCGCCATCGACATCGGCATCGCGTGCGGCATCGAGGCCATGAGCCGCGTCGGGCTCGGCGCGAACGCGGGTCCCGACCGCACCATCCTGCGCCCGTCGTCGTGGGACATCGACCTTCCCGACCAGTTCACCGCGGCCGAGCGGATCGCCAAGCGGCGCGGCATCACTCGCGACGAGATCGACGAATTCGGCCTGGCGTCCCAGACCAAAGCCAAGCAGGCGTGGGAAGAAGGCCGTTTCGATCGCGAGATCTCCCCGATCGAGGCCCCGGCGCTCGACGAGAACAAACAACCGACGTCCGAGCGCGTCACGATCAGCCGCGACCAGGGCCTGCGCGACACCACCCTGTCGGGCCTCTCCGCGCTGAAGCCCGTGCTCGAGGGCGGAATCCACACCGCGGGAACGTCGTCGCAGATCTCCGACGGCGCGGCGGCGGTGCTGTGGATGGACGAGGACAAGGCCAAGGCGCTGGGCCTGCGGCCGCGAGCCCGCATCGTCAGCCAGGCGCTGGTCGGGGCCGAGCCGTACTACCACCTGGACGGCCCGGTGCAGTCGACGGCGAAGGTGCTGGAGAAGGCCGGGATGAAGATGGGCGACATCGACATCACCGAGATCAACGAGGCGTTCGCCTCGGTGGTGCTGTCGTGGGCACGGGTGCACGATCCCGACATGGCCAAGGTCAACGTCAACGGCGGGGCCATCGCGCTGGGGCACCCGGTCGGCAGCACCGGAAGCCGGCTCATCACCACCGCGCTGCACGAGCTGGAGCGCACCGACCAGACGACCGCGCTGATCACCATGTGCGCGGGCGGCGCCCTGTCGACCGGCACCATCATCGAACGCATCTAGCCCCGCCCTTGATCGTCCCCGAAGAGAGCCGCATCGCCGCGGCGCAGTCATACATCGACGCGCTCGTCAGCCATGAGGGTGACGCCGTTCCGTTCGCGCGCGGGTGCACCCGCATCGAGCAGGGAATCAAGAACGGCTTCTCGGGAAATCACCTGCGGCGCAGCCTCAATCGCGGAATCCAGTACCGGTTGCTCGCGGACACGACACCACCGGACTACCGCATCGACGGCGACCGGGTGCACGCGGCGTACCGGGTGCTGACCAGGGCGGCGTTCGGTGGTCGGCGGCTCGCCGCACACGTCGACGAGACCTTCGTGATTCCGGCCGAAAGCGCAAGCGGGAAAGCCGAAATCCATCACATCAAGGTTCGCTTCCAACCCTTTATCCAGCGGTGAGGACGTCAAGGAGCTCGCATGCCGAAACCGAAGCCTCGTTCACTCAATGCCCCGTGGGTCGGCTTCATCATCAAGTGGATGGCCAAGAGCAACGCATGGATTTATCAGCGCAGCAACGGAAAGCTGGGCAACACGTTCCAGAAAGCGCCGGTCGCGCTGCTCACCACCACGGGTCGCAAGAGCGGTGAACCCCGGGTCAGCCCGCTGCTCTACCTGCGCGAGGGGAACCGGGTGATTCTGGTCGCCTCCAAGGGAGGCAGTGACAAACACCCCCAGTGGTACTTCAACCTCAAGGCCAACCCCGAAGTCTTTGTGCAGATCAAGGACGAGGTCCTGCGACTGCGGGCCCGCGATGCCACCGAGGCGGAACGCGCCGAGTACTGGCCGAAGCTGGATGCCATGTATCCGTCGTTCGACGACTACCGGTCGTGGACCGATCGGGTCATCCCGATCGTCATCTGCGATCCCTGAGTTTCCCTGCCGCCCGAGTGGGGAATCATCAGGGCACCATGACCGACCGCCGCTGGATCCGTAATTCGCGCCCGATTGCCCTGCTGCTCAAGTATTTCGCGCGCGCCCATATCTGGTTGTACCGACGAACCAACGGCAAGGTCGGGGCGAAGCTGCTGCGGTTCCCGGCGGCCCTGCTGACCACTACCGGGCGCAAATCCGACGAGCCGCGAACCACCGCGACGCTGTACCTGCGCGACGGCGCGCGGGTGATCCTGCCCGCGTCCTTCGGCGGGCGCGACAAGGATCCGTCGTGGTATCTCAACCTGAAAGAAAACCCCGACGTGCGGGTGCAAATCCGCGCCCAGCGCCTGGACTTGATCGCGCGCGACGCCACAGAGGCTGAGCGCCAACGGTATTGGCCACAATTGACGCGGATGTACCCGCCCTACCGCAAGTACCGCGAGGCCGCCGATCGAGTTATCCCGCTGGTGGTGTGCGAACCGCGCTAGGCGCCGTAGACGGGAACCGGCCGTCGGGCCTTGGCGAGCAGATCGGCGACGACGCGTCCCAGTTCCGCGGGATCCCACCTCGCGCCCTTGTCGATCTCCGGCCCGTGCGCCCAGCCCTCGGCGACACGGATCTTGCCACCCTCGACCTCGAACACCTTGCCGGTGACGTCGCGCGATTCGGCGCTGCCCAGCCAAACCACCAGCGGTGAAATGTTTTCCGGGGCCATGGCGTCAAAGTCCTGGTCCTGCGTCGCCATCATCTCGGCGAACACCGTCTCGGTCATGCGGGTGCGGGCCGAAGGCGCGATGGCGTTGACGGTGACACCGTAGCGCCCCATCTCGGCGGCACCGACCAACGTCATCGCCGCGATGCCGGCCTTGGCGGCGCTGTAGTTGCCCTGCCCGACGCTGCCCTGCAGGCCGGCGCCCGAGCTCGTGTTGATGATCCGGGCGTCAACGGTTTTGCCCTCCTTGGACAGGCCACGCCAGTACGACGCGGCGTGGCGCATCGTGGCGAAGTGCCCCTTGAGGTGCACGGCGATGACGGCGTCGAATTCCTCTTCGCTGGTGTTGGCCATCATCCTGTCACGCACGATGCCGGCGTTGTTCACCAAAACGTCTAGGCCGCCATAGGTTTCGACGGCGGTTTTGATCAGGTTCGCCGCCTGGTCCCAATCCGCGATGTTGGAGCCGTCCGCGACGGCTTCGCCACCGGCGGCGGTGATTTCGTCGACGACGGTCTGGGCGGCGCTGCCGCCGCCGGCCGGCGAACCGTCCAGGCCCACCCCGATGTCGTTGACCACCACCCGCGCGCCCTCTTCCGCGAACGCCAGTGCATGCGCGCGACCGATACCGCCGCCCGCTCCGGTGACGATGACGACACGGCCGTCAACCACTCCCATAGCCCTTGTCTCCTCTACTTGACCGCGCTGGCGGTCGTCGTGGACAGATAGTGCGGCGGCTCGCCGCCACCGTGCACCTCTAACGAAGCGCCGCTGATATAGGCGGCCGCGTCCGAAGCCAAAAACGCTGCGGCCCAGCCGACATCCTCGGGCTTGGCCAACCGGCCCAGCGGCACATTCTTCGAGATAGCGGCGATGGAGTCGGCGTCGCCATAGAACAGCTCGGACTGCTCGGTCTCCACCATGCCGACCACACAGGCGTTGACCCGCACCTTCGGGCCCCACTCCACGGCGAGGGTTTGGGTGAGGCTTTCCAGGCCGGCCTTGGCCGCCCCGTAGGCGCCCGTGCCCGGGGAGGGGCGGCGGCCGGACAGGCTGCAGATGTTGATGATCGACCCGCCCCGCTGGGTTTGCATGTGAGCGTTCGCGTGCTGCGAAACCGACAGCGCACCAATCAGATTCAGCTCGATGATCTTGCGGTTGAACTTGGCGCTGGATTCGGCGGTCAGCACGTAGGGCGATCCCCCCGCGTTGTTGACGACGACGTCTAGCCGGCCGTGCCGGTCCACGATGGTGTCGATCAAGGCTTTGACGGCGTCGTCGTCGCGGACGTCGCAGGAGTGGAATTCATACGGCGATCCCTCGACCGGCCGCCGCGCACAGGTGACGACGGTGGCGCCCTGCTCGGCGAAAACCGAGCTGATGCCAGAACCCACCCCGCGCACACCGCCGGTGACGAGAACGACCCGCCCGGCCAGCCCCAACTTGATGGCGTCAGAAGGGGGGCATGCTTCGGCGCGAGTCACTGTGCTAGCGTACCAAGCAAGTGCTTGCTTAGGTAGTTACCCCCACAAGGAAGTGGCACCTTGCCCATCACATCCACAATCACCGAACCGGGCATCGTCGCGGTCACCGTCGACTTCCCGCCCGTCAACGCCATCCCGTCGCGCGGCTGGTTCGACCTCGCCGACACCATCACCGCGGCCGGCCAAGACCCCAACACCCACGTGGTGATCCTGCGCGCAGAGGGCCGGGGCTTCAACGCCGGGGTCGACATCAAGGAGATGCAGCGCACCGAGGGATTCACCGCCCTGATCGACGCCAACCGCGGGTGCTTCGCCGCGTTCCGCGCGGTCTACGAGTGCGCGGTGCCCGTCGTCGCGGCGGTGAACGGATTCTGCGTCGGCGGCGGCATCGGGCTGGTCGGCAATTCCGACGTCATCGTGGCCTCCGACGACGCCACCTTCGGGCTGCCCGAGGTGGAACGCGGCGCGCTCGGCGCGGCGACGCACCTGTCGCGACTGGTTCCGCAGCACATGATGCGGCGGCTGTTCTTCACCGCGGCCACCGTCGACGCCGCCACCCTGCACCACTTCGGTTCGGTGCACGAGGTGGTGCCGCGCGACGAGCTGGACGAGGCCGCGTTGCGGGTCGCGCGCGACATCGCCGCCAAAGACACCCGCGTCATCCGGGCCGCCAAGGAGGCGCTGAACCTCATCGACGTGCAACGAGTCAACTCGAGTTACCGCATGGAGCAAGGCTTTACCTTCGAGCTCAACCTCGCCGGGGTGTCCGACGAGCACCGCGACGCGTTCGCCGGTACGACGAAGGGTGAAAAATCTTGAGCGACAAAAGAACCACTCTCGACGAGGCCGTCGCGCAGTTGCGCAGCGGCATGACGATCGGTATCGGTGGCTGGGGATCGCGGCGCAAGCCGATGGCGTTCGTGCGCGCGCTGCTGCGCACCGACGTCACCGACCTGACCGTCGTCACCTACGGCGGGCCGGACCTCGGCCTGCTGTGTTCGGCGGGAAAGGTCAAGCGGGTCTACTACGGATTCGTTTCGCTCGACTCCCCGCCCTTCTACGACCCCTGGTTCGCCAAGGCCCGCGCGGGTGGCGCGATCGAGGCCCGCGAGATGGATGAAGGCATGCTGCGTTGCGGACTGCAGGCCGCGGCGCAACGCCTGCCGTTCCTGCCGATTCGGGCCGGGCTGGGGAGCTCGGTGCTGGACTTCTGGGAGGGCGAACTGCGGACGGTGACCAGCCCGTACCCGGCACCGGGGGGCGGGCACGAGACATTGCTCGCAATGCCCGCGCTGCGCCTGGACGCCGCATTCGCGCACCTCAATCTCGGTGACGCGCAAGGCAATGCGGCCTACACCGGGATCGACCCGTACTTTGACGACCTGTTTTTGATGGCCGCCGAGAGGCGCTTCCTGTCGGTCGAGCGCATCGTGTCCACCCAGGAGTTGGTCAAGGCGGTCCCGCCGCAGGCCCTGCTTATCAACCGCATGATGGTCGACGGCGTGGTGGAGGCGCCGGGTGGCGCCCACTTCACCACCGCCGCACCGGATTACGGCCGAGACGAGAAATTCCAGCGGCACTACGCCGAAGCGGCCTCGACGGACGAGGGTTGGCAGCAGTTCGTGCAGACGTACCTGTCGGGCAGCGAAGAGGACTACCAGGCGGCCGTGCGCGCTTTCAAAGAGGAGACATCGTCATGAGCCGCGACGCGATCACCCGCCCCGAGGTCTGCGCGGTCGCCTGCGCCGAATTGTTCCGGGGCGCCGGCGAAATCATGGTGAGCCCGATGACGAACATGGCCTCGGTGGGGGCCCGACTGGCCCGGCTGACCTTCTCGCCGGATATTTTGCTCACCGACGGCGAGGCGCAGCTGCTGTCCGAGACCCCCGCCCTGGGCGCGTCGGCACCCGTCGAGGGCTGGATGCCGTTCGGCCGCGTCTTTGAAACCCTGGCGTGGGGCCGCCGCCACGTGGTGATGGGCGCCAATCAGGTTGACCGCTTTGGCAATCAGAACATCTCGGCGTTCGGCCCGCTGCAGCAGCCCAAACGCCAGATGTTCGGTGTCCGCGGCGCGCCCGGCAACGCCATCAACCACGCGACCAGCTACTGGGTGGGCAACCACTCCAAGCGGGTGTTCTGCGAGAAGGTCGACGTCGTCTGCGGGATCGGCTGGGACAACGTCGATCCCGACAACCCGGCGTTCCGCTTCGCCAACACGTATCGGGTGGTGTCCAACCTCGGCGTCTTCGACTTCGGCGGCCCGGACCGTACGATGCGGGCGGTGTCGCTGCATCCCGGCGTCACGGGGGACGAGGTAGCCGAAAACACGTCGTTCGACATCCACGGCCTGGACACCGCGGCGGAGACCCGATTGCCGACCGAGGACGAACTGCGCTTGATCCGCGAGGTCATCGACCCGAAGGCCCTGCGCGACAGGGAGATCCGTTGATGAAATTGCGCACGCCGCTGACCGAGCTGGTCGGTGTCGAGCACCCGGTGGTGCAAACCGGGATGGGCTGGGTGGCCGGCGCCCGGCTGGTGTCCGCCACCGCCAACGCCGGCGGGCTGGGCATCCTGGCCTCGGCAACCATGACCCTGGACGAATTGGCGACGGCCATCGGCAAGGTCAAGGCCGCCACCGACAAGCCGTTCGGCGTGAACATCCGCGCCGATGCCGCCGACGCCGGCGACCGCGTCGACCTGATGATCCGCGAAGGCGTCAAGGTGGCGTCCTTCGCCCTGGCACCCAAGCAGGAACTCATCGCCCGGCTGAAAGATGCCGGCGCCGTGGTGATTCCGTCGATCGGTGCGGCCAAGCACGCCCGCAAAGTGGCGAGCTGGGGCGCCGACGCGATGATCGTGCAGGGCGGCGAGGGTGGCGGCCACACCGGGCCCGTCGCCACGACCTTGTTGCTGCCCTCGGTCCTGGATGCCGTGCAGGGCAACGGTATTCCGGTGATCGCGGCCGGCGGCTTCTTCGACGGGCGCGGCCTGGCGGCCGCGTTGAGTTACGGCGCCGCCGGCGTCGCGATGGGCACCCGCTTTTTGCTCACCTCGGATTCGACGGTGCCGGACGCGGTGAAACGTCGCTACCTGGAGTCGGCGCTGGACGGCACCGTCGTCACGACGCGGGTGGACGGCATGCCGCACCGGGTGCTGCGCACCGGCCTCGTCGAGAAGCTGGAAAGCGGCACGCCGATCAGGGGCCTGACTGCCGCGGTGCGCAACGCCGCCAAGTTCAAACACATGTCGCAGATGACCTGGCGGTCGATGATCAGCGACGGCCTGGCGATGCGCCACGGCAAGGAGCTGACCTGGTCGCAGGTGGTGATGGCGGCCAACACGCCAATGCTGTTGAAGGCCGGCCTGGTGGACGGCAACACCGAGGCCGGCGTGCTGGCTTCCGGGCAGGTGGCCGGCATTCTCGAAGACCTGCCGTCATGTGCCGAGCTGATCGAGGGCATCGTGCGCGACGCGATCAAGCATCTGCAGGCGGCGTCCGGGCTGGTGGACGGGGCGTAACCCGCCAGTCGGCGACCCGGATGAAGCTTATAACTAAATTGATCCGCTATTAAGCTATAATCTTCAAATGGGCTCGATGAAGCTAAGTTCTTCACCACGGGCGACCCTCATCGGTGACGTCGTCGGTTCCCGCCGCGCCGCCGATCGCCCGGGGCTGCATCAGATCCTGGCGAGCGCCCTGCGGCAAGCCGTCCGCGACGCAATCGACCCGCCGGCGTTCACCGTCGGCGACGAGTTCCAGGGCAGCTACCCGACCGTGGGCGCGGCGATCGATGCCGCCCTGGGGCTGCGGCTCGCCGTCGGCCCCGCAGTCGATGTCCGGTTCGGCATCGGCTGGGGCGCGGTCACCATCCTCGACGCCGACGCGGGAATCCAGGACGGACCGGGCTGGTGGACCGCGCGGGAGGCGATCCAGCAGACCGCACACGCTCAGCGACAGCCCGGCTTCACGCTGATACGCACGACCTTCCGGGCCGACGGCGAGACGCGCGGCGACGTCGCCGCGGTCAACGCGGCCCTGATCTGTCGGGACCATCTGCTTGGATCGCTCGATGAGAGATCGTTGCGGATTGTGAGGGGGTTGATGACCGGCCGGACCAAAAAGGAGCTCGCCGCGGACGAGGGCATCACCCCGTCGGCGGTTTCTCAGCGCGCCAGCCGCGACGGCCTGGACCTGATTGTTGTTGCCAGCCAATATCTTCGGAGCCTGCCGTGAGCGTCATCGCGGTTTTGCTCATCGCACTGGGCGTCGCCGATTTCTGCCGGCGAGCGGCCAGCGCGGTCTGGCCGCCGCTGTTGATCGGACCGGTCACCGTCTCGGCATGCGCGGCGCTGGGCGCCCTGTGGCGTGCCGGTGACATCGCATTGCTCGTGCTGGCGGCCGCGGCGGTGATCGCCTGGGAATGGCTATGCGCGCGAAGCGAACGCACCGGCACCGCGCAGGGCGCACCATTGGCCGTTTTCGGCTCCGCGCTGGCGTTGCTGGCGGTGATGTCCGGCTGGTCGTCACCGGCCGATGGCGCCGTGGCGCGGTGGTCGGCCTGGGTTCACCTGCCTCTCGGCCACGTCACGCCGACCCGGCTGCTGATGCTCGTCGGCGTGGTCTTGGTCCAGTTCGCCACCGCAAATCAGCTGGTGCGCTTGGTGCTTGGCTCGGTGGGCGCGGTGCGACCGGCCGGCGAGCCGCAGCCGTCGGACCGGCTCAAGGGCGGCAGGCTGTTGGGCCCGATGGAACGCCTGCTGATCCTGAGCCTCGGCGTCGGCGGACAGGTGGCCGCGGCCAGCGCCGTCGTCGCGGCCAAGGGCATCATCCGGTTTCCGGAATTGAACGCCCAAACGAACCGCAACGGCGCCGTCGGCATCGACGAGGTGACCGAGTACTTCCTGGTCGGCAGCTTCACGAGCTGGCTACTCGCCCTGGGCGGCATCGGTCTGGTCGTGGCTACCCGCTGAGCGTTTGGAGGTGCGGCACACTATGCGGGTGGCAGCTGCACCAACAGCCCGACATCTTCTGCGCGCCAAAGACCTGGTCGACGCCCGTTATCACGAGCCGCTCTCCGTCGCCGATCTGGCGGCGGCCGCGGGTTTGTCACCTGCCCACTTCAGTCGCCTCTTCAAGCGGACGTTCGGCGAGTCGCCGCACCAGTACCTACTGACGCGGCGGCTCGAACGAGCCGCGGCGTTGCTGCGCACCACGGACTGGACGGTCGCCGCCGTTTGCTTCGCCGTCGGCTGGGAAAGCGTCGGCTCGTTCACCACCAGCTTTCGCCGCATGTTCGGCGGCACGCCGCAGGCGTACCGGAACAAGTTCCCGCCTGCCGAACGCCACGTGCGAATTCCACGCTGTGTCGCGCTGGCTTACGGACGCCCGCAAAACCGCACGTTTCGAGAAGACTGCGAACCGCGACCTCCGTAGCTTCAAAAGCGACAGACCAAACTCAGGAGAACCGATGCTCAAGATCGCGAACGCCCAATTCTGGGTGCATGACCAAGACGCAGCGCTGGAGTTCTACACCAAGACGCTCGGCTGGGAGATCCGAGCGGACGTGACGATGGAGGCGTGGAACTTTCGGTGGCTGTGCGTCGGACCCGTCGGGCAAGACGATGTCGGGCTGGTGCTGATGCCCGTTCCGAAACCACCGATGCTCGACGCCGAGTCCAGCACACAGCTAGCCGAACTGGTGGCCAAGGGGGCGGGCGGCACTTTGTTCTTGGAAACCGACGATTGCCAGGCTCGCTACGACGAATTGTCCGCTCGCGGTGTTACGTTCAACGATCCTCCCACCCGGCAGGCGTACGGCATCGACACTTCCTTCCGCGACCCGTCCGGCAACAACATTCGGCTCACCCAAGTACTCGAGTTCGATCCGACCCGGGGCTGATCGCCCACCCGTTCCAGGCGGCTACAGACGCTCGATGATCGTGACGTTGGCCGTGCCGCCCCCTTCGCACATCGTCTGCAGACCGTAGCGGCCGCCGATGCGCTCGAGCTCGTTGAGCATGGTGGTGAACAGCTTGGCGCCGGTGGCACCCAGGGGGTGGCCGAGCGCGATCGCGCCACCGTTGGGGTTGACCTTTTCCGGGTCGGCCTTGATCTCCTTGAGCCACGCCAACACCACCGGCGCGAAAGCCTCGTTGATCTCGACGGTGTCGATGTCATCGATCGACAGCCCGGCCTTGTCGAGTGCATAGCGCGTCGCCGGGATGGGCCCGGTCAGCATGAAGACCGGGTCGGCGGCGCGAGCGCTGATGTGATGGATGCGGGCCCGCGGGGTCAGGTTGTGCTCCTTGACGGCCTTCTCGGACGCCAGCAGCACGGCACTGGCGCCGTCGGAAATCTGACTGGCCATGGCCGCCGTCAGCCGGCCACCCTCGACCAGCGGCTTGAGCCCGGCCATCTTCTCCAGCGACGACTCGCGCGGACCCTCATCGACCCGGAACGGCCCGGATTCCGTTTCGACGGTGATGATCTCGTTGTCGAAGTGGCCGCCGCGGATGGCCGCGAACGCGCGCTCGTGACTGGTCAGCGCGTAGCGCTCCATCTCCTCGCGCGACAGGTTCCACTTCTCGGCGATCAGCTCCGAACCGCGGAACTGCGAGATCTCCTGGTCGCCGTAGCGGTGCAGCCACTGCTTGGATTCGTTGGTGGGCGAGGTGAATCCGAACTGCTCGCCCACCGTCATGGCCGACGAGATCGGGATCTGGCTCATGTTCTGCACGCCGCCGGCGACGATGAGGTCGGCCGTGCCGGACAGAACCGCCTGTGCGCCAAAGGAAATGGCCTGCTGGCTGGAACCGCACTGCCGGTCGACGGTGACGCCGGGAACCTCTTCGGGATAGCCGGCGGCCAGCCACGAGAGGCGGGCGATGTTGCCGGCCTGCGCGCCGATGGCATCGACACAGCCGGCGATCACGTCGTCAACGGCGGCGGGATCGACGTCGACCCGGTCCAGCAGCCCGCGCCAGCCCAGGGCACCCAGGTCCACCGGGTGAATCCCGGCCAGCGATCCCCCGCGCTTGCCGACCGCGGTACGCACAGCGTCGATGACGTACGCCTCAGTCATTTCGGACTCCTTCTTCGATCTTGTTTGATCCCGCAGTGATTCCGCCGAGAACGATGGCGAGGTATTGCTGACCGACTTGCTCCGCAGTGAGTGGCCCGCCCGGCTGATACCAGCGCACCGACACCCACGTGGTGTCCCGGATGAAGCGGTAGATCAGGTCGACGTCGAGGTCGGGGCGAAAGTAGCCCTGCTCGACGCCCTGATTGAGCAACTCGAGCCACATCTTGCGCTGTTGCCGGTTCATGTCCTCGATGTAGGCGAACCGGGGCTGGGACAACAGCCGCTGGGCCTCGTCCTGGTAGATGACGACCTGCGCGTGCCGGTGCTCGATCGCCTCGAACGACGCCATGAACAGTCCCTTGAGCCGCTCCAAGGGGTTGGCCTCGCTGTCCACGATCTCGCGGTAGCGCGCGAACAACCAGTCCAGAAAACTTCGCAAGAGCTCGTCGACCATCTCCTCTTTGGAGGAGAAGTGGTGATACAGACTGCCGGACAGGATGCCGGCGCTGTCGGCGATGTCGCGGACGGTGGTGGCGCGCAAGCCACGCTCGGCGAACATGGTCGCGGCAAGCTCCAGTAACTCGTCTCGACGGCTGTTGGCCTGACCGGGCGCTCGGTCCACCCGATCAGAGTATCAACCAAGCGCTTGCTTGGCCACCGAGGTGGTATTTCGACTTCGGGGTCCCGCCGCAAGCGTCAGCGCAGCGAGACCGCCGGCGGCGTCTGCGACTCGTCGGCGTTGCCGGATACGAACGCGTTGACCACGCTCGTTTTGGTGCCACCCGACCGGGTCTGGGCGGTCAGCGGGAAGTTGACCGACCCGGAGAAGGTCGCCTCGAGTCGGAAGGGGTCGAACAGGTTGATCTTGAGCCCACCGATGTCCGGCTTGCCCCAGGCCGCGGTCCCGTCCACCAGGTCGTAGTCGAAGGCGTGTTGGGGGCAGTCGGGCGGTCGCAGTTGGTTCGAGTTCGCGCAATTGGCCAGCGCGGCCGATATCGCGGCGCTGGTCGCCGACAACCCCCTGTCGCTGAGTTTGAACTCCAGGTCGTTGAAGTACGCGCCCGATGCCGTCAAATTGTCAAGCAGGAACGGCTTTTTCAACGTGACGGCCAGATTCGGATTGGTGCTGGCGACGTCCACCCAACCGGGAAAGACGTACACCGGTGCGGTGCCGACGGGCTTGTCGAAGAACGTCGCGGTCTTGACGGCGGCCTGCTCGATGCCCGCGTTGAGGGTGTCCACCTTGATCGCGGCGTGATCGAGCTTCCAGTCGCTGCCCGCCTTCTTGATCGACATGGTCACGTCCGAGGTGTTCTCGCCGAATTTCGCCGAGACATGCACCTGGCCGAAGCCGAAGCCGCGGGCGGAATTGTCGTCGAGGATCTTGATGTCGGTGATCGGCCACCGCGCGATCTGCCGTTTGAGGATGTCGTCGGTCAGAAAGTCTTTGGACGCGGGCTGGTCGGTGCTGTACGTCAGCGCGGCTTGCGCGTCGCCGCGGGCAAGCGCTTCGAGGTAGCCCTTGGCCGCATCGCCGGCGCTGCCCGAGCCGCCACCGCTGCTGACGGCGATCACGGTGATGACGATGACGACGATGACGACGGCGGCCACGCTCAGTCCGATGATCAGTGGCTTGCGATTGCGCTGACCGGGGCTGCCGTGCGGCCCGTTGAAGTTGGCGACGGTGACCGGCGGTGGCGAGGACCACGACCCGTACGCGGGCTGCCCGAACGGGGCCGCCTGGCCGCCTTGACCCCACTGTTCTGGCCATCCGGCGTCGGATTGCCAGGGGGCGCCCGGGGGCTGGCCGGGTGTGTTTGCAGGCGTCGGGTTCTCACCCCACGGTCGGTGACCCGGCCCTTCGCTCACAGCACCCTCCCACCTGCATCAACCGCGTTGGTCGACAATTGTAAACACGTCGCGGCCGCGCGCCAGTCAGCGATATCGCAGCTCACGGGTGTTGGCTGGAAACCGAGATGACCTCTCCGGTGAGATAGCTCGAGTAGTCGCTGGCGAGGAACGCGATGGTGGCCGCGACCTCCCACGGCTCGGCGGCACGCCCGAAGGCCTCGCCGGCCGACAGCCGGTCGAGCAACTCCGACGACGACGTCTTTTCCAGGAATTTGTGCCGCGCGATGCTCGGCGACACCGCATTGATCCGCACGCCGTATTCGGCGGCTTCGATTGCGCTGCAACGGGTCAGCGCCATCACACCGGCCTTGGCGGCGGCATAGTGCGACTGCGAGTGCTGCGCGCGCCAGCCGAGGACGCTGGCGTTGTTGACGATGACCCCGCCGTGCGGCGCATCGCGAAAGTAGCGCAGCGCCGCGCGGGTGGCGCGAAACACCGACGTCAGGGTGACGTCCAGGACGCGGTCCCACTCCTCGTCGGTCATGTCGACCACCGGGGTCTGGCCGCCCAGCCCGGCGTTGTTCACCAGGACGTCGACGCGTCCCATCCGCGCGGTGGCCGACGCGAACAGCGCATCGATCTGCGCGGTCGACGTCACGTCGCACAGCACGCTTTCGACCCGGCCCTGTCCCAGCGCGGCGAGCTCGTCGGCGGTCTCCCCCAGCCGGCGTTCGTGGTGGTCCGAGATCACCACGTCGGCGCCCTCGGCCAGCGCCCGTCGTGCCGTCGACGCGCCGATGCCGGTGCCCGCGGCCGCCGTCACGACCACCACCTTGCCCTGCAGAAGTCCATGTCCGGCAATCTCTTTCGGAGCTTCGGACAAACTCATCCTTTGACCTCTCGGGGTAGGCCGAGCACCCGCTCGGCGATGATGTTGCGCTGGATCTCGTTGGATCCGCCGTAGATGGTGTCGGCACGGGTGAACAGGAACAGCCGCTGCCATTCATCGAACTCGCCATCGGCCAGCGTCAGTCCGGGCTTGCCGATGACGTCCATGGCCAGCTCGCCCAGATCCCGATGCCAGTTGGCCCACAACAACTTCGACACGTTGTCCTGACCGGGCTGCTCGACGTCCATGGTGGCCAACGCGTAGCTGCGCATGGCCCGCAGCCCGGTCCACGCCCTGGTCAGCCGCTCGCGGATGAACGGGTCGTCGGCCGCCCCGGTGCGTTGGGCGAGCTCGGCCAGGTTAGAAAGCTCACGGGCGTAACGGATTTGCTGCCCGAGCGTGGACACGCCCCGCTCGAAGGTCAGCGTGCCCATGGCGACCCGCCAGCCGTCGCCGGGCTCGCCGACCACCAGCGAAGCCTCGGTGCGGGCGTCGTCGAAGAACACCTCGTTGAATTCCGCCGTGCCGGTGATCTGGACGATCGGACGGACCTCCACGCCCGGTTGATCCAGCGGCACCAGCAGGTAGGACAGGCCGGCGTGCCGCTTGGAGCCCTTCTCGGTGCGCGCGACCACGAAGCACCACTGCGACAGGTGCGCCAGCGACGTCCACACCTTTTGGCCGTTGATCACCCACTCGTCGCCGTCGAGTTCGGCGGTGGTCGCCACGTTGGCCAGGTCGCTGCCGGCGCCGGGCTCCGAATAGCCCTGGCACCACAGCTCGGTCACGTCGAGGATCTTCGGCAGGAAGCGCTGCTGCTGCTCGGGCGTCCCAAAGGCGATCAGCGTGGGGCCGAGCAACTCCTCGCCGAAGTGGTTGACCTTGTCCGGGGCGTCGGCCTTGGCGTACTCCTCGTAGAAGGCCACCCGGTGCGCGGTGGACAGGCCCCGACCACCGTGTTCGACCGGCCAGCCCAGGCAGGTCAGCCCGGCCCTGGCCAGATGCTGATTCCATGCCCGGCGCTCTTCGAACGCCTCGTGCTCGCGTCCGGGTCCGCCGAGACCCTTGAGAGCTGCGAATTCGCCGACCAGATTGTCGGCGAGCCACTGCCGGACCTCCGCCCGGAACTCCTCGACGTCCTGCATGACCTGTAGGCTAACCTACCAAGCACTTGCTTTGTAGCTCGGTGACTGCGCCTCGCGCGCGGAACTCTCTAGGAGCATTCGATGACCGACGATCCGCGCACGGTGCCCGCGGCGCTGGATCGTTTCGCGGACCAGCTGCCCGACCACGACGCGCTGATCACCGACGAACGGTCTTTCACCGCCGCCGCGCTGCGCGACGAGGTGCACCGAGCCGCCGCCGCCCTCATCGATCTCGGCGTCCAAGCGGGCGACCGGGTGGCCATCTGGTCGCCGAACACCTGGCATTGGGTGGTGGCCTGCCTGGCAATACACCACGCCGGCGCGGCGATGGTGCCGCTGAACACCCGCTACACCGCCGCAGAGGCCGCCGACGTCCTGGCCCGCACCGGCTCGCCCGTGTTGTTCGGCATGGGCCGATTCCTGGGCCACGATCGCGTTGCCGACCTGGACCGTGCGGCGCTCCCGGCGCTGCGCCACATCGTGCGGATACCGATCGAGGCCGACGAGACCGACGACGGAACCTGGGACGAGTTCGTCGCGCGCGGCAGCGACCTCGACACGGTCGCCGCTCGCGCGTCCGCCGTCGCGCCCGACGACGTCAGCGACATCCTCTTCACGTCCGGCACCACCGGCCGCAGCAAAGGCGTGCTGTGCGCGCATCGGCAGTCGCTGTCGGCCTCCGCATCCTGGGCGGCCAACGGCAAGATCACCAGCGACGACCGCTACCTGTGCATCAACCCGTTCTTTCACAACTTCGGCTACAAGGCCGGCATCCTGGCCTGCCTGCAGACCGGCGCGACGTTGATCCCCCACCTGACCTTCGACCCGCTGCGCGCGCTGCAAGCGATCGAGCGGCACCGCATCACCGTGCTGCCCGGGCCGCCCACCATCTACCAGACCCTGCTGGACCACCCGGCACGCAACGACTACGACCTGAGCTCACTGCGGTTCGCGGTGACCGGCGCCGCTACCGTGCCGGTCGTGCTGGTCGAGCGCATGCAATCCGAACTCGACATCGACATCGTGCTGACCGCCTACGGGCTGACCGAGGCCAACGGCATGGGAACCATGTGCCGCGCCGACGACGACGCGATCACCGTGGCCACCACCTGCGGGCGCCCCTTCGCCGACTTCGAGCTGCGCATCGACGCCGACCCGCCCGAGGATTCGGGAGAGGTGTTGCTGCGCGGGCCGAACGTGATGCTGGGTTACCTGGAAGACCCGGAGGCCACCGCGGCCGCCATCGACGCCGACGGCTGGCTGCACACCGGCGACATCGGCGCCGTCGACGCGGCCGGCAACCTGCGCATCACCGACCGACTCAAGGACATGTACATCTGCGGCGGATTCAACGTCTACCCCGCCGAGGTCGAGCAGGTGCTGGCCCGCATGGACGGCGTGGCTGACGCCGCGGTGATCGGAGTTCCCGACGAGCGCCTCGGCGAAGTGGGCCGGGCGTACCTGGTGACCCGGCCCGGCGCCCAGCTCGATGAAGAATCCGTGATCGCTTACACCCGAGAACATTTGGCGAACTTCAAGGCACCGCGGTCGGTGCGGTTCGTCGACGCGCTGCCGCGCAATGCGGGCGGCAAGGTGCTCAAACCACAACTGCGAGAGCAGGGCTAATGGATCTGGAACTCGACGAAGACACCCTGGCCTTCCAGGCCGAGGTGCGGGACTTCTTGTCGGCCAACGCCGATGCCGTCCCGACGAAGTCATACGACAACGCCGAAGGCTTTGAGCAGCACCGGCATTGGGACCGCGTGCTGTTCGACGCCGGCCTTTCGGTGATCACCTGGCCGAAGAAGTACGGCGGCCGGGACGCGCCGCTGCTGCACTGGGTGGTCTTCGAAGAGGAGTACTTCCGGGCCGGTGCGCCGGGCCGGGCCAGCGCCAACGGCACCTCGATGCTGGCGCCGACCCTCTTCGCGCACGGCACCCAAGAGCAACTCGACCGGATTCTGCCGAAAATGGCCAGCGGCGAACAGATCTGGGCTCAGGCGTGGTCGGAGCCCGAATCCGGCAGCGACCTGGCGTCGCTGCGGTCCACCGCCACCCAGACCGACGGGGGCTGGCTGCTCAACGGGCAGAAGATCTGGAGCTCGCGAGCCCCGTTCGCCGAGCGGGGTTTCGGGCTGTTTCGTTCCGATCCCGGCGCCGAGCGGCACAACGGGCTGACGTATTTCATGTTCGACCTGAAGGCCGAGGGTGTCACGGTGCGGCCCATCGTCCAGCTGGGCGGCGACACCGGCTTCGGTGAGATCTTCCTCGACGACGTCTTCGTGCCCGACGAGGACGTGATCGGTACCCCGCACGAGGGCTGGCGGGCGGCCATGAGCACGTCGAGCAACGAGCGCGGCATGTCGCTGCGCAGCCCGGCGCGCTTCCTGGCGACCGCCGAACGGTTGGTGCGGCTGTGGAAGGACAGTGGCTCGCCCGCCGCATTCGCCGACCGGGTCGCCGACGGCTGGATCAAGGCGCAGGCCTACCGGCTGCAGACCTTCGAGACGGTGACCCGGCTGGCCCTCGGCGGCGAGCTGGGCGCCGAGTCGTCGGTGACCAAGGTGTTCTGGTCAGACCTCGACGTCGAATTGCACCAGGCCGCGCTCGACCTACTCGCCGCCGACGGGGAGCTCGCCGGCCGGTGGACGGAGGGTCTGCTGTTCGCGCTGGGCGGCCCGATCTACGCCGGCACCAACGAAATTCAGCGCAATATCATCTCCGAGCGGTTGCTGGGCCTGCCGCGCGAGAAGTCCGGGGGCAAGAAGTGAAATTTGCGCTAGACGAACAGCAGCGCGACTTCGCGGCCAGCATCGACGCCGCGCTCGGTGCGGCGGACTTGCCCGGCGCCGTGCGGGCGTGGTCCGCCGGCGATACCGCACCGGGCCGCAAGGTGTGGGAGCAGTTGGCCAACCTGGGCGTCACCGCTCTGGCCGTGCCGGAGAAATTCGACGGCATCGAGGCCCATCCGGTAGACCTCGTCGTCGCCATCGAGCGGCTCGGGCGCTGGTGCGTGCCGGGCCCGGTGACCGAATCCATCGCCGTGGCACCGGTTTTGCTCGGCTCTGATGATCACGCCGAGCGCTGCGCCGGATTGGCGTCCGGGGAGCTGATCGCCACGGTCGCCATGCCGCCGCAGACACCGCGTGCCGTCGACGCCGACGTGGCCGGCCTGCTGCTGCTGGCCGGCGAGGACGGCGTCACCGAGGCGACACCGGGCGCCGTCCACGAATCCGTCGACCCCAGCCGGCGGCTGTATGACGTGACTGCGACCGGGTCGTCGTGGCAGGCAGACATCAAGCGGGCCTACGAATTCGGCGCGCTGGCCACCGCGGCCCAGCTGATCGGCGCGGCCGAGGCGCTCCGCGACGGCGCGGTCGACTACGCCAAGCAACGCACCCAGTTCGGCCGGGTGATCGGCTCGTACCAGGCGATCAAGCACAAGCTCGCCGACGTGCACATCGCCATCGAACTGGCCCGTCCGCTGGTCTACGGCGCGGCACTGACCATGGATCCGCGCGACGTCAGCGCCGCCAAGGCGGCCGCGTCTGAGGCGGGGCTGCTGGCGGCTCGGTCGGCCTTGCAGACCCACGGCGCAATCGGTTTCACCCAGGAACACGACCTGTCGCTGTTGCTGCTGCGCGTGCAGGCGTTGCGGTCCGCCTGGGGTACGCCGGAGGAACATCGGCGGCGAGTGCTGGAGGCGCTATGACCACAACTGAAGAACGGCAGATGCTGGCCGAGACGGTCGCCGCCCTGGTGGCCAAGCACGCCGGCCCGGCCGCCGTGCGCGCGGCCATGGAGTCCGACCGTGGCTACGACGAATCGCTGTGGCGACTGCTGTGCGAGCAGGTCGGCGCCGCCGCCCTGGTGGTGCCCGAGGAGTCGGGCGGCGCGGGCGGCGAATTGGCCGACGCCGCAGCGGTTTTGCAGGAACTGGGCCGCGCGCTGGTGCCCTCCCCGCTGCTGGGGACCACGCTGGCCGAGCTGGCGCTGCTGAGCGCGGCCGAGCCGGACACCGCGACGCTGGAAAGCCTTGCCGAGGGCGGCTCGATCGGCGCGCTGGTGCTCGACGCCGATTACGTGATCAACGGCGATGTCGCCGACGTCGTGGTCGCCGTCGAGGACGGACGGCTCAGCCGGTGGACCCGATTCGGCGCCGAGCCCGTCACCACCATGGACCCGACCCGGCGCCTGGCGCGGGTGAAAGCCGAGGAGACCGTGCCGATCGGCACGGACCCGGGCCTGGCGGACCAAGCGGCCATCCTGCTGGCCGCCGAGCAGATCGGCGCCGCCGAACGCTGCCTGAAACTGACCGTCGAATACGCCAAGGACCGCGTGCAATTCGGCCGACCGATCGGCAGCTTTCAGGCCCTCAAGCACCGGATGGCCGATCTGTATGTCACCGTCGCCGCCGCGAAGGCCGTCGTCGCCGATGCGTGCGACCACCCCACGCCCACCAACGCCGCCGCCGCCCGGCTAGCCGCCACCGAGGCACTGAACACCGTGGCCGCCGAGGGCATCCAGCTGCACGGCGGCATCGCGATCACCTGGGAACACGACATGCACCTGTACTTCAAACGTGCCCACGGCAGCGCGCATCTGCTGGAATCGTGCCAAGAACTACTGAAGCGACTGGAATCCGAGGTACTCACGGCGCCGTGACCGACCGCGTCTCGCTACGAGCCGGCATCCCACCGTTCTACGTGATGGATGTCTGGCTGGCGGCCGCGGAACGCCAGCGCAGCCACGGCGACTTGGTCAACCTGTCGGCCGGCCAGCCCAGCGTGGGCGCGCCCGGGCCGGTGCGAGCGGCCGCGGCCGCGGCCGTGCAGTCCAACGAACTCGGTTACTCGGTGGCACTGGGCATTCCGGACCTGCGAGCCGCGATCGCCGCCGACTATCAGCGCCAGCACGGGCTCGACGTGGAACCCGACGCGGTGGTGATCACGACGGGCTCCTCGGGTGGCTTCCTGCTCACCTTCTTGGCCTGCTTCGACGTCGGTGACCGGGTGGCCCTGGCCAGCCCGGGCTACCCCTGCTACCGAAACATCCTGTCGGCGTTGGGATGTGAGGTGGTGGAAATCCCCTGCGGACCGCAGACGCGCTTCCAGCCCACCGCGCGGATGCTCGCCGACCTCGACCCCCCGGTGCAGGGCGTGATCGTCGCAAGCCCGGCCAACCCCACTGGCACGGTCATCGAGCCGACGGAGCTGGCCGCGATCGCGTCGTGGTGTGATGCGACGGGGGCGCGGCTGATCAGCGACGAGGTCTACCACGGTCTGGTCTACGACGGGTCACCGCAAACCAGCTGCGCGTGGCAGACGTCGCGAAATGCCGTTGTGGTCAACAGCTTTTCGAAGTACTACGCGATGACGGGCTGGCGACTGGGCTGGCTGCTGGTGCCGTCCGAGCTGCGCCGCGCGGTGGATCGCCTCACCGGGAACTTCACCATCTGTCCGCCCGTGCTGTCGCAAGTCGCCGCGGTCGCGGCCTTCACCCCGGAGGCGACCGCCGAGGCCGACGGTCACCTGCATCATTATGCGGCCAATCGTTCGCGAATACTCGACGGGCTACGCGGCATCGGCATCGAGCGTTTGGCCCCGACCGACGGCGCCTTCTACGTGTACGCCGACGTCTCGGAATTCACCGACGACTCGCTCGCGTTTTGTTCGAAGCTGTTGGAAGACACCGGCGTTGCGATCGCGCCGGGCATCGACTTCGACACCGCGCGGGGCGATTCGTTCGTGCGACTGTCATTTGCGGGGCCGACGAACGACATCGACGAAGCGCTGCGACGGCTGGGCCCCTGGCTTTCGGCCCGCTAGCGACAGCCGGACAGGCGCCTAACCGTCGAGCACCTGCGCGATGCGCGCCTCGAGCGCACCCTGATCGCCGACACCCGCCACGTCGATGCCGAACCGCCCAACGATCGCGTCGACAACCGCGGCGGCGTCGTCGAGGCGGATCTTCTCGCTGCCGTCGGCGCGGTGGATGGTCAGGTTCCTACCGGCCAGGTTGTAGCGGGCGTCCTCGGTGGTCAGCGCGACCGTCAAGCCGGTCACGAAGATCGACGACGGGTGCGTGGACACGTACCAGCTGCCCACCGCCAGATCGATCTGCGGCACGGTCTGGGTGCCGAATGTGTACAGAGGTCGCCACTCGTCGCGGACCAGGGCCTGCAGGACCAGGCCGTCACCGCGGTCATTCAGCCGGTACGGCTCGTGCGTGGTCGGCTGGGCGTTCCCGGTCTGCAATCGGATGGGAGAGGTCAGGGTCTGGCCGCCGAAGCCGACGTCGACCAGGAAGGAACCCCCCGAGCCGGGGAAGGTCACCGCCAGCACCGTGTGTGTCTGGGCGCCCAGCGGCGCGTCGGGCGGCTGCATCCAGACCACCCGCCCGGCCAACCGCCGGACCCGAAAGCCGATTTCGGTCAGCGCGTACCCCATCAGCCCGTTCTGCTCGTAGCAGTAGCCCCCGCGGCGCCGGTAGACCAGCTTGTCGGTCAACGCTTCCGGGCTCAGGTCGTCGACCGGGACGCCCAGCAGCGGGTCGAGATTTTCGAACGGGATCGATCCGGTGTGCGCGGTCATCAGGTCCTGCAGCACCTCGAGGGTCGGCTCGGCGGGACCGCCGTAGTTGATGCGGTCGAAGTACGCGCCCAGATCCAGCGTCATGCCACCATTCTGGCGCGCGGCCCCCCGGCCGCGGCAGCGGGCGCCGGCATCGGTTGTTTCATCCATGTCGAATACGGCAACCCGTCAACGGGGAACTCAGCGCTTCCCAACACTGACAACGGAGTCCATCATGAACACCAGCAACACCGTCTGGATCGTCGTCGCCGCAGTCGTGGCCGTCTTCATCATCATCGTTCTCGTCATGCTTGCCCGCAGAGCGAGCATGCGCCGCCGCGAGCGGCAGGCCGAGGGGATTCGCGAACAGGCCCGAGTGGAGGCCGCCAAGGTCGAGCGCCGCGAGGCACTGGCCGCGGAAACCGCCGCGAAAGCGCGCGCCGCGCAGGCCGAAGCCGAGGCCAAGGCGGCCGAAGCCGCGCGGCTGCAGGACCGGGCGTCAGCGCATCAGAGCGAAGTGGCGTCCTCGCGCGAACAGCTGAACGAGCAGTGGCAGCGGGCCGACAGCCTGGATCCCAAAGTGAAGACCGAAAAGGACTCCGCTGCCGACAAGGGCGAAGCCGACCGCGACGCCGCGTGGAGCCAGGAGCAGCCGATCCCGGACAACTCTCCCACGGTGAACCTCTCGGGCACCGAGCGTGACGCCGGAAGCCATCGCGGCGGGCCTACCTGAGGACTGCTACAACCAGGTGTCCTGGGTGGTGGTGGTCAGGAACGCCTCCAGGTCGTCGCGCCATTGCGCCGGCGTCGTCTTGTCCGGCTCGATGCCGGTGTATTCGCCGCGGTAGAACAGCAGCGGCCGCGGTTTGATCTTGGGCGCCTCCGAAAGCGATTGCACCGCACCAAAAACAACGAAGTGATCGCCGCCGTCGTGCGCGGAGGCAACCGTGCAGTCGATGTAGGCCAGCGAATTGTCGATGATCGGGGAACCGAGTTCGGAAGGGTGCCAGTCGATCCCGGCGAACTTGTCCGGCTCCTTGGAGCCGAAGCGGGCCGAGACGTGCTTCTGCTGCTCGGTCAGCATGTTGACGCAGAATCGGCCGCTCGCCTCGATGGCCTTCCACGACCGCGACACCTTGGTGGGGCAGAACAGCACCAGCGGCGGATCCAGCGAGAGCGCGGCGAAGGACTGGCAGGCGAAGCCGACCGGGACGTCGTCGTGCACGGTGGTGATGATGGTGATCCCGGTGCAGAACTGACCGAGCACGCTGCGGAACGTGCGCGGGTCGATCGGCGCGGCAGTCATAACCCCGAATTTAGCCCTTGAAGCCGACGCTGAAGTCGTGGCCCCACAGGCTGATTGCGGTGCTCTCCCGGGCGATCCAATCGGTGTCCTCGACTTGCCTTCCCTCGCAGCCGAATTCGACATCGAATCCGCTTGGTGTCTTCATGTAGAAGGACAGCATCAGGTCGTTGACGTGCCGGCCCAGCGTCGCCGACATCGGCACCTTCTTACGCAGCGCCCGGTCCAGGCACAGCCCGACGTCGTCGGCCTCTTCGACCTCGACCATCAGGTGCACGATGCCGCTGGGGGTCTGTCCGGGCATGAAGGCCAGGCTGTGGTGACGCGGGTTGCAGCCCAGGAACCGCAGCCAGGCCGGCGGGCCGTCGGCGGGCCGGCCGACCACCTGGGGCGGCAGCCGCATCGAGTCGCGCAGCTTGAAGTCCAGCACATCCCGGTAGAAGTGCAGCGTCTCTTCGTCGTCGCGGGTGGTCAGCACCACGTGCCCCAGGCCCTGCTCGGCGGTGACGAACTTGTGGCCGTACGGGCTGACCACGCGGCGGTGTTCCAAAGCGGCGCCGTGGAAGACCTCCAGGCAATTGCCGGACGGGTCGGAGAACCGGATCATCTCGTCGACCCGGCGATCGGCCAGTTCGGCGGCGGTGGCCTCCTTGTAGGGGGTGCCCTCGACGTCCAGCCGGTTCCGGATCTCTTGCAGGCCAGCCGCATTCGCGCACTCCCAGCCCGCCTCGATGAGCCGGTCCTGTTCGCCGGGCACGATCACCAACCGGGCCGGGAAATCGTCCATCCGCAGATACAGTGTTCCTTCGGTCGCGCCCTTGCCCTCGACCATGCCGAGGACCTTCAAGCCGTACTCGCGCCAGGCCGCCATGTCGGTGGCCTCGATACGCAGATAGCCCAGCGAGCGGATGCTCATCGCGCACCTCCCAGGAAATCGATGGTGAGCTTGTTGAACTCGTCGAACTTCTCCACCTGCGCCCAGTGCCCACATTGCCCGAAAACGTGAAGCTGTGCGCGCGGGATGGTTTTCAGTGCGACCAGTGCACCATCCAGCGGGTTGACCCGATCCTCGCGGCCCCAGATCAGCAGCACCGGCTGGCGCAGCCGATGCACCTCGCGCCACATCATGCCGAGCTCGAAATCCGCTCCGGCGAACGACATCCCCATCGCGCGCGTCGCCGTCAGCGATTCGGGTGTGCTGGCCAACTCGAAACGCTGCTCGACCAATTCCGGGGTGATCAGCTTCTGGTCGTAGACCATCACCCGCAGGAACGCCTCGAGGTTCTCGCGGGTGGGCTCGGCGGAGAACTTGCCCAGCCGTTTGACGCCCTCGGTCGGGTCGGGCGCGAACAGGTTCACGCTCACCCCGCCCGGGCCCATCAGCACCAGCTTGCCCGCCCGGTCCGGGTAGTCCAGCGCGAAGCGGACCGCGGTGCCACCGCCCAGCGAATTCCCCACCAGCGGAACGCGTCCCAGGCCGAGCTGGTCGAAGAGGCCCTTGAGCGCGCGCGCCGCGTAGTGGTTGAACTGTCCGTGCTCGGCGCGCTTGTCGGAGTGGCCGTAGCCGGGCTGGTCGACGGCCAGCACGTGAAACTGCTGCGCCAGCACCGGGATGTTGCGGGAGAAGTTCGTCCAACTCGCCGCGCCCGGGCCGCCGCCGTGCAGCAGCACCACGGTCTGCTCGTTGCCGACACCGGCCTCGTGGTAGTGCAGCTTCAGCGGCCCATCCACGTCCACCTCCGCGAAGCGCGAGGTGGACTCGAAGGTCAATTCCTCGGTCGCAGTCATGGATCACACCATGGTGTCGCCGGGCGGCAACCCGAACTCGTTGTTCCCGAAGATCTGGTAGGCCCGCTCGGGGTCGTTGGCCGCGTGTACGCGGCCGGCATGAGCGTCACGCCAGAACCGTTGCACCGGTTGGTCATTGCCCAGGGCGGTGGCACCGGAAGCCTCGAACAGCCGGTCGATGGAGGCGATGGCACGGCCGGTGGCGCGCACCTGGTCGCGGCGAGCGCGGGCACGCAGCTCGAAGGGGATCTCCTTACCGGCCGACAGCAGCGCGTACTCGTCGGCGACGTTGCCGCTCAGCTGGCGCCAGGCCGCGTCGATGTCGCTGGCCGCCTCGGCGATGCGGACCTTGGCGAACGGGTCGTCCTTGGCCTTCTCGCCGGCGAACGCCGCGCGCACCCGCTTGCCCTGGTGCTCGACGTGCGCGTCGTACGCGCCGTAGGCCATGCCGACGATGGGCGCCGAGATCGTGGTGGGATGCATTGTGCCCCAAGGCATCTTGTAGACCGCGGCGGTGTTGGTCTCGTAGCCGCCCGCGGTGCCGTCGTTCATGGCCTTGTAGGACAGGAATCGGTGCCGCGGCACGAAGACGTCCTTGACGACGACGGTGTTGCTGCCGGTGCCGCGCAGGCCGACGACATGCCACACGTCGTCGATGCGGTACTCGCTGCGCGGGATCAGGAAGGAACCGAAGTCGACAGGGCGGCCGTCCTTGATCACCGGACCGCCGAGGAACGCCCACGTGGCGTGGTCACAACCCGACGACCAGTTCCACGAACCGTTGACCAGATAACCGCCGTCGGTCACGACGCCCGCGCCCATCGGGGCGTACGACGACGAGACCCGGGTCTTGGGGTCCTCGCCCCAGACCTCCTCCTGCGCCCGCTGATCGAACAGCGCCAGGTGCCAGTTGTGCACGCCGATGATCGAGCTCACCCAGCCGGTGGAACCACACGCGCTGGCCAGCCGCCGCACCGCCTCGTAGAACAGCGCCGGATCGCACTGCAGCCCGCCCCACTGCTCGGGCTGCAGCAGGGTGAAGAACCCCACGTCCTGCAGGTCCTGGACGGTCTCGTCGGGCAGCCGCCGCAGGTCCTCCGTCGCCTGAGCGCGTTCGCGTATCTGCGGGAGCAGATCATCGATGCCAGCCAAAACCGACTGCGCATCACGCTGTTGAATGGACGTCACTTACGTTTGCCTCCTGCGCCAGACTTACTCAGCGGACTTACACCAGAGACTAGAACACGTTCCGATTTGTGTCGAGCAGGGTATTCCTGCGGCTGGTAGCGATACGAATCCGCTTTTCTGTAACATGTTCTAGTTGCCCGTGGCGATCGCAAGAGCGGCGGAGCCGGTCGCAGCGGGTCGCCACGTTTTGCAACGAAAGGAAGGGACGGGCCTTGACCGAGGCGGATCTGGACCAAGCACCCGACGAGCCGCTGGGTGACCACGTCCTTGAACTGCAGGTCGCCGAGGTCATCGCCGAGACCGACGATGCGCGGTCGCTGGTGTTCGCGGTGCCCGATGACGCGGGCGATCCCGGCATCCCGCCCGAGCGGCTGCGGTACGCGCCGGGCCAGTTCCTGACGCTGCGCGTTCCCAGCGAGCGCACCGGCTCGGTGGCCCGCTGCTACTCGTTGTGCAGCTCGCCGTTCACCGACGACGCTCTGACGGTCACGATCAAACGCACCGCGGACGGCTACGCGTCCAACTGGTTGTGCGACCACGCCAAGGCGGGCATGCGGATCCACGTGCTGGCCCCGTCGGGCAACTTCGTCCCCAAAACGCTGGGCGACGACTTCCTGCTGATGGCCGCGGGCAGCGGGATCACGCCGATCATGTCGATCTGCAAGTCGGCGCTGGCCGAGGGCAGCGGGCAGGTGACGCTGGTCTACGCCAACCGCGACGACCGGTCGGTGATCTTCTCCGACGCGCTGCGCGAGCTGTCGGCCAAATATCCCGACCGGCTCACGGTGCTGCACTGGTTGGAATCGCTGCAGGGCCTGCCCAGCGTGGCCGCGCTGGCCAAGCTTGCCGCGCCCTACACGGATCGGCCCGTGTACATCTGCGGCCCGGGCGCCTTCATGGACTCAGTGCGACAGGCCCTGGAAACGCTGAAAGTGCCTGCGCCGCAGATACATATCGAAGTCTTCAAGTCGCTGGACTCGGATCCGTTCGCGGCGGTGAAGATCGAGGACACCGCCGAAGGTGACGAGCCGCCGGCGACCGCGGTGGTCGAGCTGGACGGCGAAACCCACACCGTGTCGTGGCCGCGCAACGCCAAGCTGCTCGACGTGCTGCTGGCCAAGGGCCTCGACGCGCCCTTCTCCTGCCGCGAGGGCCATTGCGGCGCGTGTGCGTGCACGTTGCGCAGCGGCAACGTGAGCATGGAGGTCAACGACGTGCTCGAGCAGCAAGATCTGGACGAGGGCCTGATCCTGGCCTGTCAATCTCACCCTGAATCTGATTCGGTAGAAGTCACCTACGACGAGTAGTCGCGGGGTTAAGTTCACCCTTGGATCACAGGGAAGGGAAGCATCGATGATGCGGCTGGTATCGGGACTCGCGGCGGTCGCGGCGCTGCCGATGTTTCTGCCCGCCGGGGTGTGCGCGGCGGCGAGCAACACCGCAACCACGCTGTTCCCGCTGGACGGGCCCAATCAGCTGGAGACGCGCGTCATCCTGAATTGCTTCAAGGCCGATGGCCACTGCGACTTCACGGCAGGGGCTGACATGCTGACGCCCGACGGGGTGACCGGCTTCCCGCCCGGCCTGTGGGCCCGGCAGACCACCGAGATCCGGTCCTCCAACCGGCTGGCCTACCTCGACGCGCACGCCGACGGCCAGTACGAGCGGGTGCACAAGGCGATGGGTTCGGACGAGATCACCACCATCTACATGGGCGAGGGCCCGCCGGACAAGTATCAGACGCACGGGCGCATCGACTCGACCGACTGGCAGACGGGCCAGCCCAAGACCGACAACAACGTCATCGCCTGCACCCACATCCAGGTGGTCTACTCCGGGGTCAACATCACGTCCCCGAGCACCTGCGCGGTCACCACGTTCTCCTGAAACGCCGAGGCGGATCAGGTCAAGGTCTTTCCTTCCAGGCTTGAAGTGCCCGGTAGAGCTCGGCGCGGGATCGGATGCTCAGTTTGCGGTAGATGCGGCTGAGGTTGACTTCCACGGTCTTCGGGCTCACGAACAGGGCGGCCGCGATGTCGCGATTGGTCAATCCGGACACGGCCAGGTCGGCAACGCGTTCTTCGGTGGCGGTCAACCCGGGGTCGCGGCCTCGGCTCGACACGGCGCGCGCCAGTTCGGTTTCGGCGCGCTCGGCCCACACCGTCGTGCCGAGTTGCACAAAGATGTCCCGCGCCTCGCGCAGCGCTGCACCGGCCGCGTCGCGCCGGCGCTGGCGGCGCTGCAACTGGCCAGCCAACAGCAAAGTGCGGGCGCGTTCGAACGGCATCGAAAGGCGTTGGTGCTCGGCCAAAGCCAGCTCGACGCTCGTCCGCGCGCCTGTGACATCGCCACGCGCAGCCTGCAGCATGGCGCGACAACGCATACCGACCGCCAAGGTCCATGCCCGGTCAAGCCGGCGGCCATTGCGCTCCAAGGCTTCCACCAGCGGCTCGGCATCATCCAATCGACCGAGACCGACCATGGCTTCGACGGCCTCGGGAACGAACGACGACGAGATGATCTCACTTGCTTCCGGGAAGAGACCCACCATGGGCAACAGCGGTTCGAGCGCCGTCATGGCAGCTTGGTAGTCACCCGATGACACCTCGACGAATCCGGCTATCGTCGCCGGCCACTCGGCCAAACGTCTTGAGCCACAACGCCGGGCAGCCGCTATCGCCCGGCCCAGATCGCTTCGAGCGTCGCCGAGGCGGCCGACGTGGGCGGCCACCGCGGCCCGAAGGGTGAGCCCGATGAACATCGGAAAGTCACCGCCCAGCAGAGTCGCCCGCTCCAGCGTGGCGTCCGCGATGACCGCCGCACTGGCGAGGTCGCCGAGCCAGATATCGATGAGCGTGAGGTGAAACCCGATGAAGATCAGCTCCGCTTCCTCGCCGAGGGCAAGACATTCCCGTTCAATTTCCGCCAGCTCGCCGCGGGCCGTCCCCAACTCACCCGTCCAGGCGCGCAGCAGGCTCATCTGTGCGCGAGGCCGCAACGGCAACGGGACTGGCGCGCCCGGCCCTTCCAGTTCGACTGCGCGTTGCATCGCGGGCTCGTCAAAGCCCTTGCCGCCCATGAAGTCGATCATCACCCGCATGCCCAGCGCCGGCCCGAGCAGTGCGGCGGTGCCGAGCCGCTCGGATTCGGTCACCGCCCGCTCGACTCGCGCATAGGCGTGCTCGTGCCGGCCCGCATTGAGCAGAGCGAATGCCAAGCTGATCAGGATGCGGACGCGTAAGGCGGCGTCGGTACCGCTTTCGTCGACAGCCTGCTCGAGGACGCCCGCCGCTTCCAGGAAGCTGTCGTCGGAGAGGACGATCAGCCCCAGCTGATGCAATGCTTCGGCGCGGGTGGGGCAGGCCGGCAGCGCTGCGATGACCGCATCCAGGATCCGCCGGGCGCGGGCGGGATCTCCCGCAACGAAATGGTGTGTCGCACAGCGTATCTTGCGTTCTGGATCGTTGTCACCGGCCAGACCGACGGCCAGTTCGACCAGCTCGGCGGCGGCGGCCGGCGCGCCCCTGCCGCGGGCGATCTCGGCGGCCCTGTCCAGCGCGGCCACCGTCTCCGGCTTCCCGGATGTGTCGGCGAGCGCGAGGTGGCGGGCGTGCAACTCGGGATGGGCGATGAGTTCGGCGAGGCGGCGGTGCATTTCGCGGCGGCGACCGGGCGCCGCTGCGCTGTAGACGCCGTGCGCCAGGAGGGGATGGGTGAACCGGACCCGGCTCCCGTCGATAGCCACCACCGCTTGGTCTTCGGCTTGCCTGAGCGATTGCACCACCTGATCCGGCGGGCAATTGGTGGCCTGTGCCACCATCGCCACCGTCGGATCGGGCAGGCTGGCGATGGCGAGCAGAACGTCTTCGGCGCCGACCCGGCTGATCCGCGCGCGGACCAACTCAGTGAGGCTGCCCGGCAGACTCGCCTGGAAAGCGTGTCCCTCCGCGTGCAGTTCTCGGGTCAGCTCAAGCGCGAAAAACGGGTTGCCCGCGGCGATCTCGTGAATGCGTAGCAGCGTAGGACGCGCCACCGAATGTCCCAGCCGCAGCAGCAGAACCTGATGCAACTCGCCTACGGTCAACGGCTGCATTCGGATGCGACGCACGTCGTCGGGGCTTGGCAGCTGCAACCGCGCGGCGGCCTCTTCGGTACGCGTCGTGCACAACAGGGCCGCGCCGGCGCGAAGGCGGCGCGCGGCGTAGGCCACCGCACTGGCGCTCGACGGGTCCGACCACTGCAGATCGTCGATGGCAATCACGAGGGGCCGAACGGCGGCGAGTCGGCCGATGATTGCCACGAACGCCGCCGCGACGGCCCGGGGATCAATCCCGGAAGCCTCGACGAGGTCTCTCAACAGCGCTCCGCCCAAAGCCTGCTGCTGCGGAGCCGGCAGGTCGGCCCACACCGAGTCATCGACGTCATCGAGCAGGTCGGCCAGCACCGTGTACGCCAGCACCGACTCGGCCGCCGCGGCGCGGCAGCTCAACACGCGATATCCGCATTCATCAGCCCGACGGACCGCGTCGGCCCACACGGCCGTCTTGCCTATTCCCGCCTCGCCCTCGATCACCAGTGCGCACGATCGATGTGGCAAAGAATCGAGGAAGTCGCTCACGGCGCGCTCTCGGCCTGTCTGCCGACCAATCGCTCCGTCACATCAACCCTTCGCACCATCAGACGGCTGGGCTGCCACCTCGGCACTGGGGTCGCGATGACGGCCTATCCTTCACGGCCCGACACCCACACCCTTGGCTCCTTGGTTTGCCAGCCCTGGAGCCCGACCCGGTCGGTGGCTACTGCAGGGATTCTCGCAGAACTTCGCTGAAACGGCTCGATTTCCCAGACAAAAATGATCGGCAACTATGCGTGCACAGCCGGAAAACTTTGCTCGACGGCACCGGCCGGCCCACCCGAAGACAGGGCTGCCGCCATCGAACCGGCCCGTCAGCGGTCCAGGGGCCGCGTCCAACCGACGCCGCAGCTGATCCGTTCGGCGGGCGTGCCGACGTCGGCGCAGATCTGCGCGACCAGCTCGGCCGACTCGGCAGCAAAGACACCGAACATGTAGTCGTCGGCCGGCACCGTCATCGCCGTCAGAAGCTGGACCGGCGTGCCACGGGTCGTCATCAGTTCGGCACGGCTATTCAGCCGATCGACGATATCGCCTATCGAGGGGGCGGACGTTCGTGGTCCGTACCACTCGACGAGGAACCGTCGTGGTTGAGGCCCGGTGATCACCATTTGTTCCTCGCGGCCGGGGCAACCGAATCGAGGCCCCCGGCTCAGCCGTCGTCGCCGTCAGTACAGCGGTATCCAGGTACCGAAGAACCAGTAACCAAAGCCCCCATAGTCCGCGTTGAAGACCGGAAGGACGGTGAAGTTGTTGTAGGTGAACGGCGCGTAATAGTTCTGTCCGTAGGACGCGTCAACCGGCGTCCCCTGCCAGGGCTGGTTCCAGCCGCCGGCGGGCGGCGGGCCGTTCCAGCCACCGGCCGGTGGCGGGCCTTCCCAGTTCGGCGGTGGGGCGCCGGGGGCGGGGCCGTTGTTCCAGCCGTAGCCGCTCGGCGGTGGCGGAGGTGGCGCTCCCTGGCCCGGGACCCAGTAGCCATTCGGCAGGTTGGTGGGGCCGCCTATCTCCCCGGTGGGACGAAGGATGGGCGGGGGCGGCGGGTAATACGGCGGGTGCGGAGGCTGACTCCACGGCGCGTTGAGGATCGGGCGAGGAGGCCTGGGCGGGTATGAGTTGCCCGGCTGGTTGGTCGTACCGCCCCAGGGCGCCCCGGTGGTCGGCGTCACGCCGCCCCACGGCGAGCCGTTCGGTGGCGTCGAGCCCGAGCCCCCATAGCCGGGGTTGGGATTGGGGTTGGGGTTGGGCGCGGGGGTGCAGTTCTTGTACCAGGCGGGACACACCGTCGGCAGCGCCGACGTCGAGCCGTTCTGCGCCGGCTGCTGCCACGGGCTCGGCGGCGTGTTGTTCGGCGGTGTCGAGCCCGAGCCCCCGTAACCGGAATTCGGGCTGGGGGCGGGGGCTGGGGTGCAGTTCTTGTCCCAGTTGGGGCATTCGGTGGGCATCGGGGCCGTCGTGCTGTTCGGCGGCGCCTGTTGCCAGGTGCTCGACGCGGGCGGCGGCGAGCTACGCGGCGGCGTGCTGGGCGGCGGTGGCGTGGTGTGCGGCGCGGCAGTGGACTGCCACGTGCTGGGCGGGGGCGTGCTGGGCGGTTGCGTGGTGTGCGGCGCCGGCGTCGACTGCCACGTGCTCTGTGGCGGCGGCGTGCCGTGCGGCGTCGTGGCTACCGGCGGCGTGCCGGTGCCCCCGTAACCGGGGTTGGGGCTGGGGTTACCGGAACAGCCTTTCTGCCAGCTGGGGCATGGGTCCAGCGGGGCGGAGTTCGCGAAGCTCCCGTTGACAGCCGTTACCGACATTCCCAGGCCCGTCGCGACTGCCGCGGCTGCGGCGAGGCGTTTGATCGACATTGTTACGTCCCCTCTCGGGCTTCGGTCCGAACGATTCGGCTGGCGCTACGGACAGGTCACGTCGATCTCGAACGGCTTGGTCACCGGCTTCGGCTGGTGGGGATCGCTCACATCGGCGCCGGTGGCCGTGCCCTTGATCTGAATTGCGTTGTCGCCCACCGCGGCTCCGGCGTTGCCGCCCTGCCCCTTTGCGGCGTCGGAGAAACCGAGCGTGATGCCGTCGACGTTGCCCAGTCCGACCGCGTGAACGATTGGCGGGTTGTCCTTGCTGACCACCGCACCAACGCCTTTGGCCGGGTCGCCGATGCCGATGTTGATGTTGTCGCCGACCGGTTTGCAGGTGACCGGACCGGTGACGTTCTGGGTCTTGCCGTCGACGATCACCTGCGGCCCGGCGGGCGGACCGGCCGAGTTCGACGCTTGCGGGCTCGACTTATTGCCGGAACAGCCAGTGCCACTGGCGATTACGATGGCCAGGCCGGCTACGCCGACGATGATCTGACGCTTCACCGCTGTTCTCCTTCATGTGGGGTGTCCACTGTTCGCGACCCCGACGGTTACTGCGCGGGGCCCGGGATTTGGTAAGCGCACCTGCCGGCCGTGTGTTCGGTGAGGCTGACGGACTGCCCGTCCACCTGGATCGCGCAGTCGTGTGGACCGCCGGTTTTGTCGGTGTAGTTCAACGCCAGGTACGGGCTTCCGGTCACCTGCACGGTCTGCGACCAGGGGACTGAAACCCAGGTCGTGGTGCTCGCCGGATACACCGGGGTTCCGGGGTCCGGGATGACGGAGAAGACGTCACCGCCCCCGAGGATCCGGTACACGACCGTATGCTGCGTCGGATCCGCTTTGGCGGCGGGCAACATGGCCGGCGGCGCTGCGCTCATCGCGATGGCGAGCGCCGCGAACACACCGGCCAGCGCGCTCGGCCGTGGCGCCTTGCCGGCGCGGCACCTCCGGCAAGAGTCAGCATTCAAGTGGTGGCGAGCCGAATCCGTTGGCATGGCGTCCCTTTCGATACGCGATCGCGGCGACACGCAGGCGCGCCCGCAGTCTCACGGTGAGCAACTATCGCCGGAGCGGTCGCTACACGCTAAGGCCGCGCGTGCAGCCGTCTCAATTAGGGATTTCCCTACACTTTTCGCCTAACGGCTTCGCCGCAACCCGCTATCGGCAGGTCACGCGAGCAACGGGCGGCCGCAAGCCTGTATCAGCGGGGCAAGCCGAGCAGCCGCTCGGCGGCGACCGTCAGCAGGATCTGCTCGGTGCCGCCCGCGATCGTCAGGCAGCGGGTGTTGAGGAAATCGAACACCGCCTGGTTGTGCACCAAGCCGCCGCCCTCGGACACGTCCATCGTGTATTCGGCCAGCGCTTGGCGGTAGCGGACGCCGATGAGCTTGCGCACGCTGGACTGCGCCCCGGGATCCTGCCCGCCGACGGCCAGCTGAGCGATCCGCTGGTCCAGCAGCGCGCCGGTCTGCGCGGCGACGATCAAGCGCCCCAACCGATCTCGCCCCGCCGCGTCGAGGTCGAGCTCGGCCAGCGCCTCGAGCAGCTCCTCCATCGGGTTGCCCAGCGCGGTTCCGTTGGCCATCGCGACCCGCTCGTTGGCCAGCGTGGTGCGGGCCAGCCGCCAACCGTCGTTCACCTCGCCGACCACCAGTTCGTCGGGAACGAACACGTTGTCCAAAAACACCTCGTTGAACAACGAGTCGCCGGTGATCTCGCGCAGCGGACGGATCTCGATTCCCGGTGAGCTCATCTCCACCAGGAAGTACGTAATGCCTTTGTGTTTCGGCGCGTCCGGATCCGTGCGCGCCAGGCACACTCCCCACTTCGCCTTGTGCGCCGCCGACGTCCAGACCTTCTGCCCGGTCAGGTGCCATCCCCCGTCGGTCCGGACCGCCTTGGTGCGCAGCGAGGCCAGGTCCGAACCGGCTCCGGGCTCGGAAAACAGCTGACACCACAGGAATTCGCCGCGCGCGGTGCCCGGCACGAAACGCTCGATCTGTTCCGGCGTGCCGTGCTCGAGGATGGTCGGCGCCGCCCACCAACCGATCACCAGGTCGGGCCGGGCCACACCGGCAGCCGCCAGCTCCTGGTCGATCAACAGCTGCTCGGCCGGTCCCGCGCCGCGCCCGTAGGGTGCCGGCCAGTGCGGCGCCTGCAGGCCCGCCTCGGCCAGCGCGGCCTGCCGCTTCTCCTCGGGCAGGCCGGCGATCTGGGCGACGGCGGCGGCGATCTCCTGACGCTGGTCTTCGACCTCGCTGAGGTCGATCCCCAGCCGGCGTCGCACGCCCGCCTGGGTCAGCGCGGTGACGCGGCGCAGCCACGCCTCCGCCCCGCCCAGGAAGCGGCCGATGGCATGCGCCCGGCGCAGGTACAGGTGCGCGTCGTGCTCCCAGGTGCAGCCGATGCCGCCGAGCACCTGGATGCAGTCCTTGACGTTGGCCTTCACGGCGGCGATGCCGGTGCTCGCGGCCAGGGCCGCGGCGATGGAGAACTGGGATTCGTCGCCCTCCGCCGCGGCGCGCGCGGCATCGGCGGCGGCCACCTCGGCCTGCTCGGCGCGGCACAGCATCTCGGCGCAGAGGTGTTTGACGGCCTGGAAGCTGCCGATCGGCTTGCCGAACTGCTCGCGGACCTTCGCGTAGTCGACGGCGGTCTCCAGCGACCACCGGGTGATGCCGGCCGCCTCGGCCGCAAGCACCGTCGCGGCCAGCTCCTCGACGCGTTCGCGGGTGCCCGACACCACCGTGGCCGGGGCCGAGTTCAGCGCCACCCGGGCCAACGGCCTGGAGAAGTCGCTGGCGACTAGCGGCTCGATCTGCACACCCTCGCCGTCGGTGTCGATCAGCAGCCACCTCTCGCCGGCCCGCGCCAACAACACGGCACCGTCGGCCACCCCCAGCGCGAACGCCACGGCGCCCGAAGCCGTGGACGTCGCGTCGTCGAACTCGATGTCGCCCTCCAGAGCCAGCCCGGCGAAGCGCTCCCCGGACGCCAGCGCGCCCAACAACTCTGGATCCGAGACAACCAACGTGGCCAGCGCGGTGGTGGCGACCGGCCCGGGGATCAGCGCTTTCGCCGCTTCCTCGACCATCGCGCACAGATCTTCGATGCTGCCGTCCGCGCCGCCGAATTGCTCCGGGATCGCGACGCCGAAGATCCCCAGTTCCGCCAGCCGGGAGAACACCGGCCGCCAAGCGTCGGACTTACCCTGCTCCACATCGCGGATCGCCGCGGTTCCGCCGGGCCCGGACGCCGCATTGCGGGCCCAGTCGCGCACCAGGGCTCGCGCGGCAAACTGCTCGTCGGTGACGGTCGCTACCACCTTGAGGACCTCCGCGTCCATGACTTCGACGTGACAAGGGTTGGGCCCTTGCCCTGATTGTGCGATCTGCCCGCCGAGCGGGTATCTCTCCAGTCGCGTGTTGGCACGCAACCCGCTCTCCAGAGACTAGAACGTGTTCTAATAGTGCCAGTGATCGACCGTCAAGTCGAACGCCATCACAGCAGCACAACGCTTGTCCGCGGCGGTATGGAGGTGGGAGATTCACACGCAGAATGCGTATCGTTTGCGAACGAACCGCCGGGAACAGGAGCAAACCGTCACATGCCAGCCAACGCAAATCCGAGCCGCGTTTCCGACTCGCAGCCGCGCGAGGTCATGAACGTGGCGGTACTGGCGGAATCCGAACTGGGGTCTGAGGCGCAGCGGGAACGCCGCAAGCGCATCCTCGATGCCACCATGGCCATCGCCTCCAAGGGCGGCTACGAGGCGGTGCAAATGCGCGCGGTGGCCGATCGCGCCGACGTCGCGGTGGGGACGCTGTACCGCTATTTCCCCTCGAAGGTGCACCTGCTCGTGTCGGCGCTGGGCCGCGAGTTCAGCCGCATCGACGCCAAGACGGACCGCTCGGCCATGACCGGCGGCACGCCGTTTCAGCGACTCAACTTCATGGTGCAAAAGCTCAACCGGGCGATGCAACGCAATCCCCTGCTGACCGAGGCGATGACGCGCGCGTACGTGTTCGCCGACGCGTCGGCGGCCAGCGAGGTCGACCAGGTCGAGAAGCTCATCGATTCGATGTTCGCGCGGGCGATGTCCGACGGCGAGCCGACCGAGGACCAGTACCACATCGCCCGGGTGATCTCGGACGTGTGGCTGTCGAACCTGCTGGCGTGGCTCACCCGCCGGGCCTCGGCCACCGACGTCAGCAAGCGGCTGGACCTGGCCGTGCGGCTGCTGATCGGCGACCAAGACTCCAAGTAGTCCGGCTCACGCCGGCGGACCGGCGGTGCGGCCCCGGATCAGCTCCGTGTCCAGGAGTTCGACGGCGGGCAGACCCGATCGCGGCGGCTTCAACAACAACTCCGCGGCCCGGCAGCCCTTCTGCAGGCTGGACTGCGACACCGTGGTCAGGCCGCGGTTCATGGCGTCGGGCACGCCGTCGAAACCGGTGACGGTCATCTGCCCGGGCACGTAGATGCCGTGTGCCCGTAAGTAATCCATGGCGGACAGGGCCAGGATGTCGGCGGTGCACATCAGCGCGGTGATCCGCGGATTGGCTTCCAGGGCCGCCTTGGCGGCCGCGCCGCCGGACTCGGGTAGGTGCTCGTAGCTTTCCACCACCGTCAGGGAGTCCGGGTCGATACCGACGGCCGCCATCGCCTCCCACACGCCGACGATGCGCTCGCGTTGCACGTCAAACGCGGGCGAGCGCAACCGGTCGGGGTCCACCAGGCCCTGGCGTCGATCCCGCCCCAGCCGCATGGTCAGCAGCCCGATCTCGCGGTGCCCCAGGCCCAGCACGTAGTCGGCAAGCTCACGCATCGCGGCGCGGTCGTCGATACCTACCCGCGAGACGCCGGCCAGCCCCTTGGGTTGATCGACCACCACAACCGGCAGCCGGCGCTGCAGTACCACCTGCAGGTAGGGATCTTCGTCGCACACCGAATACACCACGAAGCCGTCCACGCCGGCCGAAAGCACGGCGGCTGTGCCGTCTTTGAGGCTGCGGCTGGGCCCGACGGCCACCAGCAACAGCCCCTGACCCACCTCCTCGCATGCCTGCGCCACCCCGGTGACGAAGTCACGCGCCGCGGGGTCGCTGAAGAAGTAGGTCAGCGGTTCGGCCATCACCAGAGCGACCGCGCCGGCCTTGCGGGTCCGCAACGAACGCGCCACCGGGTCGGGGCCGGCATAGCCCAGCCGCTTGGCCGTCGCGAGCACGCGCTCGCGCAGATCCGGGGAGAGCTGATCGGGCCGGTTGAAGGCATTCGAAATCGTCGTGCGGGAAACGTTGAGCTCGTCCGCCAACGACGCCAGAGTCGCACGCCGGCGCGGTGGGGGGCTCACGTTCGGTGACGCTACAGCGGTCCGGGGCCCGCGCGTATGGGCTTCAGCTTGCGGCTTTGTAATGGAAACGGTTTTCATTAGTATTGTGGATCGGCTGAGGGGCCGGCGGGAGGAATCGGGCGTGCGGATGGCACTGACGCGGCAACGAACGGCGCAGGCCGGGCCCGCCGATGCGACGCGATGGCTGGCGGCCGCACTCGTGCTGACCGGCGGCGTGCTGCTCAGCGGCTGCAGCGGCACGGCGCATTCTCGCGCCCTCTCCGTCGTCGCCTCCACCGACGTGTGGGGCAGCGTGGCGCGTGCCGTCACCGGCCGCCACGTCGCCGTCAAATCCATTCTCAGCGGGGCGGATATCGACCCGCACTCCTACGAAGTCAGCCCGGCGGACGCCGCCGCGATCGCCGACGCCCCGCTGGTCGTCTCCAACGGCGGCGGTTATGACGGCTGGGTCGACGAGGTGCTGGCCCACCACCGTGACGCCAAGCCGGTCACCGCCTACTCCTTCCTTCAGCCCGACGGACTACCCCGCAACGAGCACGTCTTCTACGACCTGACCGTCGCCAAATCCGTTGCCGCCACCATCGCCGAGCGCCTCGCGACCATCGACCCGGGCAACGCCGCCGACTATCGCGCCAATGCCGCCGCCTTCGGCCGCGGCGCCGACTCCATCGCCGGCGCCGAACACTCGATCGCCACCAGCTACCCCAACACCTCGGTGATCGCGACCGAACCCGTCGCGTTCTATTTGCTGAGGGCTACGGGGCTGATCAACCGGACCCCGCCCGCGTTCGAGGCGGCCATCGAGAACGAGACCGACCCCGCGCCGGCCGACATGGCGGCGGTTCTCGACCTGGTCAACCGGCGCCAGGTGTCGGCGGTGCTGATCAACCCGCAAACCTCCACGACCGCGATCACCGGCCTGCGTGACGCCGCTCGCCGCGCGGGTGTCCCGGTCACCGATGTGGCCGAAACGCTGACCGAAGGCACGGATTACCTTGCCTGGCAACGTAATACGGTCAGCCAGCTGCAGTCCGCGCTGCAGTCGAGCCGGCCCGTGCGGTCATGAGCCTCGAGCCGGTCGCGGCCGTCGACGACCCCGCCGACACCGTGACGCTGCGCGGCGCGCGGCTGTCATTCGGCGACCGCGTGCTGTGGGACCACCTGGACCTGTCGGTGGCGCGCGGCGAGTTCATCGCGGTGCTCGGCCCGAACGGCAGCGGCAAGACGTCGCTACTCAAGGTGCTGCTCGGGCAGCTGCCACTGAGCGCCGGCGCCGGGCTGGTGGACGGAAAGCCGATCACCTCGGGCAGCGGGCGCATAGGCTATGTGCCCCAACATCATCCGATGGACGCCGACGTGATGCTACGCGGGCGCGACCTGGTTCGGCTGGGCATCGACGGGCCACGCTGGGGTGCCTTTCCGCTGCGATCCGCCGATCGGGCCCGCCGGCGCGCGGCCGTGCGGCAGGCGCTGCGCCAGGTCAACGGCGAGCACCTGGCGGACGTCCGGGTCGGAATGATGTCGGGTGGGGAGTTGCAGCGGGTGCGCATCGCCCAGGCGTTGGTCAGCGATCCGCTGCTGTTGCTGTGCGACGAGCCGCTGCTGACGCTGGATCCGGCCAACGCCAAGCTGGTGTCGGCGCTGATCGAGCGGCGCCGACAGGACGCCGCCACCACGGTCATCGTCGTCACCCACGAGATCAACCCGATCCTGCCGTACGTGGACCGGCTGCTGTATCTGGTCGACGGCCGTTTCGAGATCGGCAGCGTCGAGCAGGTGATGACCAGCCAGACACTCTCGGCGCTGTACCAATCGGACATCCAAGTGGTCAAGGTCAAGGACGGCTACGTGGTGGCCGGCGCGCGCGACGACGGGCATTGCTGATGGAGCATCGGCTCGTCGGCCTGCTGGACCACCTGCTGTCGTTCGACATCACCGCGCACCTGCTCGGCCATGACTTCGTGCAGCAGGCGCTGGTGGCGGCCGCCCTGCTGGGGCTGGTGGCCGGGCTGATCGGGCCGTTCATCGTCATGCGGCAGATGTCGTTCGCCGTGCACGGTTCCAGTGAATTGTCGCTGACCGGAGCCGCTTTCGCGCTGCTGGCCGGATTCGGCGTCGGGGTGGGCGCGCTGGTCGGCAGCGCCCTTGCGGCGGCGTTGTTCGGCGTGCTGGGGCGGCGCGATCGCGAGCGCGATTCGGTGATCGGCGTCGTGCTGGCCTTCGGGCTGGGCCTGGCTGTGTTGTTCATCCACCTCTACCCGGGGCGCACCTCGACCAGCTTCGCCCTGCTGACCGGCCAGATCGTCGGGGTCGGCTACACGGGCCTGACCATGCTGGCCCTGGTCTGCCTGCTCGTCATCGTGGTGCTGGCGACGTGTTACCGCCCGCTGCTGTTCGCCACCGTCGATCCCGATGTCGCCGCGGCGCGCGGTGTGCCGGTCTACGCGCTCGGAATCGTGTTCGCCGCCCTGGTCGGCGTGGTGGCGGCCCAGGCGGTGCAGATCGTCGGGGCGCTGCTGGTGATGTCGTTGTTGATCACCCCGGCCGCCGCGGCGGCCCGGGTGGTCTCCTCACCCGCGGCGGCGATGGTGGTTTCGGTGGTGTTCGCCGAGGTGTCCGCCGTGGGCGGCCTGCTGCTGTCGCTGGCGCCCGGCGTGCCGGTGTCGGTCTTCGTCGCCGGCATCTCGTTTCTGATCTATCTGGTCTGCTGGTCGATCGGGCGTCGACGATCCGCTGCCGCCTAAGCTGGGCGTAGAGATCGACCAACGTCGGAGAAGGCAATTGTGAGCCGGCGAATCGCGTTCCTGATGCAGGCGGCGGTGTCCGCCCTGGCGACGGGCTGCACCACCGTTGTCGGCGGAAGCGCGTCGCCCGCGGACACCTCCGGCCCGTTGCCGCAGACGCCGGTGGCCGCCGCGTCCCTGGATGCGCTGTTGCTCGACGTGGATCAGATCAACTCCTCGCTCACGTCGGGCATGCGGCTCCGGTACGGCTCACAGGCGATGTGGGACTGGAGCTCGACTTTCAGCGACAGGACCTGCCTGGCGATGGACGGCCCGGCCCAGCAAGCCGTCTACGCGGACACCGGCTGGACCGCGATGCGCGGCCAGCGGCTGGATGACAACTTCGACGACCCGGCGGTCCGCAACAATTCCGCCATCCAGGCCGTGATCGCCTACCCCTCCGCGCGGAAGGCCAACACGTTCTACGACGCCTCGGTGCGACGGTGGTTCGGCTGCGCCAATCGCACGTTCGTCGAACGTCCCACGGACAAGCCCGAAATCGTGTGGAAGGTGGGCGAGGCCCACAAGGTCGGCGGCACGCTGAGCACGTCGGAGGTTCAGGACGACAGCAACGGCTGGACGTGCCAGCGGGCGCTGACCGCGCGCAACAACGTCGTCATCGACGTAGCCACCTGCGGCTCGTTTTTGCCCGGCGGGTCGGCGGTCGACCTGGCCGAGCAGATCGCCGCCAAGGTCGCCAGGCAGTAACCGCGCACCACATCGCGTCCTCCGGCTACGCCAGCGCCCGCACGCCCCCATAAGCTGGGCGGGTGGCCCGTATCGACCTCAACGCCGACCTGGGCGAGGGCTTCGGCGTCTGGCGCCTGGGTGACGACGACGCGATGCTCGGCATCGTGACGAGCGCCAACGTCGCGTGCGGTTTTCACGCCGGCGACCCGGCGGGCCTGCTGCGGGTATGCCGGTTGGCCGCCCAGCGCGGGGCCCGGATCGGAGCGCAGGTGAGCTACCGAGACCTGGCCGGGTTCGGCAGACGCTTCATCGACGTCGCCGCCGAGGATCTCATCGCCGACGTGATGTATCAGATCGGGGCGCTGCAGGCGATAGCGCGCGCGGCCGGCTCCGCGGTGTCCTACGTCAAACCGCATGGTGCGCTGTACAACACGATCGTGACCCATACCGAACAGGCGGCCGCCGTAGCCGAGGCGGTGCGGCTGGTGGATGCCCGGCTGCCGGTGCTGGGCATGGCGGGCTCAGCGTTTTTCGACGAAGCCACCCAACGCGGATTGCACACGGTCGCAGAGGCTTTCGCCGACCGGGCGTACCGGACGGATGGCCGGCTGGTGCCCCGTCGTGAGCAGGGCGCGGTGCTGCACGACCCGGCGGCGATCGCCGACCGGGTGGTGACCATGGTGGAGTCCGGGCAGGTCACCGCGATCGACGGCACCCAAGTCACGCTGAAGGTGGAATCTGTTTGCGTGCATGGCGATTCGCCGGGAGCGGTGCAGATCGCCACGGCCGTTCGTGAACGCCTCGTGGCGGCCGGCACCGAGATCAGGGCCTTCTGCTGATGCGGCTGAAACTCGGTCGCCCCGACATCGCCCGCTACGCAAGCCGGTTCGACGCCCCCGCCGCAGCACCCAACGCGCTCTCGGTGACCTGGATGGGTGTGGCGACCCTGCTGATAGACGACGGCTCGTCGGCGTTGATGACCGACGGCTACTTCTCCCGGCCCAGCCTGGCCAAGGTCGCGGCCGGCAAGTTGGCACCCTCGCCCGCACGCGTCGACGGATGCCTTGCGCGAGCGAAGGTTTCGCGGCTTGCGGCGGTGATACCGGTGCACACCCACTTCGACCACGTTCTGGACTCCGCGCTGGTCGCCGACCGCACCGGCGCGCAACTGGTCGGCGGGCAGTCCGCCGCCAACGTCGGGCGCGGGCACGGGTTGCCCGAGAACCGGATCGTCGTCGCAGTCGACGGCGAACCCATGCAGCTGGGCGCCTACGACGTCACCCTGATCGAATCGCACCACTGCCCGCCCGACCGGTTTCCCGGCGTCATCGACGAACCGGTGACCCCGCCGGTGAAGGCGTCGGCGTATCGCTGCGGGGAATCCTGGTCGACGCTGGTGCACCACCGTCCGACGGGCCGGCGACTGCTGATCCAGGGCAGCGCCGGCTTCATCGAGGGCGCGCTGGCCGGCCAGCGCGCCGACGCGGTGTACCTGTCCGTGGGGCAGCTGGGGCTGCAGCCGCGGTCCTACCTGATCGACTATTGGACCGAGACCGTGCGCGCGGTGGGGGCGCGCCGGGTGATCCTCATTCACTGGGACGACTTCTTCCGCCCGCTGACAAGACCGTTGCGCGCCTTGCCCTATGCCGGTGACGACTTGGACGCCTCCGTCGGCATCATCGACGAGCTGGCCGCACGGGACGGTGTCGCCGTGCACCTGCCCACGGTGTGGCGGCGCGAAGACCCTTGGAAGTAAGGCGATTCACACCTTGGCCCTGACGCTTGCGCTGTTGTTGCTTGCTGTGGTCCTGGCGTTCGCCGTCGCGCGCCCCGGGGGCTGGCCCGAGGCGCTGGCGGCGGTCCCGGCGGCCCTGATCCTGATCGCGGTCGGCGCGATCTCGGTGCACCAGGCGGTCAAAGAGATCGCCGACCTGTCGGGGGTGGTCGCGTTCTTGGGCGCGGTGCTGGTGCTGGCCAAACTGTGCGACGACGAGGGCCTGTTCGAAGCCGCGGGCGCGGCGATCACCCGGGGCCGGGTGGGGTCGGCCGGCCTGCTGCGGCGGGTCTTCGTCATCGCCTCGCTGATCACCGCGGTGCTGAGCCTGGACGCCGCCGTGGTGTTGCTGACCCCGGTGGTACTGGCGGCCGTGCGCCGGCAGCGCACCCGGGTGCGGCCCTACGCCTACGCCACCGCCCATCTGGCCAACGGCGCATCGCTGTTGCTGCCGGTGTCGAACCTGACCAACCTGCTGGCCTTCCACACCGCCAACATCTCGTTCACCAAGTTCACCCTCGCGATGGCGGCGCCGTGGGTCGGCGCGATCGCCGTCCTCTACGTGATCTTCCGGTGGTTCTTCGCCAAAGACCTGCGGGTGCAGCCCGATCCGGAAGACCTGGGCGCGCCGCCGCGGCCGCCGGTGTTCGTGTTGGTGGTCGTCGCGCTCACACTCGCCGGGTTCGCGGTCGCCCAGTCCGTGGGGATCGCCCCGGCCTGGGTGGCGCTGTGCGGGGCCGCGGCGCTGGCGGCGCGCAGCCTGCGGCACCGGCACACCTCGGTGTCCGACATCGTGCGCTCGGTCAACGTCTCGTTCCTGGTGTTCGTCCTGGCGCTGGGCGTCGTGGTGCAGGCGGTCATGCTCAACGGGATGGATCGGGCGATGTCGGCGGTGCTGCCCTCGGGCTCGAGCCTGCCCGCCTTGCTCGCCATCGCCGCGATAGCGGCCGCGCTGGCCAACGTCGTCAACAACCTGCCCGCCACGCTCGTGCTGCTGCCGTTGGTCGCCCCCAGCGGGCCGGTGGCGGTTTTGGCGGTGCTGATCGGGGTCAACATCGGCCCCAACCTGACTTACGTCGGTTCGCTGTCGAACCTGTTGTGGCGGCGCGTGTTACGCCAGCACGACGTCGACGCCGGCGTCGGCGAATACACCCGCCTCGGCGTGTGCACCGTGCCCGCCTCGCTGCTGGTGGCAGTGGTCGCCCTGTGGGCGTCGGCGCGGCTGCTGGGCCTCTAGGACGCGGGCGCGCCGCAGGGGCCCGATCGGATGATCGACGCCAACTCCTCGCGCGACTGCGCCCCCACCCGCTGACAGGCCCGGTAGACGTGGCCCTCCACGGTGCGCACCGACATCACCAGCGCCTCGGCGATCTCGCGGTTGGACAAGCCGGCCACGACCAGTTCGACGACATCGCGCTGCCGGCCGGACAGCTTCAGGCCGGTCGGAGTGTGCAGCGCCGGCGTGTGCAGGCCGCCGCAATCGTCGGCCAACTCCCTGGCCAGCGCCGCGGCGTACAGCCCGCGGCGACGCTGCTGGTGTTCGTCGAACACCACGGAAGCCTGCGCCGCCGCGTCGGCGGCCGCAACGCGATCGCCGATCCCCCGGTACGCCGCCGAGGCCGCCAGCAGGCCCTCGCCGTCCTTGGCCGACAACGCCTGCACGTGCGACGCGACCGCGGTGGCCAGCGGCAGCGACAACACGTCGGCCAGCTCCCGCGCCCGCACCGCCTGCGAGGCGTCACCCCATTGCGCGGCCGCCTGGATGCAGGCCAGCTCGTGCGTGGGCTGGCCGCGATCGCGGGCAAGCCGCGCCGCCTCGTGCACGCCCGCCACCGCCTCGGCCAACCGGCCGCTCGCCGCCAGGGCCCACCCGGCGGCCAGTGACAGGCCGGTGTGCATGAACGCAAAGTCGGCCGGCACGCATGACCGCGCCGCGGTGACCGCGTCGTTCGCTTCGCCGGCCTGCCCGAGCTTGGCATGCGCCTCGGCCAGCGCGAAGTAACTGGCGGGGCGCAAACCTGTTGTCACATAATGTATTTGAACTCCTGCCACCGCTTCGTGCAGCAGCCGGACCGCCTCGGCGACGGCGCCGCGGGCCAGCTCGGCGTTGCCAGACAACAGGGCGAGGTTCGCATACGCCAGCCCCGGAATGTCACGGGACGAATCGGCCAGTTCCCGTGCCGTGCTGACGAATTCATCGATCCGACCGGTCAGCCGGCAAGCACGCCCGTAGACGGCGCCGAACCAGAACCGCATATGCGATGCCTGGAACGAGGTCGTCGCCCGCCGCAGCGCCTGCCCGGCCAGGTCGGCGAGCTCGTCGACCTGACCCAGCGCCCCCATCGCCATGATCAGCGCGAGCGACGCCATCATCGCGTGGAAGCCGGGCAGTTCGGGGAAAGCCAGGGCGGCCCGGGCGTTTGCGGCCGCGACCTCACAGCGCGCCGCCACCGCATCGAGGCACGCTTGCACGGCCAACCGCTCCGCGCGCTGGGCCGGAGTCTCGGAATCAAGCGCCGCGAGACCGTCGAGGATCTCGGCCGCTTCGTCGGGCTTGAACAGGTGCCAGATCAGGTTGGCCGCCCGCACCGTCGCCCAGTGGTGGCCGTCGGGCAGGTCACCGTCGGCCATCGCGCGCAGCGCCGCCTCGGCCTGCTCGCCGCGCCCGAGCAGCGCCAGGTTCATGGCCCGCACTCCCGCCGCCCCGGGCGCACCGGCTTGGGCCGCGGCGGTGGCGAACCGGTCGGCCAGATCGAGATCCAGCAGGGTCATCGCGTGCCGTGCCGCTTCCAGGTACAGCACGGGGTCGGGATCGAGGTCGGACTCGAGACGCAGCAGCGCGCGGCGCACCGTGGCCTGCATGCCGGCGTCGCCGTCTTTGCCCAGCCGCGTCGCCAACCTGCCACGGATCTCCGACAGGTACAGCTCGCCGGCGCCCGCGCGGCGCAGCTCACCGAACAGCGGATGGGCGAGCCTGGCCGTCAACCCGCCGCCGGTGCGTTCGATGTTGACCAGCCCCATCCGCTCGGCCGCGGCCAGGTCGCTGCGCCGGGCCAAATCGCACAGCACCTCCACGTCCAGCGGCTCGCACTGCGACAGCGTGTCGATCACCAACGCCGTTTCCGGGCTGAGTCGGCCCATCTGGCGGCCCACGGTGTCGGACAGGCTCGCCGACACCGCGACATCGCCGTCCCACATCCACACCCCGGCCGTTTTGCGCATCCGCCCGGCGCCCACCTGGTCGGCCACCAGCTGTCGCAGGAACAGCGCGTTGCCACCGGTCAGCTTGTGGAACCGGTTCGCGCTGCGCGCATCGACCGGGCCGTCCAGCCTGCTTTCGATGACTTCGCGCGTCTCGGCAGCCGAAAACGGTTTGAGGTCAAGCCTTTCCAGCAGCCCGTCCTTCCACAGCGCGGTCACCGCGTCGGGCTCGTCGCTGCCGCTGCGGACGGTGACCACCAGCCGGACCCCACCGGACTGCGCCAGCTGGTGGACGACGAGCGCGGACAGGCCGTCCAGCAGGTGCGCGTCATCGACGCCCACCACCACGCGGCGCTGGCGCTGTTGCGCGACAAACGAATTGATCACTCGCCGCACATCGGTCAGCGGATCCGACTGCGCCTGGTTCATCGCATCGGTCATCACGCCGATGAACGCCCCCAGGGGCAGCGCCTGCGCCGAGTCGGTGCCGACGATCCACCTGGTCCGCTCGCCCGACGCCTCGGCGCGCCGCAACACTTCATGGGCAAGCCAGGTTTTGCCCACTCCGGCGGCCCCGGCGATCACCACGCCCGTGTGGGCGCCGCCCGGACTCAGGGCGCGGCGGATGATCCCCCATTCGCTGTCACGCCCGGTCAGCGTCTCGGCGCCGATCACTCGGCGACTATAACGGCGCGCGAGCATCGAACGCGAGGCTTTGCCGGTGTTTCGGCGACCTTACGTGTAGCCGCCGCGCAGCAATGACGTAGTCGACTACGCTGTCGGCCCCGTTTTCGGGGCATGAGCATGGCTTTTGTCAGTCAGGCGCTCAGCACAGGTGGTGGGGTATGGCAAAGGTCGGCAATCACGCATTGGTACTGGGAGCGAGCATGGCGGGTCTGGTCGCCGCGCGCACGCTCAGCGAGTTCTTCCACACGGTCACGGTGGTGGAGCGCGATCCGCTGCCCGACATCCCTCCCGAAACCGCCGCCGCTCGCCGGGGCGTGCCGCAGGGCCGCCACCTCCATGGCCTGCTGCCCCGCGGCGCTCAGGTGCTCGAGCAATTGTTCCCCGGTGTCCTCGACGAGATGGTCATGGACGGCGCACATCACCTGGATGGCCGCGACCTCTCCCGGCTCTACTATCACTTGGGCGGGCACCTGATGGTGCGCACCGGCGGCGCCCCCTCGTTCGCCGCGTATCTCGCCACCCGGCCCTTCCTCGAAGAACACGTTCGCGCGCGGCTGCGCCGCATCGCCAATGTCACCCTGCTCGACGAGCACGACATCGTGGACCTGACCACGACGCCGGACCGCCGGCGCGTCACCGGCGCCCGAATCGTCAACCGCCGGACCCGCGAGGACATCACGCTGAGCGCGGACCTGGTGCTCGATGCCACCGGGCGCGGCGCCCGCACCCCGGCATGGCTGACGGCCCTGGGCTACGAGCGCCCGGCCGAGGTGCACGTCCCGGTGCACCTGACCTATGCGAGCCAATGCCTGCGCATGGCACCGGACGCGCTGCACGAATTCGGCTTCGTCGTCGGGACGGTGCCGGGCCGGCCGCGCGGGCTGGGCATGCTGCGCGCGGAGAACGACACCTGGATGTTCACGGTTTTCGGAGTAGCGGGCCACGCGCCGCCGTCGATAGACCTGATATCCATGTGCGAGTTCGTCTGGGACTGCGCGCCGCCCCACCTGCTGGCCGCGGTCCTGGCCGCCGAACCCATCGGAGAGCCCACCCGGCACGGCCAGCCGTCCAGTCAATGGCGCCGCTACGACCAGATGCAACGCTTCCCCGAAGGCCTGCTCGTCATGGGCGATGCGATCTGCAGCTTCAATCCGATCTACGGCCAGGGCATGACGGTCGCCGCGCTGGAGGCGGTGGCGCTGCGTGACTGCTTGTCCGGTGGCACAAATCATTTGGCGCGGCGATTCTTCCGGGCCGCTGCGGTGCCGATCCGCCAGGCGTGGGAGCTGTCGGCCAACCCGGACCTGTGCCTACCCGAAATCGAGGGCACCGCACCGGTGTTCACCCGAATGCTCAACGGGTATCTCGATCGCATACTCACCGCGACCGAATACGACCCCGTCGCGGTCGATCGCTTCGTCAAGGTCACCGCGCTCATCGACCCCGCTACCCGGCTGCTGCGCCCGAATATGGTGTGGCGGGCCGCCCTGGCCAACCGCCGCAAACCGCGCCCGGGCGACGAGCGGCCGGCTCGTGCGGACGGCGACCTGGCCGGAAGCGCGGCCCCCGCTAGCCGCGCCGGTAGCTAGGCGGCAACGGCATGCCGAGCTCGGCCAGGACGCTGCGCAACACCGTCGGGTAATCGGTGATGATGCCGTCGACGCCAAAGCCGATCTGCTGACGCATGGCGGCGGCATCGTCGACCGTCCAGGGAATGACCTTGAGCCCCAACGCATGTGCGCGCTCGACGTACGGCTTGCCGGTGACCAGCTGGTAGTCCGGTGAGACGATGTCGGCGCCCACCATGCGCGCGCCGACCAGGGGATCGCCGATGCCCGTCGCCCAGGTGTGATCGTCGTACAGGGCCACCAACGGAATCGACGGTTCGGCGCCGCGCACCAGTGGCAGGGTGCGCCAGTCGAAGCTCTGGATCTGCACGCGGTCGACCTTGCCCGCGGATCGGACCGCGGCCAGTATCACGTCGACGAACTCCTGCGGTTCGGCGGACGCGCCGGGCCGATCGGCCTCCACCTTGGTTTCGATGTTGTACCGGATCGCGTCGGCGCCGTAGGAGTCGGCGAGTGCGAACACCTGCGGCAGCGTCGCTATCCTGTTGCCCCGCACCACTTCGGCCCGAGGGTAGTCGCCGAGCAGGTGCCCACAGTCCAAGGTATCGACCTGCGCCAGGGTGAGGTCGTGCACGAGCTTGCCGACGTACGGATACTGCGGGTCATTCTGGTATGCGGGAGCGGTGTCGGCGCACTTCTCGGGCTGAATCGTCGGGTCATGCCACACCAGCGGTTGCGCGTCCTTGGTGATGACGATGTCCAATTCCAATGTGCTGACGCCCAATTCGATCGCCTTGGCGAAGGCCCGTAACGATTCCTCAGTCGTCTCGCCGCGCCCGCCACGGTGGGCCTGCAGGTCGAATTCCGGGGGTTTCGCGGTGGCCGGCCCGGCGAGCAACACCGCCATCGCCAGCAGCGCGGCGGCGAGCCGGGCGATCACTCAATGCCTTCGCTGGCGTGTGATTTCGGCGAGCACCACCCCGGCGGCGACGGACGCGTTCAGCGACTCGGTGTTTCCGGCCATCGGGATGGACACGACCTCGTCGCAGTTCTGCCGAACCAGGCGCGACAGTCCCTTGCCTTCCGAGCCTACGACGACCACCAGCGGATCGGTGCCGTCGATGTCGTCGAGTGTGGTGTCACCACCGGCATCCAGTCCGACCACCCGCAACCCGCGCGCGGCCCAATCCGTCAGTGTCCGAGTCAGATTCGTGGCGCGCGCCACCGGGATGCGGGCCGCGGCCCCTGCGCTGGTACGCCATGCCACCGCCGTCACCGAGGCCGACCGTCGCTGTGGGATCAGCACCCCGTGGCCGCCGAACGCCGCCACCGAACGCACGATGGCGCCTAGGTTGCGCGGGTCGGAGATGTTGTCCAGCGCGACCAGCAGCGCCGGCGGCGAGGCGATCGCGGCGGCAACCAGATCGTCGGGGTGGGCGTAGTCGTAGGGCGGCACCTGCAACGCGATTCCCTGATGCAGGTGGTTGCTGGTCATGCGGTCCAGATCGGTGCGCGGCACCTCGAGGATGGAGATTCCCAAATCCGCTGCGCGGGTGACGGATTCGGTCAGCCGCTCGTCGGCTTCGGTGCCCAGCGCCACGTAGAGGGCGGTGGCCGGCACCCCGGCCCGCAAGCACTCCAGCACCGGGTTGCGGCCGAGCACCGTCTCGGATTCGTCGGTGCGGCCCCGCGCCGGCCGACGGGCCTGGGCCTTGGCGCGCTTGGCAGCCGGATGGTTGGGGCGCAGGTGCGCGGGAGGGGTGGGGCCGCGTCCCTCCAGGCCGCGGCGCCGCTGGCCCCCCGAACCCACGGTGGCGCCCTTCTTGGTGCCCTCCTTGCGGATCGCGCCACGGCGACGCGAGTTGCCGGCCATCTACTTGTCGCGTTTTTCTTCGTGGGCCAAAAGCTCCCACTGCGGGCCGTCGGCGGTGTCGGTGACCTCGATGCCGGCGTACTTGAGCCGGTCGCGGATCTCGTCGGCGAGCGCCCAGTTGCGTTCCTCGCGCGCCTTCTGCCGATTCTCCAGCTCCGCCTGGACCAGCACGTCGACGGCGGCCAGCGCCGCCGATGTCTCGTCGCGGGTCTCCCAGCGTTCGTCGAGCGGGTCGCAACCCAGGATGCCCATCATCGCGCGGATCGCGCCCGCATGTCGCAGCGCGCCTTCGTGATCGCCGGAGTCCAGGGCCCGGTTGCCCTCCGCGCGGGAAGCGTGCACTTCGGCCAGCGCGGCCGGCACGGCCAGGTCGTCGTTGAGCGCCTCGGCGAACTTTGGCGTCCATTGCCCGGGCTCGACGCCGCCCACCCGCACCCGAACGCGATGCAGGAAGTCCTCAACGCCCACATAGGCTTTCACCGCGTCCTGCAGGGCGACCTCGGAGAATTCCAGCATCGATCGGTAGTGGGCGCTGCCCAGGTAGTAGCGCAGTTCGGCGGCGCGCACGCGCTGCAGTAACGCCGGTATGGCCAGCACATTGCCCAGCGATTTGCTCATCTTCTCGCCGCCCATCGTCACCCAGCCGTTGTGCAGCCAGTAGCGCGCGAATCCGTCGCCGGCGGCGCGGCTCTGGGCGATCTCGTTCTCGTGATGCGGAAAGACCAAATCCATTCCACCGCAATGGATGTCGAATTCCGGCCCGAGATAGGTGCGGGCCATCGCGGAACATTCCAGGTGCCAGCCCGGGCGCCCCCGCCCCCACGGCGACGGCCATGACGGCTCGCCGGGCTTTTCGCCCTTCCACAGCGTGAAGTCGCGCTGGTCACGCTTGCAGGTGGCGACCCCCTCGCCCTGATGGACGTCATCGATCTTGTGGCCGGACAGCTGCCCGTATTCGGGATAGCTGAGCACGTTGAAGTAGACGTCGCCCCCGGCGGCGTAGGCGTGATCGGTTTCGATCAGCCGTTCCATTAGTTCGACCATCTGGGTGATGTGCCCGGTGGCTCGCGGCTCGGCCGACGGCGGCAGCACGTCCAGCGCGTCGTAGGCGGCGCTGAAGGCGCGTTCGTAGGTGGCAGCCCACTCCCACCACGGCCGACCCGCGGCGGCCGCCTTGGCCAAGATCTTGTCCTCGATGTCGGTGACGTTGCGGATGAACGCGACGTCGCAGCCGCGGGCGATCAGCCATCGACGCAGGATGTCGAAGGCCACCCCGCTGCGGACATGGCCGATGTGCGGCAGGCCCTGGACGGTGGCGCCGCACAGGTAGATGGAGACGTGACCCTCGCGCAGCGGAACGAAGTCACGCACGGCACCGGCCGCCGTGTCGTGTAGCCGCAAGCGGGCGCGATCGGTCACGACGTGCCAGCTTACCGGGTGCTTCCCAGGCGCCCGGCGCTGCGCGGGCTTACCCGGTGGCGATCACCAGCGCGGTGGCGATCGCGGCCAGACCCTCGCCACGTCCGGTCAGCCCCAACCCGTCGGTCGTCGTCGCCGACACCGAGACCGGCGCGCCCAGCAATTCCGACAGCACCCGCTGCGCCTCATCGCGGCGTGGACCGACCTTCGGCCGGTTCCCGACGACCTGCACCGCCGCGTTGCCGATCCGGAAACCGTGGTGCGCGGTCAGCTCCGCGACGTGGCGCAGCATGTCGGCGCCACTGACGCCCTGCCAGCGCGGATCGTCGACCCCGAACACCGCGCCCACGTCGCCCATCCCGGCCGCCGACAACACCGCGTCGCACAGCGCGTGCGCCGCGACGTCGCCGTCGGAATGTCCGGCACAGCCGTCGGCGTCGGCGAAAAGCAGGCCCAGCAGCCAGCACGGGCGGCCGGATTCGATCGGGTGTACGTCGACGCCGAGCCCCACCCTGGGAAAGGGATCCGGCCCGTTCACCCGCGCACCACGGTCTCGGCCAGCAAGAGATCGAGCTGCGTGGTGATCTTGAATGCCAGCGGATCGCCCTCGACGACCTGGACCTGGCCGCCGACATGCTCGACCAGCGACGCGTCATCGGTGAAACCCGGCATCCCGGCCCCGGCGCGGTAGGCACGCGACAGCAGGTCGGCCGCGAAGCCCTGCGGAGTCTGCACGGCGCGCAGCCCGGCGCGCTCCGGCGTCCCCAGGACCACCCCGTTGGCGTCCACGGCCTTGATGGTGTCATGCAGACGCAACGCGGGCACCACAGCGTCGTGACCGGCCCGCAGCGCCGCCACCACGCGGGTGATCAGCGTCGGGGGCGTCAGCGCCCGCGCGGCGTCGTGCACCAGCACGAACTCAGACGCCGCGGGCAGGGCCGCCAGGGCCAGGCTGACGGATTCGGTGCGGTCGGGGCCGCCCGCGACGGCGGTGACCCGTCCAGCGCCGACGTGATCACCCAGGAGCCGCCTGGCCTCGTCGATCCGGTCGGCGGGGACGGCCACCACGACGTGATCGACGACGCCGGATTCCAGCAAGCCGGCGACGGCGCGCTGTAGCAGCGTGCGCCCGTCGACCAGACAGAATGCCTTGGGAATTCCGGCGGCCAGCCGTTCACCCGACCCTGCGGCGGGAACGACAGCGACTACTTTGCCCGAGGTGCCCGTCTCCGGGGCCAACCCCGTCTCCGGGACCAACGAAGTGTCAGGACCTTCAGGAAGCGGCGGCCAGAACCTCGTCGAGGATGGTCTCCGCCTTGGCGTCGTCGGTGCTCTCGGCCAGCGCCAATTCACCGACCAGAATCTGGCGGGCCTTGGCCAGCATCCGCTTCTCGCCGGCCGACAGACCACGCTCCTGGTCGCGACGCCACAGGTCGCGGACTACCTCGGCGACCTTGTTGACATCGCCGGAAGCAAGCTTTTCGAGGTTGGCCTTGTAGCGGCGTGACCAGTTCGTCGGCTCTTCGGTGTGCGGGGCGCGCAGCACCTGGAAGACCTTGTCGAGGCCCTCCTGTCCGACGACGTCGCGAACACCGACGTACTCGGCGTTGTCAGCGGGAACTCGAACGGTCAGGTCACCCTGCGCCACCTTCAAGACGAGATACTCTTTTTGCTCCCCTTTGATGGTGCGGGTTTCGATCGCCTCGACTAACGCAGCACCGTGATGCGGGTAAACAACGGTGTCGCCGACCTTGAAGATCATCTGATTCGAGCCCCTTTCGTTACTTCATCCTAACACGGCCACCTAACTACGCGCGAAGCAACGATGCAGGTCAGGGGCACAACACGCGAAGATTAGGGGTTGACATGGGGATCAAGTCGTGCAGTGCAGCACATTACCAACGCCCCCGGGGCAGCCCCGCGGCGGGCTTGAAATCAGCTCCTGCGGCGCTCCTGCGCAGGTCTGGCGCCCCGCGCTATCGCGCGCGAGACCTTGCTACTACTGTGCATAGTTGCATTAGTCGAACCGGCTCAGCAGGAGGCTTGAGAGAGTGAACCGCTTCAAGATCCGCCTCGGCCTCCCCGCGCTCGCCGTCGCCGGCGCGATGGCCGTTCTGGCCGCTCTGCTCAGCGGTTGCGGAGCCGGTCAGGTCTCGCAGATGGCGGTCCAGGAGCCGGCCATCAACGGCAACAAGGTCACATTCAACAACGTGGCGCTGCGCGACATCCGGATCCAGGCCAGCCAAACCGGCGACTACCTGCAGCCGGGCCGGACCGTGGACCTGGTGCTGGTGGCCGTCAACCAGTCGGCCACTACCGCCGACAGGCTGGTCGGCATCACCAGCGACATCGGCACGGTGACGGTCAGCGGCGACGCTCGACTGCCCGCCGGCGGGTCGCTGTTCATCGGCACGCCGGAGGGCGAGAAGGTGGCACCCGGTCCGATCGGTTCCAACACCGCGGCGGCCAAGGCGACGGTCAACCTGGCCAAGCCCATCTCCAACGGCCTCCTCTACAACTTCACCTTCAACTTCGAGAAGGCCGGGCAGGCCACCGTGGCCGTGCCGATTTCGGCCGGGCTGAAGCCGCCGCAGCAAAACCAAGCGGGGTAACCGCCTGTCGTGACGCGGGCTTGTCGTAGCGGCTCGATACCGTCATGGCGTGGCAACAGCGCGCTCCCAATACCGGTGTTCGGAATGCCGGCATGTCACCGCGAAGTGGGTCGGCCGCTGCCTGGAGTGCGGCACCTGGGGCACCGTTGACGAGGTTCCGATTCTCAGTGCGGTCGCCGGCCGGCGCAGCGGACTGGCGACGGCGTCGCCGGCGGTGCCCATCACGTCGGTCGAGCCCAACGCCAGCCGGCACCGCAGCACGGGGGTAGGCGAACTCGACCGGGTGCTCGGCGGCGGCGTGGTGCCCGGCTCGGTCACCCTGCTGGCCGGCGATCCGGGCGTGGGTAAGTCGACGCTGCTCCTCGAGGTCGCCCATCGCTGGGCGCGATCCGGCCGCCGTGCGCTGTACATCTCGGGCGAGGAGTCCGCGGGCCAGATCCGGCTGCGCGCCGACCGCATCGGCTGTGGCAGCGACGAAATTTATCTGGCCGCCGAATCGAATCTGCACGCCGTGCTCGAGCACATCGCCACGGTCAAGCCCGCGCTGGTGATCGTCGACTCGGTGCAGACCATGTCGACCACCGAGGCCGACGGCGTGGCCGGGGGCGTCACGCAGGTGCGCGCCGTGACGTCAGCGCTGACCGCGGCGGCCAAATCCAACGGGGTCGCGCTGATCCTGGTCGGGCATGTCACCAAGGACGGAGCCATCGCCGGGCCCCGTTCGTTGGAGCATCTGGTCGATGTGGTGCTGCACTTCGAGGGCGACCGCAACGGCTCGCTGCGCATGGTCCGGGGGATCAAGAACAGGTTTGGGGCCGCCGACGAGGTCGGGTGTTTCCTGTTGCACGACAACGGAATCGAGGGCGTCGCCGACCCGTCGAACCTGTTCCTCGATCAGCGCCCGGCGCCGGTTCCCGGGACCGCGATCACGGTGACCCTCGACGGGAAGCGCCCGCTCATCGGGGAGGTGCAGGCGCTGCTCGCCACGCCGGCGGGCGGCTCGCCGCGCCGCGCCGTCAGCGGCATCGACCAATCGCGGGCCGCGATGATCACCGCGGTGCTGGAAAAGCACGCCAGGTTGCCCGTCGCCGCCAACGACATCTACCTGTCCACGGTCGGCGGCATGCGGCTGACCGACCCGTCGTCGGACCTGGCGGTCGCGGTCGCGCTGGCCTCGGCGCTGGCGGACCTGCCGCTGCCCACCACGGCGGTGATGATCGGCGAAGTGGGATTGGCCGGCGACCTCCGGCGGGTCAGCGGCATGGAGCGGCGCCTGTCCGAGGCCGCGCGCCAGGGGTTTTCCATCGCGCTCATCCCGGACGGGGACGATCCGCGGCGCGAGATCGTGCCGAACGGCATGCGGGCGCTCCGCGCGCCCACCATCGTGGCGGCGCTGGAGCACATGATCGACATCGCCGGCCACCGCGGTGGCCCGCCCGCAAACTTGCGATCGCTAGACGCATGGCGCTTTCGGCCTGAAGAATGACCTTTTGTGACCCGTCCGACGCTGCGTGAGACCGTCGCCCGCCTGGCTCCAGGCACCGGGCTGCGTGACGGCCTGGAACGCATCCTGCGTGGGCGTACCGGCGCCCTGATCGTGCTCGGCAACGACGAGGCCGTCGAGGCCATCTGTGACGGCGGGTTCGCCCTGGACGTCCGCTACGCCCCCACCCGGCTGCGCGAGCTGGCGAAGATGGACGGCGCCGTGGTGCTGTCCACCGACGGCAGCCGCATCGTGCGGGCCAACGTGCAGCTGGTTCCCGACCCGTCGATCGCGACCGATGAATCGGGAACCCGGCACCGCTCCGCGGAACGGGCCGCGATCCAGACCGGCTACCCGGTGATCTCGGTGAGCCACTCGATGAACATCGTGACCGTGTACGTGGGCGGGGAGCGCCACGTGGTCGCCGACTCGGCGACCATCCTGTCGCGGGCCAACCAGGCCATCGCCACCCTCGAGCGCTACAAGATCCGGCTCGACGAGGTCAGCAGGCAGCTGTCGCGCGCCGAGATCGAGGACTTCGTCACGTTGCGTGACGTCTTGACGGTGGTGCAGCGGCTCGAGCTGGTCCGCCGCATCGGTGAGGTGATCGACAACGACGCGGTGGAACTCGGCACCGACGGGCGCCAACTGCGGCTGCAGCTCGACGAGCTGCTGGGCGGCAACGAGGATGCCCGCGAACTGATCGTGCGCGACTATCACGCCAGCCCGGAGCCGCTGTCCGAGGCGCCGGTGACGGCCACGCTCGACGAACTGGACGCGCTGTCGGACACCGAGCTGCTCGACTTCACCATCCTGGCAAAGGTTTTCGGGTACCCGTCGACCACCGAGGCGCAGGATTCGGCGGTCAGCCCGCGCGGTTATCGCGCGCTCGCCGGCATTCCCCGGCTGCAGTTCGCCCATGCCGACCTACTGGTTCGCTCGTTCGGGACGCTGCAGAACGTGCTGGCGGCCAGCGCCAACGACCTGCAATCGGTCGACGGCATCGGCGCGATGTGGGCGCGCCATGTGCGAGAAGGGCTGTCGCAACTCGCCGAGTCGACGATCACCGACTCATTGAACTAGGTGCGCGCTGATTAGTGTTCGCTTCAGCCGGCCGGCGGCGCGGGCATCGGCGGCGCCTCCGGCGGCGGCACGGCGCCCGGCTGGCCCGGTCCGGGCACCGGACCCGGCGGCGGGGGCGGCTGGTTCAGGATGAACGGAACCGGCATCGAGCGCAGATTGCCGAGCTGCACGACCAAGTTGTAGGTGCCGGGCCCGATCGCCGGCCGCGGCAGCGGGCAATGCGGGGCCGAACCCATCCCCGTCCACGTCACCGCGGTGGTGACCTGCTCACCCGGCGTGAAGGTCTTGATCAGCGTCTCGTTGGACGGGGCGCAGTCCAGGTTCGACCACAGCCGCTTGTTGTCCAGCGAATAGACGTAGGCGGCCAGCACCGCGGCGCCGACGTCGCGCTTGCAGGCCACCAGCCCGATATTGGTGACGACCATGGTGAACTTCGGCTGGTCACCGATGAAGTACTGCGGCGCGTTGGTCAGACCCTTGACCGCCAACGTCGAATCGGGGCAGTCGTCGCCTTCCTTCAGAATCGGCGGCGGCTGCACCGCGGCGGTGGGAGTGGGGGTCTCGGGGTTCTGGCCCTGCGCCGGCGGCACCACCGGAGCGGGACCCTCGGGTCCCGCCGGTGGGGGCGCCTGCGGCGCGGGCGCTACCGGCTTGTTCTGAGCGGCGGTGGCCTTGTCGGCGTTGGCGGGCTTGGCTCCCGCGTTATGCCCCATGAATGCGATGACGACTGCGGCCACGATCCCGATCACGACGACCGCGATACCAATGGCCAGGCCTCTGCGCCGCCAATAGATCTCGGTGGGTAGCGGGCCACGCGGTTCCAGATCGAGCACGTTCGCAGCGTAGGCCCAGGTCACGCCGATTCGGTTGACCCGCCTCGGCGTGTCGCCGGGTTTGCCGGCCAACCGCCGTGTAGTGGCGGCCGAGCGCGTGGACTATTGGTCGCCTGTCAGGCGCCTATGTCGCCGACGTGGTCGCACAACGCCGCCCGGCCGTCGGCGAGGTGGTAGGTGACACCGGCCACGCCCACCGTGCCATCGGCGATGCGCTCGGCGATCGCCGTGGACCGCGACACGAGCTGCGCAACGGTTTCGCGGACGTGTCGTTCCACGAACTCCTCGACGCGGCTCAGGCCGTCGCGGCGGCCCATCAGGATCGACGGCGCCACCCGCTCCACCACGTCGCGCACGAAACCGCCGGGGATGGATCCCTCGTCGATGGCGCCCAGGGCGGCCTTGATCGCGCCACAGCTGTCGTGACCCAGGACGACGATGAGGGGCACGTTGAGCACGCTCACCGCGAACTCGATGGAACCCAAGACCGCGGTGTCGATGGCCTGCCCGGCGGTGCGCACCACGAACATGTCGCCCAGGCCCTGATCGAAGATGAGCTCGGCGGCGACCCGGCTATCCGAGCAGCCGAACACGACCGCGGTCGGGCTCTGACCGGCGGCCAGGCTGGCGCGATGCTCAACACTTTGGCTGGGATGCTGCGGCTTACCGGCGACGAATCGCTCGTTACCCTCCTTGAGTGACTTCCAAGCGGTTACCGGACTGGTGTTAGGCATGGCAGAGATTGTGCCGCAAGCGGAGGTGACGGGTCTGACGGGCCCGGAATTCATATCAGCCACCAATCTTGTCGCCTGGTACGACAGCTCGCGCCGCGACCTGCCCTGGCGCGAGCCCGGGGTGAGCGCCTGGCAGATCCTGGTCAGCGAGTTCATGCTGCAGCAGACCCCGGTGTCCCGGGTGCTGCCGATCTGGTCGGATTGGGTGCGGCGCTGGCCCACCGCGTCGGCCACCGCCGCGGCCAGCGCCGCCGACGTGTTGCGCGCCTGGGGCAAGCTGGGCTACCCGCGGCGGGCCAAGCGGTTACACGAGTGCGCCATCGCGGTCGCGCGCGAGCACGACGACGTCGTGCCCGACGACGTCGACACCCTGCTGACGCTGCCCGGTGTCGGCAGCTACACCGCCCGCGCCGTCGCCTGCTTCGCCTACGGACAGCCTGTTCCGGTGGTGGACACCAACGTGCGCCGGGTGGTGGCGCGGGTGGTGCACGGCCTGGCCGACGCGGGCGCGCCGTCGGCGACCCGCGACCACGCCGACGTGTCGGCGCTGCTGCCCGAGGACGGAACGGCACCGAAGTTCTCCGTCGCGCTGATGGAACTGGGCGCGACGGTGTGTACGGCGCGCGCGCCGCGCTGCGGGCTGTGCCCGCTGGGCCGGTGCGCGTGGCGGCACGCCGGTTATCCGCCCGCGCAGGGCCCGGCGCGCCGCGTTCAGGCCTACGCCGGGACCGACCGTCAGGTCCGCGGGCGGCTGATGGATGTGTTGCGCGCCAACGACTCTCCGGTGACCCGCGCCGACCTGGACGTAGCGTGGCTGACCGACACCGCACAGCGCGACCGGGCGCTGTATTCGCTGCTGGCCGACGGCTTGGTGACGCAGACGCGCGACGGCCGGTTCGCCCTAGCCGGCGAGGAATGACTCGACGGCCTCGCGGTAGAGCTGGGGCGCCTCGTCGTGAACCAGGTGACCGGCTTCCGGGACCTTCAAATACGTTGTAGCTAAGCCTGTTTCGGCCATCTCCCGCATCTGCCCGGGCGGGGTTACCGAATTGCCGGCCTCGATCAGCAGCGCGGGGCAACGCACCGCGCGCCACTGCGCCCAGTAGTCCCGGGTGCCCCACTCGGCGGCGATCTCGATCCACCGCGCGGTGTGACCGTGCAGCCGCCAACCGGTTTCGGTGCGGTCGAAGGCCTCCAGGAAGTATTGGCCGGCGACCGGTCCGAATTCGGCGAAAACCCGCTCGGCGGAGCCGAATTCGACCGGAAGGGCGTGCAGCCAGGGTTCCCAGGGGCCGGTGGTGCGGCCGCGGAAGTCCGGCGCCATGTCCTCGAGCACCAGGGCGGTAACCAGTTCGGGTCGATCGGCGGCCAAACACCACGCGTGCAGGGCGCCCATCGAATGCCCGACCACCCGGACGGGCGCCTCCAGCGTGCCCACCGCGTCGGCGAGGTCGGCCACAAACCGTTCGGTGCTGATCGGGTGCGGATCTTCGACGTCGCGGCCCCGATGCCACGGCGCGTCGTAGGTGTAGACAGTGCCCAGCCGGGTCAGCCAGGGCAGCTGCCGCGGCCAGGTGGTTCCCCGTCCCATCAGGCCGTGCACCAGCACCAGCGGTTCGCCGTCTCCCCCGTGGCAAGTCAACAGCTGGCTGGGCATAGCACCATCTTGCGTGCACCGCCCACGGCCCGGGCACGGGGATGGGCGAGGTAGCCTAGCGGGCATGTCGCCAGTGGTGAAGATCAACGCAATCGAAGTACCCGCCGACGCCGGCCCGGAACTGGAGAAGCGGTTCGCCCACCGGGCGCACGCCGTCGACAACCAGCCCGGCTTCCTCGGCTTTCAGCTGCTCCGCCCGATCAAGGGCGAGAACCGCTACTTCGTGGTGACCCAGTGGGAGTCCGAAGAGGCATTCCAGGCGTGGGCGCAGGGGCCCGCCATCGAGGCGCACTCCGGCGAGCGCGCGAAGCCGGTGGCGACCGGCGCCTCGCTGCTGGAATTCGAGGTTGTGATGGACGTTGCCGGCAACAAGCAGGCTGGCTAGCGGGCTGTCGGCCAGGCGCCGCGCGTGGGTGCTGAGCGCGGCCGCCGCGTTGGTGTTGACCTCGGCGCCCGGTTGCGCCCCTAACCCGTCCCCGCAAGCGAACGCGGCGAATCCGGGACGACAGATCGACACCCGCACCCCGCCCGGCATCCGGGCCCAGCAGACGTTGGACATGCTCAACTCGGACTGGCCGATCGGCCCGGTCGGGGTCGGCACCCTCGCCGCGCCCGACAAGGTCGAGTCGGTTCAAACCACCATGGAGGCGCTGTGGTGGGACCGGCCGTTCACGCTCAACGGCGTCGACCTCGGCGCGAGCGTGGCGACCCTGCACCTGACCTCGTCCTACGGCGCCCGGCAAGACATCCGGATTCACACCGACGACGCCGGTTCGGTGGACCATTTCGACCTCGAGACCCAGGCGCCCACCATCAGCTCGTGGCACGACATCGACGCGGTGCTGAGCAAGACCGGTGCGCGCTACTCCTATCAGGTCGCCAAGGTCGACGACGGGCGTTGCGATCCGGTGGCGGGCACCAACACACACGAATCCTTACCGCTGGCATCGATTTTCAAGCTGTACGTGTTGCACGCGCTGGCGGGCGCGATCAAGGACGGGACGGTGGCCTGGGATGACCAGCTGACGGTCACCGACAAGAGCCGGGCGGTCGGCTCGTCGGGGCTGGCTTTGCCTGCCGGAGCGCATGTTTCGGTACGCACCGCCGCCGAGAAGATGATCGCCACCAGTGACAACATGGCTACCGACCTGCTGATCGAGAAGATGGGAACGCGCGCCATCTCCGAAGCGCTGGCCACGACCGGCCATCACGACCCGGCCAGCATGACTCCGTTCCCCACCATGTACGAGTTGTTCTCCGTCGGATGGGGTCGGCCAGACCTGCGCAGCCAATGGGAGCACGGATCGCCGCAAGTCCGCGCGCAACTGCTGAAGCAGGCGAATTCCACGCCGTATGACCCGGATCCGATGCGGGCCCATTCGCCGGCATCCTCCTACGGTGCGGAGTGGTACGGCAACGCCGAGGACATCTGTCGGGTCCATGCGGCGCTGCAGGCCGACGCGGTCGGCAAGGCCGCGCCGGTGCGTGAGATCCTCTCCGCGGTCGCGGGCATCCAGCTGGACCACAATGTGTGGCCGTACATCGGCGCGAAAGCTGGTGGCCTGCCGGGTGATCTGACGTTCAGCTGGTATGCCGTCGACAAGACGCAGCAGCCGTGGGTGGTCAGCTTTCAGCTGAACTGGCCCCGCGATCACGGGCCGACGGTGACCGGCTGGATGCTGAAGATCGCCAAGCAGGCGTTCGCGCTGATCGCCCCGCGCTGAGGCCTACAACCGCAGAGTCCAACGGTCGCCACGGAAGTGCATTACGACGCGGCCGGCCGGCTCGACGTCGATCCGCCAAAACGATTCCGGCGTGATGTCCAGCGCCGCCACGATCGCCGCCCGGATCACCGCTGGGTGCGTCACCGCTACCGTGCGTAATGGGTTGGCGGTCAACGACTCCAGCCATTGCGAAGCCCGCGAGATCAGGTCGGCGATCGACTCACCGCCGTGTGGCGCGGCGCCCGGTTGGCTCAGCCAAGCCTCGACGTCGTGCGGCGGCAGGGCCGCAAGCGCCTCGCCGCGCCACCGCCCACAGTCGAGGTCGGCCAATAGCGGCTCCGTTTCGGCTTGCAGGCCAAGCAGTTTCGCGGTCTGCCGGGTGCGCCGCTCCGGTCCGGACATCCGGCGCTGCGCGGCGACGTCGTCGATCGCCTCGACCTGGCGGCGGCCGATTGCGTTCAGCGGTTCGTCTGCCGGAAAACGCCCGCCCGCCATGGCGTCCGTCATGCCGTGCGAGACCAGCGTCAGCCGAACGACTCCGGTCACGCCGCGATGTTCGACGCCTGCCGCGTCCGCACCGAAAGCAGCCGCCCGCTGATCGTTGCGAACACCAGGCCGATGCCCGCCCACAGCACCAGCTGCGTGGCCAGCGACAGCAACCTGAACTCGTAAAGGACGTCGGCCGGAAATCCCGGATAGACGATCGACCCCGCGGCGTCGCGCAGCGGTTCGGGTGTCTCGTTGACGGCCGGCAGCGGCACCGCCAGCACCACGATCGCCACCAGATACGCTGCGGCCGCCAGCAGTCCGGCGTTCCAGGCGCCGAACCGGGCTGCGAGCCGCCGCGCCAGCCATACCGCGCCGATCGCCAGCACCGCCGACAGCACCACCATCACCAGGTACCAGCCGGTCCGCGCTCCGATCGTGTCGGCCTGCCCGACGGCCGGCGGGTTCGGCGGGTACTTCACGAAGGGCACCAGGTACACCGCCCCGAATGCGCCTGCCGCCAACAGCAGCGAAAGCCGCTGCGGCTGAACAACTTGCGCCCGCGCATAGACGACGCTGAACAGCACGGCGAACAGCGCGCCCATGGCGAGGCCGAAGATCAGCACACCGAATCCCAGCCCGGGGCCCGATTGCACGCCGCGGGTGAACAGCTCCGCGCCGTGCTCGTGCACGCCGTGGGCGTTCTCGGTGTCGGTGCGGCCGTCTTCAAAGGCGATTGCGCGGGCGATGACGGGCTCGGCGCACACGCGGGCGAAGACGAACGCCAGCAACGCGCCAGCGGCTCCCGCAAGAAGACCGCCGCCAATTAGGCGTTTCTCCACGAGACGCGGTCAGTGGCAGGGGAAGCCGAGCAGGTGCCGCGCGTCGTGCACGAATTCGTGCACGTGCGAATCGCTGCCGAAGAGTGAGACCGCCCCCTGGTCGATGCCGACGAAGTACAGCGCCAGCAACGCGAGGAAGACGGTCGCCGCCAGCCAGAGTGCGGCGCGGGCCGCGGACAGATCGACCGAGCGGGTGCGGCTGCCGGTCAGCTGCGGGTGGGACACAATCGACTCCTTCTGGGGATAACGCGTCCCCGCTGGGTATGACGAGCATCGGGTCTGACTGTTGACAGTGGCGCGACCGTTCTGGACTTTCACCAGATTCCGTTGCACGTCGATGACAACGGTCAGTGTAGGGGGCAGCGAAAACGGGCGGTAGCCCGAGATCGACCAGTCCTATGGTGGCGACCCGCTTCGCGCGGCTGCGCCGCGCTCACGATCGCCACGCTGCCCGTTTTCTCTTCTTCGCTACTGGACGTCCGGTCCCGGGTCCGCGGCGCTGTGCGCCCCGGCTTTAGCCAGGTCCGGCTCGGCCGGCGGCTTGCGGGTACCGATGAAGGTGAATGTGGCGTCCTCGCCGGCGCTTTCGCCGTCCCAGTTGTCCACGTCGACCGTGACGACCTGGCCCGGACCGACCTCCTCGAACAGGATCTTCTCGGAGAGCTGGTCCTCGATCTCGCGCTGGATGGTGCGCCGCAACGGGCGAGCGCCCAGCACCGGGTCGAAGCCACGCTTGGCCAGCAACGCCTTGGCCTTGTCGGTCAGCTCGAGGGCCATGTCCTTGCTCTTGAGCTGGGTGGCCACCCGGGTGATCATCAGGTCGACCATCCGGATGATCTCGTCCTTGGTCAGCTGGTGGAAGACGATGATGTCGTCGATCCGGTTGAGGAACTCCGGGCGGAAGTGTTTCTTCAGCTCGTCGTTGACCTTCTGCTTCATCCGCTCGTAGTTGTTGTCGCCGCCGCTCTGGGTGAAGCCCAGGCCGACCGGCTTCGAGATGTCCGAGGTGCCCAGGTTCGAGGTGAAAATCAGCACGGTGTTCTTGAAGTCGACCGTGCGACCCTGGCCGTCGGTGAGCCGGCCGTCCTCGAGGACCTGCAACAGGCTGTTGTAGATCTCCTGGTGGGCCTTTTCGATCTCGTCGAACAGCACCACCGAGAACGGCTTGCGCCGCACCTTCTCGGTGAGCTGGCCGCCCTCCTCGTACCCGACGTATCCGGGGGGCGCGCCGAACAGCCGCGACGCGGTGAACCGGTCGTGGAACTCGCCCATGTCGATCTGGATGAGCGCGTCGTCGTCGCCGAACAGGAAGTTGGCCAGTGCCTTGGACAGCTCGGTCTTACCGACACCGGACGGGCCGGCGAAGATGAACGAACCCGACGGGCGCTTGGGGTCTTTCAGCCCGGCCCGGGTGCGGCGGATCGCCTTGGAGACGGCCTTGACGGCGTCCTCCTGGCCGATGATCCGCTTGTGCAGCTCGTCCTCCATGCGCAGCAGCCGGGTCGTCTCGGCCTCGGTGAGCTTGAACACCGGGATACCGGTCCAGTTACCCAGCACCTCGGCGATCTCGTTGTCGTCCACCTCGGCGACTACGTCGAGATCCCCTGAGCGCCACTGCTTTTCGCGCTCGGCGCGCTGACCGACCAGTTGCTTCTCGCGGTCGCGCAGGCTGGCCGCCTTCTCGAAGTCCTGGGCGTCGATCGCCGATTCCTTCTCCCGGCGCGCCTCGGCGATCTTCTCGTCGAACTCGCGCAGGTCTGGCGGCGCGGTCATCCGCCGAATTCGCATCCGGGCGCCCGCCTCGTCGATCAGGTCGATCGCCTTGTCGGGCAGGAACCGGTCGTTAATGTACCGGTCGGCCAGGGTGGCCGCGGCCACCATCGCGCCGTCGGTGATCGACACCCGGTGGTGCGCCTCGTAACGGTCGCGCAGACCTTTGAGGATCTCGATGGTGTGCTCCACGGTCGGCTCGCCGACCTGCACCGGCTGGAACCGGCGCTCCAGCGCCGCGTCCTTCTCGATGTATTTGCGGTACTCGTCGAGCGTGGTGGCACCGATGGTCTGCAGCTCGCCGCGGGCCAGCTTGGGCTTCAGGATGCTCGCGGCGTCGATCGCGCCCTCGGCGGCGCCGGCACCGACCAGGGTGTGCAGCTCGTCGATGAACAGGATGATGTCGCCGCGGGTGTTGATCTCCTTGAGAACCTTCTTCAGGCGTTCCTCGAAGTCACCGCGGTAGCGGCTGCCCGCCACCAAAGATCCCAGGTCCAGCGTGTAGAGCTGCTTGTCTTTCAGCGTCTCGGGGACCTGGCCGTGCACGATGGCCTGGGCCAGGCCCTCGACGACGGCGGTCTTGCCGACGCCGGGCTCGCCGATCAGCACCGGGTTGTTCTTGGTGCGCCGGCTCAGCACCTGCATCACCCGCTCGATTTCCTTCTCGCGGCCGATGACCGGGTCGAGCTTGCCTTCCATGGCGGCGGCCGTCAGGTTGCGGCCGAACTGGTCGAGCACCAGCGACGTCGACGGGCTGCCGGACTCGCCGCCGCGGCCACCGGTGCCGGCCTCCGCGGACTCCTTGCCCTGGTAGCCGCTGAGCAGCTGGATGACCTGCTGGCGCACGCGCGTCAACTCGGCGCCCAGCTTCACCAGCACCTGGGCGGCCACGCCCTCACCCTCGCGGATCAGGCCCAGCAGAATGTGCTCGGTGCCGATGTAGTTGTGACCGAGTTGCAGCGCCTCGCGCAGGCTCAGCTCGAGAACCTTCTTGGCGCGGGGCGTGAACGGAATGTGTCCCGACGGCGCCTGCTGGCCCTGGCCGATGATCTCCTCGACCTGGCTGCGGACGCCCTCCAGCGAGATGCCCAGCGACTCCAGCGACTTCGCCGCGACACCCTCGCCCTCGTGGATCAAACCCAGCAGGATGTGCTCTGTTCCGATGTAGTTGTGGTTGAGCATCCGGGCCTCTTCTTGCGCCAGGACGACGACCCGCCGTGCTCGGTCGGTAAATCTTTCAAACATCGGGTTACCTGCTCTCCCTCAACATCGGTACAAACTAGTTAGCGGCCCTTCGAGCAATCCTGCCGGACCCCTGTGGCCGGAATCGCGTACCTGTCTCCACTGTAGTGGTCGGCTTGCCGGCGGGCCTAACCTTGCCGTGCGTTCTGCGCTGCGGACCCGCCCGGTCTTTCCTGGGCCGATCCAAGGCCGATCTCACCTGCGAGTGCCTGCGGCGTTGCCCGGCATAACTGAGGAAACGTTGCGGTGTTCGAATTCGTTTCCCCGGACCGCCCGGCGATTGTTTCGCGCCCAGCGAAACGACGAACCGGCGCCCGGGCCCACAAGCCCCGGCGCCGGTTTGAGAACTGCTAGGTCGCTGCGTGGAACGCGTCGATCACGTCGGCCGGGATGCGGCCCCGCGTCGACACGTTGTGCCCGTTCCGGCGGGCCCATTCGCGGATGGCCGCGCTCTGCTCACGGTCGATCGCCCCCCGGCCGCGTCCCGAGCCGGAACGGCCACGGCGACGGCCCCCGACGCGGCGACCGGCCTCCACCCATTGCTTCAGATCGCTGCGCAGTTTCGCGGCATTCTTGGACGAAAGATCAATCTCGTAGGTCACGCCGTCAAGTCCGAATTCCACCGTTTCGTCGGCTGCGCCGGCACCGTCGAAATCATCGACCAGGGTGACGGTCACTTTTTTGGCCATTGGCTTATCCTCGCATTTCGTCCTGAACAGTTACTAGCAGATCGGATCAAACCTCCCCGGGTCACCAATGTGCCATAACAGGGAAGCATACTCAATCTGTACGGAAGCCGCACATTGATAGTTTCAACTACGACTGGGGCCGAACAATCGGGAACAAAACTGTCTCTCGAATTGACAGACCAGTCAAAGTCATCAACAACCTGTCGACGCCCATTCCCGTTCCGGTGCACGGCGGCATCGCATACTCGAGCGCGGCGAGAAAATCTTCGTCGAGCACCATGGCCTCATCGTCGCCCGCGGCGGCCGCGCGCGCCTGCGCGGCGAACCTCTCACGCTGCACGACGGGATCGTTCAATTCGGAATATCCGGTGGCCAATTCGACTCCACGCAGATAAAGATCCCACTTCTCGGTGACGCCCGCGATGCTACGGTGCTGGCGCGTCAAAGGCGTTGTCTCGACCGGGAAATTCCGCACAAAGGTCGGAGCGACGAGCGCGTTGCCCACGGTGTGCTCCCACAGTTCCTCGACGATCTTTCCGTGTCCGTAGCCGCGGTCGGCGGGAATCTCGACGCCGAGCCGATCGGCGATTCCGAGCAACTGTTCGACCGGCGTCGCAGGCGTGATCTCCTCGCCGAGTGCCGCAGACAATGACGGGTACATTTGTATGGAAGCCCATTCTCCGTCTATGTCGTAGACGCTGCCGTCGGGAAGCGGGAGTTGTCGGGTTCCGATGGCCTCATCGGCGACCTCTTGAATAAGCTCACGCGTCACTACTGCCGAATCGTCATAGGTTCCGTACGCCTGGTAGGTCTCCAGCATGGAGAATTCCGGAGAATGCGTGGAATCCGCACCTTCGTTTCGAAACACTCGATTTAGTTCGAAAACCCGGTCGAAACCACCGACGACGCAGCGCTTCAGGAACAGTTCGGGCGCGATCCTCAAGTAGAGATCGATGTCCAGTGCATTGGAATGCGTGATGAACGGCCGCGCGGCCGCCCCACCGGCCAGCGTCTGCAACATCGGGGTTTCGACTTCGAGGAACCCGCGGCGCTCCAAAGCGTTGCGTATCGCGCGGATGACGGCGATCCGCTGCCTCGCCACCGTGCGCGCCTGTGGGCGCACGATCAGGTCGACGTAGCGCTGCCGGACGCGCGCCTCCTCGCTCATGTCCTTGTGCGCGACCGGCAGCGGACGCAGCGACTTGGACGCCATCTGCCAGGAGTCGGCCAGCACCGACAATTCGCCGCGCCGTGAGCTGATCACGTTGCCGTGCACGTAGACGATGTCACCGAGGTCGACGTCGGCCTTCCAGGCGTCGAGGGATTGCCGGCCGACCTTGTCGAGGCTGATCATCACCTGCAGGCTGGTGCCGTCGCCCTCTTGCAGCGTGGCGAAGCAGAGTTTGCCGGAGTTGCGGGCGAAGATCACCCGGCCGGCCACGCCGACGACGTCATCGGTCGCGGCGTCGACTGGTAGGTCGGGGTGGGCGGCGCGGACCTGAGCCAGCGTGTGGGTGCGTTCGACGGCGACCGGGTAGGGGTCGTGCCCCTCGGCGAGCAGCCGAGCGCGCTTATCGCGGCGAATTCGGTACTGCTCGGGAATGTCTAGGTCGTCGGCACTCACGACGTGCCAGCTTAAAGGACTGCGCTTTGCGGGTGCGCCGACGGCTTTGCGGGGCCCAGGGCGCGTGGGTCAGCGTGCCGTCTTCAGCCGGCCGCGCTGGGCGTCGCGGTTGCGCTCGAAGATCAGCCGCAGGCCGTGCAGGGTCAAGTGCTGGTCGTAGTGGGCGACGGTCTGCAATTCGGGCAGCAGCAGCGGCGCGGTGTGGCCGGTGGCGACGATCGCGACGTCGTCGCCGGCAAAGCCGTCCACGTCCTCGCGGATGCGCCCCACCAAGCCGTCGACCAGACCGGCGAAACCGAAGACGGCCCCCGCCTGCATGCACTCGACGGTGTTCTTGCCCACCACCGAGCGGGGCCGGGTCAACTCCACCCGGCGCAGGGCCGCCGAGCGGGCCGCGGCGGCGTCGGAGGACACCTGCAATCCCGGCGCGATCGCGCCGCCGAGGAATTCGCCTTTGGCCGACACGACGTCCACACAGATCGAGGATCCGAAGTCGATGACGATCGCGGGCGCGTTGAACCGGTGAAAAGCGGCCAGGCAGTTGACGATTCGGTCGGCGCCGACTTCCTTGGGATTGTCGACGAGCAGCGGGATGCCGGTGCGCACCCCGGGCTCGATCAGCACGTGCGGCACCGACGGCCAGTACTGATCGAGCATCAGCCGCACCTCGTGCAGCACCGAGGGGACGGTCGAGAGCGCCGCGGCGCCGGTGAGCCGCTCCGAATCGTCGCCGATGAGACCGTCGATGGTCAGCGCCAATTCGTCGGCGGTGATCTCCGCTTCGGTGCGGATCCGCCATTGCTGCACGACGTTTGCGTGCTCTTTGGAGCCCGAGATCAGCCCGACGACGGTGTGGGTGTTACGGACGTCGATCGCCAGCAGCACGGCTACCGCGCAACGATCCGGGGATTGAGCAGCTCGGCCGCGTCGTCGGGCACGAACGCCGGATCGCTGCCCAGGTCGATCTGCTTGTTGCCGGCGTCGACGAACACGATGCGCGGCCGGTAGGAACGCGCCTCGGCGTCCTCCATCGTCCCGTAGGCGATCAGGATAACCAGGTCGCCCGGGTGGACGAGATGCGCTGCGGCACCATTGATTCCGATCACACCGCTGCCGCGCTCTCCGGTGATGGCGTAGGTGACCAGACGGGCGCCGTTGTCGACGTCGACGATGGTGACCTGTTCGCCCTCGAGCAGGTCCGCGGCGTCCATCAGATCGGCGTCGATGGTCACCGAGCCGACGTAGTGCAGGTCGGCCTGCGTGACGGTGGCCCGGTGGATCTTCGACTTGAGCATCGTCCGTAGCATCAGTTCCTCCAAGGTGATTGGGCGTATTCGTGGTGTCCGTCCGGCCCAGCGGTGCCGGCGGGTGTTTCGATCTGCATCTCGATGTTGTCCAGCAGCCTGGTGGTGCCCAGCCGGGCCGCGACCAGCAGCCGGGCCGAACCGTGGGCGGGCGCCGGGCCCAGGCCGGCGTCGCGCAGTTCGAGGTAGTCCACGGTGAGGTCCGGTACGGCGTCCAGCACCGCGCGCGCCGCGGCCAGCGCGGCCGCCCCGCCGTCGTGCGCGGCGTGCGCACCGGCCGTCAGCGCGGCCGAAAGCGTCACGGCCAGTTCGCGTTGCGTGGGGTCCAGGTAGCGGTTGCGCGACGACATCGCCAGTCCGTCGGATTCCCGGACCGTCGGCACGCCGATCACCTGCGCGTCGATGTTGAGGTCGGCGACCATCTGACGGACCAGCACCAGCTGCTGATAATCCTTCTCCCCGAAGAAGATTCGGTCCGGCCGCACGATCTGCAGCAGCTTGCACACGACGGTGAGCATTCCCGCGAAATGGGTCGGCCGGACAGCGCCCTCCAGCTCGGCGGCCAGCGGCCCCGGCTGCACGGTGGTGCGCAGACCGTCGGGATACATCGCGGCGGCAGTCGGGGTGAACACGATTTCGACGCCCTCGGCCCGCAGCAGTGCGACGTCGTCGTCCAGGGTCCGCGGGTAGGCGTCGAGGTCTTCGCCGGCGCCGAATTGCAGCGGGTTGACGAAGATCGACACCACCACCACCGCGCCGGGCACCCGCTTGGCCGCGCGCACCAACGCCAGGTGTCCGTCGTGCAGCGCACCCATGGTGGGCACCAACATCACCCGGCGCCCGGTGTGGCGCAGGGCGCGGCTGACGTCGGCGACATCGCGCGGCGCGGCATAGACGTTGAGTTCGCCCGCCGTGAAGGCCGGAGGCTTGCCGGGACTCATGGCGCCAGCACCTCCACGACGTCTTTGGGGGCGTGCGCGCGCTGGGCGGTCCGCAGGGCGTTCACCCGGTACGCCTGCGCGAGCTCGGGCCCGACCTCCCCCAGCGCGGACAGATGCGCCGCGACGGCGGCAGCGTCACCGCGTGCGACCGGACCGGTGAGGGCCGCCTGTCCGCGTCGCAGGGTGTTCTCCAGCGCCGCCCTGGCCAGCGGTCCGATGACGCGTTCGGCGATGCCGCCCGGTTGATCGTCGACGGTCTGTTGGCCGAGCAGTTCGCTGCCGCGCAGTGCCGCGCGCAGCGCGTCGAGCGCGTCGGCGAGCACGGTCACGATGTGGTTGCCTGCGTGGGCGAGGGCTGCGTGGTACAGGACGCGGGCCTGGTCGGCGACGCAGAACGGTTCGCCGCCCATCTCCAGCACCAGCGATTGCCCGATCGCATATCCGATGTCGTCGGCCGCGGTGACGCCGAAGCAGGAATCGGCCAGCCGGCTGATGTCTTCATCCGAGCCGGTGAAGGTCATCGCCGGGTGGATCGCGAGCGGGATGCAGCCGTGCTGGGCAAGCGGCTCGAGAATGCCGATCCCGTTGGCGCCGGACGTGTGGACCACGATGGTTCCGGGCCGTACCGCAGATGTAGCGGCCAGCCCCGATATCAGGCCGGCGAGTTCGCTGTCCGGGACCGCGAGCAGCAACAGCTCGGCACCGGCGGCCACCTCGGGCGGTGGTGCCACGGGTGTATCGGGCAGCCGGCGGTGGGCGCGTTGCCGCGACGCATGGGAGATGGCGCTACACGCCACCACGACGTGGTCCGCGCGCTCCAGCGCGACACCGAGAGCGGTGCCCACGCGGCCGGCCGAGATGATTCCCACCTTGAGCCGAGCCGGGCGCAAACCGTCGAGCTGCACCATCGCAGACGACCTCACAGATATCTTGTTCGTTCCGGTCCCACCTGGTGGGTACCGTTCGGTCACTACGACTGTAGTCGATTACCAGGCATTACCCAATGTGAGGAAGCTCCCAGGTCGGCTAATCACGTCTGCGGCGCCGGCCGCCTTGGGAGGGCTGCACCTGCAGGCGGGCCAGCAGATCGGCCACCGATTGGCCCCCGGTGGGGCTGCCATCTCCCGCGCCGTCGGGATCCTCTTGCTGCGGGTCACCGCCGTGCCTGGGCGCCTGCTCCGGTGCCGGCGGCGGCGCCAGCCGCGGCGGCGGTGGCGCGCCCGCGGATGGACCGGGGTGCATCGGGGGAGCCGGCGGCGGGGGTGGCGTCGCGGCGGCCGGCGGGGGCGGCGCGGCGGAAGGTCCGGGCGACGGTTCGTTGTTCGGCGAGAAGTTGTTCACCCCGTAGTCGCGGTACTCCGCCGAGTGGCGAGACCGTGCGCGGCGGCCGGAGTCGCCGTACTGCGGCGCCGGCACGGGCTCGACGGGCGGTCCATCCCAGGCTTCGTCGACGCCCGAATGCCGGGCGCGCCGCCGCCCACCGGACGATTCCGCGCGGGAATCCGCGCCGGCCCAGTTGCTCCCCGGCGCGCCGGGAGGCAACCACTGGCCTTCCGCGGCGACCGGCTGCCAGCCCTGCCCCGGCCACTGCGCCTGGGGCTGTGGTTGCGGTTCCGGCGCTCGTTCTGGTTCGCGCTGCGGTTGGGGCTCCGGCGGCGGCTCCGGTGCGAACTGCGCCGCAGCCGCGGCTGGCGGCGGTTGGGGGCGCGGCTCGAATCGCGGCTCCGCCGGCCCCGCATGGGAGGTGTCCTCGGCGTAGGCCGGGTCCTGGGCGTACGCGGGATCCGGCGCCGGCTCGTACTGGTTTGGCACCCGCTCCCGGCGGTGCGGCGACGGCTGCTGCCGCGGGGGGACCAGCGGTTCCTCGGGGACGTCGATGATGGCGTCATCGGTGCGGCTGCCCTGCGGCACCGACGTCACGCGGTCGCTGGACACCCAATCGACCGGAGTGTCTCGGGGATTCTCGCCGTTGCGATCCCACTCGCTGTACGCGCGCTCCGGTTGCGGCTCGGCGTCCGGCGTGCCGCCGAGGGCTGGCCGGTGCGCCAGGTCGGTGTCGAACAGGATTTCCAGGCTGGTCCGCAGGGCGGAAAGCTCCGCGCGCAACTCGGCCAGATCGTCGGCGGCCTGAGCGCGCAACTCGGAGGCCAGCTCGCGGCGCAGCTGCGACTCGACCGTCAGCTCGTATTCACGCCGGGCCGAGATCTCCCGGTCCAGCTGAAGGTCGTAAACCAGCTTGAGGTCGCGGACCCGGGACTGATCGGCGTCGCTTTGGCGGCGATAAAGCACGGAAACGAAGGCGCCGGCGACTGCGGCCCACAGCGCCAGGATTACAGCGAGCTTGAGAAGTTCCACCCGATTGGTGAAAACCAATGCGGAGCTGGCCCCCATCGCGAGGACCAGCAACGCCGTCAAGAGCACCCACCCCGGCCTGCGGCCGCCGCGCCGGACCCGGGCGCCGCGGGACAGAACGGTCATGGCCTGAGAGTACCTGTGCGAGGTCAATCCGCGTGTCGCGCGCCTTCGGCGATTCTCGCGCGGGTTATCCGCGGGGTCGCGGGGGTCAACCGCCCGCCCACCGGGGCAATCCGTGGCGGGGCCTAGCTTTCCGCACCCTCGCCGTGTTCCGTCTGATCCGGCGGCGACTTGCAGCAGTGTTGCAGCCACAGCGCGGCGATCAGCAGCGCCAGCGCGCTGACGGCTGCCACCACGGTCCCCGAGGTGTCCTCGGCGGCGGCCCGCAACCAGGATTTGCGGGGCAGGAAGTACACCAGGATGCCGACCCACCAGCCCAGCATCAACGCGCCGACCCAAGCAGAGGCCTTGGCGACGATCAGGCTGCGCGCCACCGCAAGCGGGTGCAGCCAGCCCGGACCCGACCCGATTTCGCCCTCGCTGATCCTGGCCCGCACATAGCGCGCCCACAGCGCCTCGACGACCGCCACCGCCAGCAGCGACAGGCCGGTCCACACCGTGATCGGCGGAAACCACCGGTAGAGGCCGTTGACCAGCAAATACCCCACGACGGCGGCGGCGACCACCGCGGCGGTCAAGTCGCGCTTGCGGGTAGGGCCCATCAGCTCGCCGGCCCCCGGCCGGCCGGCGGGTCCCCATTGGGCCGCAACGTCAGTCCGGTCGGCCGCACCCCGTCCCGATCGGCGGCCTCCAGCTGGGCGAGCAGGCCGGCAACCGGCTGCGGCCCGTCGGCCAGCGTCAGCCGAGCGTCCGGGTCGACATCCAGCCATGGGATGAGCACGAACGCCCGCAGGTGGGCCAGCGGATGCGGCAACGTCAGGTTGTTCTCCCGCGAGATCACCTCGGTTGGGCCGTAGCAGGCGATCAGGTCGACGTCGAGGGTGCGCGGGCCCCATCGCTCGCCGCGCACCCGGCCCGCCGCGCGCTCGAACTCCTGCCCCCGCCGCAGCCAGCCCTGCCCGTCGCAGTCCGGGTCGTCGGCGATCAGCACCGCGTTGAGGAACGGGGCCTGATCCACCCGCCCCCACGGGTCGGTCTCGTACACCCGCGACACGGCAAGCACCGCGTCGGCCAGCCCGTCGACCACCGATTGCAGCCGCGCCAGGCGGTCGCCCAGATTGGAGCCGATGGACAGCACAACGCGGGTCATAGCGCCCCGCCCGCCGGGATCACCGAACCGCGGCCGCCGCGGCGCGATCGCCGCACCACCACCGAGACGTCGGCGAACTGCTGCGGGATCGGGGCCTGCGGCTTGTGCACCGCCACCTCGGCGGCGTGCACGCGTTCGTCGTCCATCACCCGGTCGGCGATCTGGGCTGCGACGGTTTCGATCAGATTGCGCGCGGGGCCGGCGACCACGTCGGCGGCCAACTGGGCCAGCGCGGCGTAGTCGTAGGTGTCGGCCAGTTCGTCGCTGGCCGCGGCGTCGACGAGGTCGATCCACACCGTGATGTCGACGACGAAGTCCTGACCGTTGGCACGCTCGTGGTCGAAAACCCCGTGTTGTCCGCGAATCTGCAAGCCGCGCAACTCGATTCGATCAGCCATTGTCGCCAGCCGGTTCCGGGTGCGACCCGTCGGTCCAGGCCGCCACGACCTTGAGGGCATCGACCGTGGCGCGTACGTCGTGCACGCGCACCCCCCAAGCGCCATGCAGGGCGGCCAGCGCCGAAACCACCGCGGTGGCCGTCTCACGCCCATCGGGCGGTCGCGGCGAACCGTCGGACCCGGCCAGCAACGCACCGAGGAATCGTTTGCGCGATGCACCCAGGAGCACCGGGATGCCGGTGGCGACCAGTTGCGGCAGGGCATGCAGCAGCGCCCAATTGTGTTGTGCCGTCTTGGCAAAGCCCAGCCCTGGATCGATCATCAGCCGACCGGGGTCGACACCGGCGGTCACCGCGGCGTCGACGCTGGCCAGCAGCTCGGTGCGCACCTCGGCGACCACGTCCCGGTAGTGCGGCACCGCGTGCGGCCGCTCGGCCGACACCGATCGCCAATGCATCAGCACCCAGGGCACTTTCGCCTCGGCCAGCAGCGGCGCCATGGCGGGATCGGCGCGGCCGCCGGACACGTCGTTGACGATCCGCGCTCCTGCGCACAGCGCCGCCCGCGCGACGTCGGCGTGCATGGTATCGATACTGACCGTGATGCCTTGTGCCGCAAGCTCTTTCACAACGGGCAAAACGCGGGACGTCTCGACGTGCGGATCGATCCGCGCGGCGCCGGGACGGGTCGACTCTCCCCCGACGTCGACGATGTGGGCGCCGTCGGCGATCAGGGCCAAGGCCTGCGAGACGGCCTTGTCGGGGTCGAGATAGCGGCCGCCGTCGGAGAACGAATCGTCAGTGACGTTCAGGACTCCCATTACCTGCACAGGCGCCAGACTCACTTACGCAGTATCAGGTCGAGCGCTTCGGCTCGAGAAGCGGCGTTGGTCTTGAACAGTCCGCGCACCGCCGAGGTGGTGGTGATCGCTCCGGGCTTGCGTACCCCGCGCATCGCCATGCACAGGTGCTCGGCCTCCACCACGACGATCACGCCGCGCGGATTGAGCTTTTTCACCAGCGCGTCGGCGATCTGGCTGGTGAGTCGCTCCTGCACCTGGGGCCGCTTGGAGTACAGATCGACCAGCCGGGCGATCTTCGACAGGCCGGTGACCCGGCCGTCGTTGCCCGGGATGTAGCCCACGTGAGCCACCCCGTGGAACGACACCAAATGGTGCTCACACGTTGAGTACAGCGGGATCTCCTTGACCAGCACCAGCTCGTCGTGATCCTCGTCGAACATCGTGTTCAACACGCTGTCCGGGTCGGTGTAGAGCCCGGCGAACATCTCGCGATAGGCGCGGGCGACCCGGGCCGGCGTTTCCCGCAAACCATCCCGGTCGGGGTCTTCACCTATCGCGTGCAGCAACTCGCGGACCGCGGCCTCGGCGCGCTCCTGATCGAACAGCCGCGTCGTGTGCACCGCGGTATCCGGCCCCAAACCACGTAAGGCCATCGAATCCTCCGTTTGCTCAGCCGTGAGCCGGCGGGTTGGACCGGCTTACGTCGTCATCCTGCCGGTCGGGCGAGCCGCCCCGCGGGGCGGGTTGGCCGGGCGGCGGATACGGCGGATACGGCGGATAGGCGGGATGTGGCTGACCCGGGTGACCCGCGCCGCCCTGCTGACCGGGATAACTTTGCTGACCACCCGGGCCGCCCTGCTGTCCGGGATACCCCTGCGGTGCGGCGTAGCCGCGTGCCGGTTGCTGCCAGTGCGGCTGCTGGCCGGGTTGCGCGGGCGGATGCCAGTAATTGGGCGGTTGTTGCTGCGGCGGCCAGCCCGGCGCGCGCCAGCCGGCCGGGGCGCCGTAGTCGGGTTGCGTGGGCCCATGCGGCTCGCCCTGGCGGTTACCGCCTGGAGCACCATGAGAACCATTGCCGCCGTTGGCGTTTCGCTCGGCCTCGGCCTGCGCGGCCGCGGCGGCCGCACTGGCCCGCGCGATGGCTGCCTTGAAGGCGGGCTCTTGAACCGGCGGGGGCCAAGGCTCGCCGCGCTCGATGGCCAGCTCGCCGGGCGTCTTGATCGGCGGTTTGTCCGACGGGATGCGGCCGCCGAAATCGTCGAACATGGTGAGCCGCGGGCGTTTTTCGACGCCGGAGAAGATGCCCTCCAGCTCGGCCCGGTGCAGGGTTTCCTTTTCCAGCAGCTGGCCGGCCAACGTGTCGAGGATGTCGCGATATTCGGTGAGGATCTCCCACGCCTCCGTGTGGGCGGCCTCGATCAGTTTGCGGATCTCGTCGTCGATGTCGCGGGCGACCTCGTGCGAGTAGTCGGCCTGGGTCCCCATGGTGCGACCCAGGAACGGGTCGCCGTGCTCCGAACCGTATTTGACCGCACCGAGTTTGGAGCTCATGCCGAATTCGGTGACCATCGCGCGCGCGATCTTGGTCGCCTGCTCGATGTCGGACACCGCGCCCGTCGTCGGCTCCCGGAAGACCAGCTCCTCGGCGGCGCGCCCACCCATGGCGAATACCAGCTGCGCGATCATCTCCGAGCGGGTCCGCAGGCCCTTGTCTTCCTCCGGCACCGCCACCGCGTGCCCGCCGGTGCGCCCCCGCGCCAAGATCGTCACCTTATAGATCGGCTCGATATCGGGCATCGCCCAGGCGGCCAGCGTGTGCCCGCCCTCGTGGTAGGCGGTGATCTTCTTTTCCTGCTCGCTGATGATCCGGCCCTTGCGCCGCGGCCCACCGATCACCCGGTCCACCGCTTCCTCCAGGGCGGCGCTGGTGATGACGGTGCCGTTCTCGCGGGCGGTGAGCAGCGCCGCCTCGTTGATGACGTTGGCCAGGTCGGCACCGGTCATGCCGACGGTGCGTTTGGCCAGCCCGGCGAGGTCGGCGTCGGGGCCGATCGGCTTGCCCTTGGAGTGCACTTCGAGCACCGCTTTGCGACCCGCCAGGTCAGGATTGGACACCGGGATCTGCCGGTCGAAGCGGCCGGGACGCAGCAGCGCGGGGTCCAGGATGTCCGGTCGGTTGGTGGCCGCGATCAGGATGACGCCGGCCCGGGGGTCGAACCCGTCCATCTCGACCAGCAACTGGTTGAGCGTCTGCTCGCGCTCGTCGTGCCCGCCCCCGAGGCCGGCGCCCCGCTGGCGGCCCACCGCGTCGATCTCGTCGACGAAAATGATGCACGGGTTGTTCTGCTTGGCCTGATCGAACAGGTCGCGTACCCGGGACGCACCGACGCCGACGAACATCTCGACGAAGTCGGAGCCCGAGATCGTGAAGAACGGAACCCCGGCCTCCCCGGCGACCGCGCGGGCCAGCAGCGTCTTACCGGTTCCCGGCGGCCCGTAGAGCAGCACGCCTTTGGGGATCTTGGCGCCCAGCGCCTGATAGCGGCCGGGGTTCTGCAGGAAGTCCTTGATCTCGTAGAGCTCCTCGACCGCCTCGTCGACGCCGGCGACGTCGGCGAACGTGGTCTTGGGCATGTCCTTGGAGAGCTGTTTGGCGCGCGACTTGCCGAAGCCGAAGCCCATCCGGGCGCCGCCCTGCATGCGGGAGAACATCACGAACAGCCCGACCAGCAGCAGCAGCGGCAGGACGTAGACCAACAGTTCACCCAGGATGCTGCCCTGGTTGACGACGGTGCTGACCTTCGCGTTCTTGGCGGTCAGCGCGTTGAACAGGTCGACGGCGTAGCCGCTGGGGAATTTGGTGATGACCTTGTCCGAATTGTCGGTGTCACCGTTGCCCTTCTTCAGGGTCAATCGAAGTTGCTGTTCGCGGTCGTCGATCTGTGCGCTTTTGACGTTGTCGCCGTTGATCTGGGCCATCGCCACCGACGTGTCGACGGGCTTGTAGCCGCGGGTGTCGTCGCTGAAGTAGAAGAACGACCAGCCGAGCAGCACCACGACAGCAATCGCCGTGATGGTGCGAATCACGTTTTTCCGGTTCATCAATCATCGGCCTTGCCGGCCAGGTCCTTCCCCGATGTGCACGCAGCTGGAAAAGTCCAGGCTACCGCTAGTGGCGATCGCCAGCTCCGGCAGAGCCGGGGCGCAGCGGGTCGACACCATACCGCCAGTGGCGATCGCCAGCTCCGGCAGAGCCGGGGCGCAGTGCGCCAGGCCGCCGCCGTCCTGCTCAGTTAACGACCGGCAGTTCCCGGCTCCTCGTAATACCGCGCCTCGACCACGTTGCCGTCCGGATCGGGGAAGTAGTACCCCTGCGGCGCCCACCCCCGCGCGCCGAAGCTGCGGTTCAGCCGTGCGCTGGTGTCCACGCCTTCGGCCTGCAGCCGCCGGTCCAGCGCATCGTATTCGGACTTCGACAGCGCCAGGCAGAGGTGGTTGACCGGGTGGCCGGCGCTGCCCTCGATGCGGGTCAACGCTTCGGTCGCCGTAACGCCGTCGGCGGGCATCAAGTCGATGATGGAGTCCGGGCAGACCCGCACGCTTGGAAACGGCGCGTCTCCGGCTTCGAATTCGGCGAAGCGGACCGGTTCCAGCCCGACGACGCGGGTGTAGAAGTCCATCGACACCCGCGGATTTTTGGTCCACAGCACCACATGGTCCAGTCGCATCGAATCGAGTATTCCCGGCTGCCGCCCTTTTGATCGCCAACCGAGCGCCGTCCGGCGAGCCAACACCGTTCGGGGCCTTCTCAGCCAGCAACCGGTGTGCTTTGGTGAGACGGTGCCCCCAACCGAACGGTTAGTAGAGACCAATGGTGTGCGGCTGCGAGTGACCGAAGCGGGCGACAGAGGCGCACCCGTGGTGCTCCTGGCGCACGGCTTTCCCGAACTCGCCTACTCCTGGCGTCACCAGATACCCGTCCTCGCCGACGCCGGCTACCACGTGCTGGCACCCGATCAGCGCGGCTACGGCGGTTCGGATCGTCCGGATGCCGTCGACGCCTACGACATTCATCAGCTGACCGCCGACCTGGTCGGTCTGCTCGACGACGTCGGCGCGCAGCGCGCCGTGTGGGTCGGGCACGACTGGGGTGCCGCCGTGGTGTGGAACGCCCCGCTGCTGCATCCGGACCGGGTCGCGGCCGTCGCCGCGATGAGCGTGCCGGTGACGCCGCGCCCGCGGGTGGCGCCGACGACGGCGTGGCGCAAGACGTTCGGCGAGAACTTCTTCTACATCCTGTACTTCCAGGAGCCTGGCGTCGCCGACGCCGAATTGAACGCCGATCCCGCTCGGGTGATGCGCCGCATGATGGGCAGCCTGGGGACATCCGGCGACAAGGCCGCGGCGATACGGATGGTGGCCCCCGGGCCGGAAGGTTTCATCGAGCGGCTGCCCGAGCCCGACGCGTTGCCGGACTGGATAACCCAGGACGAGCTCGACCACTACATCGCCCAGTTCACCGGTACCGGTTTCACCGGCGGACTGAACTGGTATCGCAATTTCGACCGCAACTGGGAGACCACCGCCGAACTCGACGGTGCGAAGATCCCGGTCCCCTGTCTGTTCATCGGCGGGACGGCCGATCCCGTCCTGGCTTTCACCCGCACCGATCGCGCTGCGGATGCCATCTCGGGCCCGTACCGACAGGTGATGATCGAGGGCGCCGGGCATTGGCTGCAGCAGGAGCGCCCCGACGAGGTGAATGCGGCCTTACTGGAATTCCTCAACGGATTGGAGCTGCAATGAGCGCGCCCCTGCGTTTCGGTGTCTTCATCACCCCGTTTCATCCCATCGGCCAATCCCCAACCGTGGCACTGGAATACGACATGGAACGCGTCGTCGCCCTGGACCGCCTGGGATTCGACGAGGCGTGGTTCGGCGAGCACCACTCCGGTGGCTACGAACTGATCGCCTGCCCGGAGGTGTTCATCGCGGCGGCGGCCGAGCGCACTAAACACATCCGGCTGGGCACCGGCGTCGTGTCGCTGCCCTACCACCATCCGCTCATGGTCGCCGACCGCTGGGTGCTGCTGGATCACCTGACCCGCGGGCGGGTGATGTTCGGCACCGGCCCCGGCGCGTTGCCCTCGGACGCTTACATGATGGGCATCGACCCGATCGAGCAGCGTCGGATGATGCAGGAGTCTCTCGAGGCGATCCTGGCGCTGTTCCGCGCCGCACCCACTGAACGCATAGACCGTCACTCCGATTGGTTCACCCTGCGAGACGCGCAGTTGCATATCCGGCCCTACACCTGGCCGTATCCCGAGATCTCCACGGCGGCAATGATTTCGCCGTCGGGCCCGCGGCTGGCGGGTGCTCTGGGCACCTCGCTGCTGTCGTTGTCGATGTCGGTACCGGGCGGCTACGCGGCGCTGGAAACCACCTGGGACGTGGTCCGCGAACAGGCCGCGAAGGTGGGCCGGGAGGAGCCGGACCGGGCCGGCTGGCGCGTCCTGAGCATCATGCACATCGCCGACAGCCGTGAGCAGGCCATTGACGACTGCACCTACGGACTGCAGGATTTCGCGAATTACTTTGGCGCCGCCGGGTTTGTGCCGCTGGCCAACAGCGTGGAAGGCACCCAGACGCCGCACGAGTTCGTCGCCGACTACGCGGCGAAGGGAAACTGCTGCATCGGCACTCCGGAGGACGCCATCGCCCACATCGAGGACCTGCTCGACCGCTCCGGCGGCTTCGGCACCCTGCTGATGCTCGGCCACGACTGGGCGTCGCCGCAGGCGACGTACCACAGCTATGACCTGATGGCGCGCAAGGTGATTCCGCACTTCAAACGACAGCTCGAAGCGTCCCGCTCCTCGCACGACTGGGCGAAGGGCAAACGCGACCAATTGATCGGCCGGGCCGGCGAAGCGGTGGTGAAGGCCATCACCGAACACGTCGACGAGCAGAAAGACGCGGTGCACTGATGCGCGCGGCGGTGCTGCGGGACGGCCGCATGGTCTACCGGGACGACGTGCCCGACCCGATACCGGAGGCCGGTCAGGTGCTGGTGGGCGTGCGGGCGTGCGGAATCTGCGGCTCCGACTTGCATTTCGCCGCCCACGGCGCGCAGGTGCTGGAGATGAGCGACCGGGTGGCCGGCGGCACGGGCGGCATGCACGTCGACCTGAGGCACGACATCTTCATGGGTCACGAGTTCAGCGTCGAGATCCTCGAAGCCGGGCCGGACACCGAGACCCATCCGCCGGGCACTCTCGTGACGTCGTTACCGGTGCTGTTGTCCGCCAAGGGCGTCGAGCCGATCGTCTACAGCAACAGCACCATCGGCGGCTACGCCGAACGGATGCTGCTCTCGGCGCCGCTGCTGCTGCCGATCCCCAACGGCCTGGACCTCAAGCACGCCGCGCTCACCGAGCCGATGGCCGTGGGGCTGCATGCGGTCAACAAGTCCAGTATCGCGCCCGGCGAGACGGCCCTGGTGCTCGGCTGTGGCCCGATCGGAATCGCCATCATCGCCGCACTGCGCGCGAAAGGCGTCGAAACCATTGTGGCATCGGATTTTTCGCCCAAACGCCGTGAGCTGGCCACGGCGATGGGAGCCCACCAGACACTGGACGCGGCGCAGGGTTCGCCCTTCGACACCGTCAAGCCCGCGGTGGTGTTCGAGGCGGTCGGCGTGCCCGGCATCATCGATGACGTTCTCCTTCGGGCGCGGAGCGGCACGCGACTGGTGGTCGCAGGTGTGTGCATGCAACCCGATACGGTGCATCCGTTCTTTGCGATCGCCAAAGAAATCAACGTGCAATTCGTACTCGCCTACACGCCCGAGGAGTTCGGCGACTCGCTACGCGCCCTGGCCGAGGGCGACATCGACGTCAGCCCGCTGATCACCGGCGAGGTCGGCCTCGACGCGGTCGGTACGGCTTTCGCCGATCTCGCCGACCCCGAGCGGCACTGCAAGATCCTCGTCACGCCCTAGGGATATCAAAAACCGCGTAGCTGCACATCGCTAGACGAATATCCCTAAAATCTGCAGCAGCCAAATCAACTTCGTCCACAACCAGGTCGCGATATGACTGAAGCGAACCAAAAGGGCGAAAGCGCCCGTCATCGAGAAGTGTGGGCCGCGTGAGCCAGCCAAGCGGCGCGGGCGGCCAAGGCCCGCTCCGCACTCCCATGACGCTTGCCATATACCGCGACTTACGCGTCGCCATGGTCGTACTCATGGTGATGGTCGTTGCGGGGGTGCTCATCGAAAAGAGGTCCGCGCCCTGCTGGCAATCGGCCCTCAGCACGTACTATTACACCTCCGCGCACAGCATCGTCATCGCCGCGCTCCTGGCGCTCGGCACGCTCTTCATCATCTATCGGGGCAGCACCGACACCGAGGATGTCTTGTTGACTCTGGCCGGCGTCAGTGCATTGACCGCCGCGATAGTGCCGCAGTCTCGACCCGACGACCTGTGCCCCGGGCCAGCAAATCTGCCGCTCGACTTCGACGACACTGCCAAAGCCTCCATCCTGCCCAATGTTTGGGCGGCGGCCATCGCATTGGGTCTGGGCTATCTGGTGATCTGGTCGGTGATGCTCTACCAATGGAAGCGCGGCCGCCCTCCGCGGAAACGAAGGCTGGGCGCAATAGTGTCGCTGTGCGTTTTCTGGCTGATCATGGCGCTCGGCCTCATCGCGCTGCTTTTCTTTCCGGGCACGTTCAAGAAGTGTGCACACGGCGCCGCCGCGATACTGATGCTCTCGGCCTTCATCGCCACCACGTTCTGCACCGCGTACGTCGTCGGGCGAGAGAACCCGTCGAAGTCGGCGCATCAGCGCGGCTACAAGCGGATCTACTGGGCAATTGCCTGGCTGATGTTGGCGACGTTGATTGCGGTTCTCTGGGTTAACTTCTCGAGAGGTTTGGGGGGCCATTGGGGCCTGCTGGCCGAGGTGGCGCTGATCCTCGAGTTCGCCGCGTACTGGGTGGTTCAAACTATCGACCTGTGGCGAACACCTGACCGGATTATGCGCTTTACCAAAGGTTCTCCGCCGTGTCTGTAGTGCGGGCCGGTCGCGGACGCGACGACCCGCCCCGCTGATTCGTCTGAGCGATTGCCGGTCCGGTCATCGGATCAGCCCCCCGCCGGGGGCTGGGCGATGACGGTGGGCTTGAAACCGTATCGAGGCGCCACAAAAGCGCCGGCGCCGCGCCCGGCCCCGCCGGCGGGCATCATCGGCACCCCACCAACCGCATTCGTGGCACGGTCTGCCGCCCCCGCCGCGGCGGCGCCGTTGAGGGCCACGGCGACCGAAGGCGCCGTCGGCGCCGCGCCCGCCCAAGCCGCCGGTACCGACAATCCACCGACGGATGCCGCCTTGCCGACAGCTCCGCCAATCGCGCCGACGGAACCCAGGCCCGCACCCGAAACGGCCGCGGGCGCAACCGCTTCCGCTGCCTTGGCCACGCCCTCGGCCGCGGACTTCGCGGCGGGCATGAACCCCTGCGCAAGGCTCTGGATGTCTTTGAACGAGGTGGTGAAAAGCCGCGTCGGAGAAATCAACCGGATGAAGGCGTCGAAAGGCGTGCTGGCATCCAATGTTTGCGACCCGGTCAGGCCCTCCAACAAATCACCCAGCGGGCGACCCACCACCAGCCCATCGCCTTCGGGGTTCAGGCTGATTCCTCCCAGGAAGGGCGCGGGGTTGCCGGTCGAAGTGGGATTATTCGTCGATCCGGCCAGCGCGGACAGCGTTTGGGGCACCGCGTCCTGCGCGCTCTCGCCTCCGCGGCCGGCCGCTTGAGCCACCGCGGCGGCCTGACGAGCCGCGCCGGCCGGGTTGGTAGCAGGCTCGGCCGGCTCGAATGGCGGCAGCATCGACGCCGCGGCCGACCCACCGGCATATCCGTACATCGCGCCGGCGTCTTGAGCCCACATCTCGCCGTATTGGGCCTCGGTAGCCGCAATGGCCGCGATGTTCTGGCCGAGAACGTTCGTCGCCAGCAATTCGGCCAGCAACGCCCGGTTCGCCGCAATCACCGGCGGTGGCACCGTTTCGGCGAACGCCAATTCGTAGGCAGTCGCCGCCGCCACCGCCTGGGCGGCGACGTGTTCGGCCTTGCCGCCCGTGCCGGACAACCAAGCCACCTGCGGGACAACCGCAGTGAGCATGGCGGAGGCGGCCGGCCCCTGCCATGGTCCGTCGGTAAGGCTCGAGATCACCGCCCCGTAGGCGGACGCCGCGGATCGCAAGTCGGTGGCCAGGCCGTCCCAGGCCGCGGCTGCGGCCAGCAGCGGGCCTGAGCCGGGTCCTGAATAGATCAGCGCGGAGTTGATCTCCGGCGGCAACTGCGCGAAGTCGAGCATGGTGTCCCCGCCTAACCGACCGCGGCAGTGTTGGCGATTTCCGTGGCGGCGTACGAACCGGCACTGGCGCCAAGCATTGTCGCCAACTGCTCGCGGACCAGGGCGGCCTGTGCGCTGATCTCCTGGAAGAGCGCACCGTGCCGGGAGAATTGTTGCGCGGTCAAAATCGATACCGCGTCGGCCGCGGCGGGCACGACGCTGGTCGTCGGCATTGCCACCGCCGAAGTCCCCTCCCGCACGGACGCGTTGATCCCGTGCAACTCGCGGGAAGCGGCATCCAGCATTTCCGGCTGCGCCAGCAAGAACGACATGTCTTCTCAAAACCCTTTCAAATCAATAGCTCTCGACACCAATGGAAGTGCCTAGTCGGACGCCTGGACACGTTAGGCCAGTCGTGTCCAGAGATGACAGCCCGAGAGCGGCTAATTCATGACCAGGACGAAAACTGTTCATTTAGCTGATCTGAAATGCTGCATCATTTGGAGTTGATATGAAAAATGTTGAGAACAAATATTATTGGAGACATATATGAACCTATATGAGGCTACTGACGTGGCCACCGGGCTTTGCCGGCGCTGTATTGGACGCGGTTATCGGCCGGGCCGATCGCGGCTCTTCGTCGAAGGGCGTGCCCCGCCCGGGTGCCGGTTGAGCCCGGTGCGCGGGAAACGGACGCGATGATTCTGCGCAGTGGGCGGCTGAGCAACACAGTGGCAAAGCAACGCCGTGATGCCCGAGCTGGCCGACCTTTTCGGCCCCCCCGGCCTAAACTCGGGCCAAACATGCTTGGGTGCAGTGCAATTGGCCGCGCCGCCAGCGAGTTGCCGGCGGTGATGAGGCATCGATCCCAAATGGACTGTCGCGTCTGATCTTATCGACTGCGCCGCGATCCGCCCAGCGATCGGCCGCGCATGCCGGGCCAGTGCGCACAATTTGCAAATTCGCTGCGGTCGGCCATATCACCGGCTATCGTCCCCGCATAGACGCCGGACAGGTCCGAAGTAGGCAGCATGAGCAACCAGAAACCAACGCCCATAACACTTGCCATATACCGTGACCTACGCGTGGGCATGGTCATCGTGACGCTGATGGTATTCGTGGCCATCGTCATCCGACAATTGTCGGCGACCTGCTGGCAATTCGCCCTCAGTGCTTACTATTACACCTCCGCGCACAGCATCCTGATCGCCGCGCTGCTGGCGCTCGGCACGCTTTTCATCATGTACAAGGGCAGCAACGACACCGAGGATGCCTTGTTGACTCTGGCGGGGGTCTCCGCCTTGATGATCGCGATGGTGCCACAGGGTCCGCTTACGCCCGAGCAACGGTGTGGGCGATACGATCTTCCGCCCGAATTCGTGCCCGCAATTCAGCCCAACGTGTGGGCGGTCGTCGTCGCACTGATTGTGGGGTGGTCGGCGATGGCCTTGCTGCACTGGCGCAACCACACTCGGCATAAAAGAAGTCCGTTGGGCACGGTCGCACAGTGGGTTTTCTGGGTGATCATGGCGCTCGGCTTTTTCGCCCTTGTGTTCTTCCCGAACCAGTTCTACGCGCATATTCACGGCATCTCCGGTGTGTTGATGCTCTTGTCCTTCATCATCACCGTGTTCTGCGCCGCATACGTCGTCGGCCAGGAGGACACGACGAAGTCGCCGCACAAGGACCGCTATAAGTGGTTCTACCGGGTCATTGCCCTAGTGATGGTGGTGACGTTAATCGCAGTCATCGCAGTGCATCTCCGGCGCCCCGGGTGGGAGCCATGGGTCATCTGGCTGGAATCGGCGGTGATCCTCGAGTTCGCGGTGTACTGGGCGGTTCAGACCTGGGAACTGTGGAATTCGCCCGACCGCATTGGACGCCTCCCCGACGACGTCCAGAGGCGACTCGAGGATAAAAGGACGAAGGACGGCGGATTCCGTGGATTCAAGTCCGACCTGAGCGGGCCGCCCGACGAGGGTCCGGGCGGAAGGATGCTGCCGCTTCTGTAGCGCGGGCCCATCGTGTCAGGTGAGTGCACCAATCATCCACTCGCGCAAGGCTAACCGTGATCGTCACTGCATTGTGATGCCCGCAACGCAGGCCGAAGCGCGGTAGCCGCTAGTGTCCACTCATGCCGAAACCCAGCACTGAAACCCTTGTCCGCCGATCGACGGCCGTGGTCACGGCCGGGTTGACGATCGCAGTGATCTCGGCGTGCGACAAGCACAACCCGGCGCCCGGCGCCAACCCTCGTCAGGTCACGGTTGTGGGCACCGGTCAGGTGCAAGGCGTCCCGGACACCCTGACCGCCGACGTCGGCATCGAATTCACCGCCCCCGACGTCACCACGGCGATGAACCAAACCAACGACCGTCAACAGGCCGTCATCAACGCACTGACCGGCGCCGGCATCGATCGCAAGGACATCAGCACCACCGAGGTGACGCTGTCGCCGGAGTACAACAACCCCGGGCCCAGCGGTACCGCCGCCATCACCGCGTACCGCGCGACCAACGCCATCGCAGTCAAAATCCACCCAGCGGATGCCGCGTCGCGCTTGCTCGCGCTGATCGTCGGCACGGGCGGCGATGCCACCCGGATCAAGTCCGTCCGCTATTCCATCGCCGACGATTCGCAGCTGGTCAAGGACGCCCGCTCGCGGGCGTTCAACGACGCCAAGAGCCGCGCCGAGCAGTACTCCCAGCTGTCCGGCCTTCGGCTGGGCCGGGTGCTGTCCATTTCGGAGGCCACCGGCAACGCCCCGCCGCCGACCGGGGCGCCACGGGCCATGCCGTCGATGGTTCCGCTGGAACCCGGCCAGCAGACCGTGAACTTCTCGGTGACCGCCGTCTGGGAGTTGGACTAGCGGGCCAACCGGGGCGGGGCCTACTGCTGGTAGACCCTGGGATCCAGGGTTCCGATGTAGGACAGGTCGCGGTAGCGCTCGTCGTAATCGAGGCCGTAGCCCACGACGAAGTCGTTGGGGATGTCGAAGCCCACGTAGGCGATGTCGACGTGGGCGCCCTGCGCGTCGGGCTTGCGCAGCAGGGTGCACACCCGCAGCGAACGTGGGTGGCGCGTTTTGAGGTTGCGTAGCAGCCACGACAGGGTGAGGCCGGAGTCGACGACGTCCTCGACGATCAGCACGTCGCGGCCTTCGATATCGCGGTCCAGATCCTTGAGGATCCTCACCACGCCCGACGAGGACGTCGAAGACCCGTAGGAGCTGACGGCCATGAACTCGAACTGCGTGGGCAGCGGGATCGCGCGGGCCAGGTCGGTGACAAAGATCACAGCTCCCTTGAGCACGGTGATCAGCAGCAGGTCCTGTCCGGTCTCGATCGCGGCGTCACGGTAGTTCTCGCCGATCTCGGTGCCGAGTTCGGCGATTCGGGCCTGAATTTGCGCCGACGTCAGCAGGACAGACTTGATATCCCCGGGGTACAGCTCCGCGGGTTGGGCGGGGGTGATCGCCGAGGAGATCTGGGCCACGCCCACAGAGTGCCACGAGGACGGGCGAATAACCAATGGCAGCCCCGATATTGCGGCTATCGGACCGGTTTGCCGACCGGCTCGCTCCACAGCCTCAGCACCCCGTCGCGGCGGCCCGCGAACAGTCGTTCCTCGGGCAGCGACGAGCCCACCGCCACCCCGCCCTGCCCATGCCAGCCGGTGACCAGGGCGTCCACCCCGCGAATCTGCTTGTCGGTCAGGTTCGTTGCGCCGCCGGTCAGCAGCCAGGTCCGGATCACCCGCCGCCGCACGGGGGCGTCCAGCCCCGCCAGCGCCTGCGCCAGCAGGCCGGAGTCCGCCTTGGTCTCGGGCAGCGCGCGGGCCGCCAGGGTGTCGATCAAATCGGAATCCTCGCGCAGCGAGGTCGCGGTGCGGGCCAGCGCCTCGGCCACGCCACCGCCGAGGACGTCCTCCAGCAGGGGCAGTACCTCGGCGCGCAGTCGGGTGCGGGTGAAGCGGCGGTCGGTGTTGTGCGGATCCTGCCAGGGGGTCAGCCCAAGCTCTTCGCACGCACCGTGGGTTACGGCTCGACGCACCTCCAGCAGCGGCCGGCACCACGGCGGATCGTACGGACGCATCCCGGCGATCGAACGCACCCCGGACCCGCGGCCCAGCCCCAGCAGCACCGTCTCGGCCTGGTCGTCCAGCGTGTGGCCCAGCAGCACCGGGCCGGTGTGGAATGCGCTCAACGCGGCGTAGCGGGCAGCGCGCGCCGCCGCCTCGGGACCGCCCCGGTTGCCCACCTGCACCCGAACCACTTGGGCCCCAACGCATCCCAATGAAATGGCCTGAGCGCGGGCGGTCTCGGCCACTGCCGCCGAGTCGGTTTGCAGGCCGTGGTCGACGACGACCGCGGTGGTGGGTCGTAGCTTGGCCGCGACCGCGGTGAGCGCCAGCGAATCTGGACCGCCGGACAGCGCCACGCACCACTGTTCGACGGTGGCGAGGTGGGCCTTGATGAACGCCTCGACAGCCGCGCGCAGCTGGCCTACAGCACCCGGTCGATCCATCGCTGGGGCTCTTCGATCTCGGTGGGCAGCGGCAGCGTGTCGGGACCCGTCCAGATGGCGTTGAACCGCTCCATTCCCACCTGGCCGACCACGTGATCGACGAAGGCCTTGCCGCGGGTGTATTGGCTGAGCTTGGCGTCGAGCCCCAGCAGTGCGCGCAACAACCGCTGCAGCGGCGGCTGCTTGCGGTGGCGGCGCTCGTCGAACCGGCGCCGGATGGTGGCCACCGACGGGACCGCCATCGGCCCGACGGCATCCATGACGTGATCCGCGTGGCCCTCCAGCAGGGTGCCCAGCACCAGCAGCTGGTCCAGCGCCTGCCGCTGCGGTTCGGACTGCACCGCGCGCACCAGCCCGAGGATTCCCGAGGAGTTGGCGTCGGATTCCGACGCGTTGTCGGCGCGGCCGCGCGCGTAGTCGGCGAGCCGGCTGATCACCTGCCCGATGTCCTCGCCGGCGTCGCGGGTGAGCAGGCCCAGCGCCTGCGACATGTAGTCGGGCAGCCACGGGTTGGCCGTGAACTGCACTCGGTGGGTGACCTCATGCAGGCACACCCATAGGCGGAAATCGGCCGGTTCGATTCGGAGTTGCCGCTCGACGGCGATGACGTTGGGATACACCAGCAGGAGGCAGCCCGTTTTGGCCCCGTCAGTAGTGGCGAACGGGTCGTATTGGCCGAGGATGCCCGAGGACACGTACGCCAGGACGGCGCCGGTCTGCGCGCCGGTGACGCGACCGGTCAGAAAGCCGCGCGGCTTCTCGGTGCCGTGCATCATCACCCGCATCGACTCGGTGGCCGCGGCGATCCAGTCGGAACGGTCGACGATGCGCGCGGCCGGCACCGCGCCGTTGGTGACCAGGCCGGTGACGTCACGCACCAACGGTTCGGCTTTGGTGGACGCGGTGGCGAGTTCGTCGATCACCTGGCGGCGGGTGTACTCGCTGGACGGCGGACCCGGGCGGGCCAGCCGCCGACCGACCGACGCCGCGAACTTCCAGTCGACCGCGGTGCCCAGCGTCAAGTCCGGCGCCGGTGTCATGAGCACCCGCAGGACCACAGCCGGGTCGCCAGCGCGTCCATCACGTTGCGGCCGTTCGGGCCGGCGTCGTTGGAGATGAACGCGAAGGTGAGCACCCGGCCGCTACGGTCGGTGAGCACGCCGGCCAGCGCGTTGATGCCGGTCAGCGAGCCGGTTTTGGCCCGCAGCCAGCCCGCGGGGCCCTGCGCGGTGGAGGCGTCGGTGAAGCGATCGGCCAGCGTCCCGCTGCCGGCGGCGATCGGGAGCAGATCCAGCAGCGCCCGCAGCGACGGCTGGTCGGGCCCCGCCGCGGCCTGCAGCACGCCGTCGAGCGTCTTGGCCGTCAGCCGATCGTCGACCGAGAGTCCACTGGAATCCAGCAGCGTCGCGCCCGCGGTGTCGACGTGAGCGGTGGTCAGCCGGTTGGTCACCGCGTCGACGGCGCCGGCGAAGCTGCGCGGCCGGTTGATCGCGGCCGCCACCTCGCGGGCGATGCATTCGGCCAGCACGTTGTCCGAGTGATCCATCATCTCGGACAGCCGCTGGACCAGCGGCGCCGATTGCACGACCGCCAGCTGCCGCGCCCCAGACGGCGCGGCGGCGGTCGTGACTGCGTTCGGGTCCAGTCCCAGCGCCTTGGCCAGCTCCCGCCCGGCATCCAGCGCCGGGGTCCGGGACCGCCGCGAGTTGACCGTCGAAGGCTGGATGCGGCCGGCGTCGATCATCACCGACTCGATCGGCGCGATGTCGCCGTTGTCGACGTCAGCCAGGTCCCAACCCTGCGCCATCGTGGGACCGCTGAACGCCGAGGTGTCCACCTGTACGGCGGTCGGCGTCACGCCGCTGCGGCGGATCTGTTCCACAAGGTCGCTGATCCGGGCCGACCCCCGGTACCACGTCGCCACGCCGGGCGGCGCGGCCGACAGCGCCGGATCGCCCGCACCCACCAGCACGACGGGTCCCTGGGCGTTTTGGCTGCCGGCCACCACCCGAGTGCTGATCCGGGCCTGATGGTCCAGCGTGAGCAAGGCCGCGGCCGCCGTGAGCACCTTGTTGGTCGACGCCGGCACCAACGGCATGTCGGCCGCCACCTGCCAGAGCTCCTTTCCGGTGATGGCGTCCGTGATCCGTCCGCCTAGCCGGCCCAGGTTGGGGTCGCTCGCCACCGGCGCCAGCATCGCGCTGACGCCGGGCCCGCTGGGTAGCTCGGCGGTGTCGCTCACCGGCGTCATGCCGGGCTTCACCGCCGGGGCGTGCGGGGGCGGTATCGGGGCATGCGCGCTATTGGCGCCGTGTCCGGTCGTGGTGAAAAACACCGCCGCCACCACGACGGCGGCGACGAACACCAGCACACCCAACCCGATGAGCACTGGGGTGGATTTTTGCCAGCGAGTACGGGCCATCACTCTCCTGACTGTCTCCAAGCCATTCTGCCGAATCGGCGCCGATGCGCTCGACTAGGGTGTAGCAGAGCAAAATTGGTCCGCCTACCAGACAAGGAGCCGACGCGGTGGAATTCGACGTGACCATCGAGATCCAAAAGGGCCAGCGGAACAAGTACGAAGTCGACCACGAGACTGGACGGCTACGTCTGGACCGCTACCTGTACACCGCGATGGCCTACCCGACCGACTACGGCTTCATCGAGGACACCCTGGGCGAGGACGGCGACCCGCTGGACGCGATGGTGCTGTTGCCGCAGTCGGTGTTTCCCGGCGTGATCGTCGAGGCCCGCCCGGTGGGCATGTTCCGGATGACCGACGAAAAGGGCGGCGACGACAAGGTCCTGTGCGTGCCGGCCGGTGACCACCGCTGGGACCACGTTCAGGACATCGGGGACGTGCCGGAATTCGAGCTGGACGTGATCAAGCACTTCTTCGTGCACTACAAGGACCTGGAACCGGGCAAGTTCGTCAAGGCCGCGGACTGGGTTGGCCGCGAAGAAGCCGAAGCAGAGATCCAGCGCTCGATCGAGCGGTTCAAGACCGAAGGGCACTGAACCACACCTGCGGGCGCTAGCCCCCGGCGCGGGCGTCGCGGCGATTGCGCAGGATGCTCCAGCCCAGCGCCGCCGCAATGAAGACCACGCCGATCGAAGCGGTGAACGCCTCGGGGACTTCGAACCTGGGCTCGATGGAGACCAGCATGATGACCGCGAGCGCACCTATGGCCCAGTGCGCGCCGTGTTCCAGGTACGCGTACCGGCCCAACGTCTCCTGGCTGACCAGGTAGATGGTGATCGACCGGACGAACATCGAGCCCACCAGTCCCAGCCCCAGCGCGATGACGACGGGGTCGGAGGTGATGGCGAACGCGCCGGTGACGCCGTCGAATGAGAAGGAGGCATCGAGCACTTCGAGGTAGAGGAACAGCGTCAGGCCGGCCCGGCCCGTCGCCGCGCCGGTCTCGCCGGCTTCGGCGTCGGATGGTTGAAACGCCCGGCTCAACCCGTTGACCACCAGATAGGTCACCATGCCCAAAAGCCCCGCGGTCAGCACCGTCGCCGCCTCGTCACCCGAGTGCGTCAATTGCGTGCCGACCCCGACCAGCACCAGACCGGTGACCACCAGCGACACCTGCCCCAGCCGGCCCAGGCGCGCGAACGGGATCTCAATCCACTTGAGCCACTTGATTTCTCGGTCATAGAAAATGAAATCCAGGAAAAGCATCAACAGGAAGATTCCACCGAACGCGGCGATCTGGGGGTGCGCCGCCATCACGAGTTTGTGGTAGCTGGGCGAGCCGTCCGGAAACTCCAGCGCGCCGTGCGCGGGCGGATGCAGGGCCAGCTCCATCGCGCGCACCGGGCCGAGCCCCGCCGTCGCCCACACGATGAGCAGCGGGAAGAGCAGTCGCATGCCGAACACGGCGATGAGGATCCCGATGGTCAGGAACATCCGCTGCCAGAAGCGGCTCATCCGTTTCAGGATCGAAGCGTTGATGATGGCGTTGTCGAACGACAACGACACCTCGAGGACGGCCAGCACCACCAGCAGATAGAGACCTTTGAGGCCGCCGTAGGCATATCCGACGCCCAGGGCCGCCGCGGTGACCGCAAGCGAGATCCCGAAGGTACGCAAAGCGGACATGGATCCTTTCCGGCCGCCGACCACACTAGCGAACCGCATCGCGCGAAGGGGGATCGCTTCGGGCCGCATAGAATTTTCAAATTGTGACGAAACATCGGGACGACCGGCCGAAAGCGCCGCTGCCCCGATGACCGAGATCAGCGCCTCACAGGGGCCGGTGGCGCGCGGCAGCATGGCCCGGGTCGGCACCGCCACGGCCGTGACGGCGGTGTGCGGCTACGCGGTGATCTACCTGGCCGCCCGTGACCTGGCGCCGAGCGGCTTTTCGATCTTCGGCGTGTTCTGGGGCGCCTTCGGGCTGGTGACGGGCGCGGCCAACGGGCTGCTGCAGGAGACCACCCGGGAAGTTCGCTCGACTCCCTACGTCAGCGACCTGGCCGCCCTGCCGGCGCCCGGCGAACCGCGTACCCACCCGATGCGGGTCGCGGTGCTGGTCGGGATGGCCGCGGCCGTAGTGATCGCCGGCAGCTCGCCGTTGTGGAGCGGACGGGTGTTCGTCGAGGCGCGGCTGCTATCGGTGGCGCTGCTGTCCGCCGGGCTGGCCGGGTTCTGCGCGCACGCCACCCTGCTGGGCATGCTGGCCGGCACCAACCAGTGGACCCGCTACGGCGCGCTGATGGTGACCGACGCCGTCATCCGCGTGATGGTGGCCGCGGCCGCGGTGGCGCTCGGGTGGCGTCTGGTCGGTTTCTTGTGGGCGACGGTGGCGGGCGCGGTCGCCTGGCTGATCCTGCTGATGGCCTCGCCGGCGGCCAGAGCCACCGCGCGCCTGTTGACCCCCGGCGGCACCGCGACCTTTCTCCGGGGCGCGGCGCATTCGATCACCGCGGCCGGGGCCAGCGCCATCTTGGTGATGGGATTTCCGGTGCTGCTGAAACTGACCAGCGCCGAGCTCGGCGCGCAGGGCGGGGTGATCATCCTGGCGGTCACGCTGACCCGTGCGCCACTGCTGGTGCCGCTGACCGCCATGCAGGGCAACCTGATTGCCCATTTCGTCGACGAGCGCAGCAACCGGATTCGTGCCCTGCTCGCGCCGGCGGCGATCGTCGGGGCGATCGGCGCGGTCGGGGTGGCGGCCGCGGCCGTGGTGGGTCCGTGGCTGTTGCGGGTCGCCTTCGGGCCGCAGTACCAGGCCAGCAGCGCGCTGCTGGCCTGGCTGACCGCGGCGGCGGTGGCGATCGCCATGCTGACGCTGACGGGCGCGGCGGCGGTGGCCGCCGCGCTGCACCGGGCCTACTCGCTGGGCTGGGTGAGCGCCACGGTCGCGTCGGGGTTGCTGCTATTGCTGCCGCTGTCCCTGCAGACCCGAACCGTGGTCGGACTGCTGTGCGGCCCGGCGGTGGGGATCGGCGTTCACTTGGTCGCTTTGTCGCGCGCCGCGCGCTCTACCGGCTGATATGGCCGCAGCAGCGTGTACCTTGTGGGCTTAAATGGGTATTGAAACGGATGTCGTCTGGGTCGTCATTCCCGCCTTCAACGAAGCAGCTGTCATCGGCGAGGTGGTAGCTGATGTGCGCGCGGTGTTCGACCATGTCGTGTGCGTGGACGACGGCAGCGCCGACGACACCGGCGAGATCGCCCGGCGGGCCGGCGCTCACCTGGTGAGGCACCCGATCAACCTCGGCCAGGGCGCCGCGATCCAGACCGGTGTCGAGTACGCGCGCAAGCAGCCGGGGGCCCAGATTTTCGCCACTTTCGACGCCGACGGCCAGCACCGCGTCAAGGATCTGGCGACGATGGTCGACCGGTTGGGCGCCGGCGACGTCGACGTCGTCGTCGGCACCCGGTTCGGCGCGCAGCACGGCGCCCGGCCGCCGTTCGTGAAACGGATCGTGTTGCAGACCGCCGCGCGGTTGAGCCGGCGCGGCCGCCGACTTGGCCTGACCGACACTAACAATGGGCTTCGGGTGTTCAACAAGAAGGTCGCCGACGGGTTGGACATCACGATGAGCGGCATGAGCCACGCCAACGAATTCATCATGTTGATCGACGAAAACCATTGGCGTGTCACCGAAGAGCCGATCGAGGTGCTCTACACCGAGTACTCGATGTCGAAGGGCCAGCCCCTGCTCAACGGCGTCAACATCATTTTCGACGGGTTCCTGCGAGGGAGGACTCCATGAACTGGATCCAGGTGCTGCTGATCGGGGCGATCGTTGCGCTGCTGGTGTATCTGTTGCGCTCGCGCCGCAATTCGCGGTCGAAGGCGTGGGTGAAGGTGGGCTACGTGGTGTTCGTGCTGGCCGGCATCTACGCCGTGCTGCGACCCGATGACACGACGGTGGTGGCGCAGTGGTTCGGGGTGCGCCGCGGGACCGACCTGATGCTCTACGCGCTGATCATGGCGTTCTGCTTCACCACGCTCAGCACCTACATGCGGTTCAAGGACCTCGAGCTGCGCTACGCGCGGCTGGCCCGGGCGGTGGCGCTGGAGTCCGCTCAGGCGCCCGAAGCGGGCTAGCGGTTCTGCGTCCGGCGGAAGAATTCCACCGTGCGGGCCACCCCGTCGGCTAGGTCGACCTTCGGTTTCCAGCCCAATACCGCTGCGGCCGAACCGATGTCGAGGCAGGACCGCTTGAGGTCGCCGAGCCGCGGCGGCGCGAATTCCGGGTCGTCGGGCCCGCCGACGGCGGCCGCGACCGCCGAATGCAGCTGGCGGTCCGAGGTTTCGATGCCGGTGCCGATGTTGAACCGCTGGCCGCCGCCCGCATCGCCGGATGCCTTGACGAAGGCGTCCACGACATCGTCGACGAAAACGTAGTCCCGGGTGTTGCCGCCGTCGCCGAAGACCTTGGTGGGCTTACCCGAGAGCAGCGCCTGGGCGAAGATCGCCACCACACCGGCCTCACCGTGCGGATCCTGGCGGGGGCCATAGACATTCGCCGGGGCGATGTGCGAGCAGTCCAGGCCGTACAGGTGGCGGAAGGTGTTCAGGTAGATCTCGCCCGCCACCTTGCCCGCCGCGTACGGCGACGCGGGGTCGGTCGGCACGGTCTCGGGCGTGGGGTAGCGCGGCGGGGTCCCGTAGATGGATCCGCCCGAGGAGGTGTGCACGACCTTGCGGACCTGCGCCCGTCGCGCGGCCTCGGCCAGCCGCACCGTGCCGATCACGTTGACCGAAGCGTCGAATTGCGGGTCGGCCACCGAGTGCCGCACGTCGATCTGCGCCGCCAGGTGAAACACCACCTCCGGGCGGTGCTCGTCGAGGATGGCCTCCAGGTCGGCGGTCACGATGTCCGCCTCGACGAAGGCGTATGCCGGATTGCCGGCCAGGTGCTCGAGGTTGGTCGCGCGGCCGGAGGCGAAGTTGTCCAGCCCCACCACCGCATGACCGTCGGCCAACAGCCGGTCGACTAGCGTCGACCCGATGAATCCGGCCGCCCCGGTAACCAGTGCACGCACCGGCCCACCATACATAGCTGCCCTGGCCGCCACGCTCATCGCGGTGCAGCTGGTGGTGCGCGCGGTCCTGGCCTTCGGTGGCTACTTCTACTGGGATGACCTGATCCTCATCGGCAAGGCCGGCACCCACAACCTGCTCGCGCCGTCGTATCTGTTCGACGACCATGACGGACACGTCATGCCCGGGGCATTTCTGGTCGCGGGCATCATCATCCGGCTTGCGCCGCTGAACTGGACCTGGCCCGCGGTCAGCCTGGTGGTGCTGCAACTGCTGGCCTCGCTGGCGTTGTTGCGGGCCCTGTACGTCATCTTGGGCTGGCGGCCGGTGCTGTTGATCCCGTTGACGTTCGCGTTGTTCACGCCGTTGGCCGTGCCCGGATTCGCGTGGTGGGCGGCGGCGCTGAACTCGCTGCCGATGCTGGCCGCGCTGGCCTGGGTGTGCGCCGACGCCATCCTGCTGGTGCGCACCGGCAGCCGGCGCTACGCCGCGACGGGCGTGGTCGTGTACTTCGGCGGGCTGCTGTTCTTCGAGAAGGCCGCGGTGATCCCGTTCGTCGCGTTCGCGGTGACCGCGCTGCTGTGCCACGTGACCGGCGATCGGAGCCTCGGGTCGGCGCTGGCGACGGTGTGGCGGGCCGGCCGGCGATTGTGGATCGCCGCCCTGGCCCTCACCGCGGCCTGGGTCGCGCTGTATCTGGGCGTCGTCAATCAGCAGCGGTGGAGTTCCGACCTGTCGATGACGTGGCAACTCCTGATGCGCTCGATCACGCACGGCATCGTGCCGGGGCTGGCCGGCGGGCCGTGGCACTGGGACCGCTGGGCGCCGGCCTCGCCCTGGGCCACGCCCCCGCTGTCGGTGATGGCCCTCGGCTGGCTGGTGCTGGCCGGAACCGTGGCGCTGTCGCTGGTTCGCAAGGAACGCATCGGTCCGGTGTGGCTGGTCGCCGTCGGCTACGCCGTGGCCTGTCAGGTGCCGATCTATTTGATGCGGTCCTCGAAGCAGACCGCGCTGGAACTCGCGCAGACGCTGCGCTACCTGCCGGATCTGGTCGTGGTGCTGGCACTGCTGGCCGCCGTCGCATTGTGCGCCCCCAACCGGCGGGCCGGGCCGCGCCGGCTCGACGCTTCGCCGAAACGCACCGCGGTTGTCGCGGTGTTGGCGGTGTTGTTCGTGGCCAGCAGCCTGTACTCGACGTCGACGTTCCTGACCAGCTGGCGCGACAACCCCGCGCAGCCCTACCTGCGGAACGCCCGGGCATCTCTGGCGGCCGCGCGTGCGGCCTCGGACGCGCCGCTGCTGGATCAGGAGGTCGATCCGTTGGTGCTGCAGCGGGTGGCCGCGCCGGAGAATCTGGCCAGCCACCTTTTCGCCCTGCTGCGCGATAGGCCCGAATTCGCTTCTGCAACAACCCAATTGCGCATGATCGATAGCTCGGGACGGCTGATCAAGGCGCGGGTCACCTGGGTTCGGACCATCGCGCCCGGGCCGATGTCGCAGTGCGGCTACTTCGCGCAGCCGGACAGGCCGGCGCGGATGGTCCTCGACGGCCCGCTGCTGCCCGCCGACTGGACCGTCGAACTGAACTACCTGGCCAACAGCGAGGGCTCGATGACGTTGTCGATGACGCAGGGCCCCGCGGTCAAGGTGCCGGTGCATCCGGGACTCAACCGGGTCTTCGCCCGGCTGCCGGGCGCCGGGGACGCGATCACCGTGCGCGCCAACACGACCGCGCTGGCGTTGTGTCTCGCATCGGGCCCGGTGGGGTTCGTCGCACCGGCTTGATTGGTCCGGCGATTGTCACGCCAGCGTGACCCTCGACGCCGACAGCCACCCTGGCGTGACGCTGGGCGGAAATATGGAGCCGCCTGGGGGAATCGAACCCCCGACCTATTCATTACGAGTGAATCGCTCTACCGACTGAGCTAAGGCGGCATACCCGCACGCCGGGCGGCACGAGTCTACGGCAGGCGGGCGGGCACCACGAAATCAATCGCGCAGTTCCTGGCCGATGGTGGCGACCATGGCGTCGACGGCGAACTTCGGCTTGACGTTGATCGCCAGCGCCTCGCGGCATTCGAGCACCGCTTCGATGCAGCGCAGCAGCCGCGCGGGTGGGGCGTGGGCGGCCAGCGCCGCGACCCGTTCAGCCATATCGGGATGGTTGGCCCGCACCGCGTCGGCGTTGGCCGACGTCATCAGCGCGTCCCGGAAGTAGGTCGCCAGGTCGATCAGCGCGCGGTCCAGGGAATCTCGCGAGGCCCGGGTCTGACGCGACTTCTGCCGTCGCTCAAGGTCCTTCAGCGCTCCGGCCGCGCCGCGCATCGCGCCCGCGGTGCCCTTGCCGGTGCCGCCGGCGCCCAAGGCCGTGCGCAGCTCTTCGGTCTCGGCCTCGGCGCGGTCCGCGGTCAGCACGATGGCCTCGGCTTCGGCCGCCGCCACCAGCTCTTCGGCGGCGGCGTAGGCCCGCGACGGGGTGGCGGCGTCGCGCACCAGCGTCAGCGACCGCTCCCGGCGCGCGCGGGCCTCGGGGTCGGTGGCCAGCCGTCGCGCCCGGCCCACATGGCCACCGCTGACCGACGCCGCCCAGCTCGCCGTGTCTGGTGTCAGGCCGTCGCTGTCGACCAGCACGTGCGCGATCGCCTCGGTCGACGGCGTCACCAGCGCCACATGCCGGCACCGGGAACGCAACGTGATGGCGATGTCCTCGGGATCCACCGACGGCGCGCACAGCAGGAACACCGTCGACGGCGGCGGTTCCTCGACCACCTTCAGCAGGGCGTTGGCGGCGCCTTCGGTCAGCCGGTCCGCATCCTCGATCACCACGATCTGCCAATGGCCGGTGGCGGGCCGCCGCGACGCGATCTGCACGATCGAGCGCATCTCGTCGACGCCGATGGACAGGCCTTCGGGGATCACCCGCCGCACGTCGGCGTGGGTGCCGGCCATGGTCGTCGTGCACGCGTGGCAACGCCCGCAGCCCGGCTCGCCGTCGGACGTGCACTGCAGCGCGGCCGCGAAACACAACGCCGCCACCGAGCGTCCGGAACCCGGCGGACCGGTGATCAGCCACGCGTGTGTCATAGTCCCGGCGGCCACCCCGCTGTGCGCTGAGTCACCGCGAGCGGCGTGGGCGGCCGCCAATAGCTCGGCCGTCACCGCATCCTGGCCTACCAGCCGCGTAAACACCCCGGACATCACCGGTAACAGTAATGGCGCTGCCGACAGATACCGAACGGCCACCGTACCGCGACCATTCCGTTATCTTCGACGTCGTGGCGGGCCCCGGGCCGCCCGCCGAGATCGGTATTAAGTTTCCGAAGGGTCACCGGTGACCGATACGGTGGGTTGGTGACAACGGCGGCGGCACTACCGGGGCGGATCAGCGCATTCGTCCGCTGGGTGATGCGCACGCCGTGGCCGCTGTTCTCGCTCAGCATGCTGCAGGCCGACATCATCGGCGCACTGTTCGTGCTCGGCTTCCTTCGCTACGCGCTGCCGCCCGAAGACCGCATCCAGTTACAGGACCTGCCAGTCCTGAACGTGGCGATCTTCGCCACCGCGCTGGTCGTCGTCTTCCTCACCGGACTGGCCCTGACTCTGCGGCTGCTGCTGCCGGTGTTCCGGTGGCAGCGCCGCGACAACATGCTCGCCGAGGCCGATCCCGCGGCCACCGAACTCGCCCGCAGCCGGGCGCTGCGAATGCCGTTCTACCGCACCTTGATCAGCATCGTGGCCTGGGCCATCGGCAGCGTGGTGTTCATTATCGCCAGCTGGTCGGTGGCCAGATACGCCGCTCCCGTGGTGGCGGTGGCCACCGGGCTGGGCGCCGCGGCCACCTCGATCATCGGGTACCTGCAGTCCGAGCGGGTGCTGCGGCCGGTCGCGGTGGCCGCCCTGCGCAGCGGGGTGCCCGAGAACGTCAAGGCGCCCGGGGTCATCCTGCGCCAGATCCTGACCTGGATGCTGTCCACCGCCGTGCCGGTGCTGGCGATCGTGCTGGCGGTGGTGGCCGACAAGATCTCGCTGCTGCATGCGACGCCGGAGAAGTTGTTCACCCCGATCCTGTTGCTGGCGGTGGCGGCGCTGGGCATCGGGTTGATCAGCACGCTGCTGGTGGCCATGTCGATCGCCGACCCGCTGCGCCAACTGCGCTGGGCGCTCTCGGAGGTGCAGCGCGGAAATTACAACGCGCACATGCAGATCTACGACGCCAGCGAGCTGGGCCTGCTGCAGGCGGGCTTCAACGACATGGTGCGCGACCTGTCCGAGCGGCAGCGACTGCGCGACCTGTTCGGCCGCTACGTCGGTGAGGACGTGGCCCGGCGGGCGCTGGAGCGTGGCACCGAGCTGGGCGGCCAGGAGCGCGATGTCGCGGTGCTGTTCGTGGACCTGGTCGGCTCCACCCAGCTGGCCGCGACCCGCCCACCCGCCGAGGTCGTCCACCTGCTCAACGAGTTCTTCCGGGTGGTCGTCGAAACCGTCGGCAAGCATGGGGGTTTCGTCAACAAGTTCCAGGGCGACGCCGCGCTGGCCATCTTCGGCGCGCCGATCGAACATCCCGACTCACCCGGTGGGGCGCTGGCCGCGGCCCGGGAACTGCACGACGCGCTGCTGCCGGTCATCGGTTCGGCGGAGTTCGGCATCGGGGTGTCCTCCGGGCGGGCCATCGCCGGCCACATCGGCGCGCAGGCCCGCTTCGAGTACACCGTGATCGGGGACCCGGTCAACGAGGCCGCCCGGCTGACCGAGCTGGCCAAGCTCGAACCGGGGCACGTGCTCGCGTCGGCGATCGCGGTCAGTGGGGCGCTGGACGCCGAAGCCCTGTGCTGGGATGTCGGCGAGGTCGTCGAGCTGCGCGGCCGCCGGGCGCCCACCCAGCTGGCGCGCCCCGTGCACCTGGCCGACACGGATTCCGCGCCCACGCAGGTCCGGGCCCAGGAGATGTCCGGTGAGACCATCGGCCCGGGCTACTGAGCCGGGCTAGCTGCGCTTGGCGGCCTTCTTGGCCGCGGCCTTCTTGGCCGGGGCCTTGCGGGCGGCCTTCTTCGCGGGACGCTTGGCCGGACCCCGCGCCCGGCGGTCGGCCAGCAGTTCCGCGGCGCGCTCGTCGGTGATGGAGAGGACGTCATCGCCCTTGCGCAGGCTGGCGTTCGTCTCACCGTCGGTGACGTACGGCCCGAACCGGCCGTCCTTGATCACCATCGGCTTGCCCGTCGCCGGGTCGGCGCCCAACTCACGCAGCGGCGGCGCGGCGGCGCCTTGCCTTCCGCGGCGTTTGGGTTCGGCGTAGATCTTCAGCGCTTCCTCGAGGGTGATGTCGAACATCTGCTCCTCGGTCGCCAGCGAGCGAGAATCGGTGCCGCGCTTCAGGTATGGGCCGTAGCGGCCGTTCTGCGCGGTGATCTCCTCGCCGGAGGCGGGGTCGACGCCGACCACCCGCGGCAGCGAAAGCAGCCGCAGCGCGTCCTCGAGCGTCACCGTCTGCAGGTCCATGGTGCGCAGCAGCGAACCGGTGCGAGGCTTGGGGCCCGTGGGCTTCTTGCCCTTCTTCGCCGGCGCGGCGTTGCCGTCGTCGTCGGGCGGTGGCTCCGGCAGAACCTCGGAAACGTATGGCCCGTAGCGCCCGTCCTTGGCGACGATCTCGTGGCCGGTGTTCGGGTCGACCCCGAGCACGCGACCCTCTTGCGGGGTGGCGAACAGCTGCTCGGCCACCTCCAGCGTCAGCTCGTCGGGGGTCAGCGAATCGTTGAGGTTGGCCCGCTGCGGTTTCAGTTCGCCGCTGGGATCATCGGGGTCGCCGGCCACCATGCGTTCCAGGTACGGCCCGTTCTTGCCCACCCGCACGTACACCGGCCGGCCCTGCTCGTCGTCAAAGAGCCTGATGGAGTTGACTTCTCGAGCGTCGATGCCCTCCAGGTTGACGCCGACCAGTCTCTTCAGGCCACCGGAGCGGGCCACCGAGTCGGCCACCCCGTGCTCGCCGCCGAAGTAGAAATTGTTGAGCCAGTCGGTGCGCCGTTCCTGTCCCGAGGCGATCGCGTCGAGCTCGTCTTCCATCGCGGCGGTGAAGTCGTAGTCGACCAGGCGGCCGAAATGTTGTTCCAGCAAACCGGTTACGGCGAACGCCACCCAGGACGGCACCAGCGCGCTGCCCTTCTTGTGCACGTAGCCGCGGTCCTGGATGGTCTTGATGATCGAGGAGTACGTCGACGGACGGCCGATGCCCAGCTCTTCGAGGGCCTTGACCAGTGACGCCTCCGTGTAGCGCGCCGGCGGGTTGGTGGCGTGGCCGTCGGGGGTGAGTTCGAGGGCGTCCAGCCGCTGGCCCTGGGTCAGCTGCGGCAGCCGACTCTCGGCGTCGTCGGCCTCGCCACCGGCCAACTCGTCCACCGTCTCCACGTAAGCCTTCAAAAAGCCCGCGAAGGTGATGGTGCGACCGCTGGCCGAAAACATTACGTCCCGGCCGGCTGATTGGCCGTTGATCCGCAGGCTCAGCGTGGTGCCGCGCGCGTCGGCCATCTGCGAGGCCACCGTGCGTTGCCAGATCAGCTCGTAGATGCGGAATTCGTCGCCGTCGAGCTCGCGGCGCACCGCGTCCGGCGTCGCGAACGTCTCACCCGCGGGCCGGATCGCCTCGTGGGCCTCCTGGGCGTTCTTGACCTTGCGTGTGTACTGGCGCGGCGACGGGGAGACGTATTCGGCGCCGTAGAGCTGGCGCGCCTGGGTGCGCGCGGCGTTGATCGCCGACTCCGACAGCGTCGTGGAGTCGGTACGCATATAGGTGATGTAGCCGTTCTCATAAAGCCGCTGGGCGATGCTCATCGTGCGCTCGGAGGAGAACCGCAGCTTGCGGCCGGCCTCCTGCTGCAGCGTCGAGGTCATGAACGGCGCGTACGGGCGCCGGGTGTAGGGCTTTTCCTCCACCGACGCGACGGTGAGCTGCGCGCCGCGCAGGCCAGCGGCCAGCTGCGTCGCGCTCGCCTCGTCGAGGATCGTCACCTCGTCGGCCTTGCGCAGCTGCCCCAGCGAGTCGAAGTCGCGGCCGGTCGCCACGCGCAGGCCGTCGACGCCGGTCAGCCGGGCGGTGAAGGCGGGCGGTTGTGCCGTCGGATCGGACACGCTGGCGTCCAGCTTGGCCAGGATGTCCCAGTAAGAGGCGCTGCGAAACGCCATGCGGTCGCGTTCCCGCTGCACGATGATGCGGGTGGCCACCGATTGGACCCGGCCCGCCGACAGCTTGGGCGCGACCTTCTTCCACAGCACCGGGCTGACCTCGTAGCCGTACAGGCGGTCCAGGATGCGCCGGGTCTCCTGCGCGTCGACCAGGTCGATGTCGAGGTCCCGGGGGTTTTCGGCGGCCTCGAGGATCGCCGGCTCGGTGATCTCGTGAAACACCATCCGCTTGACCGGAATGTTCGGCTTGAGGGTTTCCAGCAGGTGCCAGGCGATGGCCTCGCCCTCGCGGTCGCCATCCGTCGCCAGGTAGAGCTCGTCGACGTCCTTGAGTAATCCCTTGAGCTCGGTGACCGTGCTCTTCTTCTCGGGGCTGATGATGTACAGCGGTTCGAAGTCCGCGTCGACGTTGACCCCGAGGCGGGCCCAGGGCTCCGACTTGAATTTGGCCGGCACGTCGGCCGCGGCCCGGGGGAGGTCGCGGATGTGACCGCGCGACGATTCGACGATGTACCTGGAACCCAGGTAGCTGGCCAGTTTGCGCGCCTTGGTGGGCGACTCGACGATCACGAGCCGCCGCCGGCCGCTGCCGGTGTCCTTCAGTTTCGGGTCAGCCAACTGCCCTTACGCTCCATCCCTGATTGGTCCCCCCACGAGACCACCTGCAGGAAGAATGACAGGTCGGCATCGAAAATTCCGGTGAAACTCAGGTACGCGACCGTTCCTTCGCCCTGCGGCACCTGACAATTTCGCACCCTTGGGCGCGCCCACGCAAACTGACCTTCGCGACAACGACGAAAAGCCGACGCGATTTCGGGCGCCATCTGCTGGCTAAACGCGCGGCCACCGCGATAACGCCTCGGCGCCCTCGGGGGGCTCCCCCACGTTTTCTACCAGGCGCGATAGCCGACGGCGTCCGCTGATCCGCAGCGCCGGCCGACCGCCGCGGGTGCCGATCAGGGTGGGCGCGATCCCGACGCGCATCAAAGCCGACGCCAGCGGGGAGTGCGTGTCCGGCGCGTGGGGATCCAACGCCAGCAGGTAGTGCTCGCCCTCCGGGTTTCCGGCCGCCAGTGTCCACGCCCGCAGCTCACGCGGCCCGGGCAGCCAACGCGGCGGCACGGTCTTGACCGCACCGCGCGTCCATTCGGTGGCCAGCGTCCGCAATGACGGGTCCACCGCCGTCCGCACCAGCGGGGTGTCCTCGTCGGTGCGGCTGATCTCCGCGACCAGGCCGGCCTCCCGGATCATCTCGGCCAGCCCGGAGGCCCGCCAGGGCTGATCCACGACCACGGACAGCCGGGCACCCCCGACGGGATTCTCACCGGTGGTACCCACGGTGACGATCTGCCCGGACGCCGCCAGCACCCCGGAAAGATCGGCGACCGCGGGCGGCACCGACTCCGCTGTGAAGAAGGAAAGCTGGCTCACGCCCCCGACAGTAGGCCAGCGGGCCCGTCCGCGTCTTGAGGCAACCGGCGCGGCGTCCGGGGCACACGTGCTCGCGGCAGTACAAGAGGAAACCCCCCGGCGTGACCCGCTGGGCGGGTCTGCACGGGGGGTATCCGTTCAGGTCTGCTCTGTCTTAGACGGAGCGGACTCCGGTGGCCTGGGGGCCCTTAGGGCTGTGGCCGATCTCGAACTCGACCTTTTGGTTTTCTTCGAGGGTGCGGAAGCCCGAACCCTGGATCTCCGTGTAGTGGACAAACACATCAGCGGAACCGTCTTCGGGAGCAATGAACCCGAAGCCCTTCTCCGCGTTGAACCACTTCACAGTTCCCTGTGGCATCTCTCGATCTTTCCTTTTCTTCTGGGTGCGGGGCATCGCCTTTCGATGCCCCGGGCCTGGTACGACCGCTTACCTCGCTGAGTCGCCGGAACTTCACCCGACCAATTAACCTCGCAGGAACCGCGGCCGCAACGTCGATCCTGCGAAAGTTTGACACGAACACAGAAGCTGCGACCGCAAATAGTCAACCATGTTCATCGCGTTGGCGACAGACTTGTGTCTCCCGCCGATTCGAAGGCCTATTGCGGGGCCGATTTCACGACGGATTCACGGAAGGAGTGAGATGGCGAGCTTCGGCAGCGACCTGCTTGCCGCCGCACTCGCCGGAACCGCGTCAGACGAGCATCCGCTGCGCCATGTCGCCGAACTGCCACCGCGCAGCGGCCGCCCGCTCGATTGGCCGGCCTGGGCCGAGGCCGACGTGGTCAGCGCGTTCGCCGAACGCGGGATCACCTCACCCTGGTCGCATCAGTTCGCGGCCGCGGATCTGGCGTACGCCGGACGTCACGTGGTGCTCAGCACCGGTACCGCCTCGGGCAAGTCGCTGGCCTACCAGCTTCCCGTCCTCAACGCGTTGGCGACCGATCCGCGGGCCAGGGTGCTCTACCTGTCACCGACCAAGGCGTTGGGCCATGACCAATTGCGGGCCGCGCACGCGCTCACCGCGGCCGTTCCGCGGCTGCATGACGTCGCGCCCACCGCCTACGACGGTGACAGCCCCGCCGACGTCCGGCGCTTCGCGCGGGAACGTTCGCGGTGGTTGTTCTCCAATCCCGACATGATCCATCTGTCGATTTTGCGCAACCACGCCCGCTGGGCCGTTCTGCTGCGCGGGTTGCGATTCGTGATCGTCGACGAATGTCATTACTACCGTGGAGTTTTCGGCTCCAACGTGGCTATGGTGCTGCGCCGCCTGCTGCGGTTGGGCGCCCGTTATTCGTCCTCGCCGACGGTGATCTTCGCCAGCGCCACAACGGATTCGCCGGGCGCGACGGCCACCGAGCTCATCGGCTTGCCGGTCGAGGAGGTCACCGAGGACGGTTCGCCCCAGGGCGCCCGGACGGTGGCGTTGTGGGAGCCAGCGCTGCGCGCCGATTTGACCGGCGAGAACGGCGCGCCGGTGCGCCGCTCCGCCGGTGCCGAGGCGGCGCGGGTGATGGCCGACCTGATCGCCGAGGGCGCTCAGACGCTCACGTTCGTGCGGTCGCGCCGCGCCGCGGAATTGACCGCGCTGGGCGCCCGGGCCAGGTTGGACGACGTCGCGCCGGAGCTGTCGCCGACCGTGGCGTCGTATCGGGCCGGCTACCTCGCCGAGGACCGCACCGCGCTGGAGCGCGCGCTGGCCGAGGGCCGGTTGCGGGGCCTGGCCACCACCAACGCGCTGGAACTGGGCGTGGACATCGCGGGGCTCGACGCGGTGGTGCTCGCCGGCTTCCCCGGCACGGTCGCCTCGTTCTGGCAGCAGGCGGGCCGGTCCGGCCGGCGCGGGCAGGGCGCCTTGGTGGTGCTGATCGCCCGGGACGATCCGCTGGATACCTATCTGGTGCACAACCCGGCCGCACTGCTGGACAAGCCGGTCGAGCGGGTGGTGATCGACCCGGCCAACCCCTACATCCTGGGCCCGCAGCTGCTGTGCGCGGCAACCGAACTACCGCTGGACGAGGCCGAGGTGCGCGCTTTGGGCGCCACTGAGGTGGCCGACGGCCTGGTCGACGACGGGCTGCTGCGGCGGCGCGGCGGCCGGTATTTCCCGGTGCCCGGCCTGGAACCCCATGCCGCCGTGGACATTCGAGGCTCGGCGGGCGGCCAGATCGTCATCGTCGAGGCCGATACCGGAAGGCTGCTGGGCAGCGCCGGCGCCGGGCAGGCACCGGCCACCGTCCACCCCGGCGCGGTGTATCTGCATCAAGGCGACAGCTACGTGGTCGACTCCCTGGACCCCGAGGAGGGCATCGCGTTCGTGCACGCCGAGGACCCCGGTTACGCGACGTTCGCCCGCGAGATCACCGACATCGCCGTCACCGGTACGGGCGAGCGGTTGGCGTTCGGCGCGGTCACGTTGGGTCTGGTGCCGGTCAGGGTCACCCACCAGGTGGTGGGCTATCTGCGTCGCAGGCTCTCTGGCGAGGTGATCGACTTCATCGAGTTGGACATGCCGGAACACACCTTGGCCACCACGGCGGTGATGTACACGATCACCCGGGACACGCTGCGGCGCAACGGCATTGAGGACACGCGGATCCCCGGAGCGTTGCACGCCGCCGAGCATGCGGCGATCGGGCTGCTGCCGCTGGTGGCCAGTTGCGACCGCGGGGACATCGGCGGCTTGTCGACCGCCGTGGGGCCCGATCCCCTTGGTTTGCCCAGCGTCTTCGTCTACGACGGCTATCCGGGTGGCGCAGGATTCGCCGAGCGGGGCTTTCGTCAGGCCCGCACCTGGCTGGGTGCGACAGCAGCCGCCATCGAAGCATGCGAGTGCCCGCGGGGGTGCCCGTCGTGCGTGCAGTCCCCCAAGTGCGGCAACGGCAACGACCCACTCGACAAGGCGGGCGCGGTGCTGGTGCTGAAGCTGGTCCTCGCAGAGTTGGCGCAGGGGCCACGGGAGCACAAACCCGCCGATGACGACCGACCCCTCGACGGTCGATTCACCGGGTTTGTCTTGTGACGCCTACGCCAAGAACGCATTTCCTGCTGCTCAAGAAATGGCGGCGTGCTGTCGCACGGATCAGGAATGACTCGGTTGTGCGCCGCCCACAATCCCGACGATGCGGGCGCAGCAGCAAAAGTTACCAAGGCCGCGACGGCATCGCAAGCACCGGCGACGCGGCTCGGCGGGTGTGGATGCCTGCGGGCTTGGGCACCGGCGAAACCGCCGGCACTCCCCTGGGCCGGTCTGCTCACCGGTAAAGTCGACCGCATGGCCCACGACTGGTTGCTCGTGGAGACGCTCGGGGGTGAGCCCACCGTTGTGGCGCAGGGCCGTCAACTCAAAAATCTGGTGCCCATCACCACCTTCCTGCGCCGCAGCCCGTATCTCGCCGCGGTTCGCACGGCGATCGCCGAGGCGGTGCAGACCGGCCAGGCCCTGACCAGCATCACGACCAAGCGGGACCGCATCATTCGCACCGAACCGGTGGTGATGTCCGACGGTTTCATCCACGGCGTGCATGTCTGGACGGGCCCCGCCGACGTCGAGCCGCCCGAGCGGCCGATCCCGGGGCCGTTGAAGTGGGACCTGACGCTCGGCGTGGCCACCGACACCCGGGAGTCGCTGCTCAACAGCGGGAAGAATCCCGAGGTAGAAGTCACGTTCGGCAGGGCGTTCGCCGAGGACCTTCCGTCGCGTGAACTCAATCCGAACGAAACCAAGGTGCTGGCCATGGCGGTCAAGGCCAAGCCCGACCAAACCCTGTGCAGCACTTGGGATCTCACCGACTGGCGCGGTGAGTCGATCCGGATAGGTTTCGTCGCACGCACGATTCTGGAACCGGGGCCCGACGGCCGGGAGCACTTGGTGGCGCGGGCGATGAACTGGCCGTCCGAACTGAAGGGCCCGGAGGTCTCGACCGACGTTCTGGCGCAACGAATCCTCAGCGGGCTGGCCCAGGCCGGCGTGCACCGCGCACTGATCGACCTCAACACGTGGGTTCTGCTGAAATGGCTCGACGAGCCCTGCCCCTTCTACGACTGGCGCAGCAGCGAGACGGGCAAGCCCCGGGTTCATCCCGACGACCACGACCTGATGGCCACCATGACAAGGGAATTCAGCGGGGGCGCAACCAGCCGGGTGCTGCGGATGCCCGGGCACGACGGTGATTGGGTGCCGGTGCACGTCACCGTCAACCGCGTGGAACTGGAACCGGATACGTACGCCGGACTGGTGTCGCTGCGGCTGCCCACCGACGACGAGCTGGCCACCGCGGGATTGTCGCCCAGCCCCGACGCCGCGCCCTAGCCGGATTCCCCGGTCGCCGGCCCCGCCCGCGCCGCGGCCCTCGCCGCGCCGCCGAAGGCGACCGCTACCCGGGCGGTGACGACGACATCGAGACCGTCGACGACACAGCGAATGTCGTCGGTACGCATCTGGCGGGCCACGCCGGCGGCTGTGGCGCAGGCAGCATCCGCCCCGGAACCCAACCGCGCCGCGGCCGCCAACGCGGCCAGGTCGGCCACCGCCTGGGCGCGGTGCCGTGCCACGACCGCCGAGCCCAGGTAGGCGCCGGCCCCGGTCGCCGTCAGCAGCACCACGATCATCCAGGCCGCGACCAGGGTGGCCGACCCCCGCTCACCGGCCCGGCTCGGCCGCCGAGACCGCTCTGGCCGCAATGTCGATGGTGGGCAACAACTTCGAATGCGCGACGACGGTGGCCACCAGGAAATCGCCGTCGCGCCGCAAGTCGACTCGGGCACCGCCGGGCGCGAGCCGGCGCGCCGCGGCCACGCCCGAGCGTTGGTCGCCGCGGGCCGCCAGCCGGGCGGCTTCGCGGGCAGCGTCGACGCAGCGCACCTGCATCGATACCGCGGTGACACCGGCCAGGCACAGCACCAGCACCACCACGAGCGCGGCGATGCCCAGTGCCGCCTCCACCGTGCTGGCGCCCGCACTGGCGACTACACCTTGGTGTTGAGCGCACGACCGATGATGTTGGTCAGCGCGGAGACGATGGAGTCGCCGGTGACGACGGTGTAGAGCACCGCACCGAAGGCCGCCGCCGCGATGGTCCCGATGGCGTACTCGACGGTCGACATGCCCGACTCGTCGGCCACCAGGATGACGGCACGTGCGCAGAGGCCGCGAATCATGTTGATCACCAATGTCTTCCCTTCGTTTCACAGCAGGCCCGACTGCAGAACTTCACCGGCCAAGCCGGCCACCACCGGGACGATGCCCAGGCAGATGAACGCCGGCAGGAAGCACAGACCCAACGGTCCGGCGATCAGTACGCCGGCCCGCTCGGCGGCCGCGGTCGCCGCGTGCGCGGCGTCCTGGCGAGACTCCTCGGCCAACTCGGTGACGCCATCGGCCAGCGCCGCCCCCGAGGACGCCGAACGCCGGGCCAGTCGCAGCAGCGCGTCGATGTGCGGGTCGGCCGGATCCTGCGGGCCGGGCGGAATCGACCATGCGACAGCGGGATCGGCGCCCAGCGCGAGCAGGTCGGCGGCGCGGCGCAGCACCCTGGCCAGATCCGGAGGTGCGGACGGGGCGGCGGCCGCCGCGGCCGTCGACACCGCCATGCCCGCCCCCAGGCACACGGCCAGCACGTCCAGACAGGAGGCGACCGCCAGCGGATCCGGGCCGGGCGCCGCCGCCGGGCCCCGCAAGGGCCGACCGCCGCGCACCGGCATCGCGGCGCGGCGGCTCGCCAGCGAGGGGCCCGGACCGATGCAGAGCGCCGCGGCCAACAGCACCGCTGCGAAATTCATGTGGCACGCCCCTCCTCATCGCTTCGCTTCGGATCGCCGACGCGCGCTCACGACGCGACCCGGTCGGCGATGCGGTCCGACCACAACAGACCGATGCAGGCCAGCGCCGAGCCGACGAGCAGCAGCCACCCGCCCGCGCGCCCGCCCAGCAAGAAGCTCAGTGGCCGGGCCCCGATCAGTTGGCCCAGCAGCACGCCGAGTACCGGCAACGCTGCCAGTATCGCCGCGGTTGCCCGCGCGCCGGCCAGGCTCGAGGACACCCGGGCCGAGAACCGTTGCCGCTCAGCGATATCGCGCTGAGCGGCACGCATCAGGGTGGCTATTCCCAGCCCGTTGTCGCTGGCCAGCCGCCAGCACAGCCCGAGCCGCTCCCAATGCATGGGCAACGCCGAGTAACGGGCCGCGGCGGCCAGGCCGGCCGCGACGTCGGCCCCCAACCGGGCCCGCGCCGCCACCGAGCGCATTGATACCGCAACCGCACCGGCGCTGTCGTCGGCGGCGACGCAGAACGCGCGCACCGGATGCGAGCCGGCCCGCAATTCACCGACCAGCACCTCGAGGGCGGCTTGAAGCGCGTGGCCCTCGGCTGTGGCGCGCCGTCCGCGCCGTCGTCGCCGATACCGCAGTCCGGCAGTCGCGCCGACGACAGCGGCGCACAGGACGGTCGTCAGCGGCAGCACGATCATGGCGATGCAGCCGACGCCCGCGGCGACGCAGCGCGCCCCACGAAGCCCGACCGGCGGGAGCCAACGCTGCGGTGACGGCGACAGTCGCCGTCGCGGGGAGGGCCGGACGACGATCAGCGCCAGCGACACCAGCAGAGCGCCGGCCAGCGGGCCGTTCACGCCGATATCCTGCCGCGCAGCAGGCGCTGCAGTTGCGGGGCGGCATCCGTCATGCCCTGGTCCGCATGCCAGACGGTGACCGCGCGAACCTGCCCTTGATCCTGTTGCAGCGCAGCGATTTCGCTGAGCCGCCGCCGCCCGCCGCGGTCGCGCTCGACGTGCAGCAACACCTGCACGGCGGCGGCGAGTTGGCTGTGCAGTGCGGCACGATCCAGGCCGCCGAGCGCACCCAACGCCTCGAGGCGGGCGGGAACTTCGCCGGGGCTGTTGGCGTGCACGGTGCCCGCGCCGCCGTCATGGCCGGTGTTCAGCGCGGCCAGCAGGTCCACCACCTCGGCGCCCCTGACCTCGCCGACCACGATGCGGTCGGGCCGCATCCGCAGCGCCTGCCGGACCAGCTGGCGTACCGGAACCTCGCCGACGCCTTCGATGTTGGCGCATCGGGCGACCAGCTTCACCAGATGCGGGTGGCGCGGCGCCAGCTCCGCGGCATCCTCGACGCAGACGATCCGTTCCGTTGGCGCCACGGCGCCCAGCATCGCGGCGAGCAGCGTCGTCTTTCCGGCCCCGGTCCCTCCGCTGACCAGGAATGCGAGCCGGGCTTCGATGATGTCGGTGACCAGTGCCGCGGCTACGGGCTCGATCGCACCCGCGGCGATCAGGGCCCCCAACTCCTGACTGGCGGGCCGCAGGACGCGCAGCGAAATGCAGGTGCCCGCGGCGGCCACCGGCGGCAACACCGCGTGCAGCCGCACCGCGAAGCCGCCGGGGCCGATGCCGGTCAGCTCGCCGTCCACCCAGGGCTGCGCGTCGTCCAGGCGACGGCCGGCGGCCAGCGCCAACCGCTGCGCCAGCCGCCGCACCGCCGCTTCGTCCGGAAAACGAATCTCGGTGCGCCGCAGGCCCGTGCCGTCGTCGACCCACACGGCATCCGGCGCGGTGACCAGGACATCGGTCGTTCCGTTTGCGCAAAGCAGCGGATCGAGGATGCCGGCACCGGTGAGTTCGGTCTGCAGCACCCGGAGGTTGGACAGCACCTCGGTGTCGCCGAGCATCCCACCGGACTCGGCCCGGATCGCGGCGGCCACCACCGCCGGCCCCAGCGGGCCGGCCTCGCCGGCCAGCCTCTCCCGGACACGTTCGATCAGCGAACCGCTCACGTCGCCTTGCCGTTCTGTCCCGCGCGTCGCCGCGCACCGGCGGGCGGGAGCACGCCGAGCACTTGATGCGCCGCCACCGCGAGCGCCGAGCGTCGCCCTAGCCGCAGACCGCCGCGGTCGATCTGCTCTGCGAGTTGGGGCTGCGCTTTGATCGCCGCCAGCAACGGCAGGCCCGCGATCTCGGCGATCTCGACCGCGCGCAATCCCGCAGGCGAAGGGCCCCGCACCACCAGACCGATATTGGGGTTCATCGACGCCAGGACCGGACCGAGCGCACCGGTCGCCGCGCATGCCCGCACGTCACAACGGCTGACGACGACCACCAAGTCGGCGGCGTTCAGTGCGGCTTGGGTCGCGTCGGTGAGACGACGGGGAAGGTCGCAGATGACGGTGACCGCGCCGCGCCGGCCGGCGTCGACGATGGCGTGCACCGGCCCGGCATCCAACTCGTAACCGCGCCGCGTGCCGGACAGCACGCTGACTCCGCGGTGCCGGGGCAGCGCGTCCCGGACGGCCGACCAGTTGAGCCGCCCGCCCTGCAACGCCAGATCCGGCCAGCGCAGCCCCGGCGCGGTTTCGCCACCGAGCAACAAGTCGAGGCCGCCGCCCCACGGGTCGAGATCCACCAACAGCGCGTCGGCGGCGGCCTGAGCCAAGGCGACCGCGAACAAGGAGGCGCCGGCTCCGCCGCAGCCCCCGATGACAGCGACGGCGTGGCCGCGCGACCCGTCGTCGCGCGACGATTCGGCGGCCTCGGCGAGTGCGCGGACCAAATCCGCTTCCTGGACGGGCAGCCGCAACACATGCTCGGCGCCGACCTCGACGGCGGCCGCCCACGTCGTCGCATCCGGTTCGAGCAGCGTCAGCACGGTCACGTGATCGCGGCGCGGCAGCGCCCAGCGCTGGCAGCGCGCCGCCGCGCGTGCATCCAACGCGACGGCCGCGGCCGCCGCCCAACTCTTGCGGCTGACCGGAGAGGCGTCACTGGCGTGCACCACACGGACGCCGGCGGCCGCCGCCACCCGGTCCAACTCGGCGCGCATCTCGGGCTCGGCCAAGACCGCCAACACACCCACCGAACCCGCCGCATCAACTCCGGAACCGCTAGCCACCCGACCACTGTGCGCGGTGGTGACCTTGGCACGACAGTCCCAAACGCGGATTTGTGGATAGAGACGCGAGTGTGCACAAAGGCATCGCAAAGGCATCGCAAAGGCATCGCAAGCGCACGCCGCCAGCGACGACCCACACAGTTTCCCGCAACGCACCGAGAGCCGAGCTCGGCGCCGCGCGCCGAGAAAACCGACCGTAGAAATGGGACGACCCCCGCCAGGGGGGGAGGAGGCGAGGGTCGTCGTGTATCAGCCCCGGGGGGTCGGGCTGATACACCCTCGGCGCAGGCCGAGTAATGCTTACTATACACATGACAAGCCGTAGTAACGCAAGAGCGCATTTGCTGAAAAAACAGCTTGAGCCGCGTAAACACGGCGCGTCGCGCCTCCCTATCCGCTGAGCGGCCCTTTTGCGGTGCGGGGTCGCCGCCACGCGCAATCACCGACCTATGCTGGGTCGGTGACCGTCTTCGACCCCACCGCGGAGCAGTCGGCCTCGGACCCATCAGCGGCAACCACCGCCCCCCACGCGCGCACGGCGGCCTTCTTCGACCTGGACAAGACGATCATCGCCAAGTCCAGCACCCTGGCCTTCAGCAAACCGTTTTTCAATCAGGGCCTGCTCAATCGCCGCACCGTGCTCAAGTCCAGCTACGCCCAGTTCATCTATCTGCTCTCCGGTGCCGATCATGACCAGATGGACCGGATGCGCGCCCACATGACCAATATGTGCACCGGCTGGGACGTCGAACAGGTCAAGTCGATCGTCAACGAGACGCTGCACGACATCGTGACTCCGCTGGTGTTCGCCGAAGCCGCCGACCTGATCGCGGCCCACAAGCTGTGCGGGCGTGACGTCGTGGTGGTGTCGGCCTCGGGGGAAGAAATCGTCGCCCCGATCGCCCGTGCCCTGGGCGCCACCCACGCGATGGCAACCCGGATGGTGGTCGAGGACGGTCGGTACACCGGCGAGATCGCGTTCTACTGCTACGGCGAGGGCAAGGTCCAAGCGATCCGCGAACTGGCCGCGCGCGAGGGCTACCCGCTGGAACACTGCTACGCCTACTCGGACTCGATCACCGATCTCCCGATGCTCGAGTCCGTCGGGCACCCCAGCGTCGTGAATCCCGACCGCGGGCTGCGCAGGGAAGCCGTGGAACGCGGGTGGCCCGTCATGTCCTTCTCCCGGCCCGTGTCCTTGCGCGACCGCATACCGGCGCCTTCCGGCGCCGCCATCGCCACGACGGCTGCGGTGGGTGTCAGCGCGCTGGCCGCCGGCGCGGTCACGTATTCGTTGTTGCGCCGCTACGCGTTCTGAGCCGCGATTCACGGAGGAGCAAACTCCTTGAACGCGCAACCCAAAACGGATTCGGCGCTATTCGCAATTGGGCCTTGCTGTGCTGGGGGTCTAGTAGTACAAAGGAACCACGGAAGCCCGGTGAGGCCAAGGTCGAGCCGGAAGAGAAGGTTCGTTCTCCCGACCCGGGCGCCCAGCACGGTGCTCGGCACCCACGCGGAGTCATAGCCGCGAAAATGGCAGAAGTGTTGCGGGCCTGCGAAATTGCGAAATGCGGAAGGTACTGACGGCCCTTTGGGTGGGGTCGCAACCGTAAGCGTCGTGAGATCGCCGAGGCCAACCCACGCAGCCCAGAGATGCACGCTTGGTAACCGAGTCCCGTGCTAGCGGGCGGCGGACCGAACATTCGGAACGTCGCCCGCTCTGCATTTCTGCGGCCGTTTCCGGTGGCGCTTTCCCGGCAGCGGCCACCGCCTCAGCTATCTGTCAGACATCGAGTCGGCGATCGACACGGCCTCTTGCGCACCGGCTTTCATCGCGCGGCAACACAGCACCAGCCAGGCTCCCACACCGTGCGGCGTGCCTTCGGCGAACTTCTGTGCGGCGTCGCGATACGCGGCGGGTTGGCGCATCCAACTGACCTCGGGAACCCCCAATCCATGTGGGTCAAGTCCGCTGGCGATGGTGACCAATCGTGCTACCGCGCGCGCCACGACGCCGTCCGCGCTGCCGAATGGCTTGAGTGCCAGCAGTTCTCCGTGCGCGACGGCGGCGATCACCGGGGCCGGAACTTGGGTACGGCCACCCACGATGTCCGCCAGCAGTGCCAGACGCGCCCCCACCTCGCCGTCGGGGCGTGGCCGGCCCAGTCGATCCTCGTCGGCCAAGTCCGCAGCGGCCAGCATGTGCAAGCGGGCCAGCGCCTGCAAGGGTGCCCGCTCCCAGGTCCGCACCAACGGGCCCTCGCCGCCCTCCAGCTCCTGGGCGACCCGCAGCGCTCCCCCGAACACCGGATCACTGACCTGCCCGGCGTCCGCGAGATCCTCCAGCTGAACGGGGCCACCGTCCAGCACCGACGACGCGCGCGCCGCCCGCAGCGCCGCCTCGGCGGCGGACACCGGCCACCCCCGAAGGTTGGCGCGGTGGCGGTGGGCACGCCCCAGTGCGTCGCGGGCGCGGTCACTGGCCTCGGCGACGCCGGGCAGTTCCATCAGGGGGGCCAGCGGGTCAGCTGTCACAACTTCACAACCTATCCCCGTCGGATTCCGGCGCACGCGGGATGGCGTCCAGCAACTGCCGGGTGTATTCGTGCGCGGGGTCGCTGAAGAGGCGCTCGGTGGGCGCGTGCTCCACCACGCGGCCGGCCCGCATGACCAGGACGTCGTCGGCGATCTGCCGGATCACCGCCAGGTCGTGGCTGATGAACAGGTAGGCCAGGCCCAGTTCGGCCTGCAGCTCGGAAAGCAGGTCGAGTATCTGCGCCTGCACCAACACGTCGAGCGCCGACACCGCCTCGTCGCAGACCAGGACGTCGGGCCGCAACGCCAGCGCCCGCGCGATCGCAACACGCTGGCGTTGGCCGCCGGACAGCTCACGCGGCAACCTGCTCAGCACCGACGAGGGCAGCGCCACCTGGTCGACGAGTTCGCGCACGGCCTTCGCGCGGCGCCCGCGGTCACCGACGCGGTGAATGCGCAGCGGCTCCTCGATGGCGCGAAACACCGAATACATGGGATCGAGGCTGCTGTAAGGGTTTTGGAACACCGGCTGCACGCGCCTGCGAAAAGCCATCATCGCGTCCCGGTCCATCCCGTCGGAGATCGAAGTGCCATCGAAAACGACTGCGCCCGAAGTGGGTTGCAGCAGACCCAGCGCCATGCGGGCCACCGTCGACTTTCCGGAACCCGATTCACCGACGATGGCCAGGGTGCGGGCTCGCTGCAGCCGGAACGACACCGCGTCGACGGCGCGAAACTCGCCACGTCGCCACGGCGCGCCGTGCGAATCCCGGTAGACCTTGGTGAGGTCCGAGGCGACGAGGATGTCGTCGGTTCGGGGGGCAGCCGGCCGGCTCCCGCGGGCCAGTGACGGGGCCGCATCCACCAACCGCTGCGTGTACTCGTGCTGCGGATCGCGCAGAATGGCCTGTGCGGCGCCGGATTCCACTACGACACCGCGGTGGACGACGACGATCCCCTCCGCCCGCTCGGCGGCCAGCGCCAGGTCGTGAGTGATCAGCAACAGCGCGGTCCCCAGCTCGGCGGTGAGGCGCGCAAGATGGTCGAGCACCTGACGTTGCACCGTGACATCGAGGGCCGACGTCGGTTCGTCGGCGATCAGCAGCTGCGGGCGGCCCGCCAGCCCGATGGCGATCAGCGCCCGCTGGCACATGCCGCCCGACAATTGGTGCGGATATTTACCGGCCTGCTTCGCCGGTTCCGGCATGCCGGCCTCGGCGAGCAGCTCCACCGCCCGCCGTCTGTCCCGACGGCCATTGGTGTTGGCCCGCAACGCTTCTGAGATCTGAAAGCCGACCTTCCAGACGGGATTGAGGTTGGTCATCGGGTCCTGGGGCACGTAGCCGATGCGACGCCCTCGGATCGACCGCAGCAACCGCCGATCGGCGGAGGTGATGTCGAGGCCGTCAAAAGTGATGCGGCCGGCCGTGATTCGGCCGCCGGGAGGCAGCAGCCCGAGGATCGCGGCGGCCGTGGTGGACTTCCCGGATCCCGACTCACCGACCACGGCGACGGTCTGCCCGCGCTGGACGCGCAGGTTTACCCCGGCGACCGCGGGAGTGTGGTCGCCGAACCTGACTTCCAGGCCCTCAACCGTCAACAGTGGCTCACGCGTGGTCATGCGCGCCACTCCTCCTCATCGCTTCGCTCTGCATCGTCGCCGGCGCAGTCATGGGTGCCTCGCCCGCGAGGCGGGATCCAGAGCGTCGCGCAGGGCGTCGCCCATCATCATGAACGCAAGCACCGTCATCGCCAGTGCACCGGCGGGATAGAACAGGATGGGCGAACCGGCGCGCAGTCGCGTCTGGGCGAGGTTGATGTCGCCGCCCCACGACACCACCGACGTGGGCAACCCGACCCCGAGGTAGGACAGCGTCGCCTCGGTGACGATGAAAGCCCCCAACGCGATCGTGGACATCGCGATCACGGGCCCCACCGCGTTGGGCAGCGCGTGTCGCAGCAGCGTTTGAAACCTGCTCAGCCCCAACGCTTTGGCCGCCAGCACGTAATCACTGGCCCGCACCTCCAGCACCGCACCGCGAGCGATCCTGGCTATCTGCGGCCAGCCGAACAAGGCCAGGATGGCGATCACCGTCCACACCGTGCGGTGGTGCAGAACCTGCATGAGCACGATCGCCGCCAGCAGCAGTGGCAGGCCGAAGAAGATGTCGGTGACGCGAGAGACGACGGCGTCCAGCCAGCCGCCATAAAAACCGGAAAACGCGCCCAGCGCCCCGCCGATGACGAAGACCAGCAGAGTCGCGCCCAGCCCGACGGTCACCGACGCCCGCGCCCCGTAGATGGTGCGCGTGTAGATGTCGTGACCCTGCAGGTCGGTGCCGAACCAGTGCGCCGCCGAAGGGCCGCGCAGGCTTTGGCTCGGGTCGGCGTAGCTGGGGTCGGCGTGAGTGAACAACGAAGGGTACAGCGCGACAAGGAGAATGAGCAGGATCAGCACGGCGGCGACGATGAACTTCGGGCGGCGGTGCAGCTTCCGCCACGTCTCACCCCAGAAGCCGGAATGCTCAGCCATAGCGGATCCTCGGGTCCAGCGCCGCATAGAGCAGGTCCACCGCCAGGTTGGTGACCAGATAGATCAGGACCAGAACGGTCACGATCGACACCACGGTCGGTGCTTCCTGCCGGGTGACCGCCTGATAGAGCACGCCGCCGACACCATGAATGTTGAAGATGCCCTCGGTGACAATGGCGCCCCCCATCAGCGCCCCAAGGTCGGCGCCCAAAAACGTCACGACCGGGATCAGCGAGTTGCGCAGGATGTGCACGGTCACCACCCGTGGCCGCGACAACCCCTTGGCGGTGGCGGTGCGCACATAGTCGGTGTGCGCGTTGGCGGCCACGGCAGACCGAGTCAACCGTACGACGTAGGCGAATGAAACGGAGCCCAAGACGATTCCGGGAAGCAGCAGGCGCGCGAATGTCGCCCGCTCGCCGACGGTGACCGCCGCGATGCCCAGCTTGACCCCGAACAGGAACTGGGCCAGAAACCCCAGCACGAAGATCGGGATCGCGATGATGATCAGCCCGGTGAGCAGCACCGTGGCATCGAAGAGCCCCCCTTGGCGCAGCCCGGATACCACGCCGAACCCGACGCCGAGCACCGCCTCCACCACCAAAGCGATCAGCGCGAGCCGGAGCGTGACTGGAAACGCATGTGCCAGAACGGCACTGACCGGTAACCCGGAATACGCGCGGCCCAGGTCGCCGTGCACAACGCCACCCAGGTAGCGCAGGTACTGCACGATGAACGGATCGTCGAGATGGTAGCGCGCCCGCAGCGCGGCGGCCACCGCCGGCGTCAGCGGCCGGTCCCCGGCGATGGCGGCCAGGGGGTCGCCGGGCAGCAGGAACACCATTCCGTAGATCAGCAGGGTGGCGCCCAGGAAGACCGGCACCATGACGGCGATCCTGCGCGCGACATACCAGCCCATGCCTTAACCCTTGACGAGGTTCTCGTAGTCGGGAAGCCCGTTCCAGGTGACCTTGACGGCGCTGATCTCCGGCGACCACCCGACCACCGCGATGTAGTACCACAGCGGTACGGCGGGCATGTCGTGCAACAGGATTCGTTGGGCGACGTTGACCAGCACGTCGGCCCGCCGTAGGTCGGGAGCCGCCTCGGCAGCGGCCAGGCCGGCGTCGAACTGGCGGCTGGAGTATCCGACGTCATTGGATCCCGCGCCGGTGGCGTACAAGGGGGCGAGGAACTCGATCATCGACGGGTAGTCGCCTATCCAGCCGGCCCGGAAGGCGGTGTCGATCGTGCGGTTGGTGATCTGCGTGCGAAACCCGGCGAAGGTGGGCTGTGGCGCGCCGACGGCGTCGATGCCCAGCACGTTCTTGATGCTGTTGGCCACCGCGTCCACCCACTCCTGATGGCCGCTGTCTGCGTTATAGGCGATGGCGTACCGCCCGCCCCACGGCGAGATCGCGTTCGCCTGGGCCCAGAGTTGGCGCGCCCGTTCGGGATTGAAGTCCAACCCGTCACTGCCCGGAATGTTCGGGTCGAAGCCCGGCAACGAGCTGGCGGTGAAGTCGCGGGCGGGGCTGCGGGTGTTGTTGAAGATCTGCTGACATATCTGCGGGCGGTTGATCGACGCGGACAACGCGAGCCGGCGCAGCCGGCCTTCCTCGCCACCGAAATGCGGCAGCCGCAGCGGCGTGTCGAGCGATTGGCTGACGGCGACGGGTCCGCTCGCGGCGTTGCCGCCCAGGTCACGCTTGTAGATCGTCAATGCGCTCGACGGAATCGTGTCCAGCACATCGAGATTGCCCGACAGTAGGTCGGCGTACGCGGTGTCCAGGTTTGCATAGAACTCGAACCGCAGGCCCTTGTTGCGGGGTTTGCGATTGCCGTGGTAGTCCGGATTGGGCCGCAGATCGATTCGGACGTTGTGTTCCCACGCCGGCCCGTCGGGGCCGTCGGCGAGCTGGTACGGGCCATTACCGATCGGGTGCTGCCCGAAAGCGCTCATGTCCCGAAAGGCCGCCTGCGGCAGGGGATAGAACGCGCTGTGCCCCAGCCGCAACGTGAAGTCGATGGTGGGCGCCTTCAGCCGGACGGTGAACTCCCGGTCGTTGATCACCCGTAGGCCGGACATGGTGGTAGTCGTTGGCTTGCCGTCGGCGGTCAGCCCGGCGACGGCGTCGTAGCCGTCGATGGGGCTGAAAAAGCTCTGCTGCAGTTGGGCATTGGTGCTCAGCGCGCCGTAGTTCCAGGCGTCGACGAAGGAATGGGCCGTCACCGGCGAGCCGTCGGTGAAGCTCCAACCGGGTTTGAGGATGATCCGGTAATTGACGTTGTCGGTGGTCTCGACCGACTCGGCCACCTCCGGCGACGGATTGCCGGCGGCGTCGTAGGACATCAGCCCGGCGAACAGCCGATCGAGGATCCGGCCACCCAGGCTGTCGTTGGTGCCGGTGGGAATCAGCGGGTTCGGCGGTTCCCCGCCGTTGACCACCACCAGATCCGGGCTGAGGACGCCGCCACCGCATCCGGCCAGCGAGGCGACCGCCAACAGGGCGGCGCCGACCGGGGCCAGCAAGGCCACCGGTATCCGCATCCGCCACATGACCCCGACCCTAGGGCCTGAAGTCGTACGACGGTGAAGTGCCCGGCACGGCGTCGCCAACTTAGAATTCAGCCGTGACTGTGGCGTATCTGGCCTCGGACGAATCGGCGGTGCGGGCGGGTCGTTTGATGTTCTCCCTCGGTGTGCCGGCAATTGGATTGGTCTGCCTGGTTATTGGGCTGGTGGAGCGCTCGCGCCGCCGCCGGCGGACACCCGCCTACCCGCCGCCGCAGTATCCCCCCGGTTACGCCTATCCGCCACCGCCGGGCTACCCGGTTCCGCCGTATCCGGCCCATTTGGGTTACGCGCCGGGTCATCCGCCGCGGCCGCGGACGCCGAAGTCGGCCACCGCGCTCATCACCATCGGCGCGGTGCTGCTCGCCCTCGGCATCCTCGGCAACGCCGTGCGGGTGCTGCCGGAGCGCGGCCGCGCAACGCGCACCGCCGACCCGTCTTCCCCGTCTACGGCGGCCGCCGGGCCTCAGATCGGTCAATGCTTCAGTGAATTCGACGTCGGCATGGGCTCGTTCGACCGACCCACCGACTGCACGGATCCCGTGGCGACCTACGAACTCGCCGCCAAAGGCGGCCCGACAACAATGTGCCCCGATGGGAAACGCGATGACTCCGTCTATTCGCGCCTGACGAACGAATCCCACATCCTGTGTTTCGCCCCCAACCTTCAACAGGGGCACTGCTACCTCAGGACGGACGAGCGTACGACGGCGACGTGGACGCCGGTCGATTGCAACGAATCTCGGTTCGCACGGTTCAAGGTCGGCAAACGCATCGACGGCGACACGGATGCAGCGCAATGCCCGCCCGAAACCAGGGCCAACGCGTACCCCAAGCCCCCCCGCCTCTATTGCTTGGCGATCGTCGACTCCTGAGCCGCTCAGCACGCGGTGATCGGGCGCACCTGGATCAATGATCAAGTGTGGGTAGCCGGGCATCAGCACTCGCACAGCCACGCCTCACCCGGCTAGGCTCGCAGTCGGCCAAAGCGTGAGGCCGCTCCCACGGCGCAGTCTCGACACAGGAGAGAAGCCAGTGACCGCCACCAATTCCGCGGGCCCGTCGTCGTATCCGCCGCCGGCGCAGTTCGCCGAGCAGGCCAACGCCGGCGAGGAACTCTACCGCGAGGCCGAGGACGACTGGTTGGCGTTTTGGGCTGAGCAGGCCAATCGGCTCGCGTGGGCGACGCCGTTCACCGAGGTGCTGGACTGGTCCGACGCGCCGTTCGCCAAGTGGTTCGCCGACGGCAAGCTCAATGTCGCCTACAACTGCGTCGACCGCCACGTGGAGGCCGGGCACGGGGATCGGGTCGCCATCCACTGGGAGGGTGAACCCGGCGACAGCCGCAGCCTGACCTACTCCGACCTGCAGGCCGAAGTGTGTAAAGCGGCCAACGCGCTGACCGACCTCGGTCTGACCGCCGGCGACCGGGTCGCGATCTACCTGCCATTGATCCCCGAAGCGGTGATCGCGATGCTGGCCTGCGCGCGCCTAGGCGTCATGCACAGCGTGGTGTTCGCCGGTTTCACCGCCAAGGCGTTGCGCGCCCGCATCGCCGACGCCCACGCCAAGCTGCTGATCACCAGCGACGGGCAGTTCCGGCGCGGCAAGCCCGCCCCGCTCAAGGACGCGGCCGACGAGGCCGTCTCGGCTGCCGACAGCCCGGTCGAGCACGTGATTGTGGTGCGGCGCACGGGAATTGACGTGTCGTGGAACGACGAGCGTGACCTGTGGTGGCATGACGTCGTCGACGCCGCATCGGCCGAACACACCCCGGAACCCTTCGATGCCGAGCAGCCCCTGTTCCTGCTGTACACCTCGGGAACCACCGGCAAGCCCAAGGGCATCGTCCACACCAGCGGCGGCTATCTGACCCACGCCTCGTACACGCACTACTACGTCTTCGACATCAAGGCCGAAAGCGACGTCTTCTGGTGCACCGCCGACATCGGCTGGGTCACCGGGCACACCTACGGCGTCTACGGTCCGCTGTCCAACGGGGTCACCGAGGTTCTCTACGAGGGCACGCCCGACTCGCCAACCCAGCACCGTCATTTCGAAATCATCGAAAAGTTCGGCGTGACAATCTATTACACCGCACCCACGCTGATCCGCACGTTCATGAAGTGGGGACGCGAGGTTCCTGACGCGCACGACCTGTCCAGCCTGCGACTGCTGGGGACGGTCGGTGAACCGATCAATCCCGAAGCGTGGCGCTGGTACCGCAAGGTGATCGGCGCTGAGAGCCTCCCGATCGTGGACACCTGGTGGCAGACCGAAACGGGCGCCACGATGATCTCCCCGCTGCCCGGAGTCGCCGCGGCCAAACCCGGTTCGGCGATGAGGCCGCTGCCGGGCATCTCGGCCAAGATCGTCGACGACCACGGCGATGAGTTGACGCCGGTCGTGCACCAGGGCGAACACATCACCGGCTATCTGGTCCTGGACCGGCCGTGGCCGTCGATGCTGCGCGGCATCTGGGGCGATCCGGAACGATACGTCGAGACCTACTGGTCCCGGTTCGCCGAGCAGGGCTGGTATTTCGCCGGCGACAGCGCCTATTACGACCGCGACGGCGCCGTCTGGGTGGTGGGCCGCATCGACGACGTGATGAACGTGTCGGGGCACCGGCTGTCGACCGCCGAGGTGGAGTCGGCGCTGGTCGGCCACGCCTCGGTCGCCGAGGCGGCGGTGGTCGGGGCGACCGACGCGACCACCGGCCAGGCCATCTGCGCGTTCGTCGTCCTGCGTGGCGATCACGAAGTGCACGACGGGATCGTCGACGAATTGCGCGTCGAAGTGGCCCGGGAGATCTCACCGATCGCCCGCCCGCGCGAGGTCCACGTGGTGCCCGAGCTACCCAAGACCCGCAGCGGCAAGATCATGCGCAGGCTGTTGCGCGACATCGCCGAAAACCGCGAATTGGGTGACACCTCTACGCTGCTGGATCCCGACGTGTTCGACGCGATCAGGGCCGCGAAGTAGTCGCTGCCTCCTCAGCCCGGAAGTGGGCTGAACCCCGCACCGGGCCGATGTTTGGCGTTGATGTCGCCCAGGACGGCGTTGAATGACACCACAACCGCCGGCGTATGCAGCGGGATGTATTTGATGATGCAGGTCGGCAGGTTGTCGCTGAACGCTCCGTGGATCATCCCGACCAACTGATTGTTGACGGTCACCGGAGCGCCGGAGTCGCCCGGTTGACCGCAGACCTGCATGACGATGGTGCCCGGTGACTGACCCATGCCCCACGTGACGCCGCACGAATTGCCGGTCGTGCGGCCCTGTTTGCAAGCGATCTCGCCGAAGGCGGGGTCCGGGCCGACGCCCGTGATCAGGAAGCCGTTGAAGTTGGCCACCGGTGTCACCTTGGCCGGGTCGAACTTGATCACGGCGTAGTCGAGGTTGTCGTTGCCGGCCACCATGGTGCCCAACACGCCCGCGTTCTCCGCGCCCTCGGCGGTGACCTGGGCGCCGGGGCCGCCGCAGTGCGCGGACGTGAAGCCGATCAGCTCACCGGCGGCATCGCCGCCGATGGTGGTCAGGGTGCACATGGTGTCGCCGTTGATGACGATGCCCGCACCACCGCCGATCGGGATGCGCACGTCAGCGGCAGCGGCTCGGGCAAAAGAACCTAGGGCGGCCACGAGCAGGGCAACCATTGCCAGTAAGAAGCATCGGTGCGCCCTCCGCACAGCCCCACTCCTATCGGTAGGCCGGACATCACGGCCGGCTTGGCCGAGTGTAATCGCCCGGGATGTGATGTTTCGCTCCGGCGAGAGCGCGTCGGGCTCCGCGGCGTAGTGCTCGGCCGGCATCGTCTGGCTTCTCCTGTCCAGGCACCTCATGGCAACATGAACCGCGATGACCGGGAGCCGGCGATGACGAAAGAGGACCGTCTGTGAGCAAAGCCGATGACAAGAACGGTGTGCCCAGCACCCTTACCACGATTCCGTTGACGGACCCGCATGCCAAACCCGCCGAGCCGTCGATCGGTGATCTGATCAAGGATGCGACCACCCAGGTCTCCACGCTGGTGCGCGCCGAAGTCGAACTGGCCCGCGCCGAAATTACCCGCGACGTCAAAAAAGGTCTCACCGGAAGCGTCTTCTTCATCGCGGCGCTAGTGGTGCTGTTCTACTCCACCTTCTTTTTCTTCTTCTTCGTCGCCGAGCTGCTCGACACCTGGCTGTGGCGCTGGGCTTCTTATCTGATCGTGTTCGGGTTCATGGTGTTCGTCGGCGCCGTGCTGGCCCTGCTGGGCTTCCTGAAGGTGCGCCGGATCCGCGGGCCGCGTCAGACCATCGAATCGGTCAAGGAGACGCGCACCGCGCTCACGCCGGGCCACGACAAGGCCCCCGGCGACGCCAAGCAGCTCCCCGCGTCGCCCGGCCGGCACGCGAAGCCCGGAAACGGCGCTGCCGGCGATCCATCGGGTTGGTAGATGGCACCGCCGGATCCGTCGGTAACGCGCATCGAGGGGCCGTGGCGCCACCTCGATGTGCACGCCAACGGCATCCGCTTCCACGTCGTCGAGGCGCTCAACGACGCCGACGGGCCGCCCGCGACCGCCCGCCCGCTGGTGATGCTGCTGCACGGTTTCGGGTCGTTCTGGTGGTCTTGGCGCCATCAGCTACGCGGACTGCGCGGCGCGCGGGTGGTCGCCATCGACCTGCGCGGCTACGGCGGCAGCGATAAGCCGCCCCGCGGCTACGACGGCTGGACGCTGGCCGGAGACGCCGCCGGGCTGATTCGCGCGCTGGGGCATTCGTCGGCGACCTTGGTGGGCCACGCCGACGGCGGGCTGGGCTGCTGGGCCACCGCCTTGTTGCATCCGCGACTGGTGTCGGCGATCGCGCTGATCAGTTCTCCGCATCCGGCGGCGTTGCGACGATCCACGTTGACGCGGCGCGACCAGGGTTACGCGCTCTTGCCGACGCTGCTGCAGCACCAGATCCCGTTGTGGCCCGAGCGGCTGTTGACCCGGGGCAACGCCGCCGAGATCGAGCGCCTGGTCCGAAGTCGCAGCTGCGAGAAATGGCTTGCCTCCGAAGACTTCTCGGAGACCATCGGCCATTTGCGGACGGCGATCCAGATTCCGGCGGCCGCGCACAGCGCGCTGGAATACCAGCGCTGGGCCGCGCGCAGCCAGCTGCGCGACGAAGGCCGGCGTTTCATGAAGTCGATGAGCCGGCAGCTCAGCGTGCCGCTGTTGCATCTACGCGGCGAGGCGGATCCCTACGTGCTGGCCGACCCCGTCGACCGCACCCGGCGCTACGCGCCGCAGGGCCGCTACGTATCCGTCGCGGGCGCAGGGCATTTCAGCCATGAAGAGGCGCCCGAGGAAATCAACAGGCACCTGACGAAGTTCTTGGAGCAGGTGCACCTGACCCGGACGCGGTAGGCGCGGCTCAGCCGACGCAGGACCCGGTTCCCACCAGCTGGGTGTCACCGATCCTGGACAGCTGACCCGCCACCTCGTCGGCGGTCAGCACGAAGCCGGTGTCGGGGTCGTCGACCGCCGCGCCGAACACCACGCCGAGCACGTGACCGTCCAGATCGATCAGCGGGCCGCCCGAATTGCCTTGCTCCACACTGGCTCTGATCGTGTAGACGTCACGGGTGACCGGTGCGGGATCACGGTAGATGTCGGGTCCGCTCAACTTGATCAGCTCGCGGATCCTGGCCGGGGTGGCGGTGAAGTTCCCGCCACCGGGATAACCCAGAACCACAACGCTGGCACCGGTTTTCGCGTCGCCCTGGGCGAAGGCGAGTGGGGGCGGCGGCAGGTTGGGGACAGCCAGGATCGCGACGTCGACCGCCGGATCGTAGGACACCACGGTGGCGTCGAGGGGATTGCCGCTGGCATAGATCTGAACACTGTTCGAGCCGGCCACCACGTGCGCATTGGTCATCACCCGGTCGGGTGCGATCACAAATCCGCTGCCCTCCAACACTTTCTGGCAACTGGGTGCCAGGCTGCGGACCTTGACCACGCTGGGCGCGGTGGCCTGCACCACCGGGTTGCCGGCCAGCTCGGGATCGGGAGATGCGACCGGGATGACCGGGGTGCGGCTGAACGGCTCCAGCACCGCGGGCAGACCGGAGGTATTCAGCAGCGCGGACAGCCGCTTGGGCACCGTCTTGAGCCAGGGCGGCGCGACGTCGTTGACCCGAGCCAGCACTCGCGAACCGCGAACCGCGGCGGCCAGTTCCGGCTGGTCCTTGGACTGGGTCAGCGGCGTCGCCAACAACCACGCCGCGGTCAGCACCACGACGAGCTGGACCGCCACCCCGATGACCGAGTCGACCGTCCGGATGGAGCGGCTGCGGATCGCCCCGCGCACGGCCCGTCCGAGCACCACACCGGCAACCTCGCCGATGACGACGAGCGCGAGGATCAGGAACAGTGCGGCAAATAATTTCGCGCGCGGCGCGGCGATGTGGCTGACGAGGTGAGGCGCCAGCAGCACGCCCGCGATTGCGCCGAGTAGGACCCCGACGAACGACAGCAACGACCCCAGCGCGCCGGACCGCCAGCCGGAGATCGCCGCGATGAAAGCGACCGCGAGGACGGCGACATCCAGCCACTGCGACGGAGTCATGGAATTCATCGAGACCCACCGCCTTCGCCGACCAGCGCCATCGCCGCGTCCAACTCCCGCTCGTCGGTGGTGTCCCACGGTTGAGCCCAGCCGGCGACGTCCAGCAGCGCGGAAATCACCTGGCCGGTGAATCCCCAGACCAGCATCTCGTTGAGCAGAAACGCCGGCCCGGCCCACCGGCGGCCGAGATCGCCGCGGTAAACCATCAGCCGGTTGTCCGGATTGATGAAGGCGCGCAACGGAACTCGCGCCACGATCGCCGTTTCGGCGTCGTTGACGACGCCGACGGGGCCGGGATCCGGCGAGTAGGCCAGCACCGGGACCACGTGAAACTGCGACGGCGCGATGAACATCTTTTCCATCGTGGCCAAGGGAGACAGCCTGCTGACGTCGATGCCGGTTTCCTCGCGGGCCTCGCGTAACGCGGTGTCCACCGGACCGTGGTCGGTGGGATCGGAGGCACCGCCGGGGAATGCCGCCTGGCCGGCGTGGTGGCGCAGAGTTGACGCCCGCACGGTGACCAGCAGGTCGGCCTCGGCGGGGAAACCCCCGTCGCGCGGGCCGGATTCCGGACCGGAGAACAACACCAGGACGGCGGCCTCGCGGCTGGCGCCGCGCAGGTTGGCCACCGCCGATACGGCCTTGCTGGTGATCATCGCCAGCACGTCGGCCGGCAGGCGGCGCCGGGCCGCATCCGGAACGTCGTCCAGGTTGTCGATCAGCGGACGCAGCCACGACGGGCAGGCGTCAGGCCTCAGCGGAACGGTCCCGCGCGCGGGAGCGGGGTCCCCATTCCGCAGGGGCGAACCCCCAGCACTCACGGCCCCTCCAGTCGGGTTCAATTTGTCCGCTTATCCCCTGTCGTCGCCGATCGCGGCGGCGATCTCATCGGCAGTGTTGAAAGCTCGTGGCAGCGTTTGGGCAACGCTACCGTCCGGCCGCAGGACCACCGTCGCGGGCATCACATTTACCACCCGCAGCGCGGCCGCGACCCGGCGACGACCGTCCTGCAGCGTCGGCAGGCGCACCCCGAGCTCGGCCAGCCGCAGCAGCGCCGCCGTCTCGTTCTCGTCTTGATGCACCGTCACCACCATCACGTCGGAACCGGCCCGACGTTGATACTCGGCCATCGCGGGCAGTTCGGCAGCGCACGGCGCGCACCAATACGCCCACAGGTTGAGGACCACCCGGCGCCCGGCCAGCGCGCGCGCGACGTCGACCACCGATCCGTCGGCGGCGCACTCGACCGTCACCCCGCGCAGCGCCTCGGGGCCGTCGCCGGCTCCGGCGGCGGGGCACGGCGGCAGGTCGGCGCGCTTCCGCGGGCCCGACAACGCGGCGGGCGTATCGGCGTCGCGGTGTTCCCGGTCGGCCACCTTCTGATCATTCGCCGGCATCGAGGGCGAGGGAGAGTCGTCGCGCAGCTGGGCAACCAGCGCCGCGATCAGCGCCGCCACCACCGCCAGGATCGCGATGTGCCAGCGAGCCTTCCGGGTCAGCGTCGGCATTGCGGTCCCAGTGCGCGTCGTTCGCGGGCCGGCCTACAGCCCGGCCAGGGCGAGCAGGTGCTCGGTTTCCGGGCCCTTCACCAAGGGCGCGGCCAGCGCCGGCTCGGTGGGGCCGAGGCCGAAAGACGGGCAGTCTTTGGCGATCAGGCAGACGCCGCACGCCGGTTTGCGCGCGTGGCACACCCGGCGGCCGTGGAAGATCACCCGATGGCTCAGCATGGTCCAGTCGTTGCGTTCGATGAGCTCACCGACGGAGTGCTCGATCTTGACCGGATCCGTGTCCGCGGTCCAGCGCCACCGGTGCACCAGCCGCGCGAAATGGGTGTCCACGGTGATGCCGGGAATCCCGAAGGCGTTTCCCAGGATGACGTTGGCCGTCTTGCGCCCAACCCCGGGCAGGGTGACCAGCTCGGCCATGGTCGACGGCACCTCTCCGTCGAACCGTTCAACCAGGGCCTGCCCCAAACCGATCAGCGAGGACGCCTTGTTGCGAAAGAAGCCGGTCGGACGGATCAGGGTTTCCAGCTCGACGCGGTCCGCTTGCGCATAGTCCAGCGCCGACGGATACCGCTTGAACAACGCCGGCGTCGTCAAATTGACCCGCTTGTCGGTGCTCTGCGCCGAAAGGATTGTGGCGACCGTCAATTCCAGCGGCGTCGTGAAATCCAGTTCGCAGTGGGCGTCCGGAAACGCTTGTGCCAGAGCACGATTCATCCGCCTCGCCCGTCGTACCAAGCCGACTCGAGATTCCTGCGACCGACGTCGCGAATCGGCGCCACCGGGTTGGGCCGGAGTCGATTTCGAACGCCCGGACGACTTTGCCGCTGTCACCTACGACAGAGTACTGATTTCGTGATCTCGCCGAGACCCCGTGTTGATTCAAGGCGATGTTTACTCTTCGATGTGTCGTGGTTGCTGGTGGCCGGCGTTCCGGCGCTGCTGATGCTGGCGGCGCTGGGTCTCGGGAAGCTCGAGTCCGAGCTCACCCCTGCCGCTTGGCCGGTGGCCGACGCCGGCGAGCTCCTCGAGCGTGCCGACGCTGTGGATATGCACACACTCGCCGCCGAAGGCATGCCCGAGGCGCTGGAATACCTGCAACGGCGCGAGCTCGCGCAGCTGCCTGAGTCCCCGGCGAACGGGCGCGGTGGTGGCCCGCGCCACGCCGCGCCGTCGTTCGCCGTGCGCTTCGTCGACCGCGATGAAATGACGCTCCCGACCCGGATACACGGCCATTCGCACGTCAATCCGCAGTTTAGGGCACCTCGACACGCCAATCCTGTGTAGCGTTGGCACGTTAGACACAACGGCGTTCCTCTAGACTCGTCACGCGAGCAAGGGGTTAGCCTGCCCGTAGCACACTAATTTTCTGGGAAAGTTGAAGAGGCAACGTGGACGAGATCCTGGCAAGGGCAGGAATCTTCCAAGGGGTTGAACCCGGCGCAGTCACAGCGCTGACCAAGCAGCTGCAACCCGTCGACTTCCCCCGTGGACACACGGTCTTCGCTGAGGGGGAACCCGGCGACCGGCTGTACATCATCGTCGCGGGGAAGGTGAAGATCGGTCGCCGTTCACCTGATGGGCGCGAGAACCTGCTCACGATCATGGGCCCTTCGGACATGTTCGGCGAATTGTCGATCTTCGACCCCGGTCCGCGGACGTCCAGCGCCACCACCATCACCGAGGTGCGCGCGGTGTCGATGGACCGCGACGCGCTGCGGGCGTGGATCGCCGATCGTCCCGAGATCGCCGAGCAGTTGTTACGGGTGTTGGCCCGACGCCTGCGCCGCACCAACAACAACCTGGCCGATTTGATCTTCACCGACGTGCCCGGCCGGGTGGCCAAGCAGCTGCTGCAGCTCGCGCAGCGGTTCGGCACCCAAGAGGGCGGCGCCATGCGGGTCACCCACGACCTGACGCAGGAAGAGATCGCGCAGCTGGTCGGGGCCTCGCGGGAGACCGTGAACAAGGCGCTGGCCGATTTCGCCCACCGCGGCTGGATCCGCCTAGAGGGCAAGAGCGTGCTGATCTCTGACTCCGAGCGCCTGGCGCGCCGAGCGAGGTAAGCGCGGGCGAAGCCCGCGCCGGCTCTCGAGTGTGCAGCCAGGCCCTCGAGTGTGCTCATAGGGCGGGAATTCCGCGAATGTCCCGCCCTCACGACACGCTCAACGCCGTGAGCGCCTGCCGGTTTATGCCGACGGCTCCGAGCGCAGGTGATTCAGCTGCACCTGTACCGACCACTCGGCGGCCTCCCACAGTTTCTCGTCGACATCGACATAGACGTGTTCGACGATCCGGCGGGCGCTGGCGTCCTCCCCCAGCTCGCGCAACGCCGAACGGACCTGATCCAGTCGCTCCCGCCGGTGCGCGAGATAGCCCTGCGCGACGCTTTCCAGATCGGCCAGATCCGGGCCGTGTCCGGGTAGCACCGTGCGCCGGCCCAGGCCGCGCAACCGTCGCAGCGATTCCAGGTAGTCCGTCAGGCTGCCGTCCTCCTTGTCGAGGACGGCCGTGCCGCGGCCCAGGACGGTGTCGGCGGTCAACACGGCATCGTCGAGCAAAAAGGACAGCGAATCCGCGGTGTGGCCGGGGGTCGCCAGCACCTTGATCTTGAGGCCGGCGGCATCGATCACCTCGCCGTCGGTCAGCTCCCCGCCGAGGCCGCGCAGAAAACCGCTACCCGCCGAGCGCACCGTCGCGCCCGTCAGCTCGACGAGCTTGTCGATGCCGTCGGTGTGATCGCTGTGGCGGTGGCTGATCAGGACCAACGCGATACGGCCGAGCGCCGCGACCCGTGCGATGTGGTCGTCGTCGTCGGGTCCGGGGTCTACGATCACCAACTCGTCGCTGCGCGGGCCGCGCAGCACCCAGGTGTTGGTGCCCTCGAGCGTCAGCAGCCCGGGATTCTCGGCCAACAGGACCGACGCGGTCTCGGTGACCGCCCGCAGCTTGGCGTATGCGGGATGGGTCAACGACTCGGCGGCGTGGGTCACGGACGTCGGCCGACCTCCACGATCAGCTCCACTTCCACCGGCGCATCCAGTGGCAGCTCGGAGACGCCGACCGCCGAGCGCGCGTGCGCCCCCTGTTCGCCGAACACGTCGGCGAGCAGCTCGGAGGCGCCGTTGATGACGCTCGGCTGGCCGTTGAATCCCGGCGCCGAGGCGACGAACCCGACGACCTTCACCACCCGGGTCACCTCGTCGATCCCCACCAGCGAGTCGACGGCGGCCAGCGCGTTGAGCACACAGATCCGGGCCATCGCCTTGGCATCGTCGGGGCTGACGTCGGCGCCGACCTTGCCGGTGGCCGACAGCTTTCCCTCCCGCATGGGGAGTTGGCCCGCGGTGTAGATCAGGTTGCCGGTGCGCACCGCCGGTACATAGGAGGCCAGCGGCGCAACCACCTCCGGGAGCGCGAGGCCGAGCTGGCCGAGCCGGGCCGAAGCAGTCATCGGACCCGACCCTTTTACTTGGGCCGCTTCAGATACGCGACGTGCTGCTCGCCGGTCGGCCCTTGCAGCACCGACACCAGCTCCCAGCCGTCGGCGCCCCATTGGTCCAGGATCTGTTTGGTGGCATGCGTCAGCAGCGGAACGGTGACGTACTCCCATGCGGTCGGTTGGCTCATGCCGCGAGCTTATCGGGTCGGGCTAGCATGCGAAGGTGGCAACCACATCGAGCGGCGGAGCTGCCGTCGGCTGGCCATCGCGCTTGACGAAGGCCCGTTTACATTTCGTGACCGGCAAAGGCGGAACGGGTAAGTCGACCATCGCGGCCGCGCTGGCACTGACCCTGGCCGCGGGAGGACGCAAGGTCCTGCTCGTGGAAGTCGAGGGCCGCCAAGGGATTGCACAACTCTTCGATGTGCCACCCCTGCCCTATCAGGAGGTGAAGATCGCGACCGCCGAGCGCGGCGGTCAGGTCAACGCCCTGGCGATCGACATCGAGGCCGCCTTCCTGGAATACCTCGACATGTTCTACAACCTGGGCATTGCGGGCCGCGCGATGCGCCGGATCGGTGCGATCGAGTTCGCGACGACGATCGCGCCTGGCCTGCGTGACGTGCTGCTGACCGGCAAGATCAAAGAGACGGTGATACGCGTCGACAAGAACCGGCTGCCGGTTTACGACGCGATCGTCGTCGACGCCCCGCCGACCGGACGGATCGCGCGATTCCTGGATGTCACGAAGGCCGTGTCCGATTTGGCCAAGGGCGGCCCGGTGCATTCGCAGGCCGACGGCGTGGTGAAGCTACTGCACTCCGAACAGACGGCCATTCACTTAGTCACCCTGCTGGAGGCGCTGCCGGTCCAGGAGACGCTGGAAGCCATCGAGGAGCTCGCCGAGATGCAGCTGCCGATCGGCAGCGTGATCGTGAACCGCAACATTCCCTCCTACCTGCAGCCGGCCGATCTGGCGAAGGCCGCCGAGGGCGACGTCGACGCGGATTCGGTGCGTTCGGGATTGGAGAAATCCGGAATCAGCCTGAGCGACAAAGACTTTGCCGGCCTGCTGACGGAGACCATCGAGCACGCCACGGTCGTCGCCACCCGCGCCGAAATCGCCCAGCAGCTCGACGCGTTGAAGGTGGCGCGGTTGGAACTACCGGCAATCTCCGACGGGGTCGACCTCGGTAGCCTTTATGAGCTGTCGGAATCGCTTGCACAGCAGGGAGTTCGATGAGCACCACACCTAAACAGCTTGACATGGCGGCCATTCTGGCCGACACGACCAACCGCGTGGTGGTGTGCTGCGGCGCCGGCGGGGTGGGCAAGACCACCACCGCCGCCGCGATCGCGCTGCGTGCCGCCGAATACGGCCGCAACGTCTGCGTTTTGACGATTGATCCGGCCAAGCGCCTGGCGCAGGCGCTCGGGGTCAGCGACCTCGGTAACACGCCGCAACGCGTCCCGCTGGCGGCGGAGGTTCCCGGCGAGCTGCACGCGATGATGCTCGACATGCGTCGCACCTTCGACGAGATGGTGATCCAGTACTCCGGACCGGGTCGCGCACAAGCGATTCTGGAGAATCAGTTCTATCAGACCGTCGCCAGCTCACTCGCCGGCACGCAGGAGTACATGGCGATGGAGAAGCTGGGCCAGCTGCTGGCCGAGGATCGCTGGGACCTGGTGGTCGTCGATACCCCGCCGTCGCGCAACGCGCTGGACTTCCTCGACGCGCCGAAACGGCTGGGCAGCTTCATGGACAGCCGGCTATGGCGGCTGCTGCTCGCACCGGGCCGGGGCATCGGGCGATTGGTCACCGGCGCAATGGGTTTGGCGATGAAGGCGATGTCCACAATCCTGGGTTCACAGATGCTCGGCGATGCCGCGGCGTTCGTGCAGTCGCTGGACGCCACCTTCGGCGGTTTCCGCGAGAAGGCCGATCGCACCTACGCGCTGCTGAAAAGGCGTGGGACGCAGTTCGTTGTGGTGTCCGCGGCCGAACCGGACGCGCTGCGGGAGGCGGCCTTCTTCGTCGACCGGCTTTCGCAGGAAGGCATGCCGCTCGCCGGGCTGGTCTTGAACCGCACCCATCCGCCGCTGTGCTCCCTGCCGGCCGAGCGGGCGATCGACGGCAGCGAAATGCTGGAGCAGGAAGGCGACTCCGAAGCCGCGTCGCTGGCCTCGGCGGTGTTGAAGATTCACGCCGACCGTGCGCAGACCGCCAAGCGGGAGATCAGACTGCTTTCCCGATTCACCGGGGCCAATCCGCACGTGCCGGTCATCGGCGTGCCGTCCCTGCCCTTTGATGTGTCGGACCTGGAGGCGCTGCGCGCGCTCGCCGATCAGATCACTTCGGTCGTGGACGATGCGGGCCGGGCGACGGCCCGCTGAAAACCTTCCGCCCCCACGAAAGCCTCAGCCGACGCTGCGGGTGCGCCTCTTGTCGAAGAAGTCCGCCCACGACACCACCTCGGGGTGCTGCTTGAGCAGGGCGCGACGTTGCCGCTCGGTCATGCCGCCCCACACCCCGAACTCGACCTTGTTGTCCAGCGCGTCCGCCCCGCACTCCTGCATCACCGGGCAGTGCCGGCAGATCACCGCAGCTTTGCGCTGGGCCGCTCCTCGGACAAACAGTTCGTCGGGATCGGTGGTCCGGCATAGCGCTTTTGAGACCCAAGCGATCCGTTCCTCGGCATCGACACTGCGAAGTACCCCTTGTGCGGCTGCAATGTTTGTCCTACGCGCCGCCGGCCGTATTGGTGACACGAACTGTTCCCTTTCCCTTTCGGCCGCCCGACACGGCCGCCCTCCTCGGGTGCAGATCCCGACTTAGCGATCTACGCCACACCATGTACATCGGTGTTACCTGAATCTCACCGTGTGTCTAAGTTAGGTGGTCAGGTGGCAATTGCGCAACAGTCCGATAACGCTTTTTTTGGGACGGGCGTGCCGTCTCGTACCAAATGGCGGGCGCGGAAGTGGTCGTGGGCGGTAAGGTGCGCGCGGCGTGACGCGACCGCAAATTTCGCACCCACCGGCGCCCGGCGCTCCGATAGACACATTTTATGAGCGAACGCGCAGCGTGGCGGCGTGACTGAGGGCCGCTAATGTAGTAGCCATGTCTGACCGCCCCCCGGCCGCACTCACCATCCTCAAGCTCGCGGGGCTGTGCTTGCTGGCCAGCGTCGTCGCCACGGCGCTGCTGTTCCCGTTCGCCGGCGGCATCGGACTCGTTTCCAATCGGGCCTCGGAAGTGGTTGCCAACGGCTCGGCTCAGCTTCTCGAGGGTGAGGTGCCGGCGGTGTCGACGATGGTCGACGCCAAAGGCAACACCATCGCCTGGCTGTACTCCCAGCGCCGGTTCGAGGTGCCAAGCGACAAAATCGCCAACACGATGAAGCTGGCGATCGTGTCCATCGAGGACAAGCGGTTCGCCGAGCACAACGGCGTGGACTGGAAAGGCACCCTGACCGGGCTGGCGGGCTATGCGCGCGGCGACGTCGACACACGCGGCGGCTCGACCATCGAGCAGCAGTACATCAAGAACTACCAGTTGCTGGTGACGGCGAAGACCGACGCCGAGAAGCGCGCGGCCATCGAAACGACCCCGGCGCGCAAGCTGCGCGAGATCCGCATGGCACTGACGCTGGACAAGACGTTCACCAAGCCAGAGATCCTGACCCGGTATCTGAACCTGGTCTCGTTCGGCAACGGCTCGTTCGGCGTGCAGGACGCGGCGCAGACCTACTTCGGCATCAACGCCTCCGACCTGAACTGGCAGCAGGCGGCGCTGCTGGCCGGCATGGTTCAGTCGACCAGCGCGCTCAACCCGTACATCAATCCCGATGGAGCGTTGGCGCGGCGAAACCTGGTGCTGGACACCATGATCGAGAACATTCCGCAGGAGGAGGACGCGCTGCGCGCCGCCAAGGCCGCGCCGCTCGGGATCCTTCCGCAGCCCAACGAGTTACCCCGCGGCTGCATCGCGGCGGGCGATCGCGCGTTCTTCTGCGACTACGTCCAGGAGTACTTGTCCCGGGCCGGGATCAGCAAGGAACAGGTGGCGCGGGGTGGTTACACCATCAAAACCACGCTGGACCCGGACGTGCAGATCCCGGTCAAGGCAGCCATCGACAAGTTCGCCAGCCCGACGCTGCCCGGGATTTCGAGCGTGATGAGCGTGCTCCAGCCGGGCAAGACGTCGCACAAGGTGATGGCCATGGCCAGCAACCGCACCTACGGGCTCGACGTCGACGCCGGTCAAACCATGCGCCCGCAGCCTTTCTCGCTGGTCGGCGACGGCGCGGGATCCGTCTTCAAGATCTTCACCACGGCCGCGGCATTAGACATGGGGATGGGCATCAACGCCACCCTCGAGGTGCCGGGCCGGTTCCAGGCGAAGGGCATGGGTAGCGGTGGGGCCAAGGGCTGCCCGAAGGACAACTGGTGCGTGGTCAACGCCGGCAACTACCGCGGGTCGATGAACGTCACGGACGCGTTGGCCACCTCGCCCAACACCGCGTTCGCCAAGCTGATCCAGCAGGTCGGCGTGACGCGCACGGTGGACATGGCGATCAAACTCGGGCTGCGGTCCTACGCCGACCCGGGCACCGCCCGCGACTACAACCCGGACAGCAACGAGAGCCTGGCCGACTTCGTCAAACGGCAGAACATCGGGTCGTTCACGCTGGGGCCGATCGAGGTGAACGCGCTGGAGCTGTCCAACGTCGCGGCCACCCTCGCCTCGGGCGGCACCTGGTGCCCGCCCAATCCGATCGACAAGCTGGTCGACCGCAAGGGCAATGAGGTCGCGGTGACCACCGAGACCTGCGACCAGGTGGTGCCCGAGGGCCTGGCGAACACTCTGGCCAACGCGATGAGCAAGGACGCCCTGGGCGGCGGAACCGCGGCCGGGTCGGCCGGTGCGGCGGGCTGGGACCTGCCGGTGTCCGGCAAGACGGGGACCACCGAGGCGCACCGCTCGTCGGGCTTCGTGGGGTTCACCAACCACTACGCGGCGGCGAACTACATCTACGACGACTCCCCCAACCCCACCGATCTGTGCTCGGCCCCGCTGCGCCATTGCGGCGAGGGCGACCTGTACGGCGGTAATGAACCGGCGCGCACGTGGTTCACCGCGATGAAGCCGATCGCCAACAACTTCGGGCCGGTGCAGTTGCCGCCGACCGACCCTCGTTACGTCGACGGGTCACCCGGCTCGCGGGTGCCCAGCGTCGCCGGCCTGGATATCGACGCCGCGCGCCAGCGCATCAAGGAGGCGGGATTCCAGGTCGCCGACCAGAACAACTTCGTCAACAGCAGTGCGAAGCAGGGCGAGGTGGTCGGAACAACCCCGAGCGGGGCGACGATCCCTGGCTCGATCATCACCATCCAAGTCAGCAACGGCATACCGCCTGCCCCGCCGCCACCGCCGGAAGGCGCCCCGCCGCCGGTCGGCTCGCAGGTCGTCGAGATTCCGGGGCTGCCGCCGATCACCATTCCGCTGCTGGCGCCACCGCCACCGGCACCCGGCCAGCCACCCCCATAGGCGTCGCGACGCCAAGAGTCACGTTGCCGGTCGGCGAGCGGCAGTAGGCTTGCCGGCATGGCTGACGTTTTGCCCGTCCTGATACGTGCTGGCGCCGCCGCGCTCGGTTCGAGCGTCGCCGGCCTTGGCTATGCCGCGGTCATCGAGCGCAACGCGTTCGTCCTGCGCGAGATCACCATGCCCGTGCTGACCCCGGGCTCGACCCCCTTGCGGGTGCTGCATATCAGCGACCTCCACATGACGCCCGGCCAGCGCCGCAAGCAGGCGTGGCTGCGCGAGTTAGCCGGCTGGGAACCGGATCTGGTGGTCAACACGGGTGACAACCTGGCCCACCCCAGGGCGGTGCCGTCGGTCATCCAGGCCCTGGGCGACCTGCTATCGCGACCGGGCGTCTTCGTGTTCGGCAGCAACGACTACTTCGGGCCGCGGCTGAAGAATCCGCTGAACTACGTGACCAACCCGTCGCACCGCGTTCGGGGCGAACCGCTTCCCTGGCAGGACCTGCGGGCGGCGTTCACCGAGCGGGGCTGGCTCGACCTCACCCACACCAGGCGCGAGTTCGAGGTGGCGGGTCTGCACATCGCCGCCGCGGGCGTGGACGACCCGCACATCGATCGCGACCGCTACGAAACCGTCGCCGGCCCGGCCAGTCCGGCCGCGAATCTGCGGCTGGGACTGACCCATTCGCCGGAGCCGCGGGTGCTGGACCGCTTCGCCGCCGACGGCTATCAGCTGGTGATGGCCGGGCACACCCATGGCGGTCAGGTGTGCCTGCCGCTCTACGGCGCACTGGTGACCAACTGCGGTCTGGACCGCTCCCGCGCGAAGGGGCCGTCCCGCTGGGGCGCGAACATGCGGTTACACGTTTCCGCCGGGATCGGCACCTCGCCGTTCGCGCCGGTGCGCTTCTGCTGCCGACCGGAGGCCACGTTGCTGACGTTGATCGCCGCCCCGATGGGTGACCGCGACGCGGCCAGCGATCTGAGCCGTTCGCAGCCAACAGCATCGGTGCGTTGACCGGCCAGACCCGGATCGCGGGCCGCAACCGGTCGCGCTGCTGGACAGACGACGCGATCCGGCTGATCCAGGCCGATGCGCGCCGTAGCGCCGACACCCATCTGCTGCGCTATCCGCTGCCCTGCTCGTGGAGCGCGGGCGGCCCCGGCGCTCAGGTCGCGCTGTACCTGAAAGACGAGACGACACACATCACCGGCAGTCTCAAGCACCGGTTGGCCCGCTCGTTGTTCCTCTACGCGCTGTGCAACGGCTGGATCGACGAGGGCACCACGGTGGTCGAGGCGTCATCGGGCTCGACGGCGGTCTCAGAGGCCTATTTCGCGGCACTGCTCGGCTTGCCGTTCGTCGCCGTGATGCCCGCGGCGACGAGCGCGTCGAAAGTGGCGCTGATCGAAGCCCACGGTGGCCGTTGCCATTTCGTGCAGAGCTCCGGCGAGGTCTACGCCGAGGCCGAGCGGGTCGCGCGCGAAACGGGCGGGCACTACCTGGACCAGTTCACCAACGCCGAGCGCGCCACCGACTGGCGGGGAAACAACAACATCGCCGAGTCGATCTTCGACCAGATGCGCGAAGAGCGTTACCCCGTCCCGGACTGGATCGTGGTCGGAGCGGGCACCGGCGGAACCAGCGCCACGATCGGCCGCTACATCCGCTACCGACGCCACGCCACCCGGCTGTGCGTCGTCGACCCGGAGAACTCCGCGTTCTTTCCCGCCTACGCCGAGGACCGCTACGACATCGTGATGCCCACCTCGTCGCGCATCGAGGGCATCGGCCGGCCGCGGGTGGAGCCATCGTTTCTGCCCGGCGTGGTCGACCGCATGGTGGCCGTTCCGGACGCGGCTTCGATCGCGGCCGCCCGGCACGTGAGCACCGTCCTGGGGCGCCGGGTCGGGCCGTCGACGGGCACCAACATGTGGGGGGCGTTCGGCCTGATCGCCGAAATGGTCGCCGAGGGCCGCGCCGGCTCGGTGGTGACGCTGCTCGCCGACAGCGGCGACCGCTACCGCGACACCTATTTCAGCGACGAATGGGTAGCGGAGCAGGGATTGGATCCGACGAGCGCGGCCCAGGCCCTGGTCGAGTTCGAGCGATCGTGCTCCTGGAAGTGATCGGGGCACCGCGATTTGGCCAGCCGACCGCCCGGTGCGATAGGCTGTCGAAGCTTCAAGCGGGGTGTGGCGCAGCTTGGTAGCGCGCTTCGTTCGGGACGAAGAGGCCGTGGGTTCAAATCCCGCCACCCCGACCCAGGAAGCCTGACCAGCAGTACTACGGTCAGTGCTTCTCCGCGATCAGGTCTAGCTCGACTTCTTGCCGCCTTTGCGCCCTGCGGCCTTCTTCTGGGACTGGTTGCCGCCGCTACCGCTACCGCTGCTACGGCTGCTCTGGCTGCTGCCCGAACTCTTGCCGCCCCTGCTGGAGGCGCCAGGCGAGTTCGATATCGCCGCCGCACGCGACTTGCTCATACCCTTCTTGCGCAGCCCCTCATATTGTTTGTCGTTCTTGACGCTCGACCCATGATCTTTCGTCACCTCGGACTCCTTTACCTCACGCAGCGGATACCCGTTTCCACCGCGGAGAACAGTTTTTGCGGAGTCGCGCCTCGAACACATCGCGTAGGTCGAGCCCCGGCACATCGAGCACTGATCAAAGCGCTGAGTCGGGCGCAATCACCCGAAACCGGGCCGATATAGTGGATCTCACCGTAATGCTGAGCAAACAGCATTGACATTCGTCGCCGTCAAAATCCGAAGTGATCGCCTCGCGAGACCGCAGGCTGCGCAAACGGCACGGGGTAATGCCTGCACCGGTCTCGAAGCAAGAGGGCGACACTCAGTGACCAATTTCGACGATCTCACCCTGCTCACCGACGTCTTGCGCGCCATCTATTCGGCGGACGCCGGGGCATTCCCCCGGGTGCTGGACGACCTGACCAGCGCCGCCGCGCGCTGGGTGCCGGGCGCGCAGGAAGCGGGGATCACCGTCACCAGCCGGCAGAACGAGGTCAGCACCCCGTCGGTCACGCACGAGTGCGCCCGGTTGCTCGACGAGTTCCAGCAGCGCCACCTCGAAGGGCCCTGCCTTCACGCCGCATGGACCCGCAAGGTCGTCGTCATCGACGACCTTGAAGCCGACGCCCGCTGGCCCAGGTATCGGGCCGACGCGCTCGCGCACACACCGATTCGCAGCGTGCTGTCGCTGCCCATGTTCGCCGACGAGTTGAGCATGGGTGCGCTGAACTTCTACGCCGAAAGCCCGCAGTCGTTCTCCGAAGACTCTCGCCGGGTCGCCGCCATGTTCGCGACGCTGGGCGCCCTGGCATGGAGCAACGTCGTGCGGACCCAACAGTTTCGGGAGGCGCTGAGCACCCGCGACACGATCGGACAGGCCAAGGGCATCCTCATCGAACGCTACGACCTCGACGATCAGACCGCCTTCAACACCCTGATCAAACTCTCGCAGAGCATGAACACCCCGCTGCGGGATGTCGCGCGCCGGGTGATCGAGGACGCTACTCGGCGGTGACGTCGCGGCGTGGCCGCCTTACCGGGCCGAACATGCTGTGACCCAACCTATCTCGCTAGGCTTCCCATTCCGGTTCAAGCCGCTGTGTCTTGACGTGCGGCGGCGAGATCCCCTGCGCCCGCCGCGAACCCCGCACGGCGATGGGCTGAATGCGCGTCCAGCTTTGCAATTGCGTGCGCCCCACCAGCCGGCACTGGTGGGTGCGTGCCAATCGGCGGGCCGCCTTCGTGAAGGTCTGGTTGGTGACGACGACAGTCCGGTTACAGCCGTGCTGCAGCGCCCCGGCCACGACCTGTTGGACGGCGGCGACACCGACGGCCTTGATCAGCCTTTTGCATTGGACCGCCATCCGGACGCCGTCTTTTCTGGCGATCAGATCCACGCCGTAGTCACCGGTGCTGGCCGTGGGTGCGACGCTGTAGCCCGCGATGCGAAGCTGTGCCGCAACGAATTCCTCGAACTCGATGCCGGACATCCGGTCGATTGCCCGCAGCCCCGACTTCGCGTATTTGAGATCGCGTCGCCGGTGCGCGTCGACCTCGTAGCGGTCCCGTTGCAACGAGAGCCACCACAGGAGGGCCACCGAGGCGGCGAGCCCACCGATCCCGGCCAAGCAACCAGCCGGCAGACTGCCGGTGGCGTTCTGCGTGAAATACCAAGGGAGCACTAATCCCAGCACGAGGAGCGACCCGAGTACCTTCTCCATTGGTCGCTGAACCTAGCGGATACCACTGACAATTCGGCGCAATCGGCGCACGTTCGCGGGGTCGGGCCACCGCATCGGGCGGCTCGGCCCGCCTAAGGAGCGGGTGTCAGGCGCAGTCGGCGCACACCGGTAGACCGGAGCTGGAGGCGCGCAGCCGGCTACGGTGCTGTACCAAAAAGCAGCATGAGCACGTGAACTCGTCGGCGCGTTGGGGGATCACCGTCACCGACAGCTCTTCCCCGGACAGGTCGGCGCCCGGCAGTTCGAAGAAGTGCACATCGTTGGGGTCCTCGTCGACCACGCCGGTCACGGACCCCTGCAGGGTCGGCGCCAGTTCGCGAAGCGAGGGCTTGTCCTGGGTGTCGGCGTCGGATACACGGCGTGCGTCGTAGTCAGTGGTGGTCGCCATCGGAGTTCCTTCCTGCTAGGAAAACGGGCTGACGCACTTTCCTGTACTCACCCGTGGCGCAGGCAGTACCCAGTTCGCGGGCGGACTACACCGATGCGGCCCGAAAAAGTTGCGGCGACCGAGAAACGGCCGACGGCGACGTCTCGCCCGGTGCTTGCCCGGGGAAGCGCGTCAGCGCCTGCCGATGATCGTTAGCTCGCGCGCGGTGCGTCGCACGCGCGGCAAACATTCGGATGCTCAGCTGCTGGGCGGCGGCGCGGGCTCATCGGAATGCGCAGCGTGCCACCGGAGTTCGGCGTCGCGGACCTTGCGGTGGGCACGCACCAGCCACGCTGCGCTCAGCGCACCGAGTGCGACCGCCACGATCAGGGCGATGGCGCCGGTCGCCAAATGCCCGGCCGCCACGGAGAACAAGCCCACGGTCAGCGCTATCACCGCGAGGGCCGAACCGGCCAGGCCGGGGACGTTGGCGCCGTTCTTGAGGGACTCGCCGGCGTGCTGACGAGTGGTCCGGGCGTGGTCGACTGGGGCGTCCTTGCGGTAATCCAACGTCATTCCTCGTCGAAGTCATTGTGTGCCAACCATTTTCGTCCCGCACATGGCTGTGGTCGGCTCCGCCCGCTAGGCGAGCCGGACCCCCGTGATGCGCGGATCACCATCGAGGTGTACCCGTCGGCCCGGTGGTCAAACGAAGCCACGGCCGTGTCAGCGATGGCAGGCATGGTATGCCGGACACATGACTTCACGATCGCACGCGGAAAACCGCCCCGAAACCGACGCAGGGAGCCCGCACTGATGGCGCGTGGGGACACACCCGCCGTCCTGTTCGACGTCGACGGCACCCTGGTGGATTCCAACTATCTGCACGTTCATGCCTGGCAGCGCGCATTCGACGACGAAGGCATGATGATGCCGTCCTGGCAAATTCATCGGTGTATCGGCATGGACGGATCCCGGCTGGTCCGGAAGCTTTCCGATGACGCCCCCGACGACGTGCGGGAGCGGCTCAGCGACAAGCACAGCGAGTACTACCGGGAAATCACTCCGCTGCTGCAGCCGTTGCCCGGCGCCCGCGACCTGCTGCACCGCGTCGCCGGCCTGGGCTTACAGGTCGTGCTGGCCAGCTCGGCGCCCGAAGACGAACTGGAAATTCTGCGCAAGGTGCTCGACTGCGACGACGTCATCTCCGAGACGACGTCCTCGCGGGACGTCGACACCGCCAAACCCGAACCCGGGATAGTGCAGGTGGCCCTGGACCGCGCCGGCGTCGATGCCGAGCACGCCGTGTTCGTCGGCGACGCCGTCTGGGACGCACACGCCGCGGCCGGTGCGCGATTGCCGTGCATCGGGCTGCGCAGCGGCGGCATCGCCCGCGCGGAGCTGCAGGAGGCCGGCGCCGACCCTGTCTTCGACGACCCCCGCGACCTGCTCGAGCACCTGGAATCCACCCGAATTGCCGCACTTGCGCAGCGAGGCTGACCGGCGACCTCGCTCACTCGCCGTGCGTGCGCAGCACCAGCGGCAGCACCCACCAGAAGAAGACGAACAGCGGCAGCGCGCACGCTCCGGCTATCAGGCCGACATTTGGCCCTGCCACCGCGGCGAAGATGATCGTGGTCAGGCCGATCACCGCCAGACCGAGCAAACCCAGGCCGGCGAAGGCACAACGGTGTGCGGCCGACACGAGGACCTGGAGCCGGTGGCGCCGAAAAAGCATCCGGTGCATGGCGACCGGCGCGATCAGCAACAAAGTCGCGCACACCGCGGATACCACGGTCGCCAGATAGATGATGCGCATCGGCGGTCCCAATACGTCGAAGCGCTGCTGGAACGGCAGTGTCAACAGGAATCCGGTCAGTAGCTGCACCCCGGTCTGGACGACCCGCAGCTCCTGCAGCAGGCTGTTCCAATTGCGGTCCAGCCGTTGAACTTCGGTTTCGTCCCGCTCACGGCGATCCCACCGCTGGTCTTCTTGCGGATGGTCGACGTCCATACCCTGATCATCGCACCTGAGTCGGGTGTGAACACCGGATCGGACGGGCCCGGCCTCGGTCAGCCCCGAAATCGATGCCATGCGCAACCGTTTTCGGCGTGCGTGCGCCAAACATGGTGTCAGGCAAGCGATGCATGCGGCATGCGAGACGGCGCGCGCCCGAGGGGCGAATCGCTAGCCGTTGAGTTGGCCGTCCCGAACCCCGGTCAACGCGTCGTCGAGCGTCGGGTACAGCGGGAAGGTTTTGTCCAGACCGGTCAGATGGATCGGCCTGCGGGTGGCCGGGCCTCGTGCGACCACCCCGAAGCCGGTCTGCTTACCCAGCTTCTCGTAGGTCGCCGCCAGGATCTTCAGCCCGACCGAACCGAGAAACTCGACAGCGGAAAGGTCGATGATCAGTGCCGTCGGGCTGTCTGCGACGACCGCGCTGATGGCTTGTTCCAGGGCCGGAGCCGTGACCAAGTCGATTTCGCCGCTGACGCTGACCACCGACACCCCGTCGTGGTCCTCAACCAACGTGGTAATCGAATCAGGAGCTGACAATGGCAATCCTTTGTCCTGGGCCTTGCGTGCCGTAAGCGTGCTACAACCCTAGCCTGCCGTTACGAACTGCGGGAAGAATATGCCCTCTATACGTGCCCCGCGACAACCCACGCTAGTCTCGCAAAAAGAACTGCACACCGCAGGGCGCGACGTGGCACTCGGGAGGCCAGATGTCAGATTCGCCGTCGGATTTCAACAGTACCGGCCCTGCGGCTCAGACCGTGGGCGTGTCCAGCGAGGGGCTGCTGCCACAGCTGGTTCAGCATCTGCGGCAGAATCGAACCGTTCTGCGCGAGGAGTGGGCTCGCCGGATCACCGAGGCCGAGCTGCTGACCGCGATGACCCCGGAGGAGCTCTTCTCCGAGGCGACGGCCGTCTACGACAACTACGTCGAGGTGCTCGAGACCGGTAGCGTCGAGGCGTTGCAGGCCTATGCGCGTGACCTGTCCGAACGCATCATTCCGCGGGGCGTCGAGACCGACGAGGTGCTGGGCATCGTCTTGCTGCTGCGCGACGTGCTCGCCCGCTCGCTGTTCGAGAAGTACCAAGCCGAGTTCGAGATGCTCAACCGCGTCCTCGACGCCTACGAGCCGGCGGCCAACCGCATCGCCAATACCGTGGGCGTGTCGTTCGTGCAGGAACGCGAGCGCATCATTCGCCAGCAGCAGGAGGCCATCCGCGAACTGTCGACGCCGGTGCTGCAGGTGCGTGAGCAGCTGCTCATCCTGCCGATCATCGGCGTGCTGGACTCTCAGCGCGCCCGCCAGGTCACCGAACAGCTGCTGCGCGCCATCCGCGCGAACCGCGCCAAAGTGGTGGTCATCGACATCACCGGTGTTCCGACGATCGACTCGACGGTGGCCAACCACCTGGTGCAGACGGTCGACGCGTCGGGGTTGATGGGTGCCAGCGTGATCATCACCGGCCTGTCCTCCGAGATCGCCCTGACGCTGGTGACCATCGGGCTGGACCTGTCCAAGATGAACGCCGTCGGTGACCTGCAAGGCGGTATCGAGGAAGCCGAACGCCTGCTGGGGTACGAGGTCACCCGCACGGGCGAACAAACCGGATAACCACAATCGACACGAGCGCCCCATGCCAGTACCGATCCTGAAACAGGGCTCGATTCTCATCGCGTCGGTACAGGCCGCCCTCACCGACTCCGACGCCGAACGCCTGCGCTACGACCTGATGGAACGGGTCAGCCAGTTCCGTGCCCAGGGCATCATCGTCGACGTCACCGCCATCGACGTGATGGATTCCTTCGCGGCCCGGTCGCTGCGGACGATTGCGCACATGACCCGACTGCGCGGCGCGGACACGGTGATCGTCGGGTTGCAGCCGGAGGTGGCCTTCGCGATGGTTCAGCTCGGTTTGGCGTTCGACGACATGAACACCGCGCTGGATCTTGAAGAGGGTCTCGCCCTGCTGAATCGCCAAGCTCTGAATCGCCAAGGCGGCGTGGGGAAATCAACGATCGGGCCCGACGGTGGCGGCTGATATCGTCGTCGCCATCGATCACCCCGACGACATCGTCGAAGCCCGCAAAGCCGGTCACCAACTCGCGCTTGATTTGGGATTCTCCCTCACCGACGTCACGATGATCGCCACGGCGATCTCGGAGATCGCAAGGAACATCACCAGTTACGCCGGCCGTGGCGCCGTCTCCGTTGCGATCGCCGACCGGGAAGGGCGTAAAGCCCTGGTGGTGCGCGCCGAGGACCAGGGCCCGGGCATCGCCGACATCGAGCGGGCGATGGAAGACGGTTACACCACCGGGCGCGGGCTGGGGCTGGGCCTGCCGGGTGCGCGCCGCCTGATGGACCGGTTGGTCGTCGAGTCCACGCCCGGTCGGGGAACCGTCATCGAAATGTGGAAATGGGTCCCCCCTCGTGCATAAAAACGGCCGCTTCGGACCGATCGAATGGGCAAGGGCGGGGCGGCCTTTGCCCAGCGAGTACACGTCTGGCGACCGCGGTATCGCGGTCGATGTCGACGGCGGGGCGGCGCTGTTCGGGGTGGTGGACGGGCTCGGCCACGGGCCCGCCGCCGCGGAAGCCGCGCTGCGCGCGGTCGATGTGGTCACACGCGCCAGGTTCGAGCCGGTCGAGGTTTTGATCCAGCTCTGCCACCGTGCGTTGGTCGGCACCAGGGGGGTCGCAATGACGTTGGCGCGCATCGATTTCGCCGCTAACACCGTCACCTGGACCGGCGTCGGTAATGTCACCGCGGACCTGGTGGCCAAGGCCCCCACCGGTATCCAGGTTCGGTCCAGTGCACTGCTTGCCGGGGGTATCGTCGGCTACCGGATACCGGAAACCACACCGGCACACGTGGTTTCCATTCGCCCCGGAGATCTGCTGCTGATGAGCACTGACGGCATCGCCGAAGACTACCTCGACCACATCGACTTCTCGGCCACCGCTGTCGCTATCGCCGAAGGGCTCCTCGGCAAGGACGCGAAAGAGACCGACGATGCGATGGTGCTGACGGCGCGTCACAGGGGAGCAACGATTTGAGCGGCGACAGTGACTTCCACGGTCAGTACGAGGCTGCGCTGCGCGCCTATCTGAACTCGCACGACGAGGCCGACCTGTCGATCGGCAACGAGCTCGGGCGCAGGGCCTTGCAGGAACAGATCAGCCTGCTCGACCTCGTCGAACAGCACGTCCGGCTGGTCTTCGAAATCTCGCAGGACGTGCGCCTGGATGCGCCGATCGCGCTGGAATTCCTGCTGCAGCTGCTGGTCCCGCTCGACGTCGCGACGCGCGGCTTCATCGACGGCAACCGACGCTATGCCGAACAACGCGCCCGCGCCGAAGGGCTGGCCGACCGCGACAAATTCCGCACCGCGCTGGTCAATTCGCTACAGGAAGGCTTCTTCGTCGCCGATCACCAGGGCTCGGTGGTCGAGATAAACAGCGCCTTTATCGAGATCCTCGGATATCCCAGCGAGGGCTTACCGTACAAATGGCCGCACCCCTGGCTGGTCGACACGACCACGGCGGCCGAACAGACGTCACGGGTGATGGCGCAGGGCAGGGCCGACTACGAGACGCCCATTCGTCATGCCGACGGGCACCTGGCATGGGTCAAGGTGAGCATCAACGCGGTCAAGGAAGCCGGCAGCGATCGGGACGTCTTTGTCGGAACGATCCGCGACGTCACCGCCGAGCGTGCCTTCGCGGCCCGGGAGACCGCGGTGCTGCGGTTGGCCACCGCCGTCGCGGTGGCCAAGACCGTGGACGAGCTGCTGTCGATCACGCTCGACGAGTGCAGTGCGGCAATCGATGTGCAACGGGTGATCGCGGTCTCGTGGCCCAACGGCGACGGCGATCCCACGGTCCAGGCTGCCGGCGAGCCCTCGGCCGCGTCGTGGCGCAAGCTGGATCCGTGGCTGCGCCATACCTTTCAAGATGCGCGCCATCAATTGCCGCTGACGACGAAAACAATTGAGGCGCCGGATAATCCCGGCAAGGTTCAGGGGCTGGTGGCGGTGCTCTCCGGTACCGGCGACCTGGCGTTGTGGTTGGAGCTGCGCACGCCTCGCTGGGTCAGCGGCGAGGATCGCCTGTTGGTCACTGTGCTGATCGGTCACCTGAGTCTGGCCATGCAGCACGTGCGTCAGTTCGAAAGCGCGCGTGAGACGTCGCTGACGTTGCAGCGTGCCATGCTGCCGCCGGTTCAGCCGCCGGCGGGGTTCACGGTTCGGTACGAACCCGCGGTGCCGCCCTTGGAGATCGGCGGTGACTGGTATGACGTGCTACCGATCGGTGAGCACCATATCGGCATCGTCGTCGGAGACTGCGTGGGGCGCGGCCTGCCCGCGGCCGCGATCATGGGCCAGCTACGGAGCTCGGCGCGCGCACTGCTGATCAACGGGGCCGAGCCCGCGGTGCTGCTCGACCAGCTCGACTCGGCGGCATCGCTCATCCCGAACGCGTACTGCACGACGGTCTTCCTGGCGATTCTGGATACCGAAACCGGGGTGCTGCAGTACAGCAACGCCGGCCACATGCCGGCCGTGCTGGCCGGACCGCAGGCCGGCACCACGATGCTGTTGACCGATGCCGCATCGGTGCCGCTCGCTGTGCGCCGCAATGAGCCGCGACCGCAAGCCACCCAAGTGCTGCCGCCCGGCTCGACACTGATGCTGTTCACCGACGGGCTCGTCGAACGCAAGCACGAGTCGATTGACGACGGAATCGCCCGTGCGGCAGACGTTCTGGCGCAGACCATGACATCGCCTCTGGACACCGTCGCCGATGTGGTGCTTCGCGAACTGGCGCCCGCCGCGGGGTACGACGATGATGTCGCGATGGTGATCTACCGGCATCAGCAGACCCCGCTACGCATCGAAAGCGACGCCACCGCAGACCAATTGGTCCGCATCCGGCATCGGCTGGCGGACTGGCTGCACGCCGGTGGCGTATTGGAAGACCAGGCCGCCGACATTGTGCTGGTCGTCAACGAGGCGTGCACCAACTGTGTCGAACACGCTTACCGTGGTTTCGCGGCCGGGGCCATGTTGCTCGAAGTCAGCCTTGCCGACGGCGAAGTGCGCACCCGGATCACCGATTACGGATCGTGGAAGGCGCCGGCCGCCGTCCCGGGCAACGGCGGGCGCGGCTTGCCGCTGATGCGAATGCTCAGCGACTCGATGGAGCTCGACACCACCGAAACCGGCACCACCGCCGACATCACCTTCCGCCTGCCCGCAACGGCCCGCTGAGGCGGATTGCGACCGTGGAAGCTGCCGCCCGCCCGTTTGCCCATCCCGTACAGCGGGTAGACATCGGCGTGACCCACACATCGACCTTGACCGAACCCGTCCTGCCTGCGGCGCACGGGCCGCTGTCGACAGCCGTACGTTGCGCGCTGGCGGGTCCGCCATCGACCTACCACCTGGCGCGCATCGGCGCCTCTGTGCGGGATTCCGATCCGTACGGTCTGGATCTGCAACTGGCGCTGTCCATGTGCTATGAGCTGCACTACCGCGGGCTTGCCGGCGTCGACCCCGCCTGGGAGTGGAATCCAACGCTGCTGGGTCTGCGCGCCGAACTGGAACGGGTGTTCCTGGCCGGCGTGCGCCGCGACGTCGGTCACATCGATCCAGACCAGACCGCGGCGGCCGAGATGGAAGCGCTCACAATCGAACCCGTCGACGGCACGGGCCCGTCGTATTACCTGCGCGACACCGGAACCTGGCAGCAGATGTGCGAGTACTTCGTGCACCGCTCGCTCTATCACCTCAAAGAGGGCGATCCGCACGCTTTTGCCATCCCGCGTCTGACGGGTGTGGCGAAAGCGGCTTTTGTGGCAATCGAATTCGATGAATACGGCGCCGGACGGGGCTCACGGCTGCACCAGCAATTGTTCGCCGATCTGCTCGCGGCGGCCGGCCTGGATGCGACGTATTGGGCTTACGTCGACGCGGTGCCGGCCGAAGCGCTGGCGGTGGTCAACCTCATGTCGCTGTTCGGTCTGCACCGCTCGTTGCGCGGCGCCGCGATCGGGCACTTCGCCTCCACGGAGATCACCTCACCGCCGGGATCGCAACGCATGGTGCAGGCGCTGCGGCGGCTGCAGGCACCGGCGGCGTGCATCGAGTTCTACAGCGAGCACGTCGAGGCCGACGCGGTGCACGAACACGTCGTGCGCAACGACGTGGTGGGCGATCTGGTAGCCCAGGACCCGCGACTGGAACACGACGTCGTCTTCGGCATCCGCGCGCACGCGGCGGTCGAAGACCGCTTGGCGCAACGGATTATGACGTCGTGGAAGAAGAATCAGACGTCGTTGCGGAGGCCGCTGGAGCAGATGAGCGTGCCGGCGTCTTGAGGCGCCGGCACCGGCGGTGACTGGTGTCGCAGAGCGGGTAGCGGTCGCTGCGTCGGCAGGTACAGATCGCCACCATGAACCGGTCGGACTCGACGACCTCGCCATTGGGCATCTCGATTCGCACCGGGCCCGACACCAGCACGGGCCCGTTCGGCACCACCTGCACCCGGGTTGTGGTCATCGCTTTTCCGCGCGGATCACGATCAGTTCTTCTTCCCGGCGTCCGCGCGGTATCAGGCCGACTTCCTCCAGCCACGTGGCCCGGGACGACATCACCGGTCCGAACGGTATCCATTTGGAGGCAATCACTTTCGCATCCATGCCCGCCCATTTGAGCGAATCCAGCGACTCCTGAACACCAGCGAGCGCCGAATGCACCAGCAGCAGGGATCCCCCGTCGCGCAAGAGCTTTGGCGCCGTTTCGCACAGCGGGTCGAGGATCGTCCGGCCGTCGACCCCGGCGTTCCACGCCCACGACGGTCCGGCCGCCGGGCAGATCTCTTCCAGCTCGGCGCCGGGCGGCGTGGGCACATACGGCGGGTTGGACACGACGACGTCGAACGGCGCGCAGTCCACCGCAGCGATCCACGATCCTTCGCGAACGTCCACCTCCACACCGGCGGCCGCCGCGTTCTCCCGAGCGCACCGCACCGCCTGCGGGCAGATGTCGAAGGCCGTTGCGCCGGCGCACCCCATGGCGGCGGCAGCGATCGCTACGAAACCGCTGCCGGTGCACAGATCGAGGACCCGCCGCCCCGGGATCAGGCCGGTGTCATGCATCACGTCCACCAGCAACCGAGAGTCCTCTTGCGGCTGATACACGTTGGGGACGGACGAAACGGCGGGCTCGGGATACGTGGTTGTCACTGTTGGCCTTTCGAGAACCCTATAAAATTTGCCGCTGATCACGGCTTGGCGGGATAATGCCCGCAAACCGGCGCTTTCAAACGAACGAGCCGGAAATCCGCGGTCAACCCGCCGTCGCATGCGCGAACTGTTCGAGGATGGTCGCGCAGAACGCCGGGAGGTCCGATGGCGAGCGGCTGGTGATCAGATTGCCGTCGACGACGACCTCCTCGTCGACGACGTGGGCGCCGGCGTTACGCAGATCGGTGCGAATACTGGCATACGACGTCAGCGTCCGGCCCACTGCCACACCGGCTTCGACCAGCGTCCAGGGGCCGTGACAGATGGCCGCGACCGGCTTGCCCGACCCGACGAAGTCGCGGACGAAGGACACCGCGGAGCTGTCCATGCGCAGCTTGTCCGGGTTCACGGTGCCGCCCGGGAGCACCAGGCCGTCGTAATCGTCCACCGAACTCTCGGACACTTTGCGGTCGACGGCAAAGGTTCCGGCCGGTTCGAGATCGTGGTTGCGCGCCTGTATTTCGCCATCCTTCAACGACAGCAGCTGCACTTGCGCGCCGGCCTCCTGCAACGCCGCACGAGGCTGTTCGAGCTCCACCTTCTCCACACCGTCAGCCGCAAGGATCGCTATTTTCTTGCCCTGCAATTCATTTGACATCGTCACATCCCTTTCCTGCGATCGCCGACTTCCGTCGGATCGAAGAGCTCTCAACTGCAGCCGCGTCACGCCCCGGTCGTTCGCAACGCCGTATAAAGGTCCAGTCCGCCGATCCCCGAAAGAACGACGGCCGCGATGGTGCCCCGACGCCGGCGCCCGGGCCCGCGGGCGACTACTCCCGCGATCAACAGCGCCATGTCCAGGACGTCGCCGGCCACCCGGGTCCACACCAGCGTGGGTGGACCGCCCAGCAGCGCCGCGCCGTGACCGCATTCACGCACCCCGAGAGCGCGGATGACCCGCCGCGACCGGCTGGTGTCGTCGACGCCGGCAATGGCGGCGACCTTCCCCGGGGCTACCAGTTCGCTGACGCCCAGCCCGAAGCTGGCGCCGCTGAGTGCCCTGACCAGCGTGGTCGTAGTGTCACCATCGCCATCGGTCATCGTTCACTCCCCCTGCTTAGCCGGAATGCGCACACTTGCGAGCCGGCTGTGCGTCAGCGGTTTTGATCGGACCAACGCGCGCCGGAACGCCCGTTCACGTCCCAGCTCTACCGGCGTCCGGCGCGCGTTGGTTGGCTGCGCACGACTGCGACCCGGGTACCCGGGCGAAAAGCGGTCAAACCTGTGCTCAGTTTGCTGCGTCGCGCAGGGCCGCGAGCAGCGGCTCAGCGGCTTCGGCGAGGAACCTTTCCTGGGTGTCCCCGCCGATCTGCACGAGCGCGATGTCGGTGAAACCGGCTTCCCAGTAGGGCCGGACGCTCTCGACGATGGCATCGAGGTCAGGGCCGCACGGGATCGTCTCGGCGACGTCTTCGGGTCGCACGAACTGGGTCGCACCGGCGAAGCCGGCCGGCGTCGGCAGGTCGGCGTTGACCTTCCAGCCGCCGGCGAACCAGCGGAACTGCTCGTGCGCACGTTTGACGGCGGTCTCACGGTCGGGATCCCAGGACACCGGTATCTGCCCGACGACCCGGCCGCCGCCGGCGAGATTGGCCGCCTGGCGGGCGCCGTGCCAGGCGTCGACAAGCTCCGTGCTGGGTTCCACTGCGATCAGATGGTCCGCCAGCTTGGCGAACTTGTCGACCGCCTGGGTACCCCCGATCGCCACCCCGATGCCCACCGGAACGTCGGGCACGTCCCATAGGCGCGCCGAATCGACCTGGAAGTAGTCGCCGGTGAAGTCGACCAATTGGCCGCCGAACAGCTCCCGGATGATTTTGATGGCCTCGCGCAGCATGTCTTGCCGGCGCGCGACGGCCGGCCAGCCCTTGCCCACGACGTGTTCGTTCAGGTTTTCACCGCTGCCCAGGCCCAAGGTGAACCGGCCGTCGGACAGGATCTGCACGGTGGCCGCCTGCTGGGCGACGATCGCGGGGTGATATCGCATCGTCGGGCACGTCACGTAGCTGTAGAGGTCGACCCGCTCGGTGGCCTGCGCCACCGCACCCAGCACCGCCCAGGCGTTCGGAGCGTGTCCTTGTGCGGCGAGCCACGGCGAAAAGTGGTCGCTGCACACGTGAAAGTCGAAGCCCCGCTCCTCGGCCGAAACCGCATACTGGACAAGGTCTTTGGGTCCACTCTGCTCGGTCATCAAAGTGTAGCCAAAACTGGTCATGCGTGACGGAGTACCCGACTGCCCCGAGCGCAAACCGGCGCGCGGTGTCACCGCTATCCGGTGAGGCGTCTGGTGTTGCGGCGCAACGTGTTTGGCTCGACGAGCCGGGCGCCGGGCCGTTTTCGCCGGCCGACCCTCCCGGGCTACAGACGCTCTTTGACGGCGGCCGAGAGCCGCGCGCCGTCGGCCTTGCCGGCGGCGATCGCCGTCGCGGCCTTCATCACCATACCCATCTGTTTCATCCCCGGCCGCTCGCCGATTTCTTCGGCGACCTGCGCGATCGCGGTGTCGGCAACGTCGGCCACCTCGGCCTCGGTGAGCGGGGTGGGCAGGTATTCGTCGATGATCCGCCCCTCGGCGTGCTCGTTGGCGGCGAGCTCCCCGCGCCCGTTCTGGGTGTAGATCTCCGCTGCTTCGCTCCGCTTGCGCGATTCCCTGGCCAGCACCTTGATGACCTCTTCGTCGTTGAGGTCTTTGGCCTCCTTACCGGAGACTTCCTCGGTTTGGATCGCAGCCAACAGCATGCGCAGGGTGGCCGTTCGCAACTTGTCCTGGGCCTTCATCGCCGCGGTCAGGTCCGTCCGGATCCGGGATTTGAGTTCCGCCATGTGGGAGACGCTACGCGCCGGGCGGGGGGTCAACGTTGTGAAATGCCCCGGCCGCCGACAGGATGGAGCCCATGACATACGAGGCGCCCGGCTGCAAAGGCCGCGGGGTTCGGTGAGCGCGCCGCCACCTGGTTATCCGGCTGGTCCGCCACCGGCATACGGCCCACCACCCCAATACGGTCCACCCGCAACGTATGGCCCGCCCCCGGCTTACGGTCCGCCCCCGCCATACGGCCCCCCGCCTGGCTACCAGCCCCCGCCCGGTTACGGACCACCTCCTGGCTACGGGTCGCCATCCGGCTACGGGCCCGCGTGGGGCTATGGATCGCCGCCACGCTTCGGCGGTTACGGAGCCGTCAAACCAGGCATCATCCCGCTACGGCCGCTGACCCTGGGCGACATCTTCAACGGCGCGGTCGGCTACGTTCGGGCGAACCCGAAAGCGACGCTCGGCCTGACGGCCGTCGTCGTGGTGATCATGCAGATCATAACCAAGGTCGCATTCTTCGGGCCCCTGGCCGCGGCGGACCGATTCCCCAGCGATCGACCCGGCGAACTGAGCTCGGCGGTCCTGGGGGCCTGGTCCGCGTCGTTGATCGGCGGCCTGCTGGTCAGCTGGCTGGGCGGCATGCTGCTGTCCGGGATGCTCACCGTCATCATCGGGCGAGCGGTTTTCGGGTCACCCATCACCATCGGCGAAACCTGGGCCAAGATCCGCGGCCGCCTGCCGGCCCTGCTCGGCCTGGCCCTGCTGGAAGCCGTCGCGGTGGCGGCCCTTGCCGGGTTGGTCGCGGTGATCATCGGCGTGCTGGCGGCGATCGGTAACGCCGCGGCGGCCGTAGTGCTGGGCATCCCGCTGGCGCTGGCCGTCCTGGCGTTGCTGGTCTACCTGTACACGGTGGTGCTGTTCGCCCCGGTGCTGATCGTGCTGGAGCGGCTGCCGGTCATGGACGCGATCACCCGATCGTTCAAGCTGGTTCGCCACGGCTTTTGGCGAGTGCTGGGCATCCGGGTGCTCGCGTTGCTGGTGACATCCGTCGTCGCCAACGCCGTTGCGGTGCCGTTCAGCATCGCCGGCCAGTTCGTCCAGATCAACTCGTCCGCCGCGGCGTTTGTGGTCAGCACGGCGATTCTGTCGGTGGGGGCGGCGATCGGCGAGATCATCACCGCGCCGTTCAACGCGGGCGTCATCGTCCTGCTGTATACCGACCGCCGCATGCGCGCCGAGGCATTCGACCTGGTGCTGCAAAGCGGAGCGGCCCAGGGTCCCTACGCGGCCGCGTCCACCGACAACCTCTGGCTGACGCGGCCCCGGTAGGGCCGAGCGAGGACTAGCTGACGATGCCTTCCATCGACATCGACCGCGATGCCGCTCATCGTGCCGCGCAGGACGAGCTTGACAAACCGATCTATTCGAAGGGCTCCCCCGGGGAACAGCTCATCAACTGGATCAGCGATCAGTTTTACCGGCTGCTGCAGAAGATCTCCTCGGTTCCGGGCGGATGGTTCACCGCAACAGTGCTTTTCACCCTGCTCGTGATCGCACTGATCGTCGGCATCTATATTCTGCGACGCACCATGCGCACCCGCCGCGGCGGTGACCACTCGCTGTTCGAAGCCGCCCAGCTGACCGCCGCCCAGCATCGCGCTACCGCCGAAAACTCTGCGGCCGAGGGTAATTGGGCTGCCGCGATTCGTCACCGGCTGCGCGCCGTCGCCCGCCAGCTCGAGGAAACCGGAGTGCTGATACCCGCCCCCGGCCGGACGGCCAACGAGCTGGCTCGCGATGCCGGTGCGGCGTTACCGCACCTGCTCAGCGAATTGAGGCGAGCCGCAATGGCTTTCAACGACGTCACCTACGGCGAGCAACCCGGAACCCAGGCCGCCTACCAGATGGTCGCCGACCTCGACGATCATCTGCTGACCCGCTGGCAGGGCGGTCCGCTCGAGCCCGGCCAGCCTGCCGCTAGCGAGTCGTGGGCGCAGGTGCGGTGATGGCGACGATCACCGGCGCCGGTCCCGAAGCCGCACCGCGCCGCTGGCGCGCCTGGCGCTGGGTGCTCGTCACGGTGTTGGTGCTCGCCGTCATCGCCGGCGTCGACGCGTATCTGAACGCACCGCGACCCGGGCCCCGGATGGACCCGTCGTCGACCAGCCCCGACGGTGCGCACGCCCTGGTGGAGTTGCTGCGCGGCGCCGGAGTCGACGTCGTCGTGGCCAACAACATCGCCGACGTCGAAGCTGCGGCACGCCCGGACGCGCTGATCCTGGTGGCCCAGAGCCAATACCTCACCGATGCGCTTTTAGACCGGCTGGACAACGTCCATTCGGATCTGCTGCTGGTGGAACCGACGGCGCGGGCCCGCGGGGCGCTGCTGCCCGGTGTGCGGGTCTCGCACGCCAAGGGTTTCGACCTCGACCCCAATTGCACACTGCGCGAGGCTGTTCGCTCCGGGCCGGTCCGGTTCGGGGTGAGCAGCACCTACGAGTCCGAAGACGGTCGCGAGATGACCCGCTGCTATGACGGCGCGTTGATCCGCTTCCGCAACGACGGGCGCACCATCACAACCGTCGGCAACACCGACTTCATGACCAACAGCAGCCTGCTGCAAGCGGGCAACGCCGCGCTGGCGATGAACCTCGCGGGCGACCGGCCCCGGCTCGTCTGGTACGCACCGCACGCCGTCGAGGGTGAATCTTCGCCCAAGTCAACACTTTTAGAATTGCTTCCGTCCAAGGTGTTCTGGCTGGTCGGACAACTGGCGCTGGTGGTGCTGCTGGTCGCCGTGTGGAAGGCCCGCCGGCCCGGACCGCTGGTGGCCGAGGAGTTACCGGTGGTGGTGCGCGCGTCGGAGACCGTCGAGGGCCGCGGCCGGCTGTACCGGTCCCGGCGGGCGCGCGATCGCGCGGCCGCCGCATTGCGTGCGGCCACCCTGGCGCGGCTGCTGCCGCGGCTCGGCTTGGGTGCGGGCGCTTCGCCGTCGGCGGTGGTGGCCACCGCGGCCGGGCGCATCGGAGCCGATCCGGCGTTCGTCTCCTACCATCTGTTCGGTCCGCCCCCGACGACCGACAACGACCTGTTACAACTTGCCCGTGCGCTCGACGACATCGAAAGGCAGGTCGCACACCCGTGACACAACCCACTACCACCGAATCTCCCACCGCTGAATCGGCGCGCGAGGCGCTGCTGGCGTTGCGCGGTGAGCTGGCCAAGGCCGTCGTCGGACAGGAGGGTGTGGTCAGCGGCCTGGTGATCGCGCTGCTGTGCCGCGGCCACGTGCTGTTGGAAGGCGTTCCCGGAGTGGCGAAGACGCTGCTGGTCCGGACGCTGTCCGCGGCGCTGCAGTTGGAGTTCAAGCGGGTGCAGTTCACCCCCGACCTGATGCCCGGCGACGTGACGGGCTCGCTGGTGTACGACGCGCGCACGGCCGCGTTCGTTTTCCGCGCCGGTCCGGTGTTCACCAACCTGTTGCTCGCCGACGAAATCAACCGCACCCCACCCAAGACCCAGGCCGCGCTGCTCGAGGCGATGGAAGAGCGGCAGGTCAGCGTCGATGGCGAACCGCGGCCGCTGCCCGACCCCTTCATCGTGGCCGCGACCCAGAACCCGGTGGAATACGAGGGCACTTACCAGTTGCCGGAGGCCCAGCTGGACCGCTTTCTGCTCAAACTGAATGTGACGCTGCCGCCCCGCGACGCCGAGATCGCCATCCTGCATCGGCACGCGCACGGCTTCGACCCGCGCGATCTGTCGGCGATCAAGCCGGTGGCCGGGCCCGCGGACCTGGCGGCCGGTCGCGACGCCGTGCGAAACGTGCTGGTTGCCGACGAGGTGCTGGGCTACATCGTCGACATCGTCGGGTCCACCCGCTCCTCCCCCGCGCTGCAACTCGGCGTGTCGCCCCGCGGCGCGACCGCCCTGCTGGCGACGGCGCGCTCCTGGTCCTGGCTGTCCGGGCGCAACTACGTCACGCCCGACGACGTGAAGGCCATGGCCCGCCCGACGCTGCGGCACCGCGTGATGTTGCGGCCCGAGGCCGAACTCGAGGGGGCCACACCCGACGGGGTGCTCGACGGGATTCTGGCGTCGGTTCCGGTGCCCCGCTAGTGGTCCTGACCGGACGCACCGGCTTGGTCGCACTGATCTGCGTCCTGCCTATTGCGCTGTCCCCTTGGCCGGCAACAGCTTTCGCGGTCCTGCTGATAGCGCTGGCGATCGTGGTAGCCGTCGACGTCGCACTGGCGGCCAGCCCCGCCAGGTTGCACTACGTGCGTTCCCCGGATCGCTCGGCCCGGCTCGGGCAGCACGTGGAGTGCGGCCTGCTGATCCGCAACGATGGCCCGCGCCGGTTCCGGGGCCAGATTCGCGACGCCTGGCCGCCCAGCGCTCAAGCGCAGCCGCGCATCCATCCCATCGACATTCCCGCCGGGCGAGACCAGCACGTCCAGACCCAGCTCCAACCGGTTCGCCGCGGCGACCAGCGAGCGACGGTGGTGACCGCCCGATCCATCGGCCCGCTGGGGCTGGCGGGTCGCCAGGGTTCGCGACCGGTGCCGGGGCAGCTGCGGGTGCTCCCCCCGTTTCTGGCCCGCAAGCACCTGCCGTCGCGGCTGGCCAAGCTACGGGAGATCGACGGCCTGCTGCCGACGCTGGTCCGCGGTCAGGGAACCGAATTCGACTCGCTGCGAGAGTATGTCGTCGGCGACGACGTGCGCTCGATCGACTGGCGCGCCACCGCGCGTCGCGCCGATGTGGTGGTGCGCACGTGGCGACCCGAACGCGACCGGCGGGTGGTGATCGTGCTCGACACTGGCCGCACGGCTGCGGGTCGGGTCGGCGTCGATCCGACCGCGTCCGATCCCGCGGGCTGGCCGCGGCTGGATTGGTCGATGGACGCCGCACTGTTGTTGGCGGCGCTGGCATCGCGCGCAGGGGACCATGTCGACTTCCTCGCCCACGACCAGGTGAGCCGGGCCGGTGTGTTCGGCGCCTCGCGCACCGAGCTGCTCGCGCAGCTGGTGGAGGCGATGGCGCCGCTGCAACCAACGCTTGTCGAATCCGACTGGCGGGCAATGGTTTCCGCCATATTATTGCGCGCCCGCCGGCGCTCACTCGTGATATTGCTGACCGACCTCAATGCGGCCGCCCTCGAAGAGGGACTGTTGCCGGTGTTGCCGCGGCTGTCGGCCAAACATCACCTGCTGCTGGCCGCGGTCTCCGATCCGCGCGTCGACCACATGGCCGGGGGGCGATGGGATGCCGCGGCGGTGTACGACGCGGCGGCCGCCGAACGCTCCCGCAATGACCGTGGCGCGATCGCCACCCGGCTGCGCCGCAGCGGGGTGGAAGTCGTGGACGCCCCTCCCGCCGAACTGGCGCCCGCCCTTGCCGATCACTATCTCGCGATGAAGGCGACCGGGCGCCTGTAGCTGCCGGCCCCGGGCCGCCGGGACGCTCAGCGAGTCGGAACGACGTCGGGCGACTCTTCCATATCACCGCTCTCGCCGGCCTGCGCAGCGCGGCGGCCGAAGTAGACGATGTAGGACAGGAAAGCGACCTCGGCGATGACGCCGATGCCGACTCGCACGGACGTCGGCAGTGGCGAAGGGGTCACCAGCGCTTCGATCAAACCGGAGACCAAGAGCACCGCAACCAGACCCACGGCGACCGAGACGACGGCACGGCCCTGTTCGGCGAGTACCTGGCCGCGAGGCCGCTCACCCGGCGAGATCACCGACCAGCCGAGCCGCATTCCCGTTGCGCCCGCAAGGAATACGGCCGTGAGTTCCAGCAGTCCATGTGGGGCAAGCAGACCCAGCAGCAAGGCCCCCTTCCCTGCCGGAAACATCAGGCCGGCCGTGACACCCAGGTTGGCGGCGTTCTCCAAGAGCACCAGGGGGATCGGCAGTCCCAGCACCACCGACATCGCGATGCATTGAGCGGACACCCACGAGTTGTTCACCCAGATCTTCAGCGCGAACGCCGCGGCGGGATGTTCGCTGTAGTAGGACTCGACGTCGTGGTTGATCAATTGTTCGATGTCCGTGGGTGTTCCGATCAAGGACTGCACGTCCGGGCTGCCGGCCACCCACAGCGCAATGACCGCAACGACGGCAAAGAACGCCGCCGCCGTAGCCAGCCACCACCGCCAGGTGCGGTAGGCAACCACCGGAAACGACACCGTCCAGAACCTCGTGAACGCACGGCTCAGTGGCGCATGGGCACCGGTCACCGCGGAACGGGCCCGCGCTACCAGGCTCGAGAGCCGACCGATCAACATGGAGTCCGACGATGTCGAGCGCAGCATCGACAGGTGGGTGGAGACCCGCTGGTAGAGGTCGACGAGTTCGTCGATCTCTGCGCCGGAAAGCGACCGGCGCCGCCCGATCAATCGGTCAAGGCGGTCCCAGGTAGGGCGATGGGCCAGCACGAATGCATCGACATCCACCCTCGGCAGCCTAATCGCACCGCCGGCTCGGCCAAGCGCGCAGCAGGCCACACGCAAGCCAACCTGTACCGTTCGAAGTTATGTCGGAGGTGGTGACCGGGGACGCTGTGGTGCTCGATGTGCAGATCGCCCAGCTGCCGGTTCGGACGTTGAGCGCGCTGATCGATATCGCGGTCATCGCCATCGGTTACCTGCTCGGCCTCATGTTGTGGGCTGCCACGCTGACTCAATTCGATAGCGCACTGTCTCAAGCGATCCTGCTGATCTTCACGGTGCTGGTGGTCGTGGGCTATCCGCTGATTCTCGAAACGGCAACGCGGGGACGCTCCGTGGGCAAGATCGCGATGGGCCTGCGAGTCGTGTCCGACGACGGCGGCCCGGAACGCTTCCGCCAGGCGTTGTTTCGCGCCCTGGCTTCGTTGGTGGAGATCTGGATGCTGTTCGGGAGCCCCGCGGTCATCTGCAGCATCTTGTCGCCCAAGGCCAAACGAATCGGCGACGTCTTCGCGGGCACGGTGGTGGTCAACGAACGCGGACCTCGACTCGGACCACCCCCGATGATGCCGCCCTCATTGGCGTGGTGGGCGTCGTCGCTGCAGTTGTCGGGGCTGTCCGCCGGCCAGGTCGAGGTTGCCCGTCAATTCCTTTCCAGGGCAACGCAGCTCGACCGTCAGCTGCGCGTACAGATGGGATACCGGATCGCCGGCGACGTGGTGGCCCGCATCGCGCCGCCGCCACCGCCCGGCGCTCCGCCGGAACTCGTGCTCGCCGCGGTCCTCGCCGAGCGGCACCGCCGCGAACTGGCCCGGCTGCGGCCGGTCATGCCCGGGCCGGGGCAACCAATGGGTCCGGCGACGTGGCCACCGCCCGGCCCCCCTTATCAGGGCCCCCCGGCCTGGCCAGGTCCGCCGGCCGCAGCACCACCACAGGCCACGGGATGGCCGGGACCGCAACCCGGTCCATCCGGCCCGGGAGAAGCCGACACGCCCGACGGTTTCTCACCCCCGAGCTAGCCGGCCACACTCGCCGCCATGAGCAGCACGTCGGCGACCAGCAACGCCCATCCGCACAGGGGAACCGCGATACCGCCCCGGCGTTTGGCGGTGAAGAACGAGATGACGATGACGACGACGGCGACGGCGGGCGCACCGTAGAACGCGACGCCGAAGTCGATCCCGCCATGACCCAGGTTGGGACAGCCGCCATCGCTGCAGCCGTCGGTGCTCATGATGGCGCCGAGCGCGAACAGCATCACAAGTGCGGCGGCCGGCACCGTCGCCAGCGCCAGTCCCCAGTTGATCCACGGCCAGGTACTGCGGGTCCGGGCACCATCTGGTCGTCCGGCTGCGGTCGCGCCGGCGCCACCGCTATTGACCCTCAGGTCGTTGTCGGGATCCATCCCGATAGTTCCTACCCGTCGCTTCGCCCGTGCAAACCGCCTGGCGGACCGGTCGTTGGCAGATACGGCCAGGATTTCCCAGTTCAGGCGGGGTTCGCCGAACTTCTTCGACACTCTTAGTTGCATCGCGTTAGTTTCCGATATATCGTGATGTTTCGTAGCGCACGACCGGTGCGCGACCCACAAACGTAAGGACAGAACATTGACTAACCCATTCACTCCCCCCGATGGCCCCTTCGGCGGCCGGCCCGGCTTCGGATTCGGCTCCGGCCCAGTTGACCGGCGCGCCCTGCACGAGGCACGGCGCCAGGCCCGTCGGGACTTCCGCGAGCATCTGCGCGATCATGCCGGCGGCCACGACGGCCCGCTCGGCTTCGGACCCGGGTTCGGACCGGGATTTGGTCCCGGATTCGGTCCCGGATTCGGCTTCGGCCCCGGTGGCCGGCGCGGCGGATGGCGCCGTGGCGGCCCGGGGCGCGGCAAGCGCGGCGACGTGCGAGCGGCGATCCTGAAGCTGCTCGTCGAGCGGCCGATGCACGGCTACGAAATGATCCAGCAGATCGCCGAACGCAGCAACGGACTCTGGAAGCCGAGCCCCGGTTCGGTGTACCCGACGTTGCAGCTGCTCGACGACGAAGGGCTGATCACCGCGAGCGAAACCGAAGGCAGCAAGAAGCTTTTCGAGCTGACCGAGCAGGGTCGCGCCGCGGCCGACAAGATCGAGACCCCACCCTGGGACGAGATCACCGAAGGGGCGGACCCCGGTCATATGAACCTGCGGGCCGCCGTGGGCCAATTGTTCGGCGCGGTCGGGCAGTCCGCCCACACCGCTTCGGCCGAGCAGCAGCAGCGCATTGTCGACATCCTCAACAATGCGCGGCGTGAAATCTACGGCATCCTCGGCGAAGACTGAGTGCCTTCGGCGGGCCCTGGATCGGGCGGCGTCACGTGACCCCTCAGGTTACGGAGACCCAATCCAGGGTCCGCTGCACGGCTTTTCGCCAACCCACATAACCCGCGGCCCGCTGCTCGTCGTCCCACGCCGGAGCCCAGCGCCTGCCCTCCTGCCAGTTGGCACGCAGATCGGCCGGATCGGCCCAGAACCCCACCGCCAGACCGGCCGCGTAGGCGGCGCCGAGCGCCGTCGTCTCGGCGACGACGGGCCGGACCACGTCCACCCCCAGCACGTCAGCCTGAATCTGCATGCACAGGTCGTTGCCGGTGATACCGCCGTCGACCTTCAAGACCTCAAGGCGCACACCGGAATCCGCCGCCATGGCGTCCACCACATCGCGGCTTTGATAGCAGATCGCCTCCAGCGTCGCGCGCGCCAGATGCGCGTTGGTGTTGAATCGCGACAGCCCGACGATCGCGCCGCGCGCATCGGATCGCCAGTAGGGCGCGAACAGCCCGGAAAACGCGGGGACGAAGTAGACGCCACCGTTGTCCTCGACCTGGCGCGCCAGCGATTCGCTTTGGGCGGCACCGCTGATGATGCCCAGCTGATCGCGCAGCCACTGCACGGCCGCCCCGGTCACCGCGATCGAACCCTCGAGCGCATAAACGGGTTTCGCGTCACCGAACTGATAGCAGACAGTGGTGAGCAACCCGTTTTCGGACCGCACGATCGTCTCACCGGTATTGAGCAGCAGGAAATTTCCGGTGCCGTAGGTGTTTTTCGCTTCCCCTTCGGACAGGCACACCTGACCCACCATCGCCGCATGCTGGTCACCGAGGATCCCGGTGATCGATACCTCGCCACCGGCCGGCCCCGCCTCCGACGTCACGCCGTAGGGCTGCGGCGACGACGACGGGCCGATCGTCGGCAGCATCGCGCGAGGAACGGAGAAGATCGACAGCAGCTCGTCGTCCCAGTCCAGGGTCTCCAGGTTCATCAGCATGGTCCGGCTGGCGTTCGTCACGTCCGTCGCGTGCACACCGCCCCGCGGCCCCCCGGTCAGGTTCCACAACACCCAGGTGTCGGGGGTGCCGAACAACGCGTCGCCGCTTTCGGCGGCCTGACGCACGCCGTCGACGTTCTCCAGAATCCACTGCAGCTTGGCGCCGGAAAAGTAGGTGGCCGGCGGGAGACCGGCCTTGCGGCGGATGACGTCGCCGCGACCGTCGCGGTCCAGCGCCGACGCGATCCGGTCGGTGCGGGTGTCCTGCCAGACGATCGCGTTGTAATACGGCCGCCCGGTCTTGCGGTTCCACACCAGGGTCGTCTCGCGCTGATTGGTAATGCCCAGCGCCGCAATGTTTTCCGGACTCAGATCGGCCCGGTTCAACACCGACGTCAGCACCGAGGAGGTGCGCTCCCAGATCTCGACCGGGTCGTGCTCCACCCACCCGGCCCGGGGCAGGATCTGTTCGTGCTCGAGTTGATGGCGGGCCACTTCGGCACCATCGTGATCGAAGATCATGCAGCGCGTGCTGGTGGTCCCCTGGTCGATGGCTGCGACGAATTCGGCGAACTCGGCCAACTGTTCTCCTCCACCCGTGAGGTCGGACACGTTTAGCGGCAAAAGTCCATCATGGTCTACCCGGGAGACCGACGGTGCAGGGACTGCGACACGTGAGAGCTTGCGTTACGGGCGGTAACCCTGTTGCATCTGCGTTGTGGGCGAAGAGGTCAAGCGCACCACGTACGACAGCGCGCATCGACGGGAATACCGCCGCAAGGTACAGCTGTGCCTGGACGCCTTCGAGACGATGCTGGACCGCTCATGCTTCGAGTCCGAGCAGCCGTTGACCGGCATGGAGATCGAGTGCAATCTCGTGGACGCCGGCTACCAGCCGGCCATGTCCAATCGTCACGTGCTCGACGCCATCGGCGATCCGGCGTATCAGACCGAATTAGGCGCCTACAACATCGAATTCAACGTTCCGCCGCACGCTCTGCCCGGACACACCACGCTGGATCTCGAGGCCGAGGTGCGGACCAGCCTGAACGAGGCCGAGAAGAAGGCCAGCGCCGACGGTGGCGCCCACATCGTCATGATCGGCATCCTGCCCACGCTGATGTCCGAACACCTCGACCACGGCTGGATGAGCGAGTCGACGCGATACGCCGCCCTCAACGACTCGATCTTCACCGCCCGCGGCGAAGACATTCCGATCGACATCTCCGGGCCCGAGCCACTGAGTTGGCACACCGCCACGATCGCGCCCGAATCCGCTTGCACCAGCATGCAATTGCATCTGCAGTTGGCGCCCGAGGCGTTCGCCGCCAACTGGAATGCGGCGCAGATCGTGGCCGGCCCGCAGCTGGCGCTGGGCGCGAACTCGCCGTTCTTCTTCGGGCACCTGCTGTGGGCCGAAACCCGCATCGAGCTGTTCACCCAGTCCACCGACACCAGGCCCGAGGAGCTGAAAACTCAAGGCGTGCGCCCGCGGGTGTGGTTCGGCGAGCAGTGGATCAGCTCCGTCCTGGACCTTTACCAAGAGAACATTCGCTACTTCCCGTCGCTGCTGCCCGAGGTGTCCGACGAGGACCCGGTCGCCGAGCTGGCCGCCGGGCGCATCCCACAGCTTTCCGAGCTGCGCCTGCACAACGGGACGGTATACCGGTGGAACCGCCCGGTGTACGACGTGGTCGACGGTCGCCCCCACCTGCGACTGGAGAACCGGGTGTTGCCGGCCGGGCCGACCGTCGTCGACATGCTGGCGAACTCGGCGTTCTTCTACGGCGTGCTGCGCAGCCTTTCCGAAGCGGGCAACCCGCTGTGGGACAGCATGGAATTCGGGGTGGCGGAAGCCAATTTCCTGGCGGCGGCGCGCTACGGCATCGACGCCCGGCAGCGTTGGCCGGGGCTGGGTGAGGTGAGCGCACGCGAACTCGTGCTCGACACGCTGCTGCCGATCGCCGACGAAGGCCTGCAGCGCTGGGGCGTGGACACCGAGGTGCGCGACCGGTTCCTCGGGGTCATCGAGGGTCGGGCCCGAGCCGGACGCAACGGCGCCAGCTGGCAGGCGTCGACCGTGCGGGCGCTGCAGGACGGCGGCATGAGCAGGCCCGCGGCGCTGGCAGAGATGCTGCGCCGGTATTGCGGCCACATGCATGCCAACGAACCGGTGCACACCTGGGACTAGGTTCGCAATCATGTCGTCTGCCGAGGTCATGGACTGGGACAGCGCATATCGCGAGCAGGCCCACTTCGAGGGGCCGCCGCCGTGGAGCAGATGAAGATGCCTGCCTACCTGTTAACCGCACACAAAGCCGGCTAACTGGTCGCGGTCGCCGCGGTGGCGGCGATGAGCGCCTCGGCGAACGTCTCCAGGTCTTCGGCCGTGATGTCCACGTGCGGCGAGATCCGCAGCACGGGTTCCGTCAGCTCCAGCGGCGCGCGTTGCACGCCGGCGAACGTGGTCAGGATCCGCCGTTCGGCGAGTAGCCAGTCGCGCACCGCTTGCGGGTCGGCGCCGTCGTTGGGCGCCAAAGTGGTGATGGCGCTGGGTTCTTCGACCTCTTCGACCACCGTCCAGCCGGTCACGTCGGCCAACACCGTACGACTCAGGCTGCCCACCTCGGCCAGACGCGCGCGCACCGCCTGCGGCCCGTACGCCAGATGCTCGCCCAGCGCAAGCGAAAAGCCCACGCGCGCGGCAACATTGGCCTCACCGAACTCCAGCTGTTCGGCTACCGTCGGCGAGCCGTCTGTGCGGGCCCACTCCGGCGCGGACAGCCGGGGGTGCAGGCTTTCCATCAGCTCGCGGCGCACAGCGAGCATCCCGACACCGCGCGGGCCGGCTATCCATTTGCGCGACGACGAGTAGGTCACGTCGGCGTCCGCCGCGCAGTCGATCTGGCCCAGCGCCTGCGCCGCGTCGACGACGAGCGGCAGCCCCAACTCTCGGCAGAGTTGGGCGGCCATCGAAAGCGGTTGCACCACACCGCAATGGCTGGCCACCGCCGTCAGGTGCACCAGGTCCGGCGGATCGGCGTCCAAGGCCAGCGCCGCGTCGTCGAGCGCGACCCGCCCATCCTCCAGGGTAGGCAGCAGCTGCCGGTCGAACCCGTGGGCGGCCAGCAGGGCAAGGTTGGGCCCGTACTCGCCGGGCAGGCAAGCCACCGTTGCGCGTTTCGCCGGCCAGCTGCCCAGCAGCAGATCCAGAGCGTTCAGCGAGCCGGTGGTGAAAACCACTTCGGCATCGGGCATTCCGGCCAGCGCGGCGAATGCGACGCGTCCGGCATCGAGCACCGGTGCGGCGGCCTCGGCTGCGACATAGCCACCGACCTCGGATTCATTGCGGGCGTGCTGCGCGGTCGCCTCGATCACCGCCAGGCTCTGACGGGAACACGCCGCGTTGTCCAGGTGCAGCCCCGCCATCGGCGGGCGGGCTGACCGCCATCGCTCGGCCAGCGCGCTGGGGCCGGTCACTTCACGGCCAACGACAACCCGAAGTCGCCCGCCTCGTCGGTCCACCACCGGGTGCGACGCAATCCCGCGGCGGCCAATTCGTCAGTCACCTTGTCGGAGTGGAACTTACACGACACCTCGGTGAGCATCTCCTCACCCTCGTCGAAGTCGACGGTCAGCTCGAGAGCACCGACCCGCACCCGCTGCTGACGATCGGACCGCAGCCACATCTCGATGCGTTCTTCGGCCGCGTTCCACCGGGCCACATGCCGATAGGCGTCGACGTCGAAGTCGGCGTCGAGTTCCCGGTTCACCACCGCGAGCACATTGCGGTTGAACGCCGCCGTCACACCGGCGGCGTCGTCGTAGGCGCGCACCAGCCGCCCGGTGTCCTTGACCAGGTCCGTGCCCAGCAGCAGGCTGTCGCCGGGCCGCATCTGGGCGGACAGCGCGGCAAGGAATTCCGTGCGCGGTCCGGGCGTGAGATTGCCGATCGTGGACCCCAAGAACACGAACAGCCGTCGCCCGCCTTCGGGGATCTCGGTCAGGTGCTCTTCGAAATCGCCGCAGACGGCCCTGATTTCGACGCCCTCGTATTCCCGCTGGATGGCCGTGGCGGCGGTCGACAGGATGCCGGCGTCGACATCGAACGGGACGAACCTGCGCAGCGAATCCCGCGCCCGCAGCGCGTCCAGAAGCAGCCGCGTCTTCTCCGACGTGCCGCTGCCCAATTCCACCAGGGTGTCGGCCTCGCTGGCCGATGCGACCTCGGCCGCACGGGCGCGCAAGATCTCAGCTTCGGCGCGCGTCGGGTAGTACTCCGGCAGCCGGGTGATCTGATCGAACAGATCGCTGCCAACCGAATCGTAGAACCATTTGGGCGGCAACGCCTTCGGCGTCTTCTGCAGGCCTTCCAGCACGTCGCGGCGCAACGCGTGGTACGCCGAGTCGGCGGCCAGGTGGTTCGACAGCGACAGCGTCATCAAGATCCTCTCGACTGGTCCAGCGGCGTCAGCGTGACACCGTTCGCGGTGACTTCGACGAGGTGGCGGTCCGGCACGTCCTCCCAGTCGGAGTCGTTGTCGTAGGGTTCGCTGGCCAGCACCACGCCGTCCCGGCGGCGCAGGATGGACAGCGTGTCGCCCCAGGCCGTCGCCAACAAGCGAGACCCGTTGGCGGCCAATATGTTCAGCCGGGCATGTGGATCGGCCGCGGCGACCTCTTCGATGATCTGCCCCAGCGCGTCGAGTCCGCGCTCGAAGATTGTGGCCGCCAGTATCGCGCTGTCACAGACCGATTCGGCGCGCGCCGTCGTCGGCAACACGGCTCGGTCGACGATTCCGTTGTGCGACAACAACCACTGCCCGTCGGTGAACGGCGCGCACGCGCTGGCCTCGATCGGCATGCCGACGGTGGCCGAACGCACGGCGGCCACCACGCAGTGGCTGCGCAGCGCGGGCGCGATGGAATCGAACGACACGTCGCCCCACAGCGGCGCCTGGCTGCGCCAGCGGCGCGGCGCCCCGCCCTCCGGGGAGCCCTGCGCGGAGGTGTCGAAAAACCCGACGCCCCAACCGTCGGCGTTGAGCAGGCAGTGCTTTTGGCGGCGCGGCGCATAGGACTGCACGCGCAGCCCGAACGGCGGCTCGAGCACCAACGAGGAAACCGTGACGTCGGCCCCCAGCCAGCCCAGGTGCCGGCACATCAGGCGCGACCCCGGGCCTCGGGGACGTCCCACGCCAACCGGACGCCGGAGAAGATCTGGCGCCGGTAGGGGTGGTCCCAGTTGCGGAAACTCGGCCGGATGATGCCGGGTTCCACCGCCCACGAGCCGCCGCGCAGCACCCGGTAATCGCCGTCGAAGAAGGGCTGCGAATAACGCTCGTAGAGCATCGGGACGAACCCGGGCCAGGGCCGCAGCGGGGAGGCGGTCCACTCCCAGACCTCGCCGAGCATCTGCTCGGCCCCGTACGCCGACGCGCCGCCGGGGTAGGCGCCGACGGGCGCGGGCCGTAACGCGGTGCCGCCCAGGTTGGCCAGCGTCTCGTCCGGTTTGCGCTCTCCCCAGGGGTAGCGGCGCCGGGTCGCGGTGGACGGGTCCCAGGTGCAGGCCTTCTCCCATTCCATCTCGGTGGGCAACCGCGCACCGGCCCAGGCCGCATAGGCCTCGGCCTCGAAATAGCTGACGTGCTGGACGGGTTCGTCGGCGGGAATGTCCTCGACGTGGCCGAATCGGGTGCGAGTCGTGCCGTCCGAACTCCAGAACTGCGGCGCGGTCAGGCCCGCGCCCTGGCGGTGCTGCCAGCCGCGCTCCGACCACCACCGCGGCTGGTCGTAGCCGCCGTCGTCGATGAACCCGCGCCATTCGCCGTTGGTGACGGGAACCCGCCCGATCCGGAAGGCGGGCAGGTCGACGACGTGGGCCGGACGCTCGTTGTCCAGCGAGTGCGGTTCGCTGGCGGCGTCCACACCGAGCACGAACTCGCCGCCGGGCACCAGCACCGACGTGCCGGCCAATCCCGCCCGGCCGCCCGGTAGCCCCGGGGCGTCTCGCAAAAGCGGTGTGCCGCTGCGCAGGTTCAGGGCCTGCAGCATCGTTTCGTCGTGCTGGTTTTCGTGGCTGACCACCATCGCGTACACGAAGGCCGCCTCGTCGCCGGCGGGATCGTCGGGCAGCACGTCGAGCGCGTCGAGCACGGCGGACCGCACGGTTCGGCAATATGCCCGCGCCTTGTCCGGCGACAGCAGCGGCAGGTCGACGCGGCTGGCGCGGGAGTGCACGAAGGCGTCGTAGAGCCCCTCGACCGCCGGCGGCAACATCCCGGGCCGCGCGGGATCACCACCGCGCAACAGCCACAGCTCTTCCTGTTGGCCGATGTGCGCGAGGTCCCACACCAGCGGACTCATCAACGGGTCGTACTGCCGGCAGAGCTCCGCGTCGTCGAACTCGACCAGACGCAACGTCCGCGTGCGCGCCCGCGCCAAGTCCTGGGCGATGCCCTCCCGGCATGACGACCGCAAGCGCGGCGCTGGGGGCACTCCCCCGCGAGCGGGAGGTGCCCCCACCCGCTTGCGGGGGACCGGGCGCAGCGGGTCGGAATCATCAGGAGACGTCACAGCTCTCCTTGAGCCAGTCGCGCCACCGTTGGCGCGAGGCCGTGCTCGATCACCTGGTCGGAGAACTCGTCGCCGGGGCAGCGGCCCCGGTCGACAAGGCGGACCAACCGCTGCATCGAATCACCCAGCTCGGCCGGGGCTTTCGCGGCGGCGACGGCCACGCAGGCGTTGGCCGCCGCATACAGCCGCCGATCCCGCAGCCCCACCCGGGCGGCGGTATCCCAGGCGGTGGCAACCGGTTCGACCGCCTCGGCCGCGATGTCGGCCGCGGCCGGGTCATCGAGCAGGACCGCCAGGGTGAACGCCACAGCGGGCCACAACGCGTCCGGCACGCTGTCCAAATACCGGATCTCCAGCCACTGCCTGGGCCGCACCGGCGGGAACAACGTCGTCAGGTGATACTCCAGGTCAGCGACGCTGGGCCGGCGATCCGCGAGCAACACGCGGCCGTCGACCCAGTCGGCAAAGGGCACCCAATACGTGACGGCCTCGGCGTCGGGGTTGTGCACCAGCATCACCGGGGCCTTGAGCGCATACCGGGCCCAGTCGGTGCCCGGGTCATCACCGCTCGCCCCCAAGATGGGTCCGCAGCGCGCCGAGTCCATCCGACCCCACACTCGCTGCCGGCTCGACACCCAGCCGGTGAATTCACCGCCCAGCATCGGCGAGTTCGCCGTTATCGCGATCATGGTGGGCCCCAAGGCATGTGCCAGGCGCACTCGCGCCGCCCAGCCGTCCCGCGGCCCAGCGTCCACATTGACTTGGATCGATGCGGTGGACGTCATCATCGCGGCACCCGCGTCCCCCGACTCGCTGGTCGCGAAGAAGCGCTCCATGGCGCGATACCGGGCGCCGGGGTTGATGCGCCTGGGTGGACGCAGCGGGTCGGCGCCGAGGAAGACCAGGCCCAGCCCGGCCTCAGCAAACGCCGGCTGCAGCACGGCCTGATCGCGGCGCATGGCGTCGATGGCCGGCAGCACGCCGTCGGCCGGCGGCCCGGACAGTTCGACGGCGCCGCCCGGCTCCACGGTGATCCTGCTGCCCCCGGGCAACGCGGGGAGCGCGTCGAGCACGGCGGCGATCTCGTTCCACCCCGGTCTGCGGTGCGGGTCGGCCGGGTCGTGGCAATGGGCCTCCAGCTCGAGGCCGATACGGCCCAGCGGGGCGTCCACCAGACATCCGTCGGCGATGTACTGCGCGACGGCCGCGGAGTCGGCCAGCTCGGCGACGTCCAGCTGCGGGGCGGGGTCAGCGCCGGCCACCCGCGACTCCGACTGCGAAGCCGCGGAGGTGATCGGCGCGAACGTCATATCACGATCCCTTCGGGTTCGGGCAAGCCGGAACATGGACTTGCGGACCGCTTCCCTGCGGCAGCCAATCGAACGATAATCGGCACAACTTCGTCTAGTGCTTCATCTATCAGATGACCCCGACATATTCCCTTCTCGCACCTGCGCGTGCACGGGGAAGACGGATACCCAAATCGGCCGATTATTGACCCAGGGCGTTCTGCATCGCCCCGGCCAGCACGTTCACCGCGGGCCCGGCGTTGCCGGATTGGCACACTTTCGCCTGCAGCAACACGTTTTCGCGCAGCCTGGTTTGATTGAAACACCGGCGGTCGGTGCCCGCCTCCTGCTTGGTCCAGTTCTCGTCGGCGGGGCCGGCCGGCCCACCGTCGAAAGACCAGACCTGGGTGCTGCCGTTGTCCAGGTGAAGCGCGGTCGTCTGTCCCGAACAGCCCACCGTTCGATCCACCACCCGATGAAAAGCCCGGCCCGCGGCCTCATTGGTGGCGAACACCCCGACGGCCTGCTTGACCAGATGTGTCTGGTCGGTGGCCGACGTCTGGGTGAGGGCTCCGTTGAACGAGGCCAGGTCGGGATCGTTGTACACCTCGGGCAAGCCGATGTCGGCCCAGTTGTTGCACTCCGGGAGGTCCACCCAGTCGCCTTGCCCGGGCTGGGTGAAGACCGACTCCCACCCCATGGGTCCGCCGACGATGTTGCCGACCGAGCCTTTGCCCAGGACCGCGTAGTTCACCACGCCCGGCTCCGACGGGCGCGCTGCCGCCACTGGAGGGGCGGCCGCGCCCGCGATGGCCAGGGCGACGGTGATCGCGGTGGCGCGAACCCGCATGGTCATGCAGCGATCATGCCAGGCGCACGGACGTGCGGTCAGCCCCCGTTGCCCCGGACGCCGTCCTCGACCTTCTTCCCGAGGTCGGGGTCGACGTTGCGCCAGTACTCGAACACCCGCGACAGCACCGGCTCCTTCACACCCTGGGACACGTGGCCAATGATGTTGCCCGCCAAGCGTTCCCGGGCCGCGTCGTCGAGGACTTCGCGGACCATGGTGCCGGCCTGCCCCCAGTCGTCGTCCTCGGCGTGCAGCGTGTACGCCGACCGGACCATGTCACCGTCGGCATGCCAGCGGATCTCGGCGGCGCGTGCCGGGTCGGCGTGCGGCCCACCATAGGAGTTGGGCGCATAAACGGGGTCGGAGACGTTGTTCATCCGCATCGCCCCGTCTTTGGAGTAGCTGTTCACCTCGACTCTGGGGGTGTTGACCGGGATCTGCCGGTAGTTGGTCCCCAGTCGGGCGCGATGCGCGTCGGAGTACGAGAAGCCCCGCGCCTGCAGCATTTTGTCCGGGCTCAAGCCGGTGCCGGGCACGGTGTTGTTCGGCTCGAATGCCGCCTGCTCGATCTCGGCGTGATAGTCGGTGACATTGCGGTTCAGCGTCATCCGGCCGACGTCGATCAACGGGTAGTCGCCGTGCGGCCACACCTTGGTCAGATCGAACGGGTTGAACCGGTAATCCTTGGCTTCCTCGTACGGCATGATCTGCATCTTCAGCGTCCAGCTCGGGTGATCCCCGCGTTCGATCGACTCGAACAGGTCGCGCTGGTGGTAGTCGCCGTCCTCGCCGGCCAACCGGTCCGCGTCCTCCTGGGTCAGGAACTCGATGCCCTGGTCGGTGATGAAGTGGTACTTCACCCAGAAGATCTCGCCGGCCGCGTTGATCCAGCTGTAGGTGTGGCTGCTGTAGCCGTTCATGTTGCGCCAGGTCTTGGGGATTCCCCGGTCGCCCATCAACCAGGTCACCTGATGCGCCGACTCCGGGGAGAGACTCCAGAAGTCCCACTGCATGTTGTGGTCGCGAACGTTGCTTGCCTGCAAGCGCTTCTGGGAGCGGATGAAGTGCTGGAACTTCAACGGGTCGCGCATGAAGAAGACCGGGGTGTTGTTGCCGACGAGGTCGAAATTGCCTTCGCTGGTGTAGAACTTCAGCGCGAAGCCACGCGGGTCGCGCCAGGTGTCCGGGCTGCCCCGCTCGCCGGCGACGGTGGAAAACCTGGCCAGCATGTCGGTCTTGGTGCCGGGCTGGAAGACCGCGGCCCTGGTGTACTGGCTGACGTCATTGGTCACTTCGAACTGACCGAACGCGCCACCACCTTTTGCGTGCGGCTGACGCTCCGGGATGCGCTCGCGGTTGAACATCGCCATCTGCTCGATCAGGTAATGGTCCTGCAACAGAATCGGCCCGTCTGGGCCGATCGTCAGCGACTGATCGTCGCTCGGCGCAGCGATACCGGCGTCATTGGTCGTGAAACGCTCTGTCATTACGCTCTCTCCTCGTCACCGGCTGAAGGCCGCAGTATCCGAAGTCGCACACCGCCTCGCCGAATCTGCCCGCACGGCAAGCATTCTCATTGTGGTGTTGAACGCCCCGGATCTCCCGACCCGCGACCGGGTGTCTCCTCGTCTTGATGTGGCCACGAAAATGCGGGCAACTCTCGGTCGGCCCACTACGGGTTAGTACCCATTCCGGGCGTGGCTTAAGTGAGCGCTATCAAGGACGCGGCGCGGGCGCGCCGGGGGGTGGGCTGGCAGGCGGCTGTCCGGGGCCGCTGACGCCCGGGCCGGCATGCGGTCCGCCGGGACCGCCCGGACCGCTCGGGGGCATCGGAACGATCAACCCGGGCCCGCCGGGCCCATATCCGTTGTCGGGTCCCGGACCACCGGGTCCGCCGTAATACGGTCCGTAGCCGCCGCCGGGGCCGCCGGGCCCCCAGGGCCCGTTGCCCGGCCCGGGATTGCCAGGGCCGCCGGGGTGGAACATGCCGTGGTGATGCTGGCACGGGTGCTGGTGCTTCCAAATGAAGGCACCGACGAAGAACAGCGACGTAAGGATGAAGACCACGCCGGCGACGATCACCACCCAGGCCGCCGCCGTGTAGAGCCGCGGCGGTGTCACCCGGTGCGGGGGTGGTTGCGACGGTGGCCCGGCGACTGATGCGGCTGGCGTCGCCTCGGTGGTCGGCTCATCTCGTGGTTCGGGTGTCTCGCTCATGCCTTGCCATATTGCCCCGCACACCTGTGCTCTAACAGGTTTCGGCGACAAAAATGTGGCGAATCGAGATGCGGCGGTCAGTGTCGGTGACCGCAAACAACAGGCGGCCCGGCGCTCGTGAAGCGCCGGGCCACTGGTTGACAAGGGATTCAGTTGGTCAAAACGACGACGCTCGGAACCTGTCCCAGCGCGGCGGCCGAGTGCAAGACCGACGGCGGCAGCTGACCCGGGGCCATGCCACTGGGGCGAACGCCCGACGGGGTCGGAGGCGCGGTGGTGGCTCCCGGACCGTTCTGTCCGTTCTGTCCACCCGGCGCACCCGGTGCGCCTGGGCCACCGAAGTTTCCGGGTCCGCCCGGACCGCGGTGGTGAATCATCGCGTGGTGGTGCTTGTGGTGGTGACCGTGATGCCCGCCGCGGTGGCCGAGGATGAAGCCGGTGAAGAAAATGACCGCGACGATGAACACGATCCCGGCGACGATGGCGACCCACGCGGCGATTTGGAAGACCCGCGGGGCCCGGTAGGCCGCCGCCGCTTCCGCGGCGGCCGGCGCAGTTGCGGTCGAGTGCCGCACAGTGGGGGTTTCAGATGTTTCACTCATGAGACAAATGATGAAGCCGTTAACAGTAGTGGCCGCTATGCGTTACTTAGGTAACAGCTGTGAACTAAAAGTCCCGCTCAGCGCATGAAACGGCCCGCGTGACCCGGCGCATCGCGGCCGAAACAGGCCGATTGGAAAGGCTGCTATTCGGGCTGCAGCGGGTTGACCGCAAACTGGATCACCCGGTACGGCGCGGCAACGCGCGCCCGAGTGTCCCACTGGCTCACGAAGATTCGCAGCTCGTCAAGTGTCGAACCGGGCGAGATATAACCGCCATACGGCTGCGCGAGCCGGTTGTCGTAGGGCGGCGGCAGGCTTTCCGCCGGCTCGGGCCACTCGTCGTGTTGCACCACCGTGGTGACCGGCGCGTCGCCCAGCGACGTCGGGTCGTTGGCCACCCGGACCTCCATGTTGCCGGTGACGGCATTGAAATAGGACAGCACGGCCTTGCCGTCGATCTGCCGAATGCACAACTCGCCCACCGCGTCCGGCCACAGCGGCGTCGGCGGCTTGCCCCAGCCCCCACCCGGCCCCGCCGCCCAACCCTGCCACCGCGACCGGTCGGTGAACGTCTGCGGCGTGGCCCGATACAGCAGCACCGGATCCCTGCGGGTGAAACTGTCGGCGACGATGTACACCCACCCGCTGGGTGAGTCCGCCGTGGGAATCGGGTCGTAGTAGCCGCTGATCTGCGTCTGCGAGCCGCCCTGGTACGACGCGGGTCGCTTGGATCCCGGGATCGTCTGCCAGCCCGCGCGCGCCGGTTCGGCGGTCACCAGCCGTGAGGTCTGCGGCTCGAGGTTCTTGGTCGTCGTCACCATCAGGTAGTTGCGCCGGTTGATCTGCACCACACCTGCCGGTAGCTGCGAGGCTCCCGGCGGGGTGGGCTCGGCGAGCAACGGTTTGTTGATGCCGGTCACCCCGGTGTAGCGCACCCCGGCGGGGTCGTCGACGGAAGCGGTGTCGACGCGCAGCGCGACGGGTGCGTACCAACCGCCGAATCCGACCCCCTGCCCGGCGAAGCTGTCGCCGCAGACCTGGAGCAATTCGGCGGGAAACTCGACGAACTCGCACAGGTCTGTCGCGCCAATGCCGTAATCCACGGTCGGCGTGCCGGTTCCGGCACTGGGACCGATGCGTAACACCTGACCGGGCGCCAGCGGCTGCAACACGGGCTCGGGGGCCGGCGCCGCCGGGTCGGCGTGCGCGACGCTAAACCATTGCGGCAGAACCAAACACACCGCGGCGAACAATGAGCACCGCGCGGCCAAGCGAGTGGGGGTGGTGCTCACCCGCTTGTCACCGCTGGGCGGCCAGCAGCTCGGCGATCTGGATGGTGTTCAGCGCCGCCCCCTTGCGCAGGTTGTCACCGGAGATGAACAGTGCGAGGCCGCGGCCGTCGGGCACCCCGGGGTCGCGCCGGATCCGGCCGACCAGGGATTCGTCGACGCCGGCGGCCGCCAGCGGGGTCGGCACGTCGACCACCTTGACGCCGGGCGCGCCGTCCAGAAGCTCGCGGGCCCGCTGGGGCGACAGCGGCCGCGCGAATTCGGCGTTGATCGACAGCGAGTGGCCGGTGAACACCGGTACCCGCACGCACGTGCCGCTGACGGCCAGGTCGGGAATGCCGAGGATCTTGCGGCTCTCGTGGCGCAGCTTCTGGTCCTCGTCGGTCTCACCCGAGTCGTCATCCACCAGCGATCCGGCCAGCGGCACCACGTTGAAGGCGATCGGCGCCACATAGGTCTTGGGCGGCGGGAACTGCGCCGCACCGCCGTCGTGCACCAGCTGCTCGGCGCCGTCCATGACCGCGCGCGCCTGCGTCGCCAGCTCCTCGACCCCGGCGATCCCGCTGCCGGACACGGCCTGATAGCTGGACACCACCAGGCGCTGCAGCCCGGCTTCCTCGTGCAGCACCTTGAGCACCGGCATCGCGGCCATCGTGGTGCAGTTCGGGTTGGCGATGATGCCCTTGGTCAGCGAGCGGGCGTCCCGGACGTCCCGGTCGAAGTTCACCTCGGAGACGACCAGCGGCACTTCCGGGTCCTTGCGCCAGGCCGAGGAGTTGTCGATCACGGTCACCCCGGCCGCGGCGAATCGCGGCGCCTGCACCAGCGACATCGTCTTGCCGGCGGAGAACAACGCGATGTCCAGGCCGGTGGGGTTCGCCGTCGCGGCGTCCTCGACCTCGATCTCCTGGCCGCGGAATTCCAGCTTGCGGCCCTGCGAGCGCGACGACGCGAAGAACCGCACCGACGTCGCGGGGAAATCCCGCTCGTCGAGCAACCGGCGCATCACCTGGCCGACCTGGCCGGTGGCGCCCACAACTCCAATCGCAACCATTTATCTACCCGTCCCCGCGTACACCGTCGCCGACTCCTCGCCGCCGAGCCCGAACGCCTCGTGCAACGCCACAACGGCCTTGTCTAGTTCGGTGTCGCGGCACAGCACCGAGATGCGAATCTCGGACGTGGAGATGAGCTCGATGTTGACGCCCACCTCGGCCAGGGACTCACAGAACGTGGCGGTGACCCCGGGGTGGCTGCGCATGCCCGCCCCGATCAGCGACACCTTGCCCACGTGGTCGTCGTAAAGCAGTTGGCTGAACCCGATCTCATCCTGGAGCGCGTCCAGCCTGGCCACCGCGGTGGGTCCGCTGTCGCGCGAGCAGGTGAAGGTGATGTCGGTCTTGCCGTCCTCGACCTTGGAGACGTTCTGCAACACCATGTCGATGTTCACGTCGGCATCGGCGAGCGCCCGGAAGACCCGAGCGGCGTATCCGGGGATGTCGGGAATGCCGACAACGGTCACCTTGGCCTCGCTGCGGTCGTGCGCGACTCCGGTCAGGATGGGGTCTTCCATGGCTATGTCCTTGATCGATCCGACGACGATGGTGCCTGGGTTTTCCGAATAGGAGGACCGGACGTGCACCGGCATGTTGTAGCGGCGTGCGTATTCCACGCAGCGCAGCATCAAAACTTTGGCGCCGCACGCCGCCATCTCGAGCATTTCCTCGAAAGTGACCGTGTCCAGCTTGCGGGCGTTGTGCACGATCCTCGGGTCGGCGCTGAAGATGCCGTCGACGTCGGTGTAGATCTCGCAGACGTCGGCGTGCAGCGCCGCGGCCAGCGCCACCGCCGTGGTGTCCGAGCCGCCGCGGCCCAGCGTGGTCACGTCCCGGGTGTCCTGGCTGACACCCTGGAATCCGGCGACCAGCACGATGCGCCCTTCGTCGAGCGCGGTCCGCAGCCGTCCCGGGGTGACGTCGATGATCTTGGCGTTGCCGTGCGTGCCGGTGGTGATCACCCCGGCCTGCGAACCGGTGAACGAGCGCGCCTGCGCACCCAGCGATTCGATCGCCATCGCGACCAATGCATTGGAGATTCGCTCACCGGCGGTCAGCAGCATGTCGAGTTCGCGCGGTGGCGGCGCCGGGCACACCTGGTGGGCCAGATCCATCAAGTCGTCGGTGGTGTCGCCCATCGCTGAGACGACGACGACTACGTCGTTGCCCTGCTTCTTGGTAGCGACGATGCGCTCGGCCACCCGCCGGATCCGGTCGGCGTTCGCCACTGAGGATCCGCCGTACTTCTGCACGACGAGCGCCACGTTATTCCTGCCTCTCCGGCCTCGGCATTTGACGATTTCGGGTATAAGTCCACAACAGAATACGTGCCACCGCATGGTGATTTACGTCGCGATACCGCTGCACCCCGTCATGCGCATTCGCCGCGGTCTCGGCGCAATTTTTGCCAATGCGCCAAAAGCGGTAAAGTCTGGGACGTGCAGCGGGTGCTCCTCCTCGGACGCCGCGACGGGGTCTGATCCAGACCGGCTTCCCGTCGCGGGTGTTCGCGATGCGCCGGTCTGAAGTTTCCCTTCTGAATCCCCGGAGCAATATCGTGACTTCCAATCCCGACGCATTCAGCTCGACACGAACCATCGTTCAGCCCGCGGGCCCACCCGCGCCCGGACAAGCCGCCTGGAACCCGCAGCGTGGTTCGTCGATGCCGGTCAACCGGTACCGACCGTTCGCCGACGAGGTCGAGCCCATCCACTTGCCCGACCGCACTTGGCCCGACCGCGCCATCGCTCAGGCGCCGCTGTGGTGTGCGGTGGATCTGCGCGACGGCAATCAGGCGCTGATCGACCCCATGAGCCCGGCGCGCAAGCGCCGCATGTTCGATTTGCTGGTTCGCATGGGCTACAAGGAAATCGAAGTGGGATTCCCGTCTGCCAGCCAGACCGACTTCGACTTCGTCCGCGAGATCATCACCGACGGGGCGATTCCCGGCGACGTCACCATCCAGGTGCTGACCCAGTGCCGGCCCGAACTGATCGAGCGCACCTTCGAGGCATGCGACGGCGCACCTCAGGCCATCGTGCACTTCTACAACTCGACCTCAATCCTGCAGCGCCGCGTCGTTTTTCGCGCCGACCGGGCCGCCGTACAGGCCATCGCGACCGAGGGCGCGCGCAAGTGCGTCGAAGAAGCCGCCAAGCGCCCGGGCACGCGGTGGCGGTTCGAGTATTCGCCGGAGTCCTACACCGGCACCGAGCTGGAGTACGCCAAGCAGGTGTGCGACGCCGTCGGCGAAATCATCGCGCCGACACCGGACAACCCGATCATCTTCAACCTGCCCGCCACCGTCGAAATGGCCACCCCCAACGTCTACGCCGACTCGATCGAGTGGATGAGCCGCAACCTGGCCAACCGGGAATCGGTAATCCTGAGCCTGCATCCGCACAACGACCGCGGAACCGCCGTCGCCGCAGCGGAATTGGGGTATCAGGCCGGGGCCGACCGCATCGAGGGCTGCCTGTTCGGCAACGGCGAGCGCACCGGCAACGTCTGCCTGGTGACGCTGGGGCTCAACTTGTTCTCCCGCGGCGTGGACCCGCAGATCGACTTCTCCAACATCGACGAAATCCGCCGGACGGTCGAGTACTGCAACCAGCTGCCGGTGCACGAGCGTCACCCCTACGGCGGGGACCTGGTCTACACCGCGTTCTCCGGCAGCCATCAGGACGCCATCAACAAGGGCCTGGACCAGATGAAGATCGACGCGGACGCCGCGGACTCCGACGTCGACGACATGCTGTGGCAAGTGCCGTATCTGCCGATCGACCCCAAAGACGTCGGGCGCACCTACGAGGCGGTGATCCGGGTCAACTCGCAGTCCGGCAAGGGCGGCGTGGCCTACATCATGAAGGCCGATCACGGCCTGGCGCTGCCGCGGCGGCTGCAGATCGAGTTCTCCCAGGTGGTCCAGAAGATCAGTGAAGGGGAAGGCGGCGAGGTCAGCCCCAAGGAGATGTGGGACGCCTTCTCCGAGGAGTATCTGGCGCCGGTGGTGCCGCTGGAGCGGATGAAACAACGCGTCGACGCTTCCGAGGACGACAGCGGCGTCACCCGCCTCACCGCGACCGTCAAGATCAACGGCGCGGAGACCGAGATCAGCGGGGAGGGCAACGGCCCACTTGCCGCATTCGTCCACGCGCTGGGCGGTGTCGGTTTCGACGTGGCCGTCCTGGATTACTCCGAGCACGCGATGAGCGCCGGTGACGACGCGCAGGCGGCCGCCTACGTGGAGGCGTCGGTCGACGGTCGCACGGTCTGGGGGGTCGGCATCGCGCCGTCGATCACCTCCGCGTCGCTGCGCGCGGTCGTCTCGGCGGTCAACCGCGCCGCTCGCGGCTGATCAGAACAGCGCCAGCTGCTGGTCCAGGGAGCTGGCGTCGGTGAATTCGTCCATGCTGGTGCCCCCGATGACGGCGCCCACGCAGTCCATGAACTGCGCGTCGCCGATCACCGGCACCCCCAGCTGCCGGGCGAGGTAGCCCTTGCCCTGCTCGGGCGCGGGGTCGTTGCAGACCACCAGCGAGGTTTCCCGGTCGACGGCCTCGGTGTAGGCCAGCCCGGCGTGCAGGATGCGTTCCACGAGTTCCTCGTGGGTGCGGCCGACCTCGGCCGCCAGCGCCACCCGCATGCCCTGCACGAGCGGTCGGCCGCCCACGTAGGGGCCCGGGTTGAGATACGGGCAGGGCATCCGGGACGCCAGCACCTTGAGCGGTCGCAGCTCGTCATGGGTGACGCGGCCGTTGGGCCAGCGGCGCCGGGTCACCGGATGTATCGGCAACCAGATGTCGCCCGCGCGGGCCAGCTTGAGCGCCGAGGCCAGCACGTGGGTCAGCACCATCGCGTCGTCGAAGGCGTCGTGGGGGCGCTCCTGGGTGACGCCCCAGTGCGCCGCGAGCGTCTCCAACCGCAGGTTGTCGATGCCGAGGTCGAGCCGTCGGGCCAGCTCGACGGTGCACATGACGCTGTCGACGGGCAGTTCGGCGTCGGCCAGTTCGGCTTCGGCGGCAAGAAACGCGTAGTCGAAAGCCACGTTGTGGGCTACCAGCGTGCGGCCGCGCAGCACCTTGGCCACGTCACCGACGATGTCGGCGAACTGCGGCTGGTCTTCCAGCATTGCGGCGGTCAGGCCGTGCACGTGGGTGGGGCCAGGGTCCACGCCGGGGTTGAGCAGGCTGACCACCGACTGTTCCACGTTGCCGTCGGGGTCCAGGCCGAGCGCCGCAACGCTGATGATCCGTGCCTGACCCGGCCGAAAGCCCGAGGTCTCGACGTCGACGACGGCCCAGCCCGCGTCCGGCTCGCTGGCCGGCCGACCCCAGGAAGCCCCGCTCATGCACTGAGGATGGCACGGCCGACCGACATCGCCCGTTCGCTGCGGGTCGTGTCGGGCTGAATTCGATGCGGGCGACCCGCCGCGCCCGGCGTCAACGCCGCGCTTGCGATCGCCCGGAATTCGATGCGGGCGACCCGCCGCGCCCGGCGTCAACGCCGCGCTTGCGATCGCCCGGAATTCGATGCGGGCGACCCGCCGCCCTTAAACTTCCCGGGTGATTACCACCCGCGCCCGTCTGGCGCTCGCCGCAGGAGCGAGCGCGCGCTGGGCGTCGCGGGTGACCGGACGCGGGGCCGGGGCGATGATCGGCGGGCTCATCGCGATGACGCTGGACCGCTCGGTTCTCCGGCAACTGGCCGCCGGACGGCGCACCGTGATCGTCACCGGCACCAACGGCAAGTCCACCACCACGAGGATGACGTCGGCCGCGCTGGCGACGCTGGGTGCGGTTGCCACCAACGCCGAGGGCGCCAACATGGACGCCGGCCTGGTCGCGGCGCTGGCCGCCAACCGCGATGCCCCCCTGGCGGCCCTCGAAGTCGACGAAATGCACGTCCCGCACGTCTCCGATGCCGTCGAACCCAGCGTCGTCGTGCTGCTCAACCTCTCGCGCGACCAGCTGGATCGGGTCGGCGAGATCAACGTCATCGAGCGGACCCTGCGCGCGGGCCTGGCCCGGCACCCCGGGGCGGTCGTCGTGGCCAACTGCGACGACGTGCTGATGACGTCCGCGGCGTACGACAGCCCGAACGTGGTGTGGGTGGCCGCGGGCGGTTCGTGGTCGAACGACTCGGTCAGCTGCCCGCGCAGCGGCGAGGTCATCGTCCGCGAGCGGGGTCATTGGTATTCCACGGGTGCGGACTTCAAAAGGCCCAGCCCGCAATGGTGGTTCGACGACGACACCCTCTACGGGCCCGACGGCCTGGCCGTGCCGATGCGGTTGGCGCTGCCCGGCGCGGTCAACCGGGGCAACGCCGCCCAGGCCGTCGCGGCCGCGGTCGCGTTGGGCGCCGATCCCGCGTCGGCGGTGGCGGCGGTCTCGACGGTCGACGAGGTCGCCGGGCGCTATCGGACCGTCCGCGTCGGCGCGCACGAGGTGCGCATCCTGCTGGCCAAGAATCCGGCCGGCTGGCAGGAGGCGCTGTCGATGGTGGACAAGCATGCGGCCGGGGTGGTCATCTCGGTCAACGGCCAGGTGCCCGACGGGGAAGACCTGTCGTGGCTCTGGGATGTGCGATTCGAGCACTTCGAGGAGACGGAAGTCGTGGCCGCCGGCGAGCGCGGCACCGACCTGGCGGTGCGCCTCGGGTATGCGGGCGTGGAGCACACCCTGGTGCACGACACCGTCGCCGCGATCGCATCGTGCCCGCCGGGAACGGTGGAAGTCGTCGCCAACTACACCGCGTTCCTCCAGCTGCAGCGAGCGTTGGCGCGCCATGGCTGACTCGGTGGTGCGGATCGGGTTGGTGCTGCCCGACGTGATGGGCACCTACGGCGACGGCGGCAACGCCCTGGTGCTGCGGCAGCGGCTCCGCCTACGCGGCATCGCCGCCGAAATCGTCGAGATCACGCTGGCCGACCCGGTGCCCGAGTCGCTGGACCTCTACACGCTGGGCGGGGCCGAGGACTACGCGCAGCGCCTGGCCACCCGGCATTTGATCAAGTACCCCGGCCTGCAGCGCGCCGCGGAACGCGGCGCCCCGGTGCTGGCCATCTGCGCGGCCGTTCAGGTGCTCGGGCACTGGTATGAAACGTCGGCCGGGGAGCGCGTCGACGGTGTGGGGATGCTGGACGCGACGACGTCACCGCAACCGGCACGCACCATCGGCGAGCTGGCGACCAAACCGCTGCCGGCGGGCTTGACCGAGCGTCTCACCGGTTTCGAGAACCACCGCGGCGGCACCGTGCTGGGACCGGCGGCGTCGCCGCTGGGCGCGGTGGTCAAGGGCGCGGGCAACGTTGCCGGCAACGGCTTCGACGGCGCGGTGCAGGGCAGCGTGATCGCGACCTACATGCACGGGCCGTGCCTGGCCCGCAACCCGCAACTGGCCGACCTGCTGCTGAGCACGGTGGTGGGCGAGCTGGCGCCACTGCCGATGCCGGAGGTGGACCTGCTGCGCCGTGAACGGTTGGCCGCCCGCTAGGGCCTGGTTGGGGGAAACGCATGCTTGCGGGCACTGATTCCCGAGATACCGATGCGGCGATGCGGCGGGACACCCTCGCGACGGCCATCGGCAATTTCATGGAGTGGTACGACTTCGGCGTCTACGGCTATATCGCGACGACCATCGCGCAGGTCTTCTATCCGGGCAACAGCGTCAGCGCTGTCCATCTCATCGCCACGTTCAGCACGCTGGCGGCGGCGTACGTGGTGCGCCCGCTCGGCGGGTTCGTCCTCGGCCCCCTCGGTGACCGCGTCGGGCGCAAGCGGGTTTTGGTGATCACGATCCTGCTGATGGCGGTGGGGACCACCATGACCGGCCTACTGCCCGGCTACGGCACCATCGGCATCTGGGCGCCGATCCTGCTGCTGGTCGCCCGGGTCTTTCAAGGCTTGTCCACCGGTGGCGAGTTTGTCGGCGCCATGACCTACCTCGTCGAGCGGGCCCCGGACCGCAAACGCGGCAGGATGGTTGGGTTCCTGCCGTTGGGCAACTTGGTCGGGTTCGTGCTCGCCGGATTGCTGGTGACCGCGTTGCAGGCCTGGCTGCCCAGCCGCGACATGCTGGCGTGGGGCTGGCGGATTCCGCTGTTGCTGGGAGCGCCCTTCGGCGTGCTCGCCCTTTACTTGCGGCTGCGGATCGAGGAGTCACCGGCCTACACGCAGGCGCGCGGCAACACCGATGCGCCGGTTGACCGCGGGTGGCGGCAATTTCGGCGCACAGTGGTCGAGCAGTGGAAGCCGATGGTGGTTTGCGCGGCAGTCGTGGTGGCCTCGCAGGTGCCGGACTTCATGCTCACCGGATACCTGCCGACATACCTGAAAGTGGTTGTGCGCGTGGGTAACACGGCCGCACTGGTGATCATCGTGGCGACCTTGGCGATCCTGATGGCCGCGGTGGTTTTCGTCGCCATGTTGTCCGACCGTATCGGCGTCAAGCCGATCATGTGGACGGGCTGCGGATTGCTCGTTCTGGCGTCGGTCCCGGCGTTCTTGCTGATGCGCTTCAGCGGCGTCGTTCCGTTGATCTTCATCGGCGTGCTGCTGGTCGGGCTGATGGAACTGTGTTTCGACAGCACCACCCCCCAAGCCCTGCCGGCGCTGTTCCCGACCAGGGTGCGCAGCGGAGCGCTGGCCATCTCGTACAACATCGCGCTATCGACCGTCGGCGGAACTACTCCTGTGATCGCTCAGGCGCTGATATCCGCCACCGGCAGCGCCATGGTGCCGGCCTACATGCTGATCTTCGCCGGCTTGGTGGGGACGGTCGCCCTTCGATTCATGCCGGAAGTCGCGGGCAGGCCGCTGCCGGGGTCCGGGCCCGCAGCCGAACGCGAGGCAGGCGAGCTGGCCGGCGCGTGAGAGCCTGCTGGCGCCTCACACCATGGCCCGGCGGCCGGCGAGCGCGCGACCCAGCGTCAGCTCGTCGGCGAACTCCAGGTCGCCGCCCATCGGCAGTCCCGACGCGATTCGCGTGACCGTCAGCCCAGGGATGTCGCGCAGCATTCGCACCAGGTAGGTGGCCGTCGCCTCGCCTTCGGTGTTCGGGTCGGTCGCGATGATCACCTCGGTGATGTCGACGTCGTCGACCCGCTCCCCGATCCGGCTCAGCAGCTCGCGGATCCGCAGCTGTTCGGGCCCTACGCCGGACAACGGATCGAGCGCACCGCCCAGCACGTGGTAGCGGCCGCGGAATTCGCGGGTGCGCTCGACGGCCTGGATGTCTTTGGGCTCCTCGACGACGCACACCTGCGAGCCGTCCCGGCGGGGATCGGCGCAGATCCGGCAGCGCTCGTTGTCGGAGACGTTGCCGCACACCGCACAGAACCGCACGCCGTCGCGGACCTTGGCCAGCACCGCGGTCAGCCGGTCGATGTCCGGCGGCTCAACCGATAGCAGGTGGAAGGCGATGCGCTGGGCGCTTTTGGGTCCGATGCCCGGCAGCTTGCCGAGCTCGTCGATCAAATCCTGGACGGGTCCTTCGAACATGTCGGTCGCGGAGTCTAAAGCCCCTGCGCGGGCGCGGGCGGTTGCCCCGGCGGCGGGCCGAAGCCGCCGGCCAGCGACCCCAGCCGTTCCTGGGCCATCCGGGTGACCTGCTTGGACGCGTCACCCATGGCGCCGACGATCAGGTCCTGCAAGGTCTCGACGTCCGACGGGTCCACGACGGACGGATCGATCTTCACCGCGACCACCTCGCCGCTGCCCTTGACGACGACCTCGACCAAGCCCCCACCGGCCTGACCGCGGACCTCAGCGTTCGCCAGTTGTTGCTGCGCCTCCATGAGCTTCTGCTGCATCTGCTGCGCCTGGGCCAGCAGCGCCGACATATCGCCTCCGGGTTGCATGACAATCCCCTCGCATCTTGGTCTCGAGTTGGTTTCGCTCGTGAGTCTCCGGCGATTCGAAATACCCAGCGTAGACCGCGCGGCGCTAGCTTTGCGCCGTGGACCTACGAGTGAGCAGGCGTGTCGGCCTCAGGACGATCATCTGCATGATCGTTGCTGCGTCGGCCATCGTCATCCCGAACGCAATGGCAGCGCCATCCAGCATCGCCGGCATGGTGGTCTTCATCGATCCGGGCCACAACGGCTCCAATGACGGCTCCATCAACCGCCAGGTGCCGACCGGTCGCGGCGGCACCAAAGACTGCCAGACCAGCGGGACGGCCACCAACTCCGGCTACATGGAGCACACCTTCACCTGGGACACCGCGCTGCGGGTGCGCGCCGAGCTGAACGCCCTGGGGGTGCGGACCGCGCTGTCCCGCGCCAACGACAACGGCCTGGGACCCTGCGTCGACGAGCGCGCCAACGCGGCCAACGCCCTGCGCCCCAACGCGGTCCTGTCCATCCACGCCGACGGCGGCCCGCCGTCGGGCCGAGGCTTTCACGTCAACTATTCGGCCCCGCCGCTCAACCAGGTGCAGGCGGGCCCGTCGGTGCAGTACGCACGGATCATGCGCGACCAGATGCAGGCCTCGGGGATCCCGCCGGCGAACTACATCGGCCAGAACGGCCTCTACGGCCGCTCGGATTTGACCGGCCTGAACCTGGCGCAGTACCCGTCGATCCTGGTCGAGTGCGGCAACATGAAGAACCCCGCGGACTCGGCGCTGATGGAGTCCGCCGAAGGCCGGCAGAAGTACGCCGACGCACTGGTCCGCGGCGTCGCGGGCTTCCTCGCCTCGCAGGGCCAGGCGCGCTAGACCCGCGACGCTAGCTCAGCTCTCCAGTTCCTTTTTCAGGTTGGCCAGCACCTCGCCCTGAATCCTCTTGAGCCCCAACGGCGCAAAGGTCTTCTCGAAGAAACCCTTCACACCGCCCGCGCCGTCCCAAGTGGTCTTCACGGTGACGCTGGAGCCGGGTCCGGCGGGAGCGACCGTCCAGTTGATCACCATCGACGAGTTCGCGTCCTTCTCGATGACCGTGTGCCCGGCCACGTCGACGTTGGCCTGCACGTCGCGCACCCGCGATTTGGTGGCCTGCAGCTTCCACTTGGCGACCGTGCCGGCCCCCTGCCCACCCTGCAGCACCTGGTAGTCGCTGTACTGCGGGGACAGAATTTTCGGACGGACGGTCTGATAGTCCGCGACGGCGGCAAGGGTTGCCGCGGGCTCCGCGTTGATCAAGATGGTGCTTTCCGCGCTCACCGGTGCCAAAGCGACCCCTCCTCATGATGATTTCCCCGACGCGGCCCTTCCGACGGGTGCACGGGTTGTTGTCGAAGACTAGGGTATATGTGGTGCCTGTCCTTGGATCTGCACTCTCGGCCCACAAGTCCGGCGTTGACCGGATGCTGGCAAGTTATCGATCCATTCCCCCAACTTCGGCCGTCCGATTGGCAAAGCCGACGTCAAATCTGTTCCGCGCCCGCACCAAACGTGATGCGCCCGGTCTGGACACGTCCGGACTGACCGGCGTTCTGGACGTGGATCCCGAATCCCGCACCGCCGATGTGGCCGGCATGTGCACCTACGCGGACCTGGTGACGGCGACGCTGCCGTATGGCCTCTCGCCGCTGGTAGTCCCGCAGCTGAAGACCATCACGCTGGGCGGCGCGGTCAGCGGCCTGGGCATCGAGTCGTCGTCCTTCCGCAACGGGCTGCCCCATGAATCGGTGTTGGAGATGGACATCCTCACCGGCGCTGGCGATTTGCTCACCACCTCGCGCACCCAGCACCCCGAGCTGTTCCGCGCCTTCCCGAATTCCTATGGGACGCTTGGTTATTCAACCCGGCTCCGCATCGAGCTGGAGCCCGTCGCGCCGTTCGTGGCGCTGCGGCACATCCGTTTCCGCTCGCTGCCCGATCTGGTTGCGGCCATGGAACGCATCATCGACACCGGCGGGCAGGGCGGGACGCCCGTCGACTACCTGGACGGCGTCGTCTTCAGCGCCGACGAAAGCTACCTGTGCGTGGGCCGGCGGACCACCACTCCCGGCCCGGTCAGCGACTACACCGGCCGCGACATCTACTACCAGTCCATCCGGCACGACGCCCCGGGGGTCGAAGCCACCAAGGATGACCGGCTGACCATGAACGATTACTTCTGGCGCTGGGACACCGATTGGTTCTGGTGCTCACGCGCGTTCGGCGTGCAGAACCCGCGGCTGCGGCGCTGGTGGCCGCGCCGCTACCGGCGCAGCAGCTTCTACTCGAAGCTCATCGCGATGGATCGGCGGTTCGGCATCGCCGACCGGATCGAGGCGCGCAACGGCCGCCCACCCCGCGAACGGGTGGTGCAGGACGTCGAGGTGCCGGTCGAACGGACCTGCGACTTCCTGGAGTGGTTCCTAGACAGCGTGCCCATCACGCCAATCTGGTTGTGCCCCTTGCGTCTACGCGACCACCAGGGCTGGCCGCTGTACCCGATGCGGCCGGATCACACCTATGTCAACGTCGGCTTCTGGTCATCGGTGCCGGCCGGCTCATGCGAGGGCGCCACCAATCGGATGATCGAAGCCAAGGTGAGCGAACTCGGTGGCCACAAGTCGCTGTATTCCGAGTCCTACTACTCCCGCGAGGATTTCGACGAGTTGTACGGCGGCGAGGCCTACAACACCGTCAAGAAAACCTATGACCCCGATTCTCGTTTACTCGACCTCTACGCGAAGGCGGTGCAACGGCGATGACGACGACGAAAGAACCCCACCGCTCGCCGACCGGCAAATTGAGCATGGCCGAGATCCTGGAGGTCTTCGCCGCGACCGGACGACATCCGCTGAGGTTCACCGCCTACGACGGCAGCACGGCGGGAAGCGAAGACGCCGAACTGGGCCTGGATCTTCGGACGCCTCGCGGGGCCACCTACCTGGCCACCGCGCCCGGCGAACTCGGCCTGGCTCGCGCCTACGTGTCGGGCGACCTGCAGGCCTACGGCGTGCATCCGGGTGACCCGTACCAACTGCTCAAGACGCTGACCGATCGGGTCGAATTCAAACGGCCGCCGGCGCGGGTGCTGGCCAACGTCGTGCGTTCGCTGGGCTTCGAGCGGTTGTTGCCGGTGCCACCGCCACCCCAGGAAACCCGGCCGCGGTGGCGCCGGGTCACCGAAGGGCTGATGCACAGCAAGACCCGCGACGCCGAGGCCATCCACCACCATTACGACGTCTCCAATGCCTTCTACGAACTGGTGTTGGGCCCGTCGATGACCTATACCTGCGCGGTGTATCCCGACGCCGAGGCGACGCTGGAGGATGCGCAGCAAAACAAGTACCGGCTGATTTTCGAGAAGTTGCGGCTGCAGCCCGGCGACCGGCTGCTCGACGTCGGCTGCGGGTGGGGCGGCATGGTGCGGTACGCCGCGCGGCACGGTGTCCGGGCGATCGGCGCCACCCTGTCGGCCGAGCAGGCGAAGTGGGCGCAGCGGGCGATCGCCGACGAGGGGCTGGCGGAGCTGGCCGAGGTGCGACACTGCGACTACCGCGACGTCGGCGAGACGCAGTTCGACGCCGTCTCCTCGATCGGTTTGACCGAGCACATCGGCGTCAAGAACTACCCGGCCTACTTCGGATTCCTGAAGTCGAAGCTGCGCACCGGCGGGCTGCTGCTCAACCACTGCATCACCCGCCACGACAACACCTCCACCTCGTTCGCCGGCGGATTCACCGACCGCTACGTTTTCCCGGACGGCGAGCTGACCGGCTCGGGCCGCATCACCTGTGCGGTCCAGGATGTGGGCTTCGAGGTGCTGCACGCGGAGAACTTCCGCCATCACTACGCGATGACGCTGCGCGACTGGTGTCGCAACCTGGTCGAGCACTGGGACGTGGCGGTCAGCGAGGTCGGCTTGCCGACCGCCAAGGTATGGGGCCTGTACATGGCGGCTTCACGAGTGGCGTTCGAGCAGAACAACCTTCAGCTCCATCACGTGCTGGCAGCCAACACCGACGCGCGCGGGGATGACGACCTGCCACTGCGGCCGTGGTGGACGGCCTGACGCGCTAGCCGTTGTCGATGCGGCGGGCGCCCAGCTCGTTCTGCAGCAGTTCGAGCGCGACCTCTTCGGGGTCGCGGCGGGGCGCAGACGACTCGTCGCGGACCGCCTCGGCGAGCATGTGTTCCTCTTCGTCGCGGCGCGCGGAATCGACGTCGGGTGCGGGCTCGGCGACGTTGGGAACCGCGCGCCCGGCTTCCTCGCCGGCGAGGGTGGGTGACGCGGCCGACACCGGGGCGCCGGCCTCACACCGCACTCGCCAATCGACACCGAGCGCGTCTTTGAGCGCCTCGGCGATGACGTCGGCGTTGCGCTGTTCGCAGAGCCTCTTGGCCAGCGGCGCCGATTCGTGGCTCAGGACCAACGTGTTGCCCTCGATGGCCCGGACGGTCGCCCCGGCCAACATCACCTCGGTGGTACGGCTCCGCTGACGCACCTTTTCGCGCACCGTGGGCCACATGCTGCGCACCGCCGCGGTGTTGAGTTCGCCTGGCGCCGAAGCTGATTCGGCCGCCGGCGCGTCGACGGGTGCGGGCGGAGGCGACTCGGGTTCGGGCTTGGGCTTCGGTTCCGGTTGCGGTTCGGGCTTGCGAGCGGGCGCCGCGGAGGGCCGGGTGAACCGGGCGGGTTGTGCTTCGGCCTGGGCGCTGCGTGGCGTCGCAGTGGAAACTTCCGAGCCGGGGATCGACATGTCCAGCCGGGTCTCGATTCGCTCGACGCGTTGCAGCAGCGCCGATTCGGTGTCGCTGGCCGAGGGCAGCAGCAGCCGCGCGCACACGACCTCGAGCAGCAGGCGCGGCGCCGTGGCTCCCCGCATCTCGCCCAGCCCCGCCTGCACCACCTCGGCGTAGCGGGTCAGGGTCGCCGGCCCGATCCGGGTCGCTTGCTCACGCATCCGTTCCAGCACGTCCTCCGGCGCGTCCACCACGCCACGGCTGGCCGCATCCGGGACGGCCTGCAGCAGGATGAGGTCGCGAAACCGTTCGAGCAGATCGGTGGCGAACCGCCGCGGGTCGTGGCCGGCGTCGATCACCGACTCCACCGCGCCGAACAGCGCCGCGGCATCGGCGGCGGCAAGCGAGTCCACCGCGTCGTCGATCAGCGCCATGTCGGTGGCGCCCAGCAGGCCCAGCGCCCGTTGATAGGTCACGTGCGCACCTTCGGCGCCGGCGACCAGCTGATCCAGCACCGACAGGGTGTCGCGCGGCGAGCCGCCGCCGGCGCGGATCACCAACGGGTAGACGGCGTCGTCGACGGCGACGCCCTCCTGCTCGCAGATCCGCGCGATCAACGCCCGCATGGTCTTCGGCGGCAACAGCCGGAACGGGTAGTGATGGGTGCGCGATCGAATCGTCGGCAGCACCTTCTCCGGCTCGGTGGTGGCGAAAATGAAGATGAGGTGCTCGGGGGGCTCCTCCACGATCTTGAGCAGCGCGTTGAACCCGGCCGTGGTGACCATGTGCGCCTCGTCGACGATGAACACCCGGTAGCGCGACTGCGCGGGCGCGTAGAAAGCGCGGTCCCGCAGCTCGCGGGTGTCGTCCACGCCGCCGTGGCTGGCGGCGTCGAGTTCCACCACGTCGATGCTGCCGGGCGCGTTCGGCGCCAGCGCCTGGCACGAGTCACAGACCCCGCACGGGTTGGCGGTCGGGCCCTGTACGCAGTTCAGCGAGCGGGCCAGGATGCGCGCCGACGACGTCTTCCCGCACCCGCGCGGGCCCGAGAACAAATACGCGTGGTTGATCCGGCTGGCTTCCAGCGCGATCGACAGTGGTTCGGTGACGTGCTCCTGCCCCACCACTTCGGCGAACGTTGCCGGTCGGTACTTGCGGTAGAGGGCCACGGTCAGCAGGCTACCGGCGTCGGGTGACTAGGGCCCGCGGGGCGTCGAGCGTGAACGAGGGGCGCGATTTCGGCGATTTTCTCGACGTCAGTTCACGCTCGACGCGGACGACGCCAGCAGCGACTCCGACGCCGCCAACAGCGCGCAGGTGGCCAGGCCGTCGACGGCGTCGCGCAGGTCCGGCAGCGACGGGAAGGTCGGCGCGATCCGGATGTTGGTGTCCTTCGGGTCTTTCCGGTACGGGAACGACGCACCCGCCTCGGTGACCGCGATGCCGGCGTCCTTGGCCAGCGCGACGGTCCGCTTCGCGGTGCCGGGCAGCACGTCGAGGCTGATGAAGTAGCCGCCCTTGGGGTCGGTCCACGACGCGATCTTGGAGTCGCTGAGCCGCTGATCCAGGATCTCGGCGGCCAGCGCGAACTTCGGCGCCAGGATCTGCTGGTGCCGCAACATGTGCAGCCGCACCCCGTCGGCGTCGCGGAAGAAGCGCAGGTGTCGCAGCTGGTTGACCTTGTCGGGCCCGATCGACTTCTTTCCCGCGTATTGCAGGTACCAGGCGATGTTGCCCAGCGATCCGCCCAAAAAGCTCACACCGGCGCCGGCGAAGGTGATCTTCGAGGTGGACGCGAACACGTAGGGCCGATGCGGGTTCCCGGCCGCGGCGGCCAGCCCGAGCACGTCGACCTGCCGGACGAAGTCATGCGTCAGGGTGTGCACCGCATATGCGTTGTCCCAGAACAGCCGGAAGTCGGGCGCCGCGGTCCGCATCTGGACGAGCCGCAGGACGGTGTCCCAGGAGTAGGTGACCCCGGTGGGGTTGCCGAACACCGGCACCGTCCACATGCCCTTGATGGCCGCATCGGCGGCCACCAACTCTTCGATCAGGTCGACATCCGGCCCGTCGGACAGCATCGGCACGGGGATCATCTCGATGCCCATCGTCTCGGTGATGGCGAAGTGCCGGTCGTAGCCCGGCGACGGGCATAGGAACTTGATGCTCGGTTCGTCCTTCCAGGGCCGCTGCGAGTCCACGCCGCCGTACAACATCGAGAAGGCGACGAGGTCGTGCATCAGCTCCAGGCTGGAGTTGTTGCCCGCGATCAGGTTCTGCACCGGGATACCGAGCAGTTCCCCGAAGATGGCCCGCAGCTCGGGCAGGCCGTGCAGGCCGCCGTAGTTGCGAGTGTCGGTGCCCTCGCTGTCGCGGAAGTCGTCCCCGGGCAGGCTCAGCAGCTGGTTGGACAGATCGAGCTGGGCGGGTGCCGGCTTGCCGCGGGTCAGGTCCAGGGAGAGCTTCTTGGCCTGCAGGTCCGCGTAGTCCTGCTGGTGACGAGTGTTCGCAGCCGCGAGCTCGGCCGGGGTGAGGGACTCCAGCGACACCATGAACCCTTTCGCTGTCGAAGCGGGAAACCAGTCGCGGCGGAGCCGGGCGAAGCGGGTCGCCACTCATCGGACATAGGGGACCCCGCGCACCCGACAGAGCCCATTGACCCTTGCTGCCTTCCGGCCCTGGGGGAGTTCACAGGATAGACGCCGCGCGGGGTCCAGCGACGAGTGTAATACCCGCCTCGGAGTCGACGCCGAGCAACTGGCGGGGGTCATCTGGCCCTCGGTTACCATGGCCACGGAGGATTCGCCTAGTGGCCTATGGCGCTCGCCTGGAACGCGGGTTGGGTTAACAGCCCTCGCGGGTTCAAATCCCGCATCCTCCGCCATTGGTCCGCCAAGCGGACACGTACGAATTGATATGGATTCGGGTCGGCCGCCTTTAGGCTGGCGTGGACTCACCAGCACGAGGAGGGGTATGGGGCGCAAGGTCGCCATCCCGTGGCACGCGTCATTTTCGATCGCTGCCGGCGTCCTCTACTTCTTTTTCGTGTTGCCGCGTTGGCCCGAGCTGATGGGCGACACCGCACACTCGCTGGGGACTTCGCTGCGCATCGTGACGGGTGCGCTGATTGCGCTCGCGGCGCTGCCCGTGGTGTTCACGCTGCTGCGCACCCGCAAGCCCGAGTTGGGGACGCCGCAGCTGGCCCTGTCCATCAGGATCTGGTCGATCGTGGCCCACGTGCTGGCCGGGGTGCTGATCATCGGGACGGCGATCAGCGAGATCTGGCTGAGCCTGGACGCCGCGGGGCGGTGGTTGTTCGGGATCTACGGGGCGGCCGCCGCGATCGCATTGCTCGGCATTTTCGCCTTCTACCTCTCCTTCGCCGCCGAGCTACCCCCGCCGCCGCCCAAACCGATCAAGGCGAAGAAGCCCAAGGAGCGCCGCGTGCGGCGCAAGAAGGGCGCCGAAGCCGAAGCCGAAGCCGAAGCCGACGAAGGCGCGCCGGACGAGGCGGAGGCCACCGCTGCCGAAGCCGAAGAAGCCGAAGAAACAGAAGAAGCCGAGGCGGCCGAGCCTGCGGCGGCCCCTACCGAAGTCACCGCGGAAACCGACGCCGAGGCGGCACCGGAGCCGGCGGCCGAGGCGACGCCCGTCAAAGACACCACCGAGCCGTCCGACGCGGCCGCCCACGAAGGCGACGAGTCGAAGGCCAAGCTGCGCAACCGGCGCCCGACCGGCAAGGGGTCACACCGGATGCGCCGCAGGCGCACTCGGGCCGGTGTGGCCGTAGACGAAAACACCGACGAGGAATAGTCAGCGCCGCCGGAGCCGCTCCACGTAGGCGGCGATACGGCGCAGCGTCTCGTCCGTCCCCCACATCCGGCGCACCTCGTCGTCGACGTCGCGGGCCTCGCGGACCCGCGCCATCGCCGGGGCGTGCAACTGATTCTTCGTCTGCCTGTAGGCGTCGGCGGGGATGCTGCCCAGGTCCGATGCCTCCGCCACGGCCGCCTCGACGAGCTCGTCGGCGACGATGCGGTGGGCCAATCCGCGGGCCACGGCCTCCGCGCCCCGATAGTTGCGGCCCCCGAGCAGCACCTCGTCGGCATGGATTCCGCAGGCGTAGCGCATGACCTCCAAGGCGGCGACCGGGAACGGCACCCCGACGCGCACCTCGGCCGCGCCGATCTGCGCCTCCGGGCCGATCAGGCGGCGGTCGCAGGCGCACGCGAGCACGCAGCCGCCCGCGATGGCGGCGCCGTTGATCGCGGCGACGGTCGGCCCCGGATAGCTGAACATCGCATCGAACGCCGCGGACAGCGCGGGGACCAGCCGATCGGTGTAGCCGGTGCCGCCCTGCACCACCCGATTGAGGTCGACGCCGGCGCTGAAGGCGCGGCCGGCGCCGGTGACCACCAGCGCGCCGGCGTCCGAACGCGCCAGCTCGCGCACCGCCGAAGTCAGCTCTTCGAGCAGCTCGACATCCTGCGCATTGACCGGACCGGACGACAGCGTCAGCACCTGCACGGTCCCGACGGTGCTGATGTCGATCATGATCATTCCTTCCGATCAGCGGCTGACGGTCGCAAGGACCACGGGAATCGGCGTGTTCTCGTCGGTGTGATAGCTCGCGCAGACCCGGTGGTAGCCGTCGGCGATCTGCAACGCAACCCCGGCCATGAAGTCTCCGCGCACCAACAGGATGGGTGACAGCGGTAGGCCCTTTTCGATCTTGGTCAGGTCCGCGGCGACGTGGGGATTGTCCACCGGAAGCAGGCTCAGCTGCGCCGCCCGCAGAATGTCTTTTGCCTTCCGGTGCGCCACGGTCCCGGATTTCAGCTTTTTGATCACCTTCTTCACGGTTTGCTTGTCCGCAAGCATGGTGAGGTAGTCCGCCGCCGCCGGAAAGTCATGAGCCTCAGGCTTTTCCAGCCATTTCACGCTGAGCATCGCGTTACTCCCTTCGCCGGCTCCGACATCGACGCAGCCTACCGGTTCGGCCCCGCGAAATTTGGGATCGGTAGCAACCGAAGCGTTCTGTACTTGCGTCAGGACGACGCCATTGGGGCGGCGCACGAAGGAAGGAACCACAAGTGAAACGTCATCTCGCAGCTGCGATTGCGACCCTGGGCTGCGCCGCGGCTTCAGTGGCCTTGGTGGGGTGCTCGGGCGGCGGCCACAGCGCATCGCCCGCGTCGAGCACGACGGCCAGCGTCGCCACAGGCACCAATGCGCAAGTCAAGGTGGGCGGTACCGACCTGGCCGGCGTGAACCCCGCGTCGGTGACCTGTGTGCGGACCGGCGGCAAGATCAACATCGGCAGCGGCTCCACGGGCGGGGCCCAGCAGGCGCTGGCCGTCGTGATGACCGACGAGGCCACCCCGAAGGTCCAGTCGCTGGCCCTCGTTGTCGACGGCAACGCCCTGGCGGTCAGCGACAACATGGGCGCGAAGGTGGGTTCGGCCAACGTCGCGGTCGATGGCAAGACCTACACCATCACCGGTCAGGCCCAGGGTGCCGACATGAAGAATCCGATGGCGGGAATGATCACCAAGGACTTCAACATCAAGGTGTCCTGCGGCTGATCGGTTGCGGCCTCGAGCGGCGGACGTGCCTCACTCACGCGTCCGCCGCTCGCGGTTTGGCCAACCAGACGCCGCCCCCGGACTTATGATGCAGCCGTGTCGATCTCGGACGAATTGGCGAAGGCGCGTCGTATGGCGCTCGCCGCCGATGAGGCCGGTGCGCGGGATCTGCTGCTCTCGCTGATTCCGAGGATCGAGCGGGAGGATCGAGACGACTTCATGGTGGAAGCCCTTGCGCAGCTTGGGGAGATCTATCTCGCGCGCGGAGCCTACGACGGGGTCCGCGAATCCGTCCGCCGCATCCGGGACTGCGTGGCGATCTACGCCGGCATCGTCGCCGGCGATGAACGGGTGCGGCTGTCCGGCGCCGAGATCACACTGATGATCCGCCGCTACTCGCGGCGCGCCCAGTTCCTGCAGACCGGTCTGGCCGCGGCGCTGGGCGACCACGATGGCGCGGCGGCGGAGCTGGGGCGCTTGTGCGACAACGACTCCGGTTCGGAGCCCGGTGAACTCACCGACGAACACCGGTACCTGTGCACCCTGGCGCATGTCCTGTGCGCCACCGCGCTGTGCGACGACGACCTGCATGTCCGGTCGGTCCCATTGTGGCAGAACGTTCTTGACGGCCTCGAACACACTGGCGGCGGCGCTGAGCGGTCCGACTATCTGTGGGTCGCCGCCGCGACCGGGTACGGCAGGTTCTGCGTGGAAACCGGTCGGTTGTCAGAAGCGGAGCCGTGGCTGCGCCGCGCCGAAGCGCGCGCGCGAACCAACGGCTGGGAATTGGCCACGGCCAGAGCGCAATTGGAGCGCGCCGCGGCGCGCTGGGGGGCGAACGACCACGCCGGCACCGAGGAGCTGGTGGGACAGGCCTATCCCGTCATCGCCCGTCATGACCGGGCCCACGACGTCGCCCGGTGCTGGCTGTACATGGGACTCACTCGGCTGGCAGCCGGCGCACTGGAGGCCGCCGACGAATGCTGGGAACACGCCGAGCGGCACTGGCGGGAGTTGGGAAAACCACTGCCCCTGCACCGCATCCTGTTGCAGCGCAGCTGGATCGCCATCTTCTGGAGCCACTTCTCGGACGCGGTCGAGCTGATCGCGCAGGCGCGGGAGCTGCTGGACTCCTCGCCGCGCAGCAGCTGGCTGCAATACGCCCAGCTCGACAATCATCTCGGCACGGTCTGGCGCGCGGATGCGTTGGCGGATCTCGGCTTCGACAGCTCGGGCGATCCCGATGAGACGCTGCAGGAAACGGAGGCGCGCCAGGCCGAGGGCCTCGGCGTCCTGCGCGGCGAGGTCGGCACACCGGAGTACTGGCGCGGGATGGCCAAGCTCGAGCAGGCCGCCGAGCTCAAGGTGCCGGCCGCGCTGGCCGTCGACTCGGTGCGGTATTCGATCGCCGACGCCGACGCGAGGGCCCGCTGGGCCACCGGCATTTCGGCGCCCATCCTGGCCGGCGCCTTCGCCGTGGCCTGGGAGTGGGAGAACACCACGCTGATCAGTGAGCTCGTCGAATACCACAGTGCGCGTGGAACTTTCGAGGGTCTGCAACGTCCGCGACTCGGCGAATGGGCCTCGACGGCCCTCGCGTCGGTGCCCGTCGACGCCGACGCCGAGCCCGCCGCCCTGTCCGCCGCCGGCCCATCCGTCGCGGCGGGCGCCTCGTTGACCAGGCTAGGAGCGTTGCCGCCCTTGCGGATGCAACCCGGGGAGGCGCCGATCCTGAGCCACTACCGCGCCCTGGCATTGCAGCGCTACGGGCGCGAGGTCACCGCGGCCGAGCCCGCTTGGTGCACGTGGCCGTGAGTGAGCCCGACCGGCCGACATTGACGCTGCGCTACGCCGACCTCGGGATCGCGACGTACGCCAGCCTCCAGATCGTCGGTCAGCCGTCGAGAACCGTCACGTGGGTGCTGGAAGAGCCGCTGCTGCTGGCCGCGCTGCAAGAACTCAGCGCCGCCCTGCCCGAGCCGCACGGTGACGAAACCCGGCGTGACGCCATCGAGCGCGCGCTGACCACCGGACCATTCGCCAAGCCGGACACCGAACTCACCGTCGCCTACATCCTCGGCGTGCTGCTGATCGGTGCGCCCGGGTGGCAGCTGTTGGCCGAATGCATGACCTCGCCCCGGGCGGTGCTGTTCGTCTCGCCCAGCGCGCGGCTGGCGCGAGTGCCCTGGGGACTGCTGGCGATTCCGAAATCGGGCCCCAGCAAAGAGGAACTGGTGCGTGCGCGCCAGGACGCGATCACCGCGAGCGGCCGCGCCGCGGCCCAAATCCCTTGGCGGCTGGACAACATCGACGAGTTGACCGACGGCCATCGGCTGATGGAGTTGGTCGACGTGCTGATGGCGGTGCCGCCCAACATCGTGCACTCGCCGCGCACGCCCGCCGGCTGGGACGCCGGGCGCGGCGGGCCACCGCTGCTGGTTCTCGACCCACGGGTGCCGGGGCAGCGACCGGACTCCGCGCTCGGCTCGGTGCTGGGCAGGCCATCGCCGCACACGCCGCTGGCGCGGCACTTCGCCGAACTCCTCGAACGGCGTCCCGTCCTGCCGCATGCCGACACCGTGGTCGACCTGTTCCGTCGCCAAGATGCCGATCGCGCCTGGCTGGCCGGCCTGCTCGCTCAAACCCCTTGCCGGCTGCTCTATGTCGGGCACGCGAGTTCGGCGACCGACCAACACGACGGGGGAACTCGGGCGGACCGGGCGGCCCTTCACCTGGCCGACACGGCGGCTATCCCCGGGGATGCCAACACAATCGGCGATCACCGCCCGCTGACCGCCTCGGATCTGATGGCCCTTCGATTGCCGATGCCGCCGCGCGTGGCGCTGCTGGCGTGCGGCTCGGGGGGTGACTATCAATTCGATGAGGCGACCGGGTTGGTGGCGGCGATGATCCTCAACGGCGCGCAGTTGGTGACCGCCACCTTGTGGTCGCTGCCGACGACGGCCGCGTATCGGCAATTTGAGTCGCGCGATGCGCTGGGCGCGCAGCAGGCCGACCCGATGGCGGATCTGGTGGCCGCGGTGGACTCTTCGCACGATGTCGCGCCGGAGGCGGGATGCGAGGTGAACCGTTGGCAGCGGGAACAGCTGCGGCGCTGGCGCGGCGGTGATGTCAGCGCCAGCCCACTGTATTGGGCCGCCCTGGTCACGTTCGCGGTTGACGGCGCCCGCTGACGCTCACAGCGACGCCACCCAGGCCGCGTGGACGGCCAGCACATCGTCGGGCAGCGAAAGCTCCTCGCGTGCCGTCGGATCGAAGGCCACCAGCACGAGCAGGCCCGGCCGCAGCATGGATAGGTCGCGACCACCCTCGCGTCGCGCCAGCTTGCCGATGAACGTCTCACCCGAGACGGCCACCACCTCGATGAACGCCTGACGTTTGACCTTGCGCACGGTGCCGACCCCGACGGTACGGTTTCCCGCATCCCCGCGACGGCGGGACCCGAACCATTCACCCGACAGCTTGTTCATGCGACCAGGGTGCTGCCGAATACCGGCTACCGAACCCAACTTTGTGGCTGCCGCAAACTTTGCGATGGCCCTATTCTGTGCTGATGAGCGCCGAACCGCAGGTAGCGACCGCCGTGGGAGGTGAGGCGGTGGGCCAGCCGCGGCGGTTGGTTATCGAGGCGGCCTGGCGCGCCATCGGTCCGGGTGTGGAGGCTTTCAGCGCCGACGACGGGGGTCCGCTGAGCCGGACCGTCAAACGCATCATCGACCCATTGGTGCTGCGACTGCGCGGCAATCCGGCGTATTCGGCCCCGGTCGTGACGCGCGAGACGGCACGCGCCATGCACGACCTCATCGTCGGCAGTGGTTCCGAATTACGCTCCGCCGCAGCCTGGTTCGAGGCGCTCAAACTGGAGCGCCGCCGGCAGCGGATACGCAGCGGGAACGCCCAGGAATTGTACTTTCCGGTCTGCTTCGAGCTCGCCGTCACGAAAGGCGCACCGACGCCGCATGATTACGCGACGGCGGCGGCGGTGCTCGGTGACATCCACCGGGATCGCGATCGCACCGCGATCGAGGTGCTGCACCGATACGTGGCGGACGCCGAGGTCGTTGCCAGGCTGGCCAAGCAGTTGGAACGCAGTTGGCGCGACGTGCGGGCGGGCGAGGCCGTCGTCGACTCGTTGCGGGGCGAGCTCGACACGGTGTTGGGCGCGGCCGGCAGCCATGGCGCCGCGGCGGCACGTCAGCGCGTCTGGTCGGCGATGATCGCCGGCACCACCCCGTATAACATGGGTGCGCTGGCCCGCACCGACACGACGCGGCTGCCATGGTCGATCGTCGAGCTGGGCTTGAGTTCGATTGCGCCGCAGCGCCCTCCGGCGATCTCCCGGGGTAAGGATGGGGACCGCCCGCTGGACCGCAGCATCGTGGACCGGGTGCGCGCGACCCTGCGCCGCGCCCTGGATCGCGACGCGCTGCCCGAAATCCCGTTGCTGTGCGAGGAAGAAGTCGACCGGGCCTGCGCGCCGTGGGGGCTGCTGGCCGAAGACAAACAAGCCACTTTGGTGGCCGGCATCGAGGTCGCGGTGCAGCTGGCTCCGCTGGACCCATCCGCTTCTTGCCGCTATGACTTGGCGGCCCAGATTCAGGCACGACTTCGCAAGGAAGCCTACGTGTTACACGCCCGGCGCTATCTGGCCGACAACGGACCGATTCATCCGCGCCAACAACAGGTGGTCGACGACCTGGGCGCCTACGCGCAGCCGTACCTGAGCCGGCTGTGGGCCCGGCTGCATGGTCGCGACGTCTGGCAGGAACCCTGTGCCGACGTCGACGACGTGCGCGCACTGCTCGACGGGGTGGCGCGCTCGGTGAGCCTCGACCACCGGCAACGAATCAAATCGATGCTGGAATTGCAGGTGGCCGGATGAGACTTGTTGCTGATGCCGGGCTTTGGAGCACCTGGCCCGTCGATGCGCCCGTCGCGACGCCACTGGTCGCGCTGCTCGAAGTCAGCGGCGCGGTGCTGTCCTGGTCGGTGGACGATCCCGACGATGCGGCTCCGCACATCACGTTCACCGATGTGTCGCGCGCGGACTGGTTGTGGCGGATCTTCGGCGAGGCCGGCCATGTCGCGCTGGTGTCGGCCATGAACCACACGACCGGGCGCCCCCACAGCATCGAGCTCACCGGCGTCGAGCTGGTGCCGGGCTCGATCGCCCCGCTGCGCAGGCTGGCCATCGGGCATTGGCTGCGCCGGTGGTGGCCGGCCAGCAGGCACGACGGCATCGCCGGCCTGGACCGCGCGCTGCTCGATGCCGAGGTCGCGCTGTTGACCGCCGGGGCGCAGAGCTTCTTTCCCGACGACACCCTGGACTCCGATGTGGCGCAGCTGCTGGCGCCGCACGCCGCCGCGCTGATAGGCCATGTCCGCAGCGATGATTCACGGATCGTCGACCTGGTACGTGCCGGTGCCGGGCTCGCCGACGAATTCGGCGCGGACGGCGATCGGTGGTCCGAATTGATTGCGGCAGTTGATGATACGGACCTGATCATTGCCCCGCCGAGCGATCGTCGCGACGATTACGCGCTGGCCGCCGGTGCCGGCGCGGGTCCGCGCGGCGCGGGCGTGATAGCACGGGGCGTCGCGTCCATCGCCTGGAGCGGGGTTCCCCCCGCGATCTTCGACGCCGCCGAGAGCACCGTCGACTGGAGCATCGAGTCCGGCGGCACGGGGGTGGTCGCCGTCGTGCAGGCGGCCGTCATCGGGCCGGACCCGGCAACCGGCCTACCGGTGCGGCTGCGCTCGGCGCCCATCGACGGCACCGGCACCCTGGACGCGACCGGGCGCGCCACCCTTGCGCTGAAAGACGCCCAGCGGCGCGCCCTGACGGAGTCGGCGGCATGGGACCACGATTGGTCGACGACATCGGTGGTCGTCGGCGCCGAAACAGCCGAAGCCGCCGAAATGCGGGAGCGGGCGCGCCGGTGGGCGCGGGCGCGCCAGGACCTGCCGCCGCGAGACGCGTTCCTGGCCGAGATTCTGGCGTCGGAATCTGCCTATTAGGTCTACTAAGAACCCCGCTCATTCCCTATGCTGAGCGAGTGCCAAACACCTATCGCGTCGTTCAGTGGAACACCGGAAACGTCGGCAAGAGCTCACTGAAATCGATCGTCACCAACCCCACGCTGGAATTGGTCGGCTGCTACGCCTGGTCACCGGAGAAGGCCGGCCGCGACGCCGGCGAACTCGTCGGCATCGAGCCGCTCGGCATCAAGGCGACCAACGACATCGACGAGCTGCTGGCGCTCAAGCCGGACTGTGTGGTCTACAACCCGATGTGGATCAACGTCGACGAGCTTGTCCGCATCCTGTCCGCCGGCGTCAACGTGGTGACCACCGCCTCGTTCATCACCGGACACAACCTCGGCGACGGCCGTGACCGCATCTTGGAGGCCTGCGACAAGGGCGGTTCCACCATCTTCGGCTCGGGTGTCAGCCCGGGCTTCGCCGAACTGTTGGCCATCGTGTCGGCCATGGTGTGCAACCGGATCGACAAGGTCACCGTCAACGAGGCCGCCGACACCACCTTCTATGACTCGCCGGAGACCGAGAAGCCCGTCGGCTTCGGCCAGCCGATCGACCATCCCGACCTGCCGGCGATGGCCGCGAAGGGCACGGCCATTTTCGGCGAGGCCGTCCGGCTGGTGGGCGACGCGCTAGGAATCGAGCTGGACGAGGTGCGCTGTGTCGCCGAGTTCGCCCAGACCACCGAGGACCTGGTCATGGCTTCCTGGACCATCCCCGCGGGACACGTCGCGGGGACCTACATCAGCTGGCAGGGCATCGTCAACGGCAAGGTCCTGATCGACCTCAACGTCCGGTGGAGGAAGGGGCAGACCCTGGAACCCGACTGGAAGATCGAGCAGGACGGCTGGGTCATCCAGGTCGACGGCCAGCCCACGGTCACCACCAAGGTCGGCTTCCTGCCGCCGCCGTACTTCGAGGCCACCACGCTCGAGGAATTCATGGACCTCGGACACATCATGACGGCGGTGCCCGCCATCAACGGGATCGCCGCCGTCGTCGCCGCGGCGCCGGGAATCGCCACCTACGCCTATCTTCCGCTGACACTGCCGCGCGGCAACGCCTACGTCGGATAGCCCGGTTCAGCCCTCGCCCGCCGCCATGGCCTCGCCGACATTCGCCCGTCGCCGAGCGGGTTTGGCGTAGCGGGCGCCCAGGGACGGCACCGCGAGCGGGCCTTGGTCACGGACCGCCTCGATGGCGTTGCGCAGCGGACGGGCAAGGCCCGCAAAGGATCCCATGTCGAACAGCAGCGGCGTCAACAGCCGGTTGTGGACGAACCCGAAGGCGCTGCCCGTCTCTGGGTCGGCCCAGCCGAGTGTTCCGCCCAGGCCGACGTGACCGAAACCGCGGAGCAAACCGGGAACCGGCGACTCGTGGTAGCCCAGGTGAAAAGGCATGGGCACCACCATGTTCGCGTCGGGCCACTTGCGGCGCGCCTGCCCGGCCAGCCCGCGGGTCAGGTCCTCGGAGAGGAACTTCTTTCCGTCGATGCGGCCGTCGTTGGCCAGGACAGCGAACATCTTGGCGAGGCCCCGACCGGTGACCACGCCGTTGGCGGCGGGGATCTCGCCGTCCAGGAACGGGGTGTCGCCCTTGATCAGGGAGATGACGCCGGGGAAGTACATCGCGCCCAGCGCGCCGGAGAACGGCAGGCCGGCCACCCGCGGCGCGATGAAGCTGAATACCGGTGCGCGCAGCCTGCCCTGCGGTATCAGGATCTGGGCCGCCGTGGTCGGTGAGCCTTGCGGTGGGCGGCCCAGGTGCAACCCGTCGGTGTTGAGCGGACGCGCCACCTCCTGGCGGATCAGCTCGCGCATGCCCTTGCCGGTCACCGCCCTGGCCAGACCGGACAGCAACCACCCGTAGGTGAGCGCGTGGTAGGCCTGCACACCGCGCAGGTGATCGACCGGCGCCGCCGCCAGCCGCTCCTCCATGAGGAGGTGGTCCATCAGTTCCGTCTTGCTGACCCCGCGCAGGTGTGACAGCCCGGACCGGTGCCGCAGGACGTCGCGGACCGTGATCTCGGCCTTCCCGTTGGCGGCGAACTCGGGCCAGTAGTCGGCGACGGGCGCGTCATAGGAGAGCAGGCCGCGGTCGGCGAGCCGGTGAATCACCGTGGAGGCGACCCCTTTGGTCGCCGAGAACACCATCGCGCCGGTGTCCGCCGTCCAGCGCTGGGTGCCGGCCCGGTCCGACCAGCCGGTCCAGACGTCCACGACGGGAATTCCGTCGACGTAGACGCTCAGCGCTCCCCCGCCGAACCGGCGACCGGGAAACAGCTGGGAGAACAGTCTGATGGCGCTCGCGAAACGAGGGTCCGCAGCACCGGACACACCGCGTGGCAAACCAGCGTCGGTGACCAGCAGAGTCGACGGCGTCACCGCGTCGCGACGCCTCGAGCGTTCACGAGCTTGAAGCTATCAGTCGTCCGGTGGCTCGGGTTTCGAACCGCGGGCTTCTTCGGTGGGTGAGTCCCCCAGATACCGCCTCAGCCGCAGCAGCTGATTGACCACCATGCCGATGCCGAGCAGCATCAACACCACCACTACTGCCACCACGATCGCGGTGCTCACCCGTCCATGATGACAGGGCGGGGGTTTCGATATCTCCTGTTGAGGGGTAGCCAGCACGCCATGAGCAACGAAGACAAGCTGAAGAACAAGATCGAGGACCTCGGGGGCCGCGCGAAGGAAGCCATCGGCAAGGCGACCGGCGACCACGACACCAGGGACGAGGGCAGGGCGGACCAGGCGAAGTCCAGCCTGAAGGACGCCGGCGAAAAGGTGAAGGACGCCTTCAAGAAGTAGTGAACATCCGCAAGCTATCGGCCATGTCGGCCGCGGCGCTGGCGGGTGCGTTCGTGGCGAGCGCGCCCGCCCCGTCCGCGGCGGCCGAGCCGTGTCCCGACGTCGAAGTCGTCTTCGCCCGGGGATCCGGGGAAGCGCCCGGCGTCGGCGGGATCGGTCGGCCGTTCATCGACGCGTTGCGCTCGCAGGTCGGCGGCAGATCACTGACCGTGTATCCAGTCAATTACCCTGCCAGCACTGACTTTTCCAGCCCTGACTTCCCGCTCACCGTGATCGACGGCATCCGGGACGCCAGTTCGCACCTCGAATCGATGGCGGCGAATTGCCCTAATACCAAAGAGGTGCTCGGCGGCTACTCGCAGGGCGCGGCGGTGGCGGGCTACACCACCTCGGCCGCCGTGCCCGCGGGCGTGCCCGCCTCCACCGTGCCCCCACCGATGCCGCCGGACGTCGCGAAGCACGTCGCCGCCGTGACATTATTCGGCACCCCATCGGGCCAGTTCCTGCAGAAGTACAACGCGCCGCCGCTGACCATCGGGCCGCTGTATCAGCCGAAGACGCTCGAACTGTGCGCGCAGGGCGATCCGATCTGCGGGAACGCCGACACCACCAACTTCGCCGCGCACACGTCGTATCCAGTCAACGGCATGACGAACCAAGCCGCCAACTTCGCCTCCAGCCACCTCTAGATTTTGCGGTCTTGCACAATGAGCCCATGCGGGTTCTGATCACGGGTGGTACCGGTTTCGTCGGCGGGTGGACGGCCAAGGCAATCTCCGATGCGGGGCACTCCGTGCGATTCCTGGTCCGCAACCCCGACAAGCTGCACACCACCGTCGCCAAGCTGGGCGTCGACGTGTCGGACTTCGCCGTCGCCGACATCATCGATCGCGTCGCGGTGCGCGCGGCCTTGCAGGGGTGCGACGCCGTCGTGCACAGCGCCGCGCTGGTCGCGACCGACCCGCGCCAGACACCCGAGATGCTCGCCACGAACATGCAGGGCGCTCAGAACGTGCTGGGCCAGTCCGTCGAGCTCGGCCTGGATCCCATCGTCCACGTGTCCAGTTTCACCGCGCTGTTCCATCCGGACCTGGAGACGCTGACCGCGGACCTGCCGGTGGTGGGCGGGGCGGACGGATACGGGACGTCGAAGGCGCAGGTCGAGATCTATGCGCGGGGGTTACAGGATGCGGGCGCGCCGGTCAACATCACCTATCCCGGCATGGTGCTCGGCCCGCCGGTCGGCGACCAATTCGGTGAGGCCGGCGAGGGGGTGCGGGCGGCCGTGCAGATGCACGCGATCCCCGGCCGCAGCGCCGCGTGGCTGATGGTCGACGTCCGCGATCTGGCCGCGCTCCACACGGCGTTGCTCGAGCCCGGGCGCGGGCCACGCCGCTATACCGCCGGCGGTCATCGGGTGCCCGCGGCCGACCTCGCGAACCTGCTCGGGGAGGTTGCCGGGACGCCGATGGTCGCCGTCCCGATCCCGGACAGCGCGCTTCGCGTCGCGGGCGCGGTGCTGGATCGGGCGAACCGTTTCCTGCCCTTCGAAACGCCGTTCACCTGGGCCGGCATGCAGTACTACACGCAGATGCCGGCGTCCGACGATTCCCCGAGCGAACGGGACCTCGGCATCACCTTTCGCGATCCCAAGGAGACGGTGGCGGACACCTTCGCGGCGATGCGCGCCGAAGGCGGCTAGCGCTGTGCGTCTCAGCCGGCCGGCTTGATTTCCAGGCCGACGTGCACCTTGTCGATGCCGCCGCGGACGATCGAGTGCGCGTAGAACCACGGCGCGTGGTACCAGTACCGCTTGAGGACGGCGTTGTAGACGCGTCGCGTCTCCGCCTTCGGTAGCACCCTGGCTGTCGCTTCGACCTCTTCGCTCTTCGGCTTGCCCAGCGCGCCGCTCTTGGCGATCGTCACCCTGGGAGTGTTGTTGATTCGCTTGGTTTTCCACGAACCGTCGTCGGTGATCACCAAGAGCGTGTCGTCGCCGTCGGGCACGCCCCAGATCGGTGTCGGTTTCGGACGGCCATCCTTGGTGAACGTCGTCAAGAGCAAGTACTTGGACTGAATAACGTCCTTGAAGCTGGGGGTCACGCGTCTTCCCTATCTATGAATGGAATGCCCCAAGCCTATCCCCGATAGTTAAGAAACTTAAACTTGACTAGTGGCGGCGCAGGTCATCCCATCGCGGCCGAAATGGATTGGCTCACCGGGCAACTGTCGATCCTTCGCGACCGTGGTCGGCTCGCCTGAAGCTTGACCACCGCGATGTCGGGTGCAAGCATGTCAGCTACCCCGTTTGGGCGATCGCCCAAACCAGCGGGCTGACGGTTTCTCGGAAATGAGACGGCTCCATGGCAAAGCGAACCAGGTACAGCGAATACCACGATCGGTACGCGAATTACCGGCGAGAGCTCGACCAAGACGGCATCCTGTTCATGGTCTGCCAGGCGCGCCGGCCGCGCGATAGGACCACAACGTGACGGCAGCCGAACGACCCAAGGCGCGCGACTCGACGACGCGCGACATGCTGGTGGCCGCGACGAGTCAGATCATGCTCGAGGAGGGCTACGCCGCGGCCACGTCGCGCCGCGTGGCCGCCAAGGCCGGCGTCAAACCGGCGTTGGTGCACTACTACTTCCCCACGATGGACGACCTGTATCTGGCCGTCTTCCGCCGCGGCGCGGCCGTGTACCTGGAGCGCCAGCAGGAGGCGCTGGCGTCCGACCGGCCGTTGCACGCCTTCTGGGATACCCTCATCGAGCCCAAGGACACCCGGCTACTGCTGGAGTTCATGGGACTTGCCAACCACCGCAAGGAGATTCGCGCCGAGATCGCCACGTGGTCGGACCGGTGGCGCGAGCAGCAGATCACCGCGCTGAACTTCATCATCCGCGAACACGACATCGACACCGACGAGTTCCCGCCCGCGGCCATCGCGGTCTTCATCGCCTCGATCGGCCGCACCCTGATCCTGGAAGAAGGGCTGGGATCCTCCGGGGGCCACCAAGCCGCCATCGCCCTGGTCAACCGGCTCCTTGACAAGTACGAGATGCCCGAGCCGAAGGGCCGCCGCGGCCGCAAGGGCTGAGCCGGCTAGCGTCGTCACCGAACGTGCACTGGGGGCGAGATTTCGGCCATTTTTCCGCCCTGAGATCACGTTCGGCGAGTTTCACGCACCCGTCCTCACTCAGGGCAAGACGACCCGCAGCCGCTCCCAGCCGCGCACGGTCGACGTCGACGCCAATTGTGCGGTGTCGTAATCGATGTCCCATTCGGGCCACCGGTTGAGGATCTCGTCGAGCGCGACGCGGCCCTCGAGGCGAGCCAGGTTGGCGCCCAGACAGTAGTGCACACCTTTTCCGAACGTGATGTGTGAGATGTTGTCGCGGCGGATGTTGTAGGTGTCCGGATCGGTGTAGCGGCGGTGATCGCGATTGGCGGCGCCGAACAACAGCAGCATGGCGCTGCCCGCCGGGACCGTCGTGCCGTAGCACTCGAAATCCTTTGCCATCCAACGCGCGACGTGCGGACCGGTGGGCTCGAATCGCAGCGTCTCGTCGATGGTACGGGTCAACAGTGACCGGTCCTCGTAGACTTCGCGGCGCTGGTCGGGGTGCTCGGCGAGCACCTTGGCCAGCCAGCCGATCAGGCGGCCGGTGGTCTCGTTGCCCGCGCCGGCAACCACCTGCGTGTAGTGCAACACCTCTTTGCGAGTCAGCTTGCGGTGCACCCCGTTCTCGTCATCGAATTCGACATTGAGCAGAGTCGTCATCAGGTCATCAGAGGGGTTTTTGGAGCGCCAGTCGACATAGTCGGCATAGATCCGGCCGTCGGCGATGGAGTCGGCGTCGGCGACCTTCAACGGTGCGCCCGGCTTGGTGCGCAGGTTGGCATCGTTGGCGTCGCGCACCGAGATCTGTTCGGATTCCGGAATTCCCAGCAGCATGCCGATCACGCGCATCGGCATCATGGACGCCAGCTCGGCGATGATGTCGAAACCGCTGGATCCGACCAGCGGATCCAGGCAACGTACGCAGTATTGCCGAATCTGGTCCTCGAGGGCGGCCATCCGGCGGGGGGTGAACACCCGCGACATCAGACCGCGCAACCTGGAGTGTTCCGGCGGGTCCTGAAACATCATGACGCCGCCGGGCATGTCGAATTTCGACTGGACCAGCTCGAGGATGTCGCTTCGCCGGTTGGAGAACGTCTCCCAGTCGGCCAGTCCATGTTCGACGTCGGAATACCTTGACAGGGCCCAGAAGTCGTAGCGCTCGTTGTAGTAGATCGGCGCCTCTTCACGAAGCCGCGCATAGATCGGGTAGGGGTTGGCATTGATGTCGACGTCGTAGGGGTCGTAGTAGACGTCGGTGTCATTGGTGACGGTCATCGATGCTTTCCTTACTTCAGGCAGCTGCCGGCGGGCAGATCGCCGTGAGATCGTCCAGCGCAGCGGCGGGGACCGGCGATCCATCGAATGCACGACAGACGCCGACCATGGTGATCCTCGCCGTCCATCCGGCCCATGACATCCTCCACCCATCGACTTTGGGCGATCGCCCAAACGCGTGGCGCAGGCCATGTCTAGCAGCATCGCGACAAGTCCGTCAAGAGCGGTGCGCCGACGATCTGCAGTTCATCATTCGGGCCGCGGGAGATGATGGTCCGATGGCGAATGACAAAGCGGCGACCGGGCTTCTGCTGATCGATCCCTACAACGATTTCATTTCCGCGGGAGGGAAAGTGTGGGATCGGTTGCGGGGCGTCATCGAGGGCAATGATTGCGTTACCCATATGCAGCAGGTGCTCGAGGCCGCCCGCGGGGCGAACCTGCGGGTCTTTTATGCGCTGCATCGTCGTTACCGGCCGGGCGACTACGAGACGTGGAAATACGTTGCGCCCGTGCAGCGAGCGGCGTGGTCGCGCAAGACCTTCGAATACGGCAGTTGGGCGGCGAGATCCGTCCCGGGTTCGAGCCGCAACCGGGCGACGTCGTCGCGCATGAGCATTGGTGTTCGAGCGGTTTCGCCAACACCGATCTGGACCTGCAACTCAAGCGTCACGGTATCGAGCGGGTCATCGTCATGGGTTTGATCGCGCACACCTGCGTCGAGGCGACGGTTCGATTCGCCGCCGAACTCGGTTATGACGTCACCGTGGTCCGGGATGCCACCGCCGACTACTCGGACACCGAAATGCGCGCCGCCCTCGAGGTGAACATGCCCAACTACGCCTCGGCCATCGTGACCGCCGACCAGGCCGTCGCTGCGATCACCTCCCTTTAAGGGCACGTCACAAGGCCGTCCACTCCGTGAAGATTTGCGGCACGGGTGTGAAGGCTTCGTTAAGAACGAGGCACGACGGCCGCGCGACCCGCACGGTAGACCTATGACAGCCGCCGCCACCCGCGACGGCGCCCTGCGTTGGACTGAGGCGCCGCTGCGTGCCGTGCCCGGCGCGGCATCGGTGCGGGTGACGGCCACCTATGCGGTCACCCTGCTCGGCGTCTATCTCATCCTGGCGGCGCTCGGTCCACACGCTCACGAGGTGGCCGTAAGCCGAATGAGCACCAACGTGCACAATCTCGGGCGCGGACAGCTGGGCACCTTGATCGGGAGCGCATTCGTCAACGACGGCGGTGATCTGTTCTTCTGGTTGCCCGGGCTCGCCTGCCTATTGGCGTTGGGCGAACTGATGTGGTGCGGCCGGGGACTACTCCTGACCTTCGCCGTCGGCCACATCGGCGCCACGCTGATCGTCGCGGTCGGGCTGGTCGCCGCTATCGAAACGGGAATGCTGCCGGCCTCGGTCGCACGTGCCAGTGACGTGGGGATCAGTTACGGCGCGATGTGCGTGCTCGGCGCGTTCACGGCGGCGGTTCCCGCGCGCTGGCGCGGTGTCTGGGCGGGCTGGTGGCTGGGTGCCGCGGTGGTGGCGGCCGTGGGCGCGGACTTCACCGCCGTCGGCCACGTGGTGGCGTTGCTGCTCGGCATGGGGTTGTCGTTCCGGATGCGCCCGCTCACCTCATGGACACCCCTGCACCAGGCCCTGCTGGTGGTGGGCGTGACGTTCGGCTATCTCGTGCTCGCCGGGCCGTCGCTGCTGGCGCCGGTCGGCGGGCTGGCGGGCGCGCTCATCGGACTGGCCGGCAATCGCTCGCTAGTCAGAGGGCCCCGTCAGTGTGTCGACGCGGTAGCGGCCGGCGGTCCAGGGCGGTGAGCCCGCGGTCGGCGTCAAACTGACCGTCACCTGCGACTTGCCCGCGGTGACCGACCGCGGCACCAGGTAGGTGTCGTCCAGCCACCGGTGAAAGGTGTTGCTGCGCGGTTGCAGCCAGTTCCCGGTTGGCACGCCGTCGACCGCAACGTCGGCCGATTGGAAGCCGGCCGCTTGATCCGATGTGCGGCGCAGCAATAAGCCGTGGTTGTCCGGATCGATCTGGACGTGAAACGTGATCGCGCCCTGGGCGCTACGCACCGAGCCGACGACGGGCAGGGTGTCCTGAGTGCCCTCGTATTCGCTGACCAGCAGCTGATCGGTTGCGTCAGAATCGTTGTAGCCGTGCAGGACTCGGCTGATAGGGTCGGCGGGGCTGACGTCGTCTCCCCCGGTGACCTCGGCGTCCGGCTGTGTGTAGAGGAACGCGGTTGAGCTGTAGTCGGGTTGGACCATGTTCCTCTTGCCGTGCTCGATGCCGAACCGGATCCCGGAGTGATAGCCGATCGCGTCGGCCAGCATGATCCGGTACACGGAGACGCAGTAGTCGGCGCACCCGCCCGTGGCCGTGCGTTGATCGGGTTGGCCGTTGAGCGGGTCGCTGAAGTGCGTGCCGTTCTTGAAGTACCAGCCACCCTCGTAGAGGTCCTCGGTGCCGGTTCCGTACCACTGCGGGGACGCGGATCCGTCGGTGTAGACCCGTTCGGTGCCTTCGAGAAAGTACGGTGCATCGTCACTGAATGCCGTTTTGGTTCGGTAGCCGTGAATGGTGTGACTGACGCCGACGAATTTTCCGTGCCCCTGTTCTTCGGCGAAAACCCAGTCCTGGCCGGGCGTCGTCGGTCCGGCATGTGAGCGCGCGGTGAAGTAGCCGGCGCGGCCGCCGGCCAGCGCGGGCGCCCACTGCGCGTCGGGGGTGGTGGCGACGTCGCTGGCTATCCCCGTCACCGGTTCGGCCCCCGCGTTGACGAGCGTGACGCGGGCCGACTCCGCGAATGGCATTGGCCACCAATCGGATAACACCAACGATCCATCGGGTGCCGGGATGGTCGCGAACATCAGAGACCGCACGGGGTTCGCGCCCAGTCCGGCGCCGAAGAACTCCCCGAGCGGCGAATCCACCGTGGTCCTGCCGTCGAACTCGATTTGCAGCCGCAATCCGGTCAACCGCTGGGCCGCCGGTTCGGGCAGCTGGAGCCTCAGCGCCGAGATGCTGGCCGATCCGGTCGATTCGGCGATGGTCTGCCCGGCGCCGGCGGGGAGATCGATGACCCGATTGATGTGCGCGACGCCGGCGGCCGCAGGCTTGGGGTCGGTTGCGCCGGCGGACCGGAGCGTGTCCAGCACGTCGGAAGCGGGTTCGGCTGGCGAGAACGTGTTCATCCCGTCGGCGTCGGGAAACTGGCGGTAATCGACGTGGTAGTACTCCAAATGTGATGCGACGCTGACCCGCATCGACCGCCGATAAGGCATCGGCACCTTGATGTAATCGCCTCCCGGCGATTGAGCGGCGTTGGCCACCAGCGGCCACACGAACGGGGCACCGAGGTTTCCGTCGACCAGCGATTGCAACGGAGTATTTACTACGGTCTGCCCGTCCAGCTCGATGCGGATGTTTCCAAGGGCACGAACGTTGCCGCCGTCGCGGGTCAGCCAGATCGAATCGATCTCTCCCGCACCGTGATCCTCCGCGATGACGCAGCCGGCACCGCCCGTCGCCAGGCACCCGCCACTGCCGTTGCGATTGCCCGTGGAGATGTCGAAATCACCGCCGCTGCGATCAAAGCTCGACACCTGCAGGGTCTGCGATCCGGGGTTCAAGTAGGGCAACCGGTCCAACCGGCGGTAGGTGTCCCAGCCGACCATTCTTGCGCCGGATCGGTTCGTGTCGGGTATGGCCGGCTCCGCATCGGCCACACCCGCACCGGAAATCGGCAGCAGCAGCAACGCGAATAGCGCGGCACACGCCCGCACCGCCACCGACATCCGGTTAGTCCTTCTCGGCTTTGAGATCTCGATCCCGGCTGGGCTGAACGCGTTTGGGCTCGCCCGGCATCTTGGGGTAGTTCGGCGGATAAGGCATGTCGCCAAGGCCGCGCTCCTGGTCGGCCTCGGCCATTTCCAGCAAGGGCGAAATCGATTGAGCCACATGGTCCATCGCCGCCCACGGATCATCGCGTCGCGTGATCAGATCGGGCACGGTTGCCATGGTGTAGTCGTCGGGCTCGGCGGCGGCCAGCTCCTCCCACGTCAGCGGCATCGATACCGTCGCGATCGGGGTGCGCCGCACCGAGTACGCCGATGCCATGGTGCGGTCCCGCGCGTTCTGGTTGAAGTCGAGAAAGACCCGCGTGCCACGTTTTTCTTTCCACCACTCCGTGGTGACCGCGTCGGGCGCGCGGCGCTCCACTTCGCGGGCCAGGGCGATGCCGGCGCGGCGCACCTCGATGAAATCCCAGTCGCTGGCGATCCGCAGAAAGACGTGGATGCCGCGACCGCCCGAGGTCTTCGGGTATCCCACCAGACCGAGTTCGTCGAGCAACGGCCGCAGCACGTCGACCGCGACGGTACGCGCCTGCTCGAAGGCGACACCGGGCTGCGGGTCCAGGTCGATGCGAAGCTCGTCGGGGTGGTCGGTGTCCGGGCAGCGCACCTGCCACGGATGCAAGGTGACCGTGCCCATTTGTGCGGCCCACACGACCGCCGCCGGATGGGTCACCCTCAGCGCGTCGGCCGTCCGCCCCGACGGAAACGTCACCCGACACGTCTGCAGGTAATCGGGGTGGTGCTGGGGGATGCGCTTCTGGTAGATCTCCTCGCCGTCGACGCCGTCCGGGAAGCGCTGCAGATGGGTGGGCCGGTCGCGCAGCGCGTCGAGCATCGGACCGCCCGCGACGGCACGGTAGTAGTCCACCAGGTGTCGCTTGGTGCCCTTTGATCCCAGTTTGGGGAAATACACCTTGTCCGGATTGGTCAGGCGCACCGCGATGCCGTCGACGTCGAGCTCTTCTGCAGCAGCCATGCCTCCGATTCCAGCACAATCAGGCTATGGACCTCCCTGTCATGCCGCCGGTGTCGCCGATGCTGGCCAAGTCGGTGCCCTCGATTCCCCCTGACGCGTCCTATGAGCCCAAGTGGGACGGCTTCCGGTCGATCTGTTTCCGCGACCGCGATCAGGTCGAGCTGGGCAGCCGCAACGAGCGGCCGATGACGCGCTATTTCCCGGAGCTGGTCGCCGCGGTCCGGGCCGAGCTGCCGCAGCGCTGCGTGATCGACGGTGAGATCGTCATCGCCACCGGGGCCGGGCTGGATTTCGAGGCGCTGCAACAACGCATCCATCCGGCCGACTCGCGGGTGCAGATGCTCGCCAAGGCCACGCCGGCGTCCTTCATCGCGTTCGATTTGCTCGCCCTCGGCGACGACGACTACACGCGACGCCCCTTCGGCGAACGGCGCGCCGCCCTGGTCGACGCCTTGGCGGCCTCGGGGCCCTCGATCCATGTCACACCGGCGACGACCGATCTGGGCACCGCGCAGCGCTGGTTCGACGAATTCGAGGGCGCCGGCCTCGACGGCGTGATCGCCAAGCCGCTGGACATCACGTACCAACCGGACAAGCGGATCATGTTCAAGATCAAGCACGAGCGGACCGCCGACTGCGTGGTCGCCGGCTATCGGGTGCACAAGTCCGGCGCCGGAGCCATCGGTTCGTTGCTGCTCGGTCTCTATCAGGATGATGGCCAGCTCGCGTCGGTCGGGGTGATCGGCGCGTTCCCCATGGCCGAGCGGCGCCGGCTGTTCGACGAACTGCAGCCGCTCGTCACCGATTTCGAGAATCACCCATGGAATTGGGCCGCGCACGAAGCCGGCGAGCGGACCCCTCGCAAGAACGAATTCTCGCGCTGGAACGCGGGCAAGGACCTGTCGTTCGTGCCGCTGCGGCCTGAGCGGGTAGTCGAGGTCCGTTACGACCACATGGAAGGCCAGCGGTTTCGTCATACCGCGCAGTTCAATCGGTGGCGTCCGGACCGCGAACCCCGCTCGTGCACCTACGAACAGCTCGAACAGCCGGTGACCTTCAGCCTCGGCGAAATCGTGCCGGGACTCGGTTCGGGCTAGATCGGCGGTCGATGCCGGCCGGACGGCGTCTCGTACGAGTTCCTTGACACCCCAACGTTTTTGGGCTGCGATCCAAAACCTAGTTGCTTGTCGGTGGTGGTTGGGGTTGGAACGGTGTGTACCACCACCAGTCGGCGCGTTCGCCGAGCGGCCCACGGCAGGGTGAGACCGCGGGTGGAGGTTGGGTTGGTGGGCGCGCGAGCGATCCCGGGTGCAGGGGTCGCCCGGAGTTGTCGGTGACGCTGAGGTTGTCGGCGGGTCCGGTGATGATGATGACGCCGCGGTGGTGCAGCCGGTGGTGGTACGGGCATAGCAACACCAGGTTGGCCAGTTCGGTGGGCCCGCCGTCTTCCCAGTGCCGGAGGTGATGGGCGTGCAGGCCACGGGTGGCCCCACAGCCTGGCACCGCGCACATCCGGTCGCGATGCTCCAGCGCGCGGCGCAGCCGCCGGCTGATCACCCGCGTCGCACGGCCGGCGCCTATGACTTCGCCGTCGCGGTGAAACCAGGCTTCACAAGTGGCATCACAGCTCAGGTAGCGCCGTTCGGCGTCGGACAGCAGCGGACCCAGATGCAACGCCGCCGCGGGCTTTTCCACGTCGACGTGCACCACCACGGTGGTGTGCTGGCCGTGCGGGCGGCGGGCCGCCTCAGCATCCCAGCCGGCCTCGACCAGGCGCAGGAACGCCTCGAGCGTGCCCGGCAACGGCGGCCGCTGATCGGCCGAAACATGTGCGTCGTTGCCCTGGCCGTGGTCGTGTTTCCATTGGGTGATCAGCGCATCACGATGCGACGCCAGCGCCGCATCGAATTTCGCGGCATCCAAGTGGTCAAGTCTGATCCGATAGCAGGCGCCCGCCTCATCGGAGGTCTTGCGGATCGAGCGCTCGGGCTCGGGCCGCGGTTCTGGTGCCGGTCGTGGTTCCAGCTTGACCGCGGTACGCAGCTGGTTGACCGTGGCGACACTGGCCAGCTGCGCATAATGCTCATCAGACCCCACCCCTCCCCGGGCGGCGATCACCCCGACCTGATCCAGCGACAACCGGCCCTCCCGCAACCCGGCCGCACAGCGGGGCAATTCCTCAAGCCGGCCAGCGATGGCCGCAATCGTGTGGGCGTTTGCCGATGAGCAGCCCAGCTTCCAGGCCACTAACGCCGGTACCGACCGGGCACCGGTGATCCCGCACAGCCCGTCGCGATCGATCTCGGCCACGATCTCCACCATGCGCCCGTCAATCGCGTTGCGCTGACCGGCCAACTCCGCCATCTCCTCGAAGAGCACCTCGAGACGATCCTTGGGTCGCATTTCGACGCTGGCTGCAGTCGCGGTCGGGGACATGACACCAGCATTGCAGTGAGGTCCGACAAACTCGGCCACCCAAGCCGGGCAAGCTCAGTCGATGTGCGCCGGCGGATCGGCGAAGCCGAGATCCGCCGGATGCTGGTCGGGACCCATCAGATCGCAGTGATTCTCGGGCACGAGGTAGGAACTGGCGCCATGGGGAACGAATTGGGTGACTGTCACACAGCGTTGCCAGGTGCCGTCCGGCTGGACGGGTCCGTCGCACTTGCTCAGAACCGGTCCCCCGTACACACAGCCGGCGCTTGCCGGCGGCGCTGCGACGACCAGCCCCGCGGCCATCACCAGGCCGGCTAATCCTGAAACGATGTGGCGCTTCATGGTTGCCTCCCGCCAACGACGCTACCGCTTGCGCGAGCGCGAACTACCCGGTTTGGCCGGGTTTGATCGGCATCCGAGGCGGGCACGCGGCAACCATGTCAGTCACAGCCTTTCAAGACCTGCCGTTGGCCGATCGCGACCGCAAATGGGACGGGGACGCGGCCGAAAAGCGGGTGCGTAAATGGGCCGACGCGCTGGACGGTCCGAACCAGAAATACCGCGACGCGCACGTCTGGTACGACGGCGACAAAAAGGACAACTTCACTGCCTACAAGCTGCTGATCGCCGACGTCATCGACGGCGGTCTGAAGGCAGTGCCACGCGGCGTGATGGCGGCGGGCGCGATCATCGATGGGGCACGCGGCGGTATCGACGTGCCCAAGTCCGATGTCGATCGGATCAAGAGCCACCTGGCGAAGTACTACACAAAGATGGGTGAAAGTCCGCCGTGGGAACGGGATTAGACCCTGACCATGAGCTGCGATAGCCCGCGCAGCGTGACGTTGGGCTTGTACTCGGGCTCACCGTCCAATCGGGCGTTCGGGAAACGCGCGGTCACCGCCGACAGGGCCACCCCGGCTTCCAGCCTGGCCAGTGGCGCACCCAGGCAGTAATGCGCGCCGCGTCCGAATCCTAAGTGCCGCAAGGCCTTACGATCCGGATCGAACACGTCGGGCCGGTCATATTCGGCGGGATCGCGCTGGGCGGCGGCCGTCAGCAGCATCATGATGTCGCCCCTGGGCACCTCGATGCCCCCAATGGTCATGTCGGCGCCTGCGGTTCGGGCGATCATCTGCACCGGCGGGTCGTAGCGCAACGTCTCTTCGATGACCGCGGGCACACGGTTGGCGTCGGCGCCCAGCGCGGTCCACTGCGACGGCTGGCGCAGCATCGCCAGCACCGCGTTGCCGATCAGGTTCACCGTCGTTTCGTGACCGGCGACCAGCAACAGGACGCAGGTGGAAACGATCTCCTCGGCGGTCAGTTGGTCGCCCGACTCTTCCACGGCGATCAGGCCGGACATCAGGTCGTCGCCGGGCCGCGAGCGTCGCCGGTCGATCAGCCCATGCAGATAGGCCCGCAGCCACGTTCCGGCGGCCATCCGCTCTTTCAGGTTGTCTGACGGCGTTCCGGTGAAGGCGACGAACGGGTCCAGCGATTGCGCCAGCAGCGCGGACACCCGGCTGAATTCCGGTTCGTCCTCCAGGGGTACGCCGAGCAGTCGGCAAATGACCGCCACCGGCAATGGGTAGGCGAGGTCTTCGACGACTTCGAACCGACCCTTGTCGGCGATGCGGTCGAGCAACCCGTCTATCAGCGCGGTGATGTCGGGCTGCAGCGCGTTCACCACTTTGGGCGCGAACGCTTTGCTGACCAGTTTGCGCAACCGGGTGTGGTCCGGCGGGTCCAGAAATAGGAACCCCGGCGGGCTCGGCACCGGCACCTCGGCACCGGCCTCGATGAGCTGTCGGGTCTGCGCCTCGATCTGGGCGCGGGCCGCTGTCGACTTGTTCCGGTCGTTGCTCGACGACGGATGCCTCAAGGCGTCGTCGCAGTCACGGTACGTCGAGAACACCGCGAGGTTGCCCTCCGGCAACGCGAACGACCCGCGTTCACGAAACTGCGCGAACAGCGGGTAGGGGTCCGCACGGACCGCCGGGTCCAACAGCCGTACCAACAATTCGTCGGGTTTGGTGGACTCGGCGGGCGCGGTCGTCATCCTGACATTGTGCCCGCCTGCCGGCAGCGCCCTATTCAGCGGCGCAGGAACTCCACGATGTGGCCGGCCAGCTGCGCTCCGGCGTCCTCCTGTAGGAAATGCCCGGCGCCCTCGATCACTGGGTGTTCGATCCCCTGAGCGCCGCGCATCTGCCGCTCGAAGATGGCGGCTATCGGCCCGGTGATCGGGTCGCTGTCGCTGAAGGCGACCAGCATGGGCGTCGCGCTCACCGAAAGCTTCGTCCAGGCGGTCTTGTTGGCCGCCGCGGCGGGGTCGTCCGGTGAGGTGGGCACCAGACCGGGCATGGCGCGCGGCCCGGCGCAGTAGTCGTCGGTGGGAAACGGCGCGTCATAGCCGGCGCGCGCCTCTTCGCTCATCTTTTGGCGACAACCGCCCTGGACGAACGCGCCGACGTTCAGCGCCGGCGCCGAGGTTATGGCGTCGCGGAATTTCCACCAGACGTCGGCCATGGGCTGTTCGCCATTCGGCAGCCCGGTGTTGGCGACGACCAACCGAGCGAATCGTTCGGGATGCTCTGCGGCAAGCCGCAATCCGATGAGCCCGCCCCAGTCCTGACCTACCAGGGTGACGTTCTGCAGGTCGAGCACATCGAACGCCACCGCCCGCATCCACCCGACGTGCCGGGCGTAGCTGTGGTCTTCGCGGCGGGTCGGCTTGTCCGAGCGGCCGAAACCGACCAGGTCCGGGCAGATGACTCGATGGCCGGCCGCAACCAGTATCGGAATCATCTTGCGGTACAGATATGACCACGACGGTTCGCCGTGCAGCATGAGGATCGGATCGGCGGTTTCCGGGCCGTCCTGGACCCAGGCCACCCGCAGCGTGCCGCCTTCGTCGTCGGATACTTCGCAATACCTTGGGGTGTAAGGGAAATCGAGGACATGGTCGAACCGGTCGTCGGGTGTTCGCAGCGTTTGCATGTCATGTCCCTTCGGATAGTCCGGCCAGGCCCGGGTCCGCCATCAGGCGATCGAGAAAGCCGAGCTGACTTTTCAGCAGTTTGACGCGTGCGGTTGCCACCGCGAACCAGCCCACGCGATCGACTTCGGGAAACTCCCGCAGCGTGCCCGATCCTTTCGGCCACTCCATTTCGAACGTGTTGCTGCGCGCGTCGGCGATGTCGAGGTCGCTGTGTACGGCGAAGGCGGTCACGACCTTGCCGCCGGATTGCTTCAGCTGACCGAGGTCGATGCGGGGCCCGGCCGGCACGGGAAGCCCCAGCTCCTCGAAGAACTCGCGCTGCGCGGCCGCCCAGGGATCCTCCCCGTCGGTGTACTCGCCTTTCGGGATCGACCACGCGCCGTCATCTTTGCGGGCCCAGAACGGCCCACCCGGATGCGCGACCAAGACTTCGACGACGCTGCCGCAGGTCCGGTACAACATCACACCCGCGCTCAGCTTTGCCATCGAGACCTATTCTCCCACAGCGCGTTCCAGATCCTTGAGCGAGGACTCCAGGTGCGCGAGCAGCCGTTGCAGGTGCGGCACGCTGCGCCGGCATCCGACCAGGCCGAAGTCCAGATTGCCGGCGTTGCTGGCCAGCGTGATGTTGAGCGCTTGGCCGTCCAGCGCGATGGACAGCGGGTAGTTGCCGTCGAGCCGGGCGCCGCCGTAGTAGATCGGCTGCGTGGGGCCCGGCACGTTCGAGATGATGATGTTGAACGGCGGTGACGTCGAAGAGACCCAGCCCGGGACTGCCGCCAGCGCCAATGCCGAGGTATTGACGGCCGACAGCGCCAGCGCCTGAAACCGCGGCAATTGGGAGAACACCTTTTTGTTGCTGCGCATCGAGTCGCTGATGGTCAGCAGACGCTGCGCGGGATCGTCGGCGTCGGTCGCGAGGTTGCACAGGATTGCTCCGACCAGATTGCCGCCGGCGTCGGCCTCTTCCTCGGTGCGCAGGCTCACCGGGACCATCGCGATCAGCGGAGTGTCCGGCAGCGCGTCCTGCTCGAGCAGGTAGTAGCGCAGGGCGCCCGAGCACATCGCCAAGACCACGTCGTTCACCGTGACTCCCGCGGCCTTCTTCACGTTCTTGATGCGGTCCAGTGACCAGGACTGCGCGGCGCACCGGCGGGCGCCGCCGATCTTGACGTTCAACATCGTCTTCGGCGCCCCGAAAGGCAACGTCAGCTGTTGCTCGAACAGCGCCGCACGCGCCAGCCCTATCGTCGAGGGGGCCAGTGCCGCAAGGGATCCCGCCGTGCGGGCCAATGAGCTCAATGGGGACGCGGGATTGGATTTACGCTTGGGTTTGCGCAGAGTCCATGGGGCGCGAATCTCGGTGTCCTCGGGGTCGGTGGTCAATGCGCGCTGCATCAGTTTCTGCGCGGAGACGCCGTCGATCAATGCGTGGTGCACCTTGGTGTAGATGGCGAACCGGCCGTCTTTCAGGCCTTCGACGATGTGCGTCTCCCACAGCGGGCGGTGCCGATCGAGCAGGCTGCTATGCCACCGCGAGGTGAGCTCGAGCAGTTCACGAACCCGTTTGGGCGACGGCAGCGCCGAACGCCGAACGTGGTAGTCGATGTCGACGGCGTCGTCGTACGACCAGCCCAGGTTCGCGATTCCACCGACAAAGCTCGCGGGATGCTTGCGAAAGGTGGGCTGGAAATCCCGCTGATCGGCCAGGCTCTTGTAGAGCTCTCGAACGAAGCCGCGCCCGGCGCCCGGCGGCGGCTCGAACAACTGCAAGCCTCCGACGTGCATGGGATGTTCGCGAGATTCTCCCAGAAGAAAGATCGCGTCGGTGGGCATTATCAGTTCCATCCACCTATTACACCCATTTAGGCCTGATCCGGAAAGCCTTTCGTGATCGGACCGGCGTCAGTTCATTGGGTGACCACCGACCATGTCGAGGTCGCGATCAAATCTCCGCGCTCCAGCGCCGCGGCGCGGTGCTCGTGCACCTTGGCGTACTCCTGGGTGGTCACCATATCGATGAAGGCCTGCGGGGTTGGATACTCGACGATGAGAATCGCGTCCCACCAAGGGTGTTCGCCATCGCCGATCACCACCGACGGCGCTCCCCCGGCGTAGCGCAGCCTCGCGCCGACGCGTTCCAGGTGCGGCACCACTTCCTGGCCGTACTGTAGGTAACTCTCCAGGCCACCCTGGGGCTTGAACTTCAACAGGTTGACCATCACCACCGGCGCATCAGCCGGTCGCGCCGCGAGGGCGGCGAACTGCTCGGGCGTCGGTTCCAAGCCGCTCATGTGAATCTCCTTGCGCTGGTTCCCATTTAGAAGGATGCGGGGGCCGTTACAGCAGATCTGTGATGGTCTTCAAGCCCGCCTCGTAGAGCACGCCGGGCAGCATCCCGCCGTCGCATTCGATGGTGGTGCCGTTGACGAAGTCGGCCTGTCCACCGGCCAGAAAAACGCAGACCCGCCCGACTTCGGCGGGCTCACCGGCGCGGTGCAACGGGACGGCGGCGAAATATTTGGCGCCATCGGGGTCGTCCTTGGGTAACACGAATGATCGGAAATTCTCCGTCATCGTGGGGCCCAGCGCGATGCAGTTGACCCGCACCGTGGGCCCCCACTCTTCGGCCAGCGAGCGGGTGAGGTGGTTGAGACCGCTTTTGGCCGCCCCGTAGGAGACCAGGGTTGGGGATCCGGCCGGATGTCCGGCGCCGCTGGAGATGTTGATGATGCAGCCGACGCCGTCCTGAGTTTGCATCTGCCGATAGGCGCGGATGGCGAACCACAGCGGGCTGATGAGGTTCATCTGCACGGCGAAGGCGTGAAACAGAGCCGTGCGCGCGTATTCGTCCTCGTCCGCGGGCGCGCCCTGAATGCGTTGCACCAGTTCGGGAATGCTCTCGGCGTGCGGCGCCGGAACGGTACCGCCGGCATTGTTCACCAGAATGTCGACCCGACCGTGGGTGGCCACGACGTCGGCGACGAACGCATCGATCGAGCGATGGTCGCCCTGATCGCACACCTTCTGGGAAGCGCGGTCCGCCCAGTCCGGTTCTATGCCCGGGATGGTGTCGAGCGGTGAGCGCGAGCAGCCGACCACTGTCGCACCGGCGCGCAACAGTTCATGGGCGATGCCCACGCCCACGCCGCGGCTGGTGCCGGTGACGATCGCGATCTTGCCGTCGAGGACGCTCATCAACAAACCCTCTCACAAACCGTTCGTTGTTGACAGTCACTGTCACCAAGTCATAGCCTGCCAATTCATTCGCCAGCGCGTACCGTCCGTCCGGGAGGTCAATGATGGGTAGCCCAGCCAAACTCCGTGTCATCCAGTGGGCCACCGGCGGCGTGGGCAAAGCGGCGATCGAGTGCGTCATCAATCACCCACAGCTCGAGCTGGTGGGGTGCTGGGTGCACAGCGCGGAGAAAAACGGTGTCGACGTCGGCCGGATCGTCGGGACGCAGGAGCTCGGCGTCACCGCCACCAACAGCATCGACGAAATACTGGCGCTGGACGCCGACTGCGTCATGTACAGCCCATTGATACCCAATGACGACGAAGTGATCGCCATCCTCCGTTCCGGCAAGAACGTGGTCACCCCCGTCGGCTGGGTCTATCCCGATCCGGACAACAAGCGTCACCGGGCCGTCGCCGACGCGGCGACGGAAAGCGGTGTGACGCTGCATGGTTCGGGCATTCACCCCGGCGGCATCACCGAACGCTTCCCGCTCATGATTTCCTCACTGTCGTCGGCGATCACCCATGTGCGTGCCGAGGAGTTCTCCGACATCCGCACCTACAACGCGCCGGACGTGGTGCGCCACATCATGGGGTTCGGCGGCACCCCCGAGGAAGCGACCGAAGGGCCGATGGCCGGGCTGCTCGAAGCGGGCTTCAAACAGTCGGTCCGAATGATCGCCGATCACATGGGCTTTCGCATCGATCCCAACATCAGGACCATCCAGGACGTCGCCGTGGCGACCGCCGACATCGACTACGACGCCTTCCCGATCACGACCGGCACGGTGGCCGCGCGCCGGTTCCGCTGGCAGGCGCTGGTTGACGGCGAGCCGGTCATCACCGCGGCGGTCAACTGGCTGATGGGTGAAGAGAACCTGGACCCGGCCTGGCACTTCGGCGACCGGGGCGAGCGCTTCGAGGTGGAGATCACCGGCGACCCCGACGTGAGCCTTACCTTCAAGGGTCTGCAGCCGGAGACGATCGCGGAAGGCTTGGTGAAGAACCCCGGCGTCGTCGTCACCGCCAACCACTGCATCAACGCCATCCCCGACGTCTGCGCCGCCGAACCGGGCATCAAGACCTACCTCGACTTGCCTTTGTTCGCCGGTCGTCCGGCGCCGAACCTCGCGTCGCTGCGGCTGGGGCCCGCCGGATGAGCTACAGCCACCCCGATTCGATGCGGGGGCACGTCGCTATCGTCACCGGTGCCGCCCAAGGCGTCGGAAAGGGCGCCGCCACCGCGCTGCTCGAACGCGGCGCACAGGTGCTACTGGTGGACATCCAGGAAGAGGCCCTCAACAGCACCACCACCGAACTCAAGACGATAGGACGGGTGGAACAGCTCGTCGCCGATCTTCGCGACCCGGACAGCGCGCAGCGTATCGCGGCCGCGGCGGTCAACGCATTCGGCACGGTGCACGGTCTGGTCAACAACGCGATCGCCACCAACGAGCCCAAGGCATTCGTCGACATCACCACTGAAGACCTGGCGCTCGGCTACGACGTGGGCCCGCGCGCGACGTTCCTGCTGATGCAGGCCGTGCACCCGTTGATGGTCGAGGCCGGCGGCGGGTCGATCGTGAACCTCGGTTCGGGGACGGGCACCGGCGGCGAGCCGAAGTGGGGCGGCTACGCCGCCGCCAAGGAGGGCATCCGCGGGCTGTCCAAGGTGGCCGCGCTGGAATGGGGGCGCGACAACATCCGCGTCAATGTCATCTGCCCCTTCGCCGAATCAGACGGCGTCAAGTTCTGGAAGTCGTTCGCGCCCAGGGAATACGACAAGGCCGTGGGGCGGGTTCCATTGAAGCGCATCGGGGACGTCCGCACCGACGTGGGTGCGCTGGTGGCGTTCCTACTCGGCGATGACGCCACCTTCATCACCGGGCAGACCATTCACGTCGACGGCGGGATCGGCTGCTTCCGATGACCTTTCCGACCAGGCCAGTGTCGCTCCGCGACCGGCAGCGCGCGCAGATCCGGGCCGAGATCCGGCGTGCGGCGTTCCGCCTGTTCGTCGAGCGCGGCTACGACTCGGTGACCACCGAGGAAATCGCCACGGCCGCAGGCGTTTCCCCGCGCACGTTTTTCCGGCACGTGCCCGCGAAGGAAGAGCTTCTGCTCGCACCGGTGCGCTATGGTGGCGCCGCGATCGTCAATCTCCTCGAGGGCCGGCCCGCCGCCGAGTCACCCGATGTCGCGCTGATCAACGCCATCATCACGCGGACCCGCTCATTCGAGCAGGCCGACACCGAGGAGTGGCGCGAAGCCCTGCTGGTGGTTCCCGACCTACTCGACAAGGTCACGGTGCACCGGCCGGCCGACAAGGAGCGGGCCACCAAGCTCATCGCCGAACGGATGGGCGTCGATCCCTCGGCCGATATCCGTCCCGGGCTGCTGGTCCAACTCGCCTTCGCGGCTGCCGATTTCGCCTTCCAGCAGTGGGTGCGGCAGTCCGGGAAACCGTGGCCACTGGACCGCTACGTCACCGATGCGCTGGACGCGGTCAAAAGTCCACACTGGAAGCGGAAGTAAATCCGCTCAACGGCGCCGCGCCACTTCGGGATTGGCGATCCGGATGGGCGCCCCGTCCAGCCAGGCCACCACCGATTCCACCGAGTCCGAGTAGAAGGCGCCCAGCATTTCCCGCGTGACGTACCCCAGGTGGGGAGACAGCGTCACGTTCGGAAGCAGCCGCAGCCGATGGTCTTTCGGCAGCGGCTCGGTGTCGTAGACGTCCAGCCCGGCCCCGGCAATGCGCCCGGCTTCCAGCGCGGTCAGCAGGGACGCCTCGTCGACGATCGGGCCCCTGGAGGTGTTGATCAGGTAGGCATGCGGCTTCATCAGCGCCAGCTCGGCCGCGCCGACCAGTCCCCGGGTGCGTTCCGAGAGCACCAGATGAATGGAGACCACGTCAGAGGATTCGAACAGAGCGGCCTTCTCTACGCGGCGGGCGCCCACGCTGGTGGCGGCGTCCTCGGTGAGATTCTGGCTCCACGCAATGACATCCATGCCGAAGACCCTGCCGTATTCGGCCATGCGTCTGCCGACCCTACCCAGACCGAGCAGCCCGAGGGTCTTGCCGGACAGGGTCATACCCGCGCTGCTCTGCCAGCCGCCGGCCCGCATGTTGCGATGCTCGTCGGCGAGATTGCGCACCGTCGCGATCATCAGCCCCCAGGCGAGTTCCGGCGTGGCGTCGCGCATGGACCTGAATCGGGGATGGGCGAAATCCGAGTGCGCCACCAATATCCCGTGTTCGGTCGCTGCGGCCATGTCCAGGTTCGGCAGGCTCCTGCCGACGATCGTGATCAGCTTCAGGTCCGGCAGCCGCTCGATCAGGGTGCGGGGAAAGGCCATCCGCTCACGCAGGGTGCACACCACGTCGAACGGCCGCAGCGCATCGGCCGCCTCGTCCCCGGCCAGGTGGCGGTCGAAAACGGTTACCTCGGAGCGCTTTTGCACGGGTGACCAGTCGGCAGCCTGTAAGGCCACGCCCGCGTAGTCATCGAGAATCGCTACCCTGGGCATACTGTTTCCCCAATCCGGTGAAGGGCTCAGCGCAACATTACGTCCCCGCCGTGACTACCGCATACTCATCTGGTGGGGAGGCGGCTCGCTCCAGTCCTGTTCGCGGCGTTTGGTGTCGCCGGCCGACTGGCTTAGTCAGGCACAATAATGAGCTTGCCCCGCTTGGCGAATCTGGTTTGTTCGAGTTGCGTAAGGGCTGAGATTGCTTGCGATAGTGGCACCGTTTGGGCGATGGGTAGCCGCAGCACCCCTGCGCCGGCGGCTCGCGCGACGGCCTCGATATCGGTTGTGACTGCCTTGGCGATCACGACGTGGAATGGGCCCGGCAGGGCGCTCCTGACCATGTTCGCTGGACTCGGCTTGACGCTGATGATACGACCGTTGGGCGTCAACATCTTTCGGGAGTCTCTGACCGGTAACGTGCCGGCGGTGTCCAGGACGACATCGAATCGGCGGGTGAGGGGGATGGGATCGAAGTCGAAGTCGACGATCGGATCGATACCGAGTTCGCGTGCCTCGTCCGCCGAGCCGGCCCGGCAGCTTCCCGCCACGGCCGCCCCGTGTGCCAACGCGAGTTGCACCGCCGAGCGACCCACTCCCCCAAGGCATCCGTGCACGAACACCGACTCGCCACGCTGCAGCTTCCCTTGGTTGAACAGGGCTTGGTAGGCGGTCAAACCGACAGTGGGAACGGCGGCCGCCGCCTCGAACGTCAAGGCAGCGGGCTTCCTGACGACACCCTTCTCTTCGGCGACGACCACGTCAGCGAACGCGCCTGACCACTTGATCGGCGGCCCCCCGAGCACTTCGTCGCCCACCCGCACCCGAGTCACGTCGTCGCCGACTGCCTCGACGATGCCGGCGAAGTCGTAACCCATCCCACGTGGGAAGGTTCGGCCGGTCACCATCTTCATCGCGCCGTTTCGGATTACGAAGTCCATCGGGTTAGCAGCGGCCGCGCGCACCCGGACGAGAACATCGTCGGCGCCGAGTTTCCTGGGCTCGAAGCCTTCGAGCCGCATGACGTCCGGTCCACCGTAGCGGTGGTACTGAATTCGCTTCATCGTGTGCATGTGAGTTCTCCGATCAGTGGTGTCGTGGTCAACGGGATAGGGGCACTGCCAGAACAGATTCGAGGAATGCCCGCGTTCTGTGATGCAGCGGAGCCGCGTTGAAGTGAGCAGACCCGTGGTCGCCGCCGACGATCTCCACCAGGTCCGCCCGGACCCCCACGGCTGTGAGTGCGCGATGCAGGCGCCGGCTCTGCTCGATGCCGACGCGACGATCCCTGTCCCCGTGGGCGATCAGGAAGGGTGGCGCGCCGGGACGCGCCAGGCGGCACAGGTTTCCCCGCTCAACCACCTGCGGCCGGCTGGATGGCACGAATCCGAAGAAGCGCGCCAGTGTGCTGTCGGGACCGTGCATTCGTTCGATGGCGTCGGGGTGTGCGTCTTCATCGTGTTTGAGGAAATCGGTGGGCCCGTGGTGCTCCACGACAGCAGTCAGACCACAGGACACCTCCGAGTAGGGTTCGGTGCTGCTCACCAGGTCGCTGTTGTCTCCGGCGAGCGCAACGGCGCTGATGAGATACGCGCCTGCGCTGGAACCGAAGCCCACGATGCGCTCAGAATCCAAGCTGTAGCGATCGGCGTTGATCCGCACCCAGCGCACGGCCGCAGCGACATCTTGGATGGCCGCAGGAAAGACGGCCTCGCCACTGAGCCGGTACTGGACCGACACCACCGCCAGCCCAGCCTCGAGCAGAAACCGCCATGGGCCCATTTGCTTGCTGCCGGTGAAAAAGCCTCCCGGATGTGCGTACACGACCACGGGAACCGGTGTGGCCGCGGGATGGTGCGGGATGTGCAGATCCATGGTGAGTTGCCGAAATCCGATGCGAGTGGCGTACGGGCGATCCAGATGACTCGCTACCCCGGGGAAGACTTCGACCGGCGCCAGAGTGTCGAATTCGGGCCGGAGCACCGCCGAAAGCATTTCGTCAGGGATATCGACTGGCATGCCAGGAATGTGCAAGGGGTGACTCCTCTCGAAATACGCTGCAGTAGAGGCTACTTCCGTCTCAGGGCCCATCCGGCGCGGTCTCGACGAGGACGCCCCGGTCGCGAGTGCGTACTGGCCGTAGGCTGCGCGAAGATCCTTCATTCCGATTCCTGTCTGCGCAGAAGGTGGTATCCCGCCGATTTCACGGCACCAGGTGTCATCACACTACACCAAACCGGCACTTGGTGTCATCACTACATCTTCGCGCTTTAGAATGCGGGCATGAGTCGGTGGGAACCCAACGCGGCCGAGCGATTGGGAGCCGCGGCGGTGGAATTGTTCGCCGAGCGCGGATATGAGGACGTCACGGTCGTCGAGATCGCTGAGCGCGCGGGATTGACCAAACGGACGTTCTTTCGTCACTTCGCCGACAAACGCGAGATTCTATTCCGCGGCCAGGATGCCTACCGCGGCATGTTCGCCGACGCCATCGCCGGTGCGCCCGCCGCGGCCGGCCCCATGGAAGCGATCGGGGCCGCACTGACCGCGTTCGCCGCCGGCTTCACAGACGACCGCCGCGAATTCGTGGCCAAACGTCAAGCCGTCATCGACGCCAATCCCGAACTCAAAGAGCGAGACCTGCTCAAAGCCGCCGCCCTGACAACGGCGATAGCAGACGCGCTGGTCGCGCGCGGGGTAAAACCGCCTGTCGCGAACCTGGCCGCCAACTTCGGCGCACTCGCCCTCGGCGATGCCTTCCAGAGCTGGCTGCAACCCGGAAATCGGAAATCCATGACCGCGCTTGTCCAGCGAGCCCTCCGAGACCTCGACACCGCAATCCAAGCGCTGCGCAAAGGGCCTTGACGGTACTAGCGCGGCGAATTCAACCGAGTTTCACCGTGCCGGGTACAGCTAGGCGGCGGCGGGCGTCCCGATCTGACCGCCATCAGCCCGTAATCTCCGGCGGATAGGGAAGATCCGTGCTGCTGTGCGGGTCGACATGCACCGGGCGACCGAGATAGGGGAAAGCTCGCTGCGGACACGCGGGCCGGTCGCATATCTTGCAGCCCGCGCCGATCGGCACGATCGATTCGGCGTTGGTCGGATCGATTCCGACGGAGTAGATGAGCTTCTCGGCATGGGCGACGTCGCAGCCCAGCCCGATGGCGAAGGTCTTGTCCGGACCGAGATAACGGCTCGGCTCGCTCGTCGTGGTCCTGGCGATCCAGAAATACGTCCGCTCATCGGGCATCTGTGCGACTTGCGTCAGGAACTGCCCGGGCCGGGAAAACGCGTGATGCACCACCCACAGAGGGCAGTTTCCGCCGACGCGGGAAAAGTGAAATGCCGTGGCGGATTGGCGTTTTGAAATGTTTCCCGCGCTGTCGGTACGAACGAAGATGAACGGCACACCGCGGGCGCTGGGGCGTTGCAGGGTGGACAGCCGGTGGCAGATGGTTTCGAAGCCCACCTCGAATCGTCTTGCCAGCTGGTCGATGTCATAGCGGACACTTTCGGCGGCATCGAGGAATCTCTGGTAGGGCAACAGCAGCGCGCCGGCGAAATAGTTGGCCAGACCGATGCGGGCCACGCCGCGCGCATCGTCACTGAGCTGATCGTCGCCGGCGATGATCCCGGTAATCAATCTCTCCTGGGTGAGCAGAGCGATCTGGGTGGCGAGCTGAAAGGCCCGCTGGCCGGGATGAAGCCACCTGGCCAAATACACGGTCTTCGAATCGGGCGCAAACAGGCGCTTGGAGTTGGGATCCAACGTTTGACCGTCGTCGATCACCACCGTGACGCCCAGCCTGGCGGCGAGCAGCTCCGCGAGCCGGCCGTCGAGACCGCCGATGCGCAAACCGTTTTCGTTGAACATGTCTTCCGCGGCGGTGTCCAGTTCGCCGATGAAGAAGTCGCGGACCTCTTCGAACGGCATTGGCTGCTGGGCTATTCCCGACATGTCGACATTGGCGCGACTGTGCAGCGCTTCGAGGTCGGCGGTGGTGTCGTGCAGCCGCCGATGCAGATTGACCAGCGTCTGGCCGACCGCGGGCATGCGGGCGACGAGCTCCTCGACTTGCGCGGGCGTGGCAGACGCATCGGCAAGGACTTCACGCAGGTCCGACACCAAGCGAGCGTCCGACTCCGGCGCGAAGTAATGCGCGGGTAAGTCGAACCGATCGGTGAGGGTGAGCAGGACCGGGACGGTGATCGGACGCTGATCGTTTTCCAGTTGATTGACGTAGCTGGTCGACAACCCCAGGACGCGCGCCAGCGCCACCTGGGTCAACCCCTGCTCCTCGCGCAAACGCCGTAACCGTGCGCCGGCGAACGTCTTCGCCACCCGCCACACAGTACGCCCCGCCTTTACGCAAGATTCGCAAAACGTCGCGGTCAAGGACACATGATTTCGCTTTTACAGGGCATTTACCCCGGTAGCCGCGTCTGCGTATGGTGCGAGTTATGCGGATTCACGACGTTCGAACCCGGCGCAGCGCCGACGACTTCCCCCGCGAGGAGCACCTGGCCTGGAAGTTGGCCGAGGTCGCGGCCGACCCGGTCGCCGTGCCCGCGGATACCGAGGCGATGGTGATTAACCGGATCATCGACAACGCCGCGGTATCAGCCGCGTCGATCACCCGTCGCCCAGTGGCCGCCGCCCGCGCCCAGGCGCGGGCGCACCCGTCCAAGGGCGCCAAAGTCTTCGGGATCGAGGGCGACTACTCACCGGAGTGGGCGGCCTGGGCCAACGGAGTCGCCGTGCGCGAACTGGACTTCCACGACACCTTCCTGGCCGCCGAGTACTCCCACCCGGGCGACAACATCCCCCCGCTGGTCGCGGTGGCCCAGCACCTCGGGATCAGCGGAGCCGACCTGATCCGCGGCATCGCCACCGGCTACGAGGTCCAGATCGATCTGGCCAAGGGAATCTGCTTGCACGAGCACAAGATCGATCACGTCGCTCATTTGGGCCCGTCGGTGGCCGCGGGCCTGGGCGCCATGCTGCGTCTCGACAAGGAGACCGTCTACCAGGCCATCGGTCAGGCACTGCACTTGACCACGTCCACCCGGCAGTCACGCAAGGGCCTGATCTCCAGCTGGAAGGCCTACGCGCCGGCCTGGGCCGGCAAGGTCGCCATCGAAGCCGTCGACCGCGCCATGCGCGGCGAGGCGGCGCCCGCCCCCATCTGGGAGGGCGAGGACGGGGTGATCGCGTGGCTGCTCTCGGGGCCCGACCACACGTATCGGGTCCCGCTCCCCGAACCCGGTGAGCCGAAGCGCGCGATCCTGGACAGCTACACCAAGGAGCATTCCGCCGAATACCAGAGTCAGGCGCTGATCGACCTCGCCCGCCGGATGCGCGAGAGTATCGGCGATCTGGAGCAGGTCGCGACGATCGTGCTGCACACCAGCCATCACACCCACTACGTGATCGGCACCGGAGCGGGCGACCCGCAGAAGTTCGACCCGGATGCCTCCCGCGAAACGCTGGACCATTCGGTGATGTACATCTTCGCGGTCGCGCTGCAGGACGGAACCTGGCATCACGAAAGGTCTTACGCGCCGCAGCGAGCCCACCGGCCCGACACCATCGAGCTGTGGCGCAAGGTCTCGACGATCGAGGATCCCGAATGGACCCGGCGCTACCACTCCACGGACCCCGCGGAGAAGGCGTTCGGCGCGCGCGCCGAAGTCACCCTGAAAAACGGTGAGGTCATCGTCGACGAGATCGCCGTCGCCGACGCGCACCCGCTGGGGGCCCGGCCGTTCGGCCGCAAGCAGTACATCGGAAAGTTCAAAGAACTGGCCGAGGGCATCGTCAGCGACACCGAGCAGCAGCGGTTCCTCTCAGCGGCCGAGGCCCTGCCGGACCTGCAGGCGAGCGCGTTGGCCGCGCTCAACATCACGGTCGATCCGGTGGTGCTGGACAACGCGCCCAAAATCTCTCGGGGAATCTTCTGATGAGCGGGCCGATCGGTGGCGCCCTCCCGGCGGCGACGAAACGGGCGCGCTTCCGTGCCGCGTTGAAAGCCGGCCGCCTGCAACGGTTCCCAGGAGCCTTCTCACCGCTGGTGGCCAAGCAGATTGGCGAGTTCGGGTTCGACGGGGTGTACGTGTCGGGGGCAGCGTTGTCGGCCGACCTCGGTCTGCCCGACATCGGCCTGACCACCCTGACCGAAGTCAGCGCCCGCGGCGCACAGATCGCCTCCGTCACCGACCTGCCCACCCTGATCGATGCCGACACCGGCTTCGGTGAGCCGATGAACGCGGCGCGCACCGTGACCGTGCTGGAGGACGCCGGGCTGGCCGGTTGCCATTTGGAGGATCAGGAAAACCCGAAGCGGTGCGGGCATCTCGACGGCAAGGCCGTGGTGCCGACAGACGAGATGATCAAACGCCTGACGGCCGCCGTCGCCGCGCGGCGGGACCCGAATTTCATCATCTGCGCTCGCACCGACGCCGTTGGGATCGAAGGAATCCCCGCGGCGATCGACCGAGCCAAGGCCTATGCCGATGCGGGCGCCGACCTGATCTTCACCGAAGCGCTGCGCACCCCAGCGGAATTCGCCCAGTTCCGCGCCGCGGTGGACACGCCATTGCTGGCCAACATGACCGAGTTCGGCAAGTCGGAGCTCCTGAGCGCCCGGCAGCTGTCCGACCTCGGCTACAACGTGGTGATCTACCCCGTGACCACGCTGCGGTTGGCGATGCACGCCGTCGAGGCCGGCCTTCGTGAGATCGCAGACGCGGGAACGCAATCCGGACTCGTAGCCCGCATGCAACACCGCAGCCGCCTTTACGAGCTGCTGCGCTACGCCGATTACAACCGATTCGATTCCGATATCTACAACTTCGCGCAAGGAGCCGTGCGATGAGCGCCGTCGAAGACAGCCAACCCCGCATCTACAAGGGCCTGGCCGGTGTCGTCGTCGACACCACCGCCATCTCCAAGGTCGTCCCGGAGACCAACTCCCTGACCTATCGTGGCTACGCGGTGCAGGACCTGGCGGCGAAGTGCAGCTTTGAGCAGGTCGCCTACTTGCTGTGGCACGGCGAGCTTCCCGACGACCAACAGCTCGCGCTGTTCTCCCAGCGAGAACGCGCGTCGCGCCGGCTGAACCGATCCCAGCTGTCGCTGTTGGCCAAGTTGCCCGAGACCTGCCACCCGATGGACGTGGTGCGCACCTTCATCAGTTCGATGGGTGCCGAGGACCCGGACGAGGACGACAGCAGCCCGACGGCCAACCATGCCAAGGCGATGCGGATGTTCGCGGCACTGCCCACCATCGTCGCCGCCGACATGCGCCGCCGGCGCGGCCTGGACCCCATCGCCCCGCACAGCCACATGAACTACGCGCAGAACTTCCTGCACATGTGCTTCGGTGATGTGCCCGAGCAGGTGGTGGTGGACGCCTTCGAGCAGTCGATGATCCTCTACGCCGAGCACAGCTTCAACGCGTCGACCTTCGCCGCCCGGGTGGTGACGTCCACTCAGTCCGATATCTACAGTGCGGTCACCGCGGCTATCGGCGCGCTCAAGGGCCCGCTGCACGGGGGCGCCAACGAGGCCGTCATGCGCGACATGCTCGACATCGGCACCGCCGACAAGGCCGCAGAATGGCTGCGGGGCAAGCTGGATCGCAAAGACAAGATCATGGGCTTCGGTCACCGGGTGTACAAAAACGGTGACTCGCGGGTGCCCACCATGAAGGAGGCCCTCAACCGGGTCGCCGCGGCGCGGGGCGGGCAGAAGTGGCTCGACATCTACGAAATCCTGGAGGCGCGCATGGCCGAGGTCAACGGCATCAAGCCCAACCTGGACTTCCCGACCGGGCCCGCCTACTACCTGATGGGCTTCGACATCGGCATCTTCACGCCGATCTTCGTGATGAGCCGCATTACCGGCTGGACGGCGCACATCATGGAGCAGACCGCGTCCAACGCGTTGATCCGTCCGCTGAGCGAGTATGTCGGACCCGCGCAACGCGCTCTATCGTAAAGACCGTGTTTGCGAAGGTACTTGTCGCCAATCGCGGGGAGATCGCGATCCGCGCGTTCCGCGCTGCCTATGAGCTGGAGATCGGCACGGTCGCCGTCTACCCCTACGAGGACCGCAATTCCGTGCATCGGCTGAAGGCCGACGAGTCCTACCAGATCGGTGAGGAGGGCCACCCGGTCCGCGCTTACCTGTCGGTCGACGACATCGTCGCAACGGCACAGGCGTGCGGGGCGGATGCGATTTACCCCGGCTACGGCTTCTTGTCGGAGAATCCCGACTTGGCGGCGGCGTGCGCGGCGGCGGGAATCACCTTCGTCGGTCCGAGCGCGGAGGTGCTCGAGCTGACGGGCAACAAGTCGCGGGCGATCGCGGCGGCGCGGGAGGCGGGCCTTCCGGTGCTGGCTTCCTCGGCACCCTCGACGTCGGTGGATGAGTTACTGGCGGCCGCCGATACGATGACGTTTCCGTTGTTCGTCAAGGCGGTCGCCGGCGGCGGCGGACGCGGGATGCGCCGGGTGATCGACGCCTCGTCGCTGCCGGAGGCGATCGAGGCGGCCAGCCGAGAAGCCGAGTCCGCGTTCGGGGATGCCTCGGTGTTTCTCGAGCAGGCGGTGATCAATCCGCGCCACATCGAGGTACAGATCCTGGCCGACACCCAGGGCAACGTCATGCACCTCTACGAGCGGGACTGCAGCGTGCAGCGCCGGCACCAGAAGGTCGTCGAGATCGCGCCGGCACCCAACCTCGACCCTGAACTGCGCCAACAGATCTGCGCGGACGCGGTGGCTTTCGCACGCAGCATCGGCTATACGTGTGCCGGCACCGTGGAGTTCCTGCTCGATGAACGCGGCAATCACGTGTTCATCGAGATGAATCCCCGCATCCAGGTGGAGCACACGGTCACCGAGGAGATCACCGATGTCGACCTGGTGTCGGCGCAGCTGCGGATCGCCGGCGGGCAGAGCCTGAAAGACATTGGTCTGAGCCAGGATTCGGTCGTTCCACACGGCGCGGCGCTGCAGTGCCGGATCACCACCGAGGATCCGGCGAACGGCTTCCGCCCGGACACCGGCCGGATCACCGCCTACCGCACCCCGGGCGGCGCGGGCATCCGGTTGGACGGCGGCACGACGCTCGGCGCCGACATCAGCGCCCACTTTGACTCGATGCTGATCAAGCTCACGTGCCGGGGCCGCGACTTCGCGACCGCGGTGCGCCGGGCGCGACGGGCGGTCGCGGAGTTCCGGATCCGGGGCGTCTCGACGAATATCCCGTTCCTGCAAGCGGTTCTGGATGACCCGGACTTTCAGGCCGGCCGCATCACGACGTCGTTCATCGAGGAGCGCCCGCAGCTGCTGACCGCCCGCAGCTCCGCCGACCGCGGCACCAAGATTCTCAACTACCTGGCCGACGTGACCGTCAACAAGCCACACGGTGAGCGTCCATCCGCGGTGTACCCGCACGACAAGCTGCCCGACATCGACCTTTCGGTCGAGCCCCCGGCCGGCTCCAAGCAGCAGTTGGCCGAGCTCGGGCCGGAGCGCTTCGCGGCCTGGCTGCGCGAGTCGCGCGGCGTGGGCGTCACCGATACCACGTTCCGCGACGCGCACCAATCCCTGCTCGCAACCCGGGTCCGCACCAGCGGCCTGATCAAGGTGGCGCCCTACATCGCCCGGACCACACCGCAACTGCTGTCGATCGAATGCTGGGGAGGCGCGACTTACGATGTGGCGCTGCGGTTCCTGAAGGAAGACCCGTGGGACCGGCTGGCAACGCTACGCGAGGCCTTGCCCAACATCTGCCTGCAGATGCTGCTGCGCGGGCGCAACACCGTTGGTTACACGCCCTATCCGGAGACGGTCACGACGGCGTTCGTCGAAGAAGCGACGGCGACGGGCATCGACATCTTCCGGATCTTCGATGCGCTGAACAACGTCGACTCGATGCGACCCGCCATCGACGCCGTGCGGGAAACCGGTGCGGCGGTGGCCGAGGTGGCGATGTCCTACACCGGTGATCTCAGTGATCCGGCCGAAAAGCTGTATACCCTCGACTATTACCTGAAGCTGGCCGAACAGATCGTCGACGCGGGCGCCCACGTGCTGGCGATCAAGGACATGGCCGGCCTGCTGCGCGCGCCGGCGGCGACGACGCTGGTCTCGGCGCTCAAGTCCCGATTCGACCTGCCGGTGCACGTGCATACCCACGACACCCCGGGTGGGCAGCTGGCGACCTATGTGGCGGCCTGGCAGGCTGGGGCCGACGCCGTCGACGGCGCCGCGGCCCCGCTCGCGGGCACCACCAGCCAGCCCGCGCTGTCGTCGATCGTGGCCGCCGCGGCCAACACCGCCTACGACACCGGGCTGTCGCTGCCGGCGGTGTGTGATCTGGAGCCGTATTGGGAGGCACTTCGAAAGGTGTACGCGCCCTTTGAATCCGGGCTCCCCGCCCCGACGGGACGCGTCTATCACCACGAGATTCCGGGCGGCCAGCTGTCGAACCTGCGCCAGCAAGCCATTGCGCTGGGGCTCGGTGACCGGTTCGAGGACATCGAAAACGCCTACGCCGGAGCCGATGCCATCCTCGGACACCTGGTCAAGGTCACCCCCTCGAGCAAGGTCGTCGGCGACCTGGCGCTGGCGCTGGTGGGCGCGGGCGTGAGCGCGCAAGATTTCGCCGACGACCCCGCACGGTACGACATCCCGGATTCCGTGATCGGTTTCCTGCGCGGAGAACTCGGTGACCCACCGGGCGGGTGGCCCGAGCCGTTGCGCACCAAGGCTTTAGCGGGGCGCGGTCCGGCCAAGCCCGAGCAGGCGCTGTCGGCCGACGACGAGAAGGCGTTGGCGACCCCGGGCGTCGCGCGGCAGGCGGCGCTGAACCGGCTCCTGTTCCCCGGGCCCACCAAGGAACTCGAGGACCATCGCGAACAGTACGGGGACACCTCTGGCCTGAGCGCCAACCAGTTCTTCTACGGATTGCGACACGGGGATGAACACCGGGTCGAGCTGGAGCGCGGTGTCGAGCTGCTGATCGGCCTGGAGGCCGTCTCGGATGCCGACGAACGCGGCATGCGCACCGTGATGTGCATCCTCAACGGTCAGCTACGGCCCGTCGTGGTGCGTGATCGCAGCATCGCCTCGGACGTGCCGGCCGCCGAGAAGGCCGATCGGGCCAACCCGGATCACGTCGCAGCGCCCTTTGCCGGCGTCGTGACCGTGACGGCCGACGTCGGCGAGGAAGTCGAAGCCGGCCAAACGATCGCGACCATCGAGGCGATGAAGATGGAGGCCGCCGTCACCACCCCGAAGGCCGGGAAGGTCGCACGCATCGCGGTCTCGCAGACCGCACAGGTGGAGGGTGGCGACCTGTTGATGGTGATCGACTAACTAAGGCCGTTGATCAGGGCCGCTCGCGCCAGCGTCTGCTCCGCCTGCTTCACGTGCGCGGCGTCCACGAGGACGCCGTTTACGCCGACCGCGCCGCGGCCCTTGGCCTCGGCTTCGCGGTAGGCGGCGACATTGCCTTGCGCCCTCGCGATTTCGTCGGCCGTCGGCGCATAGACCTCGTTGGCGACGGCAACCTGATCGGGGTGGATGGCCCACTTGCCGGTGTAGCCGAGCAACGACGCGCGTCGCGCGTCGCGCGCGTAGCCCGCAAGGTCACGGTAGTCGGGATACGGCGCGTCGATCGCGTCGATGCCGGCGATGCGCGCGGACACGATCACCTTGTTGCGCGCGTAAGCCCAGAACTCGCCGGGGTATTCACCGAGCGGCGCGAAGTTGGTGTCCACCCGGGCGCCCTGGGACAACGAGAAATCGCCCACGCCGAAGATCAGGGCGTCCAGGCGTGGGCTGGCCGCCGCGATCTCTTCGGCGTTGGCCAGGCCCTCCACCTCCTCGATGAGAACTTCGAGCCGAATGCGGTGATCCAGGCCGAGTTTCGCTTCCAGCTGGGTGAGCAGCACGTCCACCCACCACACGTCGCGGGCCCGGCGGGCCTTCGGGATGATGATCGTGTCGAGGTTCTGGCCGGCCTTGGTCACCACGTCGACGACGTCGTCGTGACACCACTGGGTGTCCAGGCCGTTGATCCGGATGGCGCGGGCGGTGCGGCCCCAGTCGATGTCGTTGAGCGCGGCGATCGCCTTGGCGCGCGACATTTCCTTGAACGCCACCGGAACCGCGTCCTCGAGGTCGAGGAACACCAAATCGGCGCCGCACCGAGCGCCCTTGTCGAACATGTCGTCGTTGCTTGCGGGCACCGCGAGTTCGGAGCGACGGAGCAGATCGGTCACTGGTGGAGTTTCCTTCTTCTCACAGCACGCCGCGGGCGCGCAGGTCGTCGATGTCGTTGGGAGTCAGGCCGAGTAGCTCGCCGTAGACTTCGGCGTTGTGCTCGCCGAGGCGGGGGCCGAGATGGCCGACCGTGCCGGACGCCGACGAGAAACGCGGGACCGGCGCCTGCACCGTCATCGCCCCGAGCTCTGCGTCGTCGACGGAGATGAACACTTCGCGATGCGCCAGCTGCTCGTCGGCGATCAGGTCGTTGACGCCGTAGACCGGGGCCGCGGCCACCTCGTGGGCGTCAAAGACCTCCATCGCCTCCGAAAGTGTCTTCACCGCAACCCAATCGGCCACCACGGTGTCCACCTCGCGCGCCCGCGCGAGGCGCCGCTGCGGGTCGCAGAAGTCGGGGTCGTTCACCAGATCGTCTCGCCCTATCGCCCGGAACACGCGCAGCGCCAGGGCCGGTGAGCTTCCCGACATGGCCAGCCACTTGTCGTCGACGGTGCGATAGGTGTTGCGGGGCGCCGAAATATCCCACCGATTACCGGAGCGCTCGGGCACCAGGCCCAACTGGTCGTACCCCAGCAGCGTCTGTTCCAGCAGCCGGGCGAGCGGGTCGATGAGGTTGACGTCGATCAGCTGTCCCGGTCCGCCGTGCACGTCGCGGTGATACAGCGCCATCATCACCGCGTAAGCGGCATTCAGTGAGGCGACGCCGTCGGCCAACATGAAGGGCGGCAGCGTGGGTGGGCCGCCGGCCTGGCCGGTGATGTGCGCGAATCCGCTCATCGCCTCCCCCAGCGTGCCGAACCCCGGGCGCTCGCTCTTGGGTCCGGTCAACCCGTAACCCGTGATGTGCAGCATCACGATCCGGTCGTTGACCGCCCGCAGGTTCTCGTAGTCCAGGCCCCACTTGCGCAGCGTCTGCGGACGGGTGTTGAAGATGACGACGTCCGCGTGCTCCACCAGGCGGCGCACCAGCGCCTGGCCTTCGGCGCAGCGCAGGTCCAGCGTGATCGCCCGCTTGTTGCGCGACAACGACTTCCACATCAACCCGACCCCGTCGCGCTGATTGCCCCACCCGCGGATCGGGTCGCCTTGCCTCGGTTGCTCAACCTTGATCACGTCGGCGCCGAACTCGCCCAGATAAGTGGCCACCAACGGCGCGGCGGCCAGGGTGGCCACGTCGAGAACCCGCAGCCCGTCAAGCATTGGCACCGGCGGCAACCCTCGTGTTCGACGGGCGTTGCAGCCCGAGGTGTTCCCGCAAGGTCGACGATTCGTACTCGGTGCGGAACAGGCCCCGGCGTTGCAGCTCCGGAACCACCAACCGCACCACGTCTTCGAATGCACCGGGCAGATGCGTTGCCGCTAAAACGAATCCGTCGCAGGCACCGGTTTCGAACCAGTGCGCCATCTGGTCGGCGACCTGCTGGCCGGTGCCGACGAAACGCGGTCCCTGCAGCAGGGTCGCGCGATGATTGGTAAGGTCGCGCAACGTGACCGTATCCCCACCGATGTGGGTACGCAGGTTCTGCACCAGCCCGCGGATGCCGGAGACCGAGGCGAGCAATTCGTCGGTGACAGGATCGTCGAGATCGTGCCGCGCGAAGTCGTAATTCATCAACTCCGACAAGAGGGTCAACGATGCCATGGGATGGACCAGATCATCGAGGAGCATGGCCTCGCGCTCCTTGGCGTGGGCTTCCGACTCGCCGACGACGGCGTAGGCCATGGGGCAGATGCGGACTGTGGCGGGATCGCGGCCTGCGTCGGCAATGCGGTCCTTCTGATCCGCGTAGTGGCCGCGTGCGACGTCGATGCCCGGATCGCCGGTGAAGATCAATTCCGCCCACCGCGAAGCGAATTCGCGGCCCCGGCCCGACGATCCGGCCTGAATGATGACCGGTCGGCCCTGCGGTGTGCGCGGCACCGTCAACGGGCCGCGCGCGGAGAAGAACTCGCCGATGTGCCCGAGCTCGTGCACCTTCGCGGGATTCGCGTAGCACCCGGACGCCCGGTCGTGCAGGATGGCGTCGTCTTCCCAGGTGTCCCACAAGCCGGTGACGACGTCCATGAATTCGTCGGCGCGATCGTAACGTTCGTCGTGGCCGAGGTGGGCGTCGACGCCGAAGTTCTGCGCTTCGCTGTCGTTGACCGAGGTGACCACGTTCCAGGCGGCCCGGCCGCCCGAAAGGTGATCCAGCGAGGCGAATGTCCTTGCGACGTGGAACGGCTGGTAATAGGTCGTCGAGTAGGTGGCGCCCAGCCCGATCTTCGAGGTGGCTTGCGCGAGCACCCCGAGGATCACGCTGAGGTCGAGCTTGACCGGCCGGGCGCCGTAGCGCACCGCTTCGTCCACCGATCCGCCGTAGACCCCCGGCATCGCCAGGCGATCGTCGAAGAACATCAGGTCGAAGCAGCCCTCTTCGAGCTGCCGGCCGATTTTGGCGTAGTAGGAGGCGTCGAGGTATCCGTGCTCGGTTGCGGGGTGCCGCCACGAGCCCGCGTAGACGGAAGTGCTGCCGGCCTGCATGAAGGCGACGAGGGCCATTTTGTCGGTGCGCATTCTTGAAACGTAACATCTGATATTTCAGATATCAAACGTTGCGTTTGGTATTCTGCGCAGGTGGCAGGCATCGACATTTCCGGAACTGTCCGCGAACGCGCCGCGCGCGAGCTGCGCGACCGGATTCTCACCGGCACCCTGGCCGCTGGATCACGGGTCGACCTCGACGCCATCACCGAGGAATTCGCGACCAGCCGCACGCCGGTGCGAGAGGCGCTGCTGGAGCTGTCCTTCGAGGGGCTCGTTCAAGTCGCGCCGCGCAGCGGTGTGACGGTGCTCGGCATCAGCCCGGACGACGTGCTGGACAGCTTCACCATTCTCGGGGTGTTGACCGGGCAGGCCGCGGCGTGGGCTGCCGGGCGGATCGAGCCGCAGGAGCTCGCTACGCTCCGCGAACTCGCGGCCGACGTCGTCGCGCGGTCCGGCGACGACAGCATCGGCGAGGCCAATTGGCATTTCCACCAGATGATTCACCGTGCCGCGCATTCGCCGCGGCTGTTGACCCAGATCAAGCAGGCCGTCCGGGTGGTGCCGAGCAATTTCCTCACCTTGTTCCCCGAGCACGAGAAGCACTCACTCGACGAACACCAAGAGTTGCTGGACGCGCTCGGTGACAAAGACGCCGAGCGGGCCCGCATCATCGCGGAACGACACGTGCTCGACGCCGGCCGTTCGCTGGCCGATTGGCTGGAGCAGCGCCGCTAGGCCTTCCGACACGCAACCACGAGACTTAAACCAGGGCTACGCCTTTCGGCGTGTCGTATGCATGGTTTAAGTGTCGGGGACCGCAGGCCCCCGCCGGCAACGGCGACGAGCGGCTCGAGCAGGACGCGTTCAAATCAGTGCGGGCAAGACTCGGTCCGTCAGCAACTGCACCGACTTCCACGCTTCGTCGACCGGCATGCCGCCGACCAAGGGGTGCATGACGAGCGGGCCGTAATTCTGCGCGGCGCGCACCTCCGCGATCAGCTGATCGGGGGTGAGGAAACGGTATCGTCCCGATGCCCGGACCTGGTCCAGGGTTTGGACACCGGGCAAGTGCATGAGCGAACGCTGATCGGTCGACCATCGACCGTAAGTGACTGCCTCCCAGAGGATATGCTCGCCCAGCTCCGCCCAAGCCCGATCCGGATCCTCGTGCAGGTAGATCATTCCGCGGTTGACCGGTCCCGGCATGAGGATGCATGGCGACATGCCGGTCTCGGCGCACAGCTCGCGGTAGTAATCGGCGATGTCGGGCAGATGGTCCGCCAGACTGAGCGGCAGCCGGAACCGTGCCGCACGGCGCGCAGTGGCGCGGGCGCCGCCACCGACGTACAGCGGCGGATGCGGGCGTGACCAGGTGCCGGTGCCGGCCCAAATGGCCAACATCCGTTCGACCAGGGCGTCCATCAGCTTGCCGCGCTGGCTGAAATTCACGCCAAGCTCGTCGTATTCAATCGCGCGATATCCGAGTCCCACGGTCGTGTGCAGGCGGCCGCGGCTCATGTTGTCGACCAGCGCGATGTCCTCGGCGAGCCGCACCGGGTTCCACAGCGGGCCCAGCGCGCAATCGACGCTGGCGATCAGCCTCGAGGTCCGGGCCAAGAACATCGCCGCGGCCATGATCGGATTGCAACTCCACCCGTGGCCTGTCGCATGATGCTCGTCGACGCTGATGGAGGTGATGCCGCGGGACCCCCCCATTGCGCGAGCTCGAGCGCCGCGGACAAGAGTTCCCCCTGCGTGCGTGGATCACCTTGCGGGGAGGCGAAGTTGAAGCGCAGCACCGTCAAAAGCATTTTGGCCCGCCTCGCTACACTTTCGGCCCGGCCGCCGCCTGCAGGAAGGCCGGAAAGTCCGGGAACAGTGCGCGGTCGACGATCTCGATGCGGGTGCCCGCCGCATCGAGGTAGTAGGCGAAGAGCGCTAGATCCGGCGGAGCGGTGTCGGCAGTCGCCTCAAAACTGAATCCGTTGTCCTCCAACATCTTTGCGCTCTCGACCAAGTTGTCGGTCCAGTAGCCGAGGTGATGGATCGAGTTGCCGGGTGCCGCCGTCCACGCCGTCCCGGGCACCTCCTGGATCAGTTCGACGTGCGGAGCCTGCAGCGAATAGACGAAAGTCGACGTCACCTCTTGAATCCCGGCCGTCGTGCGAAACGGCAAGGTGTAGCTCACCGGGGCGATCCAGCGATAGCCGGCCAGCGCGGCCAGCCGTGACATCGCCGCGCCGAGGTCCGGCACGATGATGCCGGTGTGGTAGAAGTCCTCGGGCCGTAGCGCGAATGCCGTCATGCGTTCCTCGCTATCTGGTTGCGGAGCCAGGCAGTTTCCCAGAAGTTCGTGCTACCGGCCAGCAGTTTTTCATGAGCCTGCCGCAGCACGTCACGGACCCCCGGATGGTCCGCGGGGACGAGCTGTGCAAGGTGGATGGCCTGCAACGCCCGATCGGCGGCCAGGTGCGCCCGGGCTCGATCCACCAGCGCTTCCGCGCCGGCGAGCTCGACGACGTCGGCGGCGACGGAATCGAATCCGACGGGGTACAGCTCGGTGGTCGATTCGTGGTGGAACCAGCCCGAGTAGTTCTCCCAGACGGCCCGCACATCCCACGCGACTTTGCCGTAGCCCTGGCCCACTTCGCATTCCGCGGGCAGGGCGATCTCGCGCATCAAGGTGCGGACGTCTTTGCCGGCGTTCATCCCCGCGACAGTCTCATCGTGGATGTATTGAAGCGCGTCGCGCAGCCGCTGCAACTCGGCGTCGATACGCTCGGCACCCCTGACCGGCTCGAAGTGACCGGTCACCAGGACCTCGGCCCGCAGCTCGCGGACCCTCTCCACCGATGCGATGGCCGTCAACGCGTCGCGGTAGCGGTCGCCGCGCATGGTGACGAGATTGGGAATGTGACCGATCAGCGGTCCGAAGGTGTTCCCACACAGACAGATTCGTTCCTCGGGAAGCCAGACCACCAGCGAGTCGGTGGTTTCGCCGCCGGACACGGATATCAACTCCATCCGCCGGCCCCCGACCTCCAAGCAGAGGGTGTCCTCGAAGTCGATGTCGACGACGGGCACGCTCTGACCGGCCAGCCGTGTGGTGCCCAGGCGCCGCTGGATGGCCTGGACACCGCTGGCCAGGGTGTCTTTGAAGGCGAAGGCGCTGCGGTTGGCCCGGTAGGCGATCAGCCGATCGTTGTCGTCTCGCCAGGACTTCCAATTCGCCTGCGCCACAACGGCTGTCTCGGGATCCCGTACGCTGTCCAGGCCACCGACATGATCCACATGGCCCTGCGTGAAGATGATGTAGCGCACCGGTGACGAGTCCACGGCATCGAAATTGGCCCGGTGCACCGGCCCCTCGAAGCCCATGCCGGTGTTGACGATCACCCGCCCCTCGGTGGTCGTGAGCAGATACGAGTTGGACAAGCCCGGCGAGCACCACAATCCCGGTGCAATCTCTTCGGCCTTCTCGGCCGAAGCCGGTCGCATCGCGTCGGCGCCCGGCCTACTCCGATAGACAGGTTCTGACACGCGGGTGGCTCCTTTATTCGGGACGGACGTCGAACTTGTCGAAGTAGAAGCCGAAGCGGCCGCGGAGTTCGTCGGCGGAGGTGCCAAAGTGCCGCTCGAGTTCGTAACGGATGCGGCCGTGTTTCCCGCGCGGATTGCCGTCCAGGTACCGCTGAAAGCCCTGTCGCACCTTGGGCGGTAAGTCGACGCCCGCGCGCTGGTAAAGCCGCTCGAGCACCGGCATTTCGTTGCCGTTCAACTGATGGAAGTCGATGTCAATGCTGCTCTCGGGTGCCACCAGGTCGCGGTCACGCACGCATGCGGTGAGCAGCCTGTGCACGCGGTCGCTCCAATAGTCCAACAGCCACTGCGGATCAATGCTGCTACGGCGCAACCGATCCGAGTACGCCATCATGGTGATGGTCGACTTGATCACCGAAACGGGGTCGCGGTGCGTGAAAGCCACTGTCGCATCGGGGAAAGTCGCCAGCAGCGGACCGAGCTGCTCGCAGTGCTGTGGACTCTTGAGCACCCATGTTCGCGGGCCGCGCAGAAAGGTCAGCGCCTGCAGCACCTTCTTCATGTAGGCATAGTGCCGGGTTTGATCGAGACCCAGATAGTAATCGCGCCAGTCGGGCACTCGCGCATGCCATTCCAGTACGTATGCGGCCAGATCGAGATCAAGAAGCTCCACCTCCTCTTCGATCGCCTCGGGGAACCGATCATGCATCGCGGCCACCACCGGCGCACTCGCCATCAACGCATCGTGTTCTGACTTGGCACGCGTATAGCGGGGATCGACGCCGAAGATGTCGGGGCCCCGCCCGCGGGCGGGAATGGGATCCTGGCTCTCCCAATACGGCAGGGCCCGCCGCCGTGGGTCGGCGGCGATGAGGTTCACCAGATGCGTGGTGCCCGAACGCGGCATCCCGACGACGATGAAGGGCCTTTCGATCGGGATGGATTCGATCTCGGGATAGCGCTGGACGAGCTCGGTGAGTGACAACCGGTTGCGCAGCAGGCGCACGATACGTTGGCGCAGCGATCCGCGGGTGAGCCGGCGCAGTCCTTCGTCGGCCTCGATCGCCGCGACGTGCACCCGCAGGCGGTCGGCGAAGCCGTCGGTGTCGTCGAGGTCGGCGGCTGCAGTTGTCAGGCCCGCCTGCCCGATGGCCTCGGCGAGCATCCGGTCGATGTCGAGGTCGACGGGCCGAGCTTCGGTGAACTCGAGGATCTGGCGCTGGACGTCGGTCAGCCGGGGCGCGGTCAAGTCGGCGAAGTCGATGTCGTCCACCGCAGAACCCACCGGGACCCCTCTTCGACGCGTCGGGTGATCTGACTCAGACGCTAGACGCGGTGAAGATGCATCGTGCATCCACCTCGGCGGTCGCGCTACAGGTTGGCCAGATCGTCGGGAACGTCGATCTTGTGCTCTTGCAGCGCCTCGAGCGGCACCACCTCGAGGGTGCTCTCGTGCGTCGCCGCCAGCACCACCGGCGCGGCACAACCGTCGTGGTGAGCCCGTAGCCAGTTCAGCGCGGTCACGCACCAGCGGTCACCCGGCAGCAGGCCGGGGAACCGATACTCGGGAACCGGGGTCAACAGGTCGTTGCCGATGGAACGCTGATGCTCCAGAAACTCGGCGGTCATCACCGCGCAGATGGTGTGCCGCCCGAGGTCCTGAGGGCCGGTCGAGCAACAGCCGTCGCGGTAGAAGCCGGTCAGCGGGTCTGCGCCGCACGGTTCCAGCGGACCGCCTAACACGTTTCTATCGGGCACCCGTTCAGTATTGCGCGCCCGGGCGTGAAGTTTGAAGCAATTCCACCGACCCGATTGACTGGTTTCCGATGCCGGATGGCGCCGCCCGCCGGTTTGGACGCCCGGCCACCGGGCGTGTTAACTCGAATCGATGTCGACACCGCCGAACCAACCCCCGAATGCGCCCGGTGAGCCACCCTGGGGATGGCAGCCGCCCGGTTACGGGCCGCAGCCGAATCCGCACCACCCACCGCCGCCGGGATATCGGCCCCCGCAGGCGTATCCGGGATACGCCGGCTACCCGGGTTATGTCGACCCGCAGGCGCCCTATGGCCGCGATCAAACTACCGGGCTACCGCTGTCGGATAAGTCCGCCACAACCGCCGGCTTGCTACAGCTGTTCTTCGGCTTGTTCGGGGTCGGCCGCTTCTACATCGACTCGACTCAGATCGCGGTGGCGCAGTTGTGCCTCGGCCTGTTCGGAGTTCTCTTCAGCCTGTTCTGTTTTGTCGGTCTGCCAGTTCTGCTCGGCGGCATCGTTTGGGCCATCGTCGACGCGATCTTGATGCTCACCGGCAACGTCAAAGACAACCACGGTCGCAAGCTGCGTTAGGCGTCCGACGCTTTGCCGTCCTTATCGATTGCCGGACAACGCATTTGGTATAGGTCGGGGCAGCATTTTATCGTCATCGGCAGGCATGACGGTGTGGCTCGCCGATTGCCGATGGTCACGGATTGGTCACGATGACGCGCGGGTCCATCGCTCGACGACGCCGGTGACGGCACGGTAACGATCGTCATCTGAAGTCGTCGCGACGCGCTGAGCAAATCCCAGGGAAATCGCCCCGAAAACTTATCGTCACATCGTGGAACGACGTACGGCCCTGAAACTCCCTCTGTTACTGGCCGCGGGCGCCGCAGTCGCCCGGATGCCGCGGGCCACGGCGGAGGAAGCGGGCCGGTGGTCACCCGAGCGCGCCAGCCGCTGGTATCAAGCGCAGGGCTGGCTCGTTGGGGCTAACTACATTCCGGCGAACGCCATCAACCAGTTCGAGATGTTCCAGCCCGACACCTTCGACCTACGGCGCATCGATACCGAGCTCGGCTGGGCGCAGTTCTACGGGCACAACACCGCGCGGGTGTTCCTGCATGATCAGCTCTGGGCGGCCGATCAGCGCGGCTTTCAAACGCGCCTTGGGCAATTCGTCGACATCGCGGCGCGCCATCGCATCAAACCGCTGTTCGTTTTCTTCGACTCCTGTTGGGATCCGCAACCGCGCGCCGGACGCCAGCGCGCGCCGAGGCCCGGCGTGCACAACTCAGGCTGGGCGCAGAGCCCGGGCGCCGAACGCCTCGGCGATCCACGGTACGTCCAGGTCATGCACGACTACGTCACGGCGGTGATGACCCAATTCCGCAACGATGACCGGGTTTTGGGCTGGGACCTGTGGAACGAACCCGACAACCCCGCCCGCCAGTACCGCAGCGTCGAACGAAGCGACAAGGAGCAACTGGTCGCCAACCTGCTCCCCCAGGTCTTTCGGTGGGCCCGGGCTGTAGAGCCCAGCCAACCGCTGACAAGTGGTGTGTGGCGCGGGGATTGGGGACAACCGCAGGGTCGCAGCGCGATCAGCGACATTCAGCTCGCCAATGCCGACGTGATCACCTTTCACTCCTACGCGGGCCCCGCCGGGTTCGAGAACCGGATCAACGAGCTCACCCCGCTGGGCCGGCCGATCCTGTGCACGGAATACATGGCGCGACCTCAGGGCAGCACCGTCCAATCGATACTGCCGGTTGCCAAGCGCCACAACGTCGGCGCCATCAACTGGGGTCTGGTGGCCGGCAAGACCCAGACCTACTTCCCGTGGGACTCGTGGGATCACCCCTACACCTCGGTGCCCAAGGTGTGGTTCCACGACCTGATCCGGCCCGAGGGGCGACCGTTCCAAGACATCGAAGCGCTGACGGTGCGAAAGCTGGCCGGTAGCCAGACCTGAAAAGGTCGCGTCCTCCGTGACCCCAGTCAAGCCAACCGACACCACGCCGCCATACACCTTCCGGTAGTAGGGTTGTACCAGCTCAGAAGGGGGCGGCGATGCTCGTCGGTGTTTGTCTGCTGCTGGCGGCACAATGACGTGGGAAAACCTGAGCGAAGCAGAGCTGATCGCGTCGGCCGGCGGCGATCCGTGGGCGATCAACCAGAGCTTGCAGGCCGGCAGCCCGTTCCAGATTTCACAGCTGGCTGAGGCCTTTCATGGCGCGGGTCGGCACACCGCCGAGGCCGACCACGCCTTCGAGGAAGCCCGGAAACGCTTGGCCGCGTCCTGGAACCATCAGGACGGTGGACACCCGATCAACGACTCAGAGGAAGTGCAGCGGGTCACCAAATCCCTTGGCGCGCAATCAGAGCAATTGCCGAAGATCGGCGCCGAGTTGGAAGGTATCGCCGCCGCGCTGGCCGACGCGCAAAAGCAAGGCGCTCAGGAGATCGCCGCCCTGGAGAGTTCGCTGCGGGGGCTCGACAGGCTCATCGGCGCGATAAAACACGACTTGACCCTCGACCTCTCCCCGTCGGAACGCGCCAAACTGGAGAGGCTGAAGGAGGCTGCGCACGCCCAGGCCGTGGACGACGTCCGCGATGCCGTCAAGCAGATGAATTCAATTCGCAATGCCTACTCGGACACGTTACGGAAATCGATGGAGGCTCTGCACACCGACGGTTGCAACCCCCCGACAACCGTCGACACCTGGATGGAAAGTCCGTTGAAGCCGGGTGAGGCACGAAACCTGGGACCGATCGCCGGAACCGGCGGTATCCCAGGCGTCCCAGGGATCGGGGCGGCCGACCTGGGCGAAGTGGTCGAGGTGCCCGGGGAGAACGGACAGCCCGCAAAGTTGTACGCAATCTTCGGGGATTCGTTCACCGGCGATAAGGCCTACGACGGCAAGCACTACCCGTCGGTGGCCGTGCCGGTCACCTTCGACGACGAGGGCCGCCCGCATTTCGGTGCGCCGCTGACTGGCCAAGACGGCCAAAACGTCTTGTTCCCACCGCCACCGGAGGCAAAAGGGACAGACACGCTGCCCGCCGGAAGTATCCGCATGAGTGACGGCACCACGTACATGATGGTCGCCGGGACCAACAACCTGAACCCCACCGGCGGAACATGGCTGGTCAAGGTGACCAACGATCCCGGCCAAGGATGGAAACCGATCCCAGGATCGTGGCGTCCGTGGACACCGAACCCGCCCAATCCGAACGACCCCGTCCACCCGGGCACCAGCGCGGCGAGCCAGCCTACGCAGATCAGCGGTTTTCAAGCCAAAGACGGCACGGTGTACATCGCGGCCGACTCGTTCGACCGATCCCGAGGCGTGACCATGTACCGCGTCGATCCGAATCACGTCACCGAGCGCCAATACTGGCAGCCCTGGAACGGAAGCGGGTGGGGCCAGCCCGGCGAAGTCGCCACCGCACCGATCAGCCGCACCCCCTTCGGGGAACTCAGTTTCAGGGAAGTCGGCGGCCAGGCGGTGCTCTCGGGTTTCAACCAGGGCAGTGGAAACGTCGAAGTCCGAGTGGCGAATGACCCCACGAAGGTGTTGACCGTTGGACCGACAGTTGTTGCGCAGCAGAGTAACCCGCAAGGAACAAACTTCGTACCCCAGAATTACGGTGGATTCATACTTCCCGGATCAACGCTGGATAAGCTGAATCTTTTTGTCAGTCAATGGAACACAACGACCAACACTCCCTACAACACCCAGGAGTTTCAGGTTAATGCGAACCACTAACCCGCCCGCCGATAGGATCACGATGATCAGCAAGACTCTCGCCGTCGCTGCCGGGATAGTCAGCGCCGTGATGACCAGCTGCAATGCGCGCGCCGACACGCCTGCTTTTCCGGACATGAGCGGGTACGCACCGGTTAACGTCGCGGATTACACGATAGGGCTGCCCAACACGGGGCGCTCACCGCTCAACACGGTGTATTTCCTTACCCCGGACGGCATCACATGCGATTTTTTCTCCGGAGAGGCGCAGTGCACCGGCAATAACTTTCCCGCTATCCCGCCGGCCACCGGGACCGGCGCGGTGAACGCGATCGGGACCACCTCTGGGTTGGCACAATCCGGTGACCCGATCGCCGCCAATAATCAGGTCTACGGGCACCCCCTGAAGACCCTGCCCCCCTTGCATTCCATCACCGTGGACGGCGTGATCTGCGGGGTCGACAACGCGGGTACTACTGCGTGCAAAGACCCCCAGGGCCGTGGCTTTGTGCTCTCACCGCACGGGTCCGGCTGGCTGCCTCACGTGTAATCGCCGTCAAAGGTGGTGAAAAAGCTTGGCGCAGAGCAGCTTACGAGGCCGCGAAGTCACCGACGGCGGTCATTTTGTTGCCGTCCCAGGCGGTGGCGAAGCCGCCCGCGTTATACCCGCAATTCAGGATGATCGCTCGGTGTGGGGGACTTTGCATCCACATGTCGAGGGCCTTGTTGGGATTCGCGGCGGAACCCGTGCCCCAGAAGACGATCTCGCCCGAGTACCTGCTCCGATAGCCCGCATCCGTGATCCGCGCTTGCGGCGACGAGCCGTCCGAGCCGATGTGTCCGTTCACCCCGCTGCGCAGCATGTCGTCGGCGTGCCGCTGGGCCGCTTCGGCCAGACGCGGGTCATCATTGATGGCCGCGCATCCCTGACGAAGCTGGTTGATGCCGCCGTACAACACGGCTCCCGAATCGTCTGCGCGCGCTAGGAAGCCGGACACTGTCCCCGGGGCCGCAATGAAGGCAGTACAGATCGCGATGACGGCGATGATCCCGACTTTCTTGGCCATGACGCCTCGTGCCGTGCGCTCGTTGTGCTGCTTTTGGTACCCAAATGTTATCCATCGTCAACCGGGAACGAGCGCGAATCGCAAATTCGTCCACGCCGGCGACGTGGCGCTGGCCGACGCGGGGTCAGGCTCGAGCCGCTCCTAGTGGCCGACGTTGTGAACCAGATCGATGGCGTACTGGTTCACGAAGTTGCCGGCCGGTGGATCACCTTTGCCGCACGTTCCGTCGGATTCACCCGGACGTTTGATCCACAAGTAGGCGTCGGCGTGCGCTCCCGCGGTAGCCGCGGTAGGCGGAGTGCCGAGTGCTCGGCCGCTGGGGTTGCACCAGTTCAGGTCGGAGTCCGGTGCCGGTCCGGCTCCATTGCGCGACGTGTCGATCACGTAGTGCGAACCATTCGTGAGGCCCGAAATGGCCTCGCCGTAACCGATTTCGTCCTCGGTGGTGAAGAAGTTCGCGGTGTTGATGCTGAAGCCCCGCGCGTGACCGACACCCACCTGGTTGAGCCTGGCGGCCATGTCGTCGGCCGTATGCCAGCGCAGGTGGCCCGCGTCGACATAGACGGCCGCGTTCGGGTCGCGGGTCAGCGTGTCGACGGCGTAGCGAATCAAATCGAAGCGCTCCTGGCGCTGATCACCCGATAGGCAATCGGCCATCGCGAGCGCATCGGGTTCGACGATGATCGCCACCCGCGAAGTGCCCACGCCCGATGCGATGCCGTCGATCCACGAGCGGTAGCCGTCGGCCGAGCCCATGCCGCCGGCGGCGAAGCTGCCGCAGTCGCGGTGCGGGATGCCATAAATCGCCAGAATCGGGATGGCGCCGGCCGCATTCGCGTCGCCGACATACTTCCCGACCGTTGCCGCCGACCCGCCCGGGACGATCCAGTACGCCTGCGGTGTGTTGGCGATGGTGGTCAACTCCGGGCTCGGCGGATCGGCGCTCTGCGCGGCGCGCATGGCGGCCGACGTCGGGTTGACATAGAACGGCGCTCCGGCCAATGGGTCGCCGTCGGCAACCAGGCGCACCGTCGGGGCGGGACGAACCTGTACCGGGTCTCCGAGTAGACCCATGCCGGCGACCGCCGCAACCGTGAGCAAAGGGGCGATCCACCGCGCGACTGCGCCAGCAGCTGAGAACTTCACCTCAGGAAAGTTAGTGGTTGGGAAGCATCGAGCGCCAATCGTCGACGGCCCGATTCGTGCGTTCAATCACAAAGATGGCCGCAACCATCCGCTTACATGGATCCGCCTTCAGGACCTCCGCCAAGACGACCGGCCGCAAAGGCGGCACCCTGGTCGATCACCGCCATGTTGGTGGAGTACGTGTCGTGCGCGGCGAAATTCATGCCCTCAGAGCAGATCGGGTCCTGGGCAGCGCACACCTGGATGGTCTTGGCCTGATAGAGCGGGCCGATAACGACCGGCGGCTCGCCGAAGAAGTTCATCGCCTTCTCGTTGGGCAAGGCGAAGAGCACGACAGAGGAGACGTGGTTGGCCACCTCCGGATCCAACGGTTTGGGCACGGCCGCCGGATCGATCCCGTTCGGTACGACGGGTGAGGTGACGAAGCCCATCACGGCCGCACCTTGGGAGTAACCGCCGAGCACCATCTTCGTGTTGGGACAGTCGTGCGCCATCGTGACGACGTGTGCGCCGGCGTCTCTGACGCCGGCCTCCCCCGCGCTCGTCCAGTCATGGGTGGCGGGGTAATCGACCGGATAGACGTCGAACGACTTTGCGCCGATGCGCGAGTGCAGGGAGTCGACGAATGCCTGCCCGGTCGGACCGAGGCCGGGCGGATCGTCGGTGCCGCGGGCGAACACCACCTGAACCTCCGGACACGGATCCGCACCGGCGGGAGGGATGGCGGATACGAGGACACCACCGGCAACGCCCGACACGACGGCCACGGCGGAAGCCACAAGACGAGGGCTGTGACGTGCGATCATGCCGCTGTTTGCCCAAAAATGTGATTTTTAAACCGCGACTTCCCGGCCCACGCGCGCGGTGCGAAACATGCGCGCACGCGGCGGTCGGCCGGCGTCCAGCAAAACCACTGGGGCTTTCGTGCAGTCTTGGCGGTGGCGGAGGGATTTGAACCCTCGGACGGTTTTAGCCGTCACACGCTTTCGAGGCGTGCTCCTTAGGCCGCTCGGACACGCCACCGCCGAGCAGCTTACCCAACCGAAGGGCCGTCACCCCAATCGCTGGCGGGCGAAGAAGGCCTCCAGTGGCGCAGCGCACTCCTGCGCCAGCACACCACCGCGCACTTCCGGGCGGTGATTGAGCCGCCGATCGCGGACCACGTCCCACAGCGACCCGACCGCCCCCGTCTTGGGCTCCCAGGCGCCGAACACCAGCCGGGCGACGCGCGAGAGCACCAGCGCGCCCGCGCACATGGTGCACGGTTCCACGGTGACCGCCAGCGTGGCGCCTTCCAGGCGCCACCCGTCGCCGAGAACCTCGGCTGCCGCGCGCAATGCCAAGATCTCGGCGTGGGCCGTCGGGTCTCCCCGCGCCTCGCGCGCATTGACCGCGCGGGCCAGTTCGGTTCCGTCCGCGCCGATCACCACCGCCCCGATGGGCACGTCACGGGGACCCGCAGTCGCGGCAACCGACAATGCGGAGCGGATCAGGTCGTCGTCAGATCTCACCGGCGGGTCCTGATGGCGGCGACCCGCCGCGCCCGGCTCCGCCGCGCTTGCGATCACCGACCGAGGCGGTCGATCACCGCGGACAACTGGTCGGCGAAGCCCATCTCGCGGGCAATGCGGCCCAACTGCTCGTCGGCGTACAGATCGGTCTCGTCGAGGATGACCCCCAGCACCGCCTCAGGCAACCCGACGTCGGACAACAGCCCTAAGTCGCCCTCTTCGAAAGGATCCGAGTCCTCGAGATCCTCCGGATCGATGTCGGCATCCAACTTGTCGAGCACTTCCGCGGCAATGTCGTAGTCCAGCGCGGCGGTGGCGTCGGAGAGCAACAACCGCGTCCCCGACGGAGCGGGCCGGACGATGACGAAGAATTCGTCGTCGACGTCGAGCAGCCCGAAGACCGCCCCGGAACTGCGCAGTTCACGCAGCTCGGTCTCCGCGGCCGAGAGGCTCAACAGCGACTTACGGGCCATCGGGGCGCAGCGCCACTGCCCCTCTTCACGCACCACCGCGACACCGAAACCGTCCGGGGTGTCGGCGGACAGGCGCTGGGCGGAGGCCCGTTGTGCTCCCATGGCCGCTTACGGTAGTCCCTGACCAGGCCCCTGACCAGATGGCGCCTGGTAGCCGCGAGATCTGACGGCGCCGTTCCCAGCCGGATGTGCCAACCTTGGAATGTGGCAAGCCCTCCTTCTAAGACACCGGTGTGTGTGCTCGGGCTGGGGTTGATCGGTGGCTCGATAATGCGGGCCGCAACGGCGGCCGGCCGCGAGGTGTTCGGCTACAACCGGTCGGTGGAGGGCGCGCACGCCGCGACCGCCGACGGCTTCGACGCCGACACCGATCTGATCGCGACGCTGTCTCGCGCCGCCGCCTCCGAAGCGTTGATCGTGCTGGCCGTGCCGATGCCAGCGATGGCGGGCATGCTCGCCCACATCAAGGAGAACGCTCCGGAGTGCGCATTGACCGACGTCACCAGCGTCAAGCAAGCGGTGCTCGATCAGGTGGTCGCGGCCGGTCTGCTGAAGCGGTTCGTCGGGGGCCACCCGATGGCGGGCACCGCGCATTCGGGATGGGCCGCCGGCTACGCCGGTTTGTTCACCGGGGCCCCCTGGGTGATCAGCGTCGACGATCATGTCGATCCTTCGGTCTGGTCGACGGTGATGACGCTGGCCCTGGACTGCGGCGCGGTGGTCGTGCCGGCCAGGTCCGACGAGCACGACGCCGCCGCGGCGGCCATCTCGCATCTGCCCCACCTGCTCGCCGAGACGCTGGCCGTCGTGGCCGCAGACGTCCCGCTGGCATTCGCGTTGGCCGCCGGGTCATTCCGGGACGGGACCCGGGTGGCGGCCACGGCCCCGGACCTGGTCCGGGCGATGTGCGAAGGCAACTCCGATCAACTGGTGCCCACGGCCGATCGCGCGATCGAGCTGCTGAAACGCGCCCGGCAATCGCTGGCGTCCCATAACTCGGTCGCCGACCTCGTCGACGCCGGCCACGCCGCGCGAACGCGTTACGACAGCTTCCCGCGCTCCGACATCTTCCACGTCATCGTCGGGGCGGAGAACTGGCGTCAGGAACTGGCCGCGGCGGGCCGGGCCGGCGGGGTGATCAGATCCGCTCTGCCAAGCCTGGATAGTCGACGATGAAGCCTTCGTCGTCGACGCTCACCGTGGTGTCGGAGATCGGCGAGCGCAATTTGATCGCGTCCAGACTGCCGGTGCTGCTGTAGCTCACGGTGTCCGCGGTGATCGACATCTCCGGCATGTTCACATAGACCACCGGCAGCGTGACCGAGGCGGCTCGCTCGTACAGCCCGAGCCGCCGGATGGGCAGCGCATTGAAGAACGGGCTGAACTCCACGTCGATGTCGAGCGCACCGTTGTAGGCCGCGCGGTGCTCGCCCTGATGGTCGGTGACCAACCACATGTTCTCCTCGTCGCGGGCGAACGAGAAGACGCGCTCACGCTCAGCCAGGGTCACGGTCATGCCGAGCCGCTTGGTGGCGCCGGTCTCATCGGTCAGCAAGTCGTAATAGGCGCCGAACGCCGGGTGGGTATCGGTGGCGGCGGCGATGATGCGGCCATTGGCCTTGATTCTGTTGCCGGACAACTGAACTCGTACCGATTCCATCCGGGGAGCATCATGTGCGCGCCAGGTGAGCATCGCCTGCCACACGCGGCGAGACGGGTCAGAGGGGGCTGCGTTCACTCATCTACCGTAAGACGTGCCCGCCAACCGCTGCGGAAGTGCCCGGTATGTTCGCCGCAACCGCCCGGTGCCCGGCACCGAAATCCACACCGCCAGAGCCAGCAGTCCGTCGAGCACCAGCGCCAACGCGGCCACCATCAACGCCCCGACAAGGGCGAGATGAAACTCACGTTCTTTGATCCCGTCGATCAGGTATCTGCCCAGACCGCCGAGGCTGGCGTAGGCGGCCACCGTCGCGGTGGCGACCACCTGCAGCGTCGCGCTGCGGAGCCCACCGAGGATCAACGGCAACGCATTCGGCACTTCGACGCGCATCAGCACCTGGGCCTCGGTCATACCCATCGCGCGGGCCGCATCGACGACCGTCGGCTCGACGTTCGCGATCCCGGCGTAGGTGCCGGCCAACAACGCGGGCACACCCAGCAGCATCAGCGCCACCAGCGACGGACCGAGCCCCAGCCCGAACAGCAGCGTCCCGAACAGCAGCACGCCCAGCGTCGGCAGGGAGCGCAGGCCGTTGACGGCACCCACCACCAGCAGGGTGCCGCGGCCGGTGTGCCCGATGATCAAGCCGACGGGAATCGCGATGAGCGCCGAGGCCGCCACCGCCAGGGCGGTGTACTCGAGATGCTCGAGGATGCGGGCCGCGAGCCCCACCGGGCCCGTCCAGTTGTCGGCGGTCAGCACGTAGGAGATCGCCCGCTCGACGAAGTTCACCGCGCGCCACCCACTACGGGCGCCACGACCGAACGGCGGCCGGTGCTCCGGGTGGCGTGTGCCCACGGTGTGGCCAACCGGCCGGCCAACACGATCAGCACATCGATGACCACCGACAGCAGGAACAGCGCGATGATGCCCGCCAGGATCTGATCGCTCTTGTTGGTCTGGTAGCCCTGGGTGAACCAGCTGCCCAGGCCACCGATGCCGATCACCGAACCGACCGAAACCATCGCGATGTTGGTGACCACGACCACCCGCAACCCGGCAACGAGTACCGGAATCGACAGCGGCAGTTCAACTTTCAGTATCCGTGTGAGCGGAGGATAGCCGACCGCGGTGGCGGCGTCACGCACCTGGGCCGGCACCGCGTCGAGCGCCTCGAGCACCGCGCGCACCAGCAGGGCGGCGGTGTAGGCCGTCAACGCCACCATGACGTTGGCCTCGTCGAGGATGCGGGTCCCGATCAGCATCGGCAACACCACGAACAGGGCCAGCGATGGAATGGTGAACACGACGCTGGCGGCCGCCGTCGTGAGCCGGCGGGCGATTCGCGTGCGCTGCACCAGCATGCCCAGCGGCAGCGCGATCGCCAGCCCGATCAGCACCGGCACCAAGGCCAGCCAGAGATGTTCCGCGGTCAGCGTCCGGGCGTCGTCGAGGTGGGTCAGCAGGTAGTGCATCGGCTAAGTCCCTCGAGGTTCCGCGGCGCCCAGCCGCTGGGCCTGGACCGCGGCCAACACGTCGGCGGCCAGCACACCGCCGATCACCTTGCCGGCGTCGTCCACCGCGACGCCGATGCCCGACGGCGACGACAGCGCGGAATCCAGCGCCTGGCTCAGATTGCCCCGCGGCCTAAGCAGCGATCCGATGCCGCTCACGCTTTCGGACAACGACACATTGTCGCGATGCCGACGCAGGCCCGCCTCGTCGATCCAGCCCAGCGGCGCACCGTCGTCGTCGACGACGACCGCCCAACCGTCGGAAAGCCTTGCCCCGGAGAGCTTGTCGGCCGCGATCCGCTCGACGTCGTGTAACGGCAGACCGGTCGCGTCGAGAAGCTGCAACCATCGATAACCTCGGCCCAGCCCGATGAACCTGGACACGAAATCATTGGCCGGCCGCGACAGCAGCCGGCCGGGTTCGTCGTACTGCTGTAATGAGCCGCCCTTGAACACCGCCACCCGTTCGCCGAGCCGCAGCGCCTCATCGATGTCGTGGGTGACGAAGACGATCGTCTTGTGCATTTCGCCTTGCAGGCGCAGTATCTCGTTCTGCAGGTCGTGGCGAACCACCGGATCGACGGCGGAGAACGGCTCGTCCATCAACAGGATCGGCGGGTCGGCGGCCAGCGCCCGCGCCACGCCGACCCGTTGTTGCTCGCCTCCGGAGAGCTGCGCGGGGTAACGGGTTGCGAGCTTGGCGTCCAGCCCCACCCGTTCGAGCACCGCGTAGGCGGCCTTGCGGGCGGCCCTGCGAGACTGGCCGCGTAAGACGGGAACCGTTGCCACGTTGTCGATTACGCGTTGGTGCGGCATCAGGCCGGCGTGCTGGATGACGTATCCGATTCCCAATCGCAGCTTTACCGGGTCGCGGCTGGAGACATCGACGCCGTCGATCGAGATGCTTCCCGAGGTGGGCTCGATCATCCGGTTGATCATGCGCAGCGCCGTGGTCTTGCCGCTGCCCGAGGACCCGACGAAGACGGTCAGCTTGCCGTTGGGGACGGTCAGGCTCAGCTGGTTGACGGCGGTGGTGCCGTCGGCGAAGGCCTTGCTGACGTTGTCGAAGATGATCAAGTCATCCTCCGATCGCGTGGTCGAAGCCGTTGTCCTTCACCCAGTTTCGCGCCGCCTCGTCAGGGTCGATGCCCGAGTTTCCCGACACCGCGGCATTGAGTCCAGCGACACCTGAGGTGGTCAGCCTCGCCGAGACCGCGTCCAGAACGACCTTGAGACGGTCGGACCTCTTCTGCGTATTGATAAGCGGCACAATGTTTCCGGCTACGAAGTTGTGTTCGGGGTCGTCGAGGACCACCAAATGGTTCTGCGGTATCGCCGGCGATGTGGTGAAGATATTGGCGGCATTCACCCTTCCCTCGAGCAACGCGCGCACAGTGACCGCGCCACCGCCGTCGTCGATGGCGACGAAGTTGCCCGGTCTGATGTCGAGCCCATACTTCTGCCGCAGCCCCGGCAGGCCCGCCGGACGGGTCGCGAAGGCCGAGGGCGCCCCGAATCGCACGTCGGGCGAATGTGCCGCCAAATCGGCGATCGCCTTCAGATTCCAGGACTTCGCCGTCTGCCCGGCCACCGTGACGGTATCGGTGTCGGCGGCCGGCGCGGGCGTCAGAATTGACAGGCCGTCGGGCAGGCGCTGGTCGAGCTCCCGCTCGACCGCTTCCAATGTGGTGGCGTCGGACTGCGGCCAAACATAGCGCAGCAGATTGCCGATGTACTCCGGCACCAGGTCAATGGAATGGTCTTTGAGCGCAGGGATATACGTTTCGCGGCTGCCGATGCCCATCCGCTTGCCCACTTCGAAACCGTTGGCCTGCAACGCTTGTGCGTAGATCTCGGCGATGATCTGCGACTCCGGGAAATCGCCGGAGCCGATGACGACGGAGTTGGGGCTGCGAACCTGCGCTCCCAACGGATCGGAATTGCTGCACGCCGCAACGACGGACATCGCCAGCACTAATGCCGCCGCGCGCGTAATCGCGCTCCGACGTCGCGGCAGTGCCGTCATACCGCCGACCCTAACGCCCGAACGGCGCCGATGCCGGTCCCCGAGGACCGGTTGCGGTGAATCGGTTTCAATCTGCTCGGGATGGGGCAAAGATGGCACTATGAGCAGCCAAACCCCTGCCTCGCCCGGCCAGCCACCTCCCCAGCCCGATCCTGCACCCAAAACGGGCGCAACCACCAAGCAACCGGCCATTGGCTTTACCCGCGCCGGAGCGCTGTGGTCGTCGCTGGTCGCCGGATTCGTAATCCTGATCCTGTTGCTGATTTTCATTACCCAGAACACGTCGCCGACGGACTTCAAGTTCCTGGGCTGGCACTGGAGCCTGCCGTTGGGCGTGGCTATCCTGCTGGCCGCCGTGGTCGGCGGCCTGATCACGGTTGCGGCCGGCACCGCACGGATCTTGCAGCTTCGCCGCGCGGCGAAGAAAAGCCACGCGGCCGTCGCGCGCTAGCCGGGCAGCTTGGCCAGTTCGGCCAGACCCCGGGAGATCAGCGGCGCCACCACCTCCGGTGCGTGGTCGGAGTCCGCGCCCCGGGCTTGATCCGACATCCGGCGGCGGAAGTCTATGCCCGCGGCGATGATGGCGAGCTTGAAGTAGGCCAACGCCATGTAGAACTCCCAATGCGCCAGCGGTGTACCGGCCACCAACGAATACCGGTCGGCCAGTTCGTCGGCCGTCGGCAGCAACGGCGATGTCCAAGCGGCCTGCGCGTTGACGATCAAATCCAGGGCGGGGTCGCGGTACACGCACATCAGGGCGGCGTCGGACAGCGGATCGCCCAGCGTGGAGAGCTCCCAGTCGACGACGGCGCGGACCTTGGTCGGGTCGTCGGCGTCCAGGATCGTGTTGTCGATCCGGTAATCGCCGTGCACGATCGACGTGCGGCTCTGCTGCGGAATGGCCTCGCCCAGACCGGAATGCAGCCGTTCGACGTCGGCATCGCGCCGATCCTCGGGCAACCGCACCAGCGACCATTGCGAACCCCATCGCCGCACCTGACGCTCCAGATAACCGCTGGGCTTGCCGAAATCGGCCAAGCCGACGGCGCTGGGGTCGACATGGTGCAAATCGACCAGGACCCGGATCAACGAGTCGACGCAGCCGCCGATGACGGTGTGGCTGAACGATTCCAGTTGAGCGCGACGACGTACCACCTGGCCGTCGACGAAGTCGACGATCTGGAAGGGGGCGCCCAGCACCGAATCGTCCTCGCAGAGCGCGATCGTGCGTGCCACCGGAACGGGTGTGTCCTGTAGCGCCGCAACGACGCGGTACTCGCGGGCCATGTCGTGCGCCGACGGTGTCAAGCCGTGCAGGGGCGGTCGCCGCACCAGCCAGCTGGTGCTGTCGTCGTAGACGCGGAACGTCAGATTGGAGCGACCACCGGAGATGAAGTCCGCGCGTAACTCGCCGTCTCGCCCGATCCCGAGTGAACGCAGGTACCGGTCGAGCGAGGCCAGGTCGAGCCCCTCGAGTTGGTCAGCTGAAGTCACCGAACTTGTCTACCATCGCCGAGCCCGACGCGGTGCACCACCTGCAATGTGCCGATCTTTCGCTCAGCCGCCGCGGCCGGCGTCGTCGTCGAGCATCCTTTGGTTTCGCGGCAACAGGTCCCAGACGTGTTCGGTCGTGTTGACCGCGGCGACCGTCGCCTGACCGGACCGAGAGAACAACAGCCGAGTGACCGACGCGTAGTCGACGGGAAAGGACAGCAGCCGGGCGGTGCCCAGAATTTCGTGCAAGAGGACGTTGATGACCCCGCCGTGGCTGAACACCGCGACGGTGTCGTCGGGGTCGGCGGCGGCGACGAGGTCGTCGACCGCGGCGCGCACCCGGTCACGAAACGCATCCTCGTCGACCGCGCTGGGTAGATGCCCCTGAGCCAGTCGCGCCCATTCTTCGGGCATCTCCGCGCGGATCTGCTCGACGGGGATGTACACCGGCAGGTCGCGGTCGTACTCGGCGAAGCGATCGTCGACCTCGACGGTCAGCCCGCGATCCGCCGCGACCGGCTCGGCGGTCTGGATGGCCCGGCGCTGCGGACTGCTCACCACGCGGGCAATGGGAAACCTGGCGAGCGCCTTGGGGAGTCGCTCGATCTGCGCCAACCCTTCCTCCGACAGATCCGGGTCGGAACCTTGGCCGTGTTCGCTGCGCAGCGGCAGCGCGTGCCGGACCAGAAGCACTTGCATATGTCTTCCTGTCGTTCGATGGTTGGCAGCGCCAGTTTCTCATCGCCGGGTGACGCCAATCTCGAGGAGGACCGATGACCGAACCGGATAGGGATTGGGACGCCGCCTACCGGCAGGCCGCCCCGCCCCCGTGGAGCATCGGCCGGCCCCAGCCGGAGCTGGCGCTGCTCATCGACCAAGGCAAGGTGCGCAGCGAGGTGCTGGACTCCGGCTGTGGCCACGCCGCGCTCTCGCTGAGCCTTGCCGCGCTCGGCTACACCGTGGTCGGCCTGGATGCCAGCGCGACCGCGATTGCCGCGGCCACCGCCGCGGCCGCCGAACAAGGGCTCGCCACGGCGACTTTCGCCCAGGCCGACGTCAACAGATTCGGCGGCTATGACGGCCGCTTCTCCACCATCCTGGACAGCGGGCTGTTCCATGCGCTGCCACCCGAACGGCGCCATGACTACGTGCAGTCCATCTTTCGCGCGGCGGCGCCGGGAGCCTCGCTGTACATCCTGGCCTTCGCCGCCGGGGCACTGGACGATGCCCATTCGGGCCGGCCGGGCCCACCCGGCTTCACCGAAACCGAACTGCGCGATGCCGTCGCGACGCTGTGGCGGGTCGACGAGGTTCGCGCGGCCAGGGTGTACGGCACAGACGACGCCGCCGGGTCGCCGGACAATCCGCTGGCGCATCTCGACCACGACGACGAGGGCCACTTCATGGCTCCCGGGTTCCTGTTGAGCGCGCACAAGCCAGACTGACCCGACGGCGCCACGGCACGCGCGGAGAATGCTATTCTCCGCACAGAGATTGTGATGTGCGGCGATGCGGGGTGACTCACGTGGGTGAATCGGGACTCGACGCGGCCGTGTTCGCCCGGTGGCTGGACGCCAACGACGCACCGGGGAACGGGGAAGAACCGCAGCTGACCCAACTGAAGGGCGGTTCGCAGAACACCCTCTACCTGATCGAGCGCGCCGGCCGGCGCATGGTGCTGCGGATGCCCGGTCCCCGGGCGGACGCCGCCCGCATCGACGGGCTGCTGCGGGAGATTCGCCTGGTTCGCGCGCTGTCCGGCACGGATGTCCCGCACGCGGCGCTGATCGCCGCCGACGACACCGGCGACGTGCTCGGGATGCCGTTCTACGTCATGCAGGCGATCGACGGGTGGAGCCCGATGGACGGTGGGTGGCAACCGCCGTTCGACACCGACTTGGCGGCCCGGCGCGGCCTGGCCTTCCAATTGGTCGACGGCGCGGCAAGGCTGGGCCGGGTGGATTGGCGCAAGCAAGGGCTCGAAGGCTTCGGCCGCCCCGACGGATTCCACGAGCGGCAGGTCGATCGCTGGCTGGCGTTTCTGGACGCCTATAAGGTCCGCGAGCTGCCCGGTCTTGACGAGGCGTCCGACTGGCTGCGCCGCAACTGTCCGGCGCACTACCGGGCCGGCATCATGCACGGCGACTATCAGTTCGCCAATGTGATGTTCGCGCACGGCGAGCCGGCGCGCCTTGCCGCGATCGTGGACTGGGAGATGACCACTGTCGGCGATCCGCTGCTCGACCTGGCGTGGTGCCTACTGGGCTACGACGGTGAAAAGCCGCGCGAGGACGGGTTTTATCTCGACATGCGCGGCATGCCTACGCGCAGCGAGCTGTTGGACCACTACGAAACCGTCAGCGGCTTGTCGACCGAGGACATCGACTACTACCTGGTGCTGGCCAACTGGAAGCTGGGCATCGTGCTGGAGAAGACCTACGCTGCCGGGGTGCGCACCGGGAAGGTCGACCCCAAGATCACCGACGCGTTCGGGCCGATGATCTTGCAACTCATCGCGACGGCAGCCGAACTCGCCCGATCCAACAGGGTGTCCTGAAATGGGTTATGCCGAGCAGCTTTTCGACCTCACCGACCGGGTCGTCCTGATCACCGGCGGCAGCCGCGGGCTGGGACGTGAGATGGCGTTCGGCGCGGCGCGCTGCGGAGCGGATGTGGTGATCGCCAGCCGCAACCTGGACAACTGCGCCTCCACCGCCAAGGAGATCGAGGCCGAGACCGGCCGTGCGGCCATGCCGTATCAGGTGCACGTGGGGCGCTGGGATCAGTTGGACGGCTTGGTCGAGGCGACCTACGAGCGGTTCGGCAAGGTCGACGCGCTGATCAACAACGCGGGCATGTCGCCGTTGTACGACAAGCTCACCGACGTGACCGAGAAGCTGTTCGACGCCGTGGTCAATCTCAACCTCAAGGGCCCGTTCCGGTTGTCGGCGTTGGTCGGTGAGCGCATGGTGGCTGCCGGGCGGGGTTCGATCATCAACGTGAGTACGGCCGGCTCGCTGCGGCCGACACCCGACATCGTCCCCTACGCCGCGGCCAAGGCCGGTCTGAACGCCATGACCGAGGCGCTGGCGAAGGCGTTCGGCCCGGCGGTGCGGGTCAACACCCTGATGGCCGGGCCGTTCCTCACCGACGTGAGCAAGGCCTGGAATCTCGATGCGGCACCTCAGAATCCGTTCAAGCACCTTTCCTTGCAGCGCGCGGGCGACCCACGCGAAATCGTCGGCGCCGCCCTGTTTTTGGCGTCCGACGCGTCCAGCTTCACCACCGGCTCGATTTTGCGGGCCGACGGCGGGATCCCTTAGCGAGCAGGAGGTTGCGCGATGTCCTGGGACTTTTCTACCGAGCCCGAGTTCGAAGACAAGCTCGAATGGATCCGCGGGTTCGTTCGCGACGAGGTGGAACCGCTCGAGGTGCTTTTCCCCGGGTGTGAATTTCTGCCGCTGAACGACGAGCGACGCCGCATCGTCGACCCGCTCAAACAGCAGGTGCGCGACAACGGTTTGTGGGCACCGCATCTGGGCCCGGAGCTAGGTGGGCAGGGCTTCGGCGCGGTCAAGCTGACGCTGATCAACGAGATCCTGGGCCGCAGCCCCTGGGCGCCGATCGTGTTCGGGACGCAGGCGCCCGACACCGGCAACGCCGAGATCATCGCCCGCTTCGGGACCCAGGAACAAAAGGACCGCTATCTGGCGGGCCTGCTGTCCGGAGAGATCTTCTCGTGCTTCTCGATGACCGAGCCGCAAGGCGGCGCCGACCCGCGGGTGTTCACCACCCGGGCCGTGCGCGACGGCGACGACTGGGTGATCACCGGGCGAAAGTACTTCTCCTCCAACGCCTCCGTCGCCTCCTTCTTCATCGTCGTCGCGATCACCGACCCCGATGTGCCGGTGCATACCGGCGCGTCGACGTTCCTGATCCCGGCGGGCACCGAGGGACTGGTCGTGGAGGCCAACCACCATCTGGTCGGGGCCGACCCGCACGAGCCGGGCCATTCCCTGGTGCACTACAACGACGTGCGAGTGCCGTCCGACGCGTTGCTGGGAGAGCCGGGTCAGGGATTCCTGATATTGCAGACCCGGCTGGCCGGCGGGCGGCTGCACCACGCGATGCGCTCCATCGGGATGGCGCAGCGCGCCGTCGAGATCATGTCGCGCCGGGCGAAAAGCCGCTTCACCCAGGGCAGCCTGCTGGCCGACAAACAACTGGTGCAGGAGTTCGTCGCCGACTCCTACACCGAGTTGATCCCGTTCCGGCTGACCGTGCTGCACGCGGCGTGGTTGATCGACCAGGGTGACGAGCGCGCCGCCCGCGCCGAGATCGCCGCCTGCAAAATCCTGGCCTCGCAGGTGCTCAAATCGATTGCCCTGCGGGCGATCCAGGTGCACGGGGCGCTGGGGCTCACCGATCAGCTGCCACTGGTCAACGTCCTGCTCGGCGGCATCGCGCTGGGCCTGGCCGACGGGCCCACCGAGGCGCACAAGGTGAACCTGGCCAGGATGCTGCTCAAGGGTTACGAGGCCGAAGAAGGCGACTGGCCCAGCGAGATGCTCGATGTGCGGCGCGCGGCCGCGCGCGCCAAATACGGTGAGCTCGTTGACCTCTGACCGGGTGAGCGCGGCGGTCGAACGCGCGCTCGACGACCGCCAGCGCGAGGCCACTGAGGAGGTGGAACGCATCCTGGCCGCCGCGGTGCGCGTCATGCAACGCGTTGCGCCCGAAGCGCCCCGGGTCAGCGACATCGTCGCCGAGGCGGGCTCGTCGAACAAGGCGTTCTACCGATATTTCGCCGGTAAGGACGACCTGATCCTGGCGGTGATGGAACGCGGGGTGGCCATCGTGGTCTCCTACCTCGAGCACCAGATGGCCAAGGAATCAGACCCCCGCGACAAGGTCATGCGGTGGATCGAGGGCACGCTGGCCCAGGTCGCCGACCCGCACCTGATCAGCATGACCCGCGCGGCGGCCGGCCAGATGTCGGCCGGCACCAATTGGCGCGCGGCCGACCGGGAGATGATGCGGCCGCTTCGCGAGCTGCTCGTCGAACCCATTGCGGCGCTGGGCAGTAGCGATGTCGAGCGGGATGTCGAGGCCGTGTTCAGCTGCACCGCCGCTACCATGCGTCGCTACGTGGGTTCGGCCGCGCAGCCCGGAGCGGACGACATCGCGCACGTGGTGCGGTTCTGTGTACGGGGATTGGGGGTCGGTTGATGCGCGCGGTGATCTGTCGTGCGTATGGCACACCCGAGGACCTGGTGATCGACGACGTGCCCGATCCCGTTGCGGCGCCCGGACAACTGCTGGTGCGGGTCCGTGCCGCCGCAGTCAACTTCCCCGACGTGTTGTTCATCGCCGGCAAGTACCAGGTCAAAATTCCGCCTCCGTTCATACCCGGCAACGAGATCGCCGGGGAGGTCGTCGCCGCCGGGGAGGGCGCGCCGTTCCGTCCCGGGCAGCGGGTCTGCGGAACCACCTTCGGGGCGTTCGCCGAACTAGCGCTGCTCGACGCGAGCCAGGCCGAGTTGGTGCCCGACGACGCCGACTTCGCGTCGGCCGCGGCCTTCGGCGTCACCTACCGCACCGCCTATCACGCGCTGCGCTCGACGGCCGCTGTCACGCAGGGAGATTGGGTGGTGGTCCTCGGGGCCGCCGGCGGCGTGGGGCTGGCCGCGGTCGACCTGGCGGCGGCGATGGGGGCCCGCGTGCTGGCCGCGGCGTCGAGCCCGGAGAAGCTCGAGCTGTGCCGGCAGCGTGGGGCCGAGGCCACCGTGGACTACCACCGCGAGGACCTCAAAACGCGGATCCGTGAACTCACCGGCGACAGCGCCCGCGTGGTGCTCGACCCGGTCGGCGGACGTTACTCGGAGCCGGCGCTGCGCGGTCTCGCGCGGGGCGGCACCTTCGTCACGCTGGGCTACGCCGCCGGCTCCATCCCGGCCATCCCGCTCAATCTCATTCTGCTCAAAGACATCTGCGTGCGCGGCATGGAGATCCGCACCTTCATGACCGACCGGCCCGACGAGGCCGTGCGCGACCTGGCGGAGTTGGCGCAGATGTTCGCTGCCGGCACGGTGCGGCCGTACATCGGCGCGCGATTCCCGCTCTCGGAGACCGCGGCGGCGTTACGGCATGTGGCCGACCGCAAGGTGCTGGGCAAGGTGGTGATCGACGTCGCGTGAAGCGGCGTCACGGCGTGACGATGTTGAAGTTCGGGTCGGGCTGGTCGAGCGCGCCGAGGAAGGCCTGCAGGGCGTCCTGATCACCGGTGAGCTCCAGGCCGGGCGAGGTGAAGTCACCCGCCGCCACCGATAGCAGCCGAATCTTGTTGGCCAGCCGCACCGTAACCGTCGCCGTCGATGGATCCGCCGCCACCTTGCGCTGGACCAGCACGCCGTTGCGCAGGGCGAGTCGATAGTTGACCGCCGCGTCGGCAAGCGTGGCGTCGATGGTGATGTCAAGATCCCAGCTGCGCGGTCCGTTGACCCGGATAGCCAGGCTGTCGAAGATCTGCTCCGGCGTCAGCTGGCTGAGCATCGAGATAGACGTCGTCGTGGTCGCGGTGCCGAAGTTTCCGTCGCGCAATTCCGCTGCGCCGCTGAGGAAGAAGTTGCGCCAAGTCGCGTTTTCGGCCCCGTACGCCAGCTGCTCGAGCGTGTCCGAGTACAACGCGCGGGCGCCCGGGTGCGCGCTGTCGGTGAACATCGCATGGTCTAAAAGAGTTGCCGCCCAACGGTAATCACCCGAGTCGAACGCCTCCCTGGCGAGGTCGACGACTCGGTCGATGCCGCCCATCGCGCCGACGTAGCGGGGCGCCAGCGCCTCGGGCGGATGGGGCCACAGGCGTCCGGGGTTGCCGTCGAACCACCCCATGTAACGCTGGTATACCGCCTTGACGTTGTGGTTCACCGAGCCGTAGTACCCGCGCGTATGCCAGACCTGATCGAGAGCCGGTGGCATCTGGAATATTTCGGCTATCTCGACACCGGTGTAGCCCCGATTGAGCAGCCGCAGCGTCTGGTCGTGCAGGTACGCGTACAGGTCGCGCTGCAGCGACAGGAACGCAACAATGTTGTCCTGTCCCCAGGTCGGCCAGTGGTGGGAGGCGAACACGACGTCGGCGCGGTCGGCAAACGTGTCGATCGCTTCGGTGAGGTATCCGGACCAGGCGTGCGGGTCGCGCACCAGGGCGCCGCGCAGGGTCAAGAGGTTGTGCAGGTTGTGGGTGGCGTTCTCGGCCATACACAAGGCACGGAAACGCGGGAAATAGAAATGCATTTCGGCGGGCGCCTCGGTGCCGGGCGCCATTTGGAACTCGATCTCGACGCCGTCGATCGTGTGTCGCTCACCGGTTTCCCTGATGTCGACGGTCGGCACGATGAGCGCGACTTCGCCGGTGGATCCGGCCTGGCCGAGCCCGCACCCCACATGGCCGCGCGGCCCGCACTCGAGCAGCATGCCGTACATGTAGGTGGCGCGTCGCGTCATCGCCGGCCCGGCGTAGACGTTTTCCTGCACCGCATGCTCGGTGAAGCCCTCCGGTGCCAGGACGGCCACCGCACCGGCATCGACGTCCTCCTGCGAGGTGACGCCAAGCACGCCGCCGAAATGGTCGGCGTGGCTGTGGGTGTAGATCACCGCGACCACCGGGCGGTCGCCGCCGCGATGGGCGCGATACAGCCGCAGCGCCGCGGCGGCGACCTCCGTGGAAATCAGTGGGTCGATGACGATGATGCCGCTGTCGCCCTCGACGAAGGTGATGTTCGAGAGGTCTAAACCGCGTACCTGATAGATGCCGGGAACCACTTCGTAAAGGCCTTGCTTGGCGGCCAGCGTCGATTGTCGCCAGAGACTGGGATGCACCGACGTCGGGGCGGGGCCGTCCAAGAATGAATAGGCGTCGTTGTCCCATACCACCCGCCCGTCGGCCGCTTTGATCACGCACGGGGACAGGGCGGCAATGAATCCGCGGTCGGCGTCGGCGAAATCCTTCTCATCATGGAACGGCAGAACATGTTCGCGATGGGCCGATTCGATGATTGCGCTGGGCGATTTGTGGTCCACCGCCTTACCTTGCCACTAATGCGCCATCGGCCAAGGTTGTTCCGACGGCTTTTCGCCGTCCAATTAATGAACACAGCAACAATTTCTGCGGGTTCTGGATTCGTAGCCCAGTTAACCCGCATACTGCCCAGACGGCCCTCAATGCCGAGGACCGCAACTTTCGGGCAAAGGAGCACAGGTGAAGCGTGGACTGACCGTCGCGGTGGCCGGAGCGGCAATTCTCGCCGCGGGCATTTCCGGCTGTTCGAGCAACAAATCAAATGGCGTTTCGACCTCGGTGCCGGGAGGCTCGGTGTCGGCAGGCGGCAACAACTCGTCGAAGGTCATCATCGACGGCAAGGACCAGAATGTCCAGGGCACCACGATTTGCACGAAGGCCGGCGGCAATATCTCCATCGCGGTCGGTGGGAACACCACCGGGATCAGCGTCGTGCTCGCCGACGCCAATCCGCTCGCGGTGAAAGCGGTCCAGCTCGGCAACGTCAACGGCGTGACGCTTCAGTACGCGCAAGGTGGCCAGGGCAACGCCTCGGCGACCAAGGACGGCAACACGTACAAGGTCACCGGCACCGCAACCGGTGTCGACATGGCCAACCCGATGCAGCAGGTGAACAAGCCGTTCGAAATCGACGCGACTTGCTCCTGACTTAAGGCTCGCCAGCGGGCGGTTGCCATCCATTCGGTGGCAACCGCACCGTGAACGCGGTGTGGCCCGGCGCGCTGTCCACCGCGATACTTCCGTTGTGCGCCTTGACAACCGCCGAGGCGATCGCCAGGCCCAGTCCGGTGCTGCCGCCCTTGCGCGAGCGCGAGGAGTCGCCGCGGGCAAAGCGTTCGAAGACCTCGGACTGTAGCGCCGCCGGGATGCCGGGCCCGTTGTCGACGACCTGCAGCACGGTGTGTGACGGCTCGGTGCTCAATCGGATCGTCACGACGGTGCCCGCCCCGGTGTGCACCCGGGCGTTGGCAAGCAGGTTCGTCAGCACCTGATGCAGGCGCGCCGCGTCGCCAGTGACGACCACCGGTTCTTCGGGCAGGTCGAGTTCCCACTGATGATCGGGTCCGGCGACGTGAGCGTCGCTGACCGCGTCCACCGCCAACCGGGACAGATCGACCGGTTCGCGTTCCAAGGGACGGCCGGAGTCCAGCCGGGCCAGCAGCAGCAGGTCCTCGACGAGGCGCGTCATCCGCTCCGTCTCCGAAGCCACCCGGCTCATCGCCTGCGCAACCGCTTCGCGATCGTCGCCCATCCGTTGGGTCAGTTCGGTGTAGCCGCGGATCGCCGCCAGCGGCGTGCGCAGCTCGTGGCTGGCGTCGGCGACGAACTGGCGAACCCGCGTCTCGCTGGCCTGCCGCGCCGACAGTGCGGCAGCGATGTGGTCCAGCATCTGGTTGAGGGCAGCACCCAGTTGCCCCACCTCGGTGGACGGGTTCGCGTCGGATTCACCTACGCGCACAGGGAGTTTCACCTCGCCGCGCGCCAGCGGCAAGCCGGCCACCTCGCTCGCGGTCTGCGCGACGCGGCGCAACGGCGCCAGCGCCCGCCTGATGATGATCACACCGGCGGTGGTGGCCGCGACCAGCGCGACGACGGTGACGATCCCGAAGATGACGAGCATCCGCATCAGGGTGGCGTCGATGTTGGCCATCGACAGGCCGGTGACGATGACGTCGCCGCCGCTGCGGCTCGGCGCCGCAACCACCCGGTAGCGGCCCAGCCCGTCGAGGTTGAGGGTCACCGGCTTACGGCTGCCGGCGATCCCGGACAGTTGCTGCTGGGCGGTCGGGGTCAGCCCGGCCCGGTCGCCGCTGCTCGTCGTGTAACCGGCGTCCACCGTGTCCCCGTGGCTGACCACCGCGGCCACCATGCCCGCCGGCTGACCCGGGGCGTCCAGGAATCGCGGGCCGGGGCCCGGACGCGGATAGACGCGCTGATGCCGCCAGCCCGAATGCGGCGGCTCGGGGTACATGAGCGCCGAACGGTAGGAGGTGCCGGCGAGCTGACCGTCGAGCTGGGCCACCAGGTGGTGAAGCAACGCCAGTTCGGTCGCCGCGGTGATGCCGACGCAAACGATTGCCAACACGACGATCTGCCCGACCAGCAGCCGAAGGCGAAGGGACCAGACCCTTCGGGTATCAGCGGGCCGGCTTGAGGACATAGCCCGCGCCGCGCAGCGTGTGGATCATCGGTTCTCGGCCGTTGTCGATCTTCTTGCGCAGGTAGGAAATGTAGAGCTCGACGATGTTGGACCGGCCGCCGAAGTCGTAACTCCATACCCGGTCCAGTATCTGGGCTTTGCTCAGCACCCGCTTGGAGTTGCGCATCATGAATCTCAACAGTTCAAACTCGGTGGAGGTCAACGAGATTGGCTCGCCCGCGCGGGTGACCTCGTGGCTGTCTTCGTCGAGCACCAAGTCTCCGACCACCAACTGCGCGCCGCTGTCGACCGTTGTCACCCCGGTGCGGCGCAACAGGGCGCGCAGGCGCAGCACGACCTCTTCGATGCTGAACGGTTTGGTGACATAGTCGTCGCCACCGGCCGTCAGGCCGGCGATGCGGTCTTCGACGGCATCCTTGGCCGTCAGCAGCAGGACCGGCAGTTGCGGATTCTCCTCGCGCAGTTTGCGCAAGACGTCGAGGCCGCTCATGTCGGGCAGCATCACGTCCAGGACGACCACATCGGGCCGCTGGGAGCGGGCGGTCGCGATTGCCGACGCCCCGTCGCCGGCGGTGCAGATGTTCCAGCCCTCGTAGCGCAGGGCCATCGACACCATGTCGGCCAGCACCGATTCGTCGTCGACGACCAGAACATTGATGGGGTTGCCGTCGGCGCGACACATGACAACCCGCTCTACCGAGGCTCGGGGCTGGGTCACAGCGTCCAGTATCCCCGCCGCGGGCTGAGCCAAGGCTATGCCGAACCTATGCGTGTCCTGTGAAACGGATCGCGCGGCTGCCAGGCAGCCGCGCGATCCGTCTTCGGCAGGAGCCGTTAGTACCAGTAACGGCGTCCGGCGACCGGGCGGCCGACCGAGCCCAGAATCCAGAGCACCACGCCGATGACCAGTAGCACGATGCCCAGCGTGGTCAGGATGGGTACGTGGAAAAAGAATCCCAGGATAAGCAGGATGATCCCTAAGATAACCATGTCGACTTCCTTTGAGTGAGTGGTTAGAGGTTGATCGATTGCATTGAACTTGGTTGCGGCAGATGACAATCCGTCACTTTTGGATTGACACCGAAGTAATTCAAGGGGCCAGCGATCACGGTTACCGCGACCGTGCCCGCCGAGGCGCATGAGGTGTTGTCGTTTTTGAAGTAGTCGCGCTGCCACGCCGCGAAAACCCCGATCAGCAACCACACCAACGCAACCGTTCCGATGATCCCGCTGCCACGCATCGTGACCTCCAATGTGGACGAGAAGAAGTTTTCTCGTGGACCTGAAGTTACCCATTCGACTTATGTCTAAACATGCAATGGGTTATGCAACAGTGCTTGTCGGCGCAGCTCGTCGCGTTAGGTGTGGTCGGCAAGCCAGGTAGCGGCGCGCTTTTTCGACGCCCGGGATAACCAGGCGTCCTGAATGAGCTCAGCTAACTCGGTCCTACTGATTTCAGCCAGCCGGCTGGCCCGCACCAACACCGAAGGGTGACCGTCGAAGTGGTCCGTGGTGAAGAACGGCGAACCGGGATCGGAAATCAACGCCAACTTGTCGCTTTCCGATTCCACCCACAGCGTGATCACATCCGCGTAGCGCTCGCCGGTGTCAGGATCGGTCGCGTCGGGCCGGGGCGTGCGGAAAAAGACGAACGACTTCCCGCCCACCTGGTAAATCGCATTGCCCTTCGGGCCCTCCAGACGCTGGACGTGCGGCATCGCGGCGGCGATCTCATGCACGTCGCTTAGCCGGGCACGTCGAGCAGCCATAGCGGCGAGGGTACCGTCCGCCTGTCATTCTGGCGAGAACCGTTGCGGTACTTGACGTTAACCTCGCGGAGATCCGTCGGGCAGATCAGCCCGCCGTCCGCTGCGCGGACACGTAGAGAGTGGGCGGCATCGAGTCCTCCGCACCCGGCGGAACACTGCGGCCATACCGCGCCATCAACTCCGCGAACGAGGCCGTCGTGACGTCCCAGCCGCGCTCACGCAGCCAGCCGTCGACGGGCGTGCGCTCCTCGGGATACCACAGGTCATCGAAGTCCGTGATCTCGGCGTTGACCAGTTCGGCGGCCGCGGCCCGCATCCGGCGCATGTCGTCGCGCTGGCGCTGCACACGAGCCGGATCGGTGAAACCCGCGGCGGGCACGTTGGACGCCAGCCGACTGCCCTCCACACTCAGCGAATCGATCCGTTCGAACAACAGGTCCTGGGCCTGCGCAGGCAGGTAGCGAACGAGTCCCTCGGCCGACCACACGGCGGGCTTGGAGGGGTCAAATCCCGCCTCCCGCAGCGCTTTCGGCCAATCCTGACGCAGGTCGATCGGGACGTTGACCAGCCGCGCCCTGGGCTGCGCCCCGTGCTCGCGCAGCGTGTCGGACTTGAATTCCAGCACCTTGGGCTGGTCGAGTTCGTAGACGACGGTTCCGTCGGGCCAGGGGAGGCGCCAGCTGCGTGCGTCGAGGCCGGCCGCCAGGATCACCACCTGCCGAACGCCGGCGTCCGCGGCGCCGAGGAAGAACTCGTCGAAGAACGCCGTCCGGGTGGCCATGAAGTCGACCATCAGCTGTAGCCGATTGCGCAGGTCCGGCTCGATGTCGCCCGCCTTGGCCAGCAGCGCCGGGTCGGCGTAAACGCTCCACATCCCCTCGCCCGCGGCGTCGACGAAGACGCGGGCGAAGGGGTCGTTGATCAGGGGGTTCTCGCTCTCGGTTTCGGCCGCGCGAGCTGCCGCCACACCGAGCGCGGTGGCGCCCACGCTTTGAGTGATCTCCCAGGAGTCGTCGTCGGTCCGCGGCATCGCCAGTTCCCTTCCCCAGAAAGTAAGTTATGCACACTATTCTTCCAGGCGCCGCCGGCCGGGGTCGCCCGTCGCCCCTGTCCTAGTCTTTTTCGCAGACGGTCCACAGGTTGCAAGGGAGTGCCATGACGCCCACCCCGTCACGTACGCCGCGGGAGGTCTTCGCCCACCACGGCACCGCGCTGGCCGCGGGCGACCTTGACGAGATCGTCGTCGATTACACCGAGGATTCCGTGCTGCTCAGCGCAGCCGGCGTGGCTCGCGGCAAGGCGGCCATTCGCAGAGTCTTCGCGACATTGCTCGCCGATCTGCCGGATGCGAACTGGGACTTGAAAACTCAGCTCTTCCACGAGGACGTGCTGTTCCTCCAGTGGTCGGCCGACTCGGCTGTCAATCGGGTCGACGACGGCGTCGACACCTTCGTGTTTCGCGACGGCATGATCCGAGCGCAAACCGTCCGATACACGCCGCACCCGAAGGGCTGAAGAGTGGATTACGTGAACCTGGAAGCCGTAGCGGAGTGGATGTCCGGGCAGGGACTCGGCGAGGGGCCGCTACAGGACGTTTCCAATGTCACCGGCGGAACTCAGAACGTCATGGTGCGGTTCACCCGGGCCGGCCGCCAGTATGTGCTGCGGCGCGGACCGCGACACTTGCGCCCGCGTAGCAACAGCGTGATCCTGCGGGAAACGAAAGTCCTTGCCGCACTGGCTGGTTCGAACGTCCCCCATCCCCACCTCATCGCCGCCTGTGCGGACCCGAGTGTGCTGGGAGACGCCGTCTTCTACCTGATGGACCCGGTCGACGGATTCAACGCGGGCGAAGGCCTGCCACCCCTGCACGCCGGCGACGCCAAAGTGCGTCACGGAATGGGACTGTCGATGGCCGACGCGCTGGCCAACCTGGGCGCCGTCGACCATGTCGCGGTGGGCCTCGCCGATTTCGGCAAGCCGGAGGGTTTCCTGGAACGCCAGGTGCCGCGCTGGCTTTCGGAGCTGGAGTCCTACAACGAGTACGACGGTTACCCAGGGCCCGACATCCCGGGCATCGAGCAGGTGTCGTCCTGGCTGGACCGGCACCGACCCGCCCACTGGAGGCCGGGCATCATGCACGGCGATTATCACGCCGCGAACGTGATGTTCTCCCGCACCGGCCCGGACGTGGTCGCCATCGTCGACTGGGAGATGTGCACCATCGGAGACCCGCTGCTGGACCTGGGCTGGCTGCTGGCCACCTGGCGCCAGCCCGACGGCTCCAGCGTGTTCAGCCACGCCCTTGGCGGGCAGGACGGGTTGGCCAGCACCGACGAGCTGCTCGAGCGCTACGCCGCCAACACCGCCCGCGACCTGTCCCACATCACCTGGTACACGGTGCTGGCCTGCTTCAAGCTCGGGATCGTGATCGAGGGGACGTTGGCCCGTGCCTGCGCCGGTAAAGCCGAGAAGGAGGTCGGCGACCAACTGCACGCGGCCACGGTGCACCTGTTCGAGCGGGCGCTGGGCCTCATCTCCGATGAGGGCTCCTACTAACATCTCCTCTCGTGCCGCCTTATCCCGAGGAACCGGATTTCTACTCCGAGCCGACCGCGGCCGCGCGGTACGGCGGATATTACGAGCCCGAGCCACAATCGCCTGAGCCACCGGAGCCGCCGACGCCGTGGTACCGCCGTCCGGCGGCGCTGGTCGCGGCCGGCGCCATCGGGGTGATCGTGCTGGCTGCGCTGGTGTTCGCGGTGGTCAAGCTGACTGGCGGGTCGTCACCGGCGCCCAGCCCCGCCACCACAACCACGCCCGTCCCGTCCGCCACCGCGCCGGTGACCACCACGGAGCAGGCGCCGCGGCACCATAGGGGCGGCGGTGGCGGAGACCCGACCGAGACGGTGACCGAGACGGCCCCGCCGCCGAGCACCGAGACTCCTACGACGACAGAGCCTCCGAGCACGGTCACGGTGTCGCCGAGCACCGAAACCAGCACCGTCACACAGACCGTGACCGAACCGCCTCGCCGGGGGCCGTTCGGCGGACCGTTCCAGCCGTTCCAGCCGCGCCCCTAGCGCGGCGGAGTGCACGCGGGCGGTGAGTGATCCGGCTGCTGGCATGACGTTAGTCGTGGGCGGAAGGTATCGGGAAAGCCGCACCTACAACAAACTGGCGCTTCACGATTCGAATCATTTCGGATGCCCCGAACAAGCCCTGAGCCCTGAGCGCGCCCGAAGGGATTCGAACCCCTAACCTTCTGATCCGTAGTCAGATGCTCTATCCGTTGAGCTACGGGCGCCTGTCATTCAGTTGTCGTTCCGTGTTCCGTGGCGGAGGCGAGAGGATTTGAACCTCCGGTCCCCTTTGAGGGGGACAACTCATTAGCAGTGAGCCCCATTCGGCCGCTCTGGCACGCCTCCCTTGGACTTCCTGAGGGTACCGGACCCCTTTCCGCTCGCGCGGAGCCATACCTTACACAGTCGAGACATAAACTGTCGAAATGACCGCCCGCCTGCGCAACGAACTGGTCGGACTGCCGGTGTATGTCCCCGGCAAGAACGTGCCCGGCTCGATCAAGCTGGCCAGCAATGAGACCGTCTACGGCCCGCTGCCCAGCGTGCACGCGGCGATCGAGCGCGCGGTCGCCGTCGTCAACCGCTACCCGGACAGCGCCAGCGTCGAACTCAAGGCGGCGCTGTCCATGCACCTGGGTTCCCACGTCGCCCCCGAGCAGATCGCGGTCGGTAGCGGTTCGGTCACCTTGTGCCAGCAGCTCGTTCAGATCACCGCCGCCGCCGGTGATGAGGTGATGATCGGCTGGCGCAGCTTCGAGTGCTACCGGCCCATCATCCAGGTGTCCGGCGCGACCACCGTCAAAGTTCCGCTGACCGAGCACACGCACGACCTCGACGCGATGCTCGCCGCCATCACCGACCGCACCCGGCTCATCTTCGTGTGCAACCCGAACAATCCGACGTCCACCGTCGTCGACCCGGACGCACTGACGCGATTCGTCGAGGCCGTGCCGCCTCACGTCCTGATCGCCATCGACGAGGCTTACGTCGAATACATTCGCGACGGCATGCTGCCCAACAGCCTGGATCTGGCGCTGACCCACGGCAATGTCGTTGTGCTGCGGACTTTTTCGAAGGCCTACGGGTTGGCGGGGCTGCGCGTCGGTTACGCGGTGGGCCACCCGGACCTGATCATCGCGCTGGACAAGGTGGTCATGCCGTTCGCCGTGACGAACGTCGCGCAAGCGGCCGCCATCGCGTCGCTCGAGGCCTCCGACGAGCTGATGGCCCGCACCGACGCGCTGGTCGTCGAGCGCACCCGCGTCGGTGACGCGCTGCGCGACGCCGGATTCGAGCTGCCCCCGTCGCAGGCCAACTTCCTCTGGCTACCGCTGGGTGAGCGCACCATGGATTTCACCGAGCAGGCCGCCGACGCACACCTGGTGGTGCGGCCGTTCGCGAACGAAGGCGTCCGTGTCACCATTGGTGCGCCGCAGGAAAATGACGCGCTGCTGCATTTTGCCCGCGATTGGATAGCCCGCACCGAATCGTAAGGAGACGCCGTGGACCTCGCGCGGAAGAAGTTCACCGAGTTCAAGGAGCGCAGCGGCGACATCCCGGATTCCGAGCTCGACGAATTCTGGGCCGAGCTTGCGCCCGCGACGATCGACGGGATGCTCGGCGAATGGAAGGGTGGCGAGTTCCAGACCGGCCACAAGATGAACGGCCAACTAGAAAAGGCCGGCTGGTACGGCAAGACCTTCAAGTCCGCCCGCGACGTGCAGCCACTCGTCTGTCTCGACGCCGACGGCAACAAATTCTCCAACGTCGAGATGGGCAAGGGCGAGGCCAGCCTGTGGCTGGAGGACTTCCGCGGAGAGGTCACCGCGACCATGGTTTACGACGGTCAGCCGGTGCACGACCACTTCAAGAAGATCGACGACAACGCCGTGATGGGCATCATGAACGGCAAGGGCGTCCGGGATAACGGCAAGTACTACTACTTCTACCTCGAGCGGGAGTGAGTCTTCGACGCTCGAGCGTGAAGGTAGTTTCACATTCGTCACTCAGCGTGAAGCCAACTTCACGCTCGGCAATAGCACCGAAGGCGTAGAACTACCCCGCGGGGTTGCGTCCGGTGAACGCGACCAACTGCTCGAGCGCGCCGGCGTCCGCGGGGACGTCGACCGGGTCGTCGAACCCGGCCTGACCGCGTAGCTCCGGACGGATGATCTGACGCGCGAGCCCCAGCACGTACTCCGACAGTGGCTCGGGGGCGTCCACGTCGCGGCCCAGCGCGGTGGCGTAATCCCATGCGTGGACCAGGAATTCGATCGACAGGATGGCGCACGCGCTGTTCGCGGGCATCTCGCCCTTGCCGAACGGCACCGACCCGTCCAGACCGTGGCGGTGCCAGGCGTCCAAGGCCGGCCGAGCGGCGGCGATCACCTGACGTTCCACCGAATCGCCCTCCTCGCGCGCCGGAATGTCCGCGCCGACCATGCCGCCGAGGGCCGAGATCGAGTTCAGTAGGTGCCCGGTCAGATCCGACACGTCGAATTCCGTGCACGGCGTCCGTCGTGACAGGTCGTCGGAGGCGATCGTGTGCAGCACCCGCTGCAGCACCCCAAGCGTGTCCTCGGCGCTGTGCAGCTCGTCGGTGGGCGGGGAATGCGGTCCGGGTCGCAAGTCTGGAGCCATATTCGCCACGCTACGGTCTCGATATGGCGCAAGCATACGAATCCGTCACCGTCGAGACGAAAGACCACGTCGCCCAGGTGACGCTGATCGGACCGGGCAAGGGCAATGCGATGGGACCGGCCTTCTGGTCGGAAATGCCCGAGCTGTTCGCGGCGCTGGACGCCGACCCCGAGGTGCGGGCCATCGTGCTGACCGGCTCGGGCAAGAACTTCAGCTACGGCCTGGACGTGCCGGCGATGGGCGGTTCGTTCACCCCGCTACTGTCCGGCGACGCGCTGGCCGGCCCGCGCGCGGTGTTCCACCGCGAGGTCAAGCGCATGCAGGCCGCGATCACCGCCGTCGCCGACTGCCGGACCCCCACCATCGCGTCGGTGCACGGCTGGTGCATCGGCGGCGGCGTCGACCTCATCTCGGCGGTGGACATCCGTTATGCCAGCGCCGACGCCAAGTTCTCGGTGCGGGAAGTCAAGCTCGCCATCGTCGCCGACGTCGGTAGCCTGGCCCGCCTGCCGATGATCCTGAACGACGGGCACCTGCGCGAGCTGGCGCTGACCGGCAAGGACATCGATGCGGCCCGCGCGGAGAAGATCGGTCTGGTCAACGACGTGTACGCCGACGCCGACGCCACCCTGGCCGCGGCGCACGCCACCGCCGCGGAGATCGCCGCCAATCCCCCGCTGACGGTGCACGGCGTCAAGGACGTGCTCGACCAGCAGCGCATCGCGGCGGTATCGGAGAGCCTGCGGTATGTGGCCGCCTGGAACGCGGCCTTCCTGCCGTCCAAGGACCTGACCGAAGGCATCTCGGCGACGTTCGAGAAGCGCCCGCCGCGGTTCACCGGGGAATAACCGGACGCCACGTACCCTCGCTGGGGTGAACCAGCCGCGCTCAGCGACTCCCGACGGCAGAATCCGCGTCCCGGCCGATTTGGACGCCGTGACGGCGATCGCCGACGAAGACCACTCCGAGATCGACAGCGCCGCCGTCGACCGGATCTGGCAGGCGGCGCGACATTGGTACGGCGCCGGCTTCCATCCCGCGATCCAGCTGTGCATCCGACAGCACGGCCGCGTGGTGCTGAACCGCGCGATCGGCCACGGCTGGGGCAACGCCCCCAGCGACCCACCCGACGCCGAGAAGATCGCGGTCACGCCGGACACACCGTTCTGCGTGTACTCGGCCGCCAAGGGCATGGCGGCGACGGTGGTGCACATGCTCGTCGAGCGCGGCGTCTTCTCGCTCGACGACCGGGTGTGCGACTACATCCCCACGTTCACCAGTCATGGCAAGCATCGGATCACCATCCGGCACGTGATGACTCACAGCGCCGGGCTGCCGTTTCCCACCGGGGCCAAGCCGGACGTCAAGCGAGCCGACGACCACGAATACGCACAGCAGAAGCTCGGCGAGCTGCGGCCCCTGTACAGGCCGGGGCTGGTGCACATCTACCACGCGCTGACCTGGGGTCCGCTCGTGCGCGAGCTCGTCTACGCGGCCACCGGCAAGGAGATTCGCGAAATACTGGCCACCGAGATCCTCGACCCGCTCGGCTTCCGGTGGACGAACTTCGGCGTCACCAAGGAAGACCTGCCGTTGGTCGCGCCGAGTCACGCCACCGGCCGCCCGCTGCCGCCGGTGATCGCGCAGATCTTCCGCAAGGCGATCGGCGGAACCGTGCACGAGATGATCCCGATCACCAACACCCCGCTGTTCCTCAACACGATCATCCCGTCGTCCAACACGGTCTCGACCGCGCAGGAAATGTCACGCTTCGCCGAAATCTGGCGCCGCGGAGGCGAACTCGACGGCGTCCGGGTGATCAGTCCGGAGACCATGTACCGTGCCGTGACCCAATGCCGAAGGCTGCGACCCGATTTCGCGGTCGGGTTGCACCCGGCCCGCTGGGGCACCGGATTCATCCTCGGCACCAACCGGTGGGGTCCGTTCGGGCACAACGCGCCCCACGCGTTCGGCAACCTGGGCCTGGTCAACATCGCGATCTGGGCCGACCCCGCGCGCGGGCTGTCGGCCGGCGTCGTGAGCAGTGGCAAACCCGGGCGGGATCCCGAAGCCCGCCGGTACACCGCCCTGCTGGACACGATCACCGCCGAAATCCCCACCGGTTGACGACGGCGGCAGTGGGAACCCTGCCACCCATGGCTACCTATCGAGTGCTCGATCCCAAGGGCGAAGTCGTCGCCACCAAAGACATCGAAAGCGCCGACGACGCGCACGCGTGGTTCGTCGACCAAAAGGCCGACAACAGCGAGCTGGGCTGGCGCATGGAAGTCGAGCATGACGGCGAATGGCACTTCTTCGACGACACCGAGGGCGATCGAAGCTAGGTGTTTGTCCCCCGGCGCGGGGGCACCCAACACGGCATGGACTCGCAACGCTTCCGCAAGCTGCTGGACGCACCGGGGCCGTTCGCCTCGGTGTACTTCGACGACTCACACGACGCAGTGTCGAGTGACCACAGCGGTGGCGGAGGGATTTGAACCCCCGGACGGTGTTAGCCGTCTCTCGCTTTCAAGGCGAGTGCATTAGGCCGCTCTGCCACGCCACCGCTGATCAGGGTAGCGGGACTCGGTAGCGTGGCCTGCATGCGCGCCATCGTCGCCGAATCCGCCGATCAGCTTTCGTGGCAGGAAGTACCCGACGTGTCCGCCGGACCAGGCGAGGTCCTGGTCGAGGTCGCCGCCGCCGGGGTGAACCGCGCCGACCTGCTGCAGGCCGCCGGCAAGTACCCGCCGCCGCCGGGTGCGAGCGAGATCATCGGCATGGAGGTGTCCGGCGTCATCGCCGATGTCGGCCCCGATATCACGAATTGGTCTGTCGGACAACAGGTTTGCGCATTGCTCGCCGGTGGCGGCTACGCCGAATACGTCGCCGTGCCGGCCGGGCAGGTGATGCCGGTCCCCTCTGGCGTCGACCTGGTGGACGCTGCCGGATTGCCCGAAGTGGCCTGCACCGTCTGGTCGAATCTGGTGCTGACCGCGCACCTCGGCAAGGGGCAGCTGCTGCTGATGCACGGCGGTGCGAGCGGCATCGGCAGTCACGCCATCCAGGTCGCCCGGGCGCTGGGTGTGCGCGTGGCCGTCACCGCCGGGTCGGCGGGGAAGCTGGAGTTCTGCCGTGAGCTCGGCGCCGAGATCACCATCAACTACCACGACGAGGACTTCGTCGCGCGCCTGCAGGAGGCCGGCGGCGCTGACGTGATCTTCGACATCATGGGCGCCTCCTATCTCGACCGCAACATCGACGCCCTGGCCACCGACGGACAGCTCGTGATCATCGGCATGCAGGGCGGCATCAAGGGCGAGCTCAACATCGGCAAGCTGCTGGGCAAGCGGGCGCGGGTCATCGGCACCACGTTGCGCGCCCGCCCGGTCACCGGACCCAACAGCAAGACCGAAATCGTGCAGGCGGTGATCGCGTCCGTGTGGCCGATGATCGCCGAGGGCCGCGTCCGGCCGATCATCGGCGCCCGCCTGCCCATCCAGCAGGCCGGTGAGGCACATCAACAGCTTTCGTCGAGCAAGGTGACCGGAAAGGTCGTCCTGACGGTCTAGCCAAGGGCTCGGGCCGTCGAGTGTGCGCCCAGGGCTTTCAGTGTGCAACGTCGGCGAAATCTACGCCGGATTCCCGCCGTGAGTGCACACGCGATGACGGTCTAACCGAGGGACGCGAGCGCGCGCACCAACTGGTCGACTTCTGCCGTCGTCGAGTAGTGCGCCAGGCCGACCGTCACCGCGCCGCCGACGTCGTTGACGCCCAACACGTCGAGCGCGCGGGAACTTTCGTTGGTGACGGCCAGAATTCCGTTGTCCGCCAACCGCTGAACGACTCGCTCGGCGGGCACGCCGTTCAAGGCGAAACTGACCACCGGGATCCGCACCTCCGGGCGGCCGATCACCATCACCAACGGCAGTGACCGCAACGACACCATCAGATAGTCGTAGATCCGGTTCAGGTACGACGTGGCGGATTGCATCGATACCGCCAGGCGTTCGCGCCGGCCGCCGCGGGCGGATTCGTCGAGCGACGCCAGGTACTCGATGCTGGCCACCACCCCGGCCAGCAGACCGAACTGGTGCGCACCGATCTCCAGGCGGGCCGGCCCGACGGCCTTGGGATCCGGCGAAATGGAACTGAACGAGTTGAGCAACGCGGGATCGCGGAACACGATCGCGCCGATCGGCGGACCGCCCCACGCCGCGGCGTTCACCGCCACCACGTCGGCGTCGGTCTCCTTGACGTCGAGCAGCCGATAGGGCGCGGCGGCGGAATGGTCGACCACCGCCAGGCCGCCGACGTCGTGCACCAGCTTGGTCATCGCCCGCAGGTCGGTGACCGTGCCCAGCGTCGCGGAGGCCGAGGCCACGGCGACCAGCCGGGTCGACTTCCCGATCAGCCCCTCCCACTGCCACGTGGGAAGCTCACCCGTCTCGATGTCGATCTCGGCCCACTTGACCTTGGCGCCGTACCGGTGTGCCGCGCGCAGCCACGGGGCGATGTTGGCCTCGTCGTCCAGGCGGCTAACGATGACCTCGTAGCCCAGGCCGGCCCGCGACGACGACGCCTCGGCCAGCGCCGACAACAAAATCGCCCGATCGGCCCCCAGCACGACACCCGCGGGGTCGACGTTGAACAGATCGGCCACCGCCGCCCGCGCCGCCTCCAGCACGGCGGCACTGCGCTGCGCGGACGGGTGTGCGCCCGCCGTCGTGGGACCGGACCTGCGAAAAGCCGTCGACACCGTGGTCGCGACGGAATCTGGAATCAGCATCCCGCTCGGGGCGTCGAAGTGCACCCAGCCGTCACCCAGCGACGGATGGAGTCCGCGCACCCGGGCGACGTCATATGCCATGTGGGCCACCTTAGGGCTTCCGCTTTTTGCGAAACTGTGACGGTAGCGGGTCCCACAGACGTTCCGGCCAGTTGGTGGCCTCCCGAGCCAGGGCACCCGGCCAGCCATACTAGTCGAGTGGGGCTCTGGTTCGGAACGCTCATTGCATTGTTCTTGCTGATAGCGCCCGGGGCGATCATCGCACGCATCAGTCAGTTGTCGTGGTCGGTCGCTGTCGCGGTCGGCCCGGCGCTGACCTTCGGCATGGTCGCGCTCGCCATTATTCCGTTTGGCGCCATCGGAATTCCGTGGAACGGCTGGACCGCGCTGGCGACGCTGGTCGTGGTGTGCCTGCTGATGATCGTGCTGCAGTTGCTGCTGGCCCGTTTCCGCGACCGCGAAGCGGAAGCTCGCGGGGTCAGCCGCTGGCCGGCCATCACGGTGGGGGTGGGCGTACTGCTGGGCGCCCTGCTCATCATGTGGGCCGCCTACCGCGGACTGGCCGCCCATTGGCAGACCATCCCGAGCACCTGGGACGCGGTCTGGCACGCCAACGAGGTGCGTTTCATCCTGGACACCGGCCAGGCGTCGTCGACGCACATGGGCGAGCTGCGCAACGTCGAGACCCATAAGACGCTGTATTACCCGTCGGTGTTCCACGCCCTGATCGCCGTGTTCTGCCAGCTGACCGGGGCCGCACCCACCACCGGCTACACACTGACGTCGGTCGCGGCATCGGTTTGGCTGTTCCCCACCAGCGCGGCGATGCTGACCTGGCATCTGGTGCGGCGGCACACCACCGAGTGGCGCAGCGCCGGAGCGGCGGCCACCGCGGCGGCGCTGTCGGCATCGTTCACCGCCGTCCCCTATGTCGAGTTCGGTGTGGCCGCGATGCCCAACCTCGCCGCCTATGGGGTCGCGGTTCCGGCTTTCGTCCTGATCACCACCACGCTGCGGCACCGCGACCGCATCCCGGCGGCCATCCTGGCGTGGGTGGGCGTCATGTCCGTGCACATCACCGGCGGGGTGATCGTGTTGTTGTTCCTTGCGGCCTGGTGGCTGATGGATGCGGTGTGGCGTCCGGTGCGCGGCAGGCTGGCCGACCTCGTCGCGCTGGCCTGCGTCGCGGTGGTCTCCGGACTCATCCTGTTGCCGCAGTTCATCAGCGTCCAGGGGCAGGAAGACATCATCGCCGGACACTCCTTTCTGACCTACCTCAGCAAGAAACGCGGACTCTTCGACGCCGTCTTCCAGCACTCCCGCCACCTCAACGACTTCCCGTACCAGTACGGGCTCATGGCGCTCGCGATCCTCGGCGGGCTGCTTTTCGCCTACAAGAGGATCTGGTGGCCGCTGGCGGCGTGGCTGTTACTCGTGGTGGTCGATGTCGACGCGGGAACGCCCCTCGGCGGTCCGGTCGGTGCGGTGGCCGGGATGATCGGCGAGTTCTTCTACAAGGACCCGCGCCGGATCTCGGCGGCCATCACCCTGCTGCTGGAGCCGATGGCCGGCGTCGCGCTGTTCGCGCTCGTCGTGGGCGCCGTGGGCCTCGCGAAACGGCTGGCCGGTCGGGTTCGACCGGCCCTGGCAGGCGACCGGCACCTCGGGCCGGTTCCGGTGTGGACCGCCACCACAGCGGTGCTGCTGGTGGTTATCACCGTGCTCACCGGGCGCCACTACCTGTATCGGCACATCGTGTTGTTCGGCGACAAGTACGACTCGGTGATGATCGACCAGCGCGACCTGATGGCGATGGCCTATCTGTCCAAGCTGCCCGGCGCCCACGAAACGTTGATCGGCAACGCCAACACCGACGGCACCGCCTGGATGTACGCCGTCGCCGATCTGCATCCGCTGTGGACCCACTACGACTACCCACAGCAGATGGGCCCGGGTCCCAACCGGTACATCTTCTGGACCTCGGCCCGCAAAGGCGAATCCGATCCGCGGGTGCTCGAAGCGATCAAAGCGCTCAATATCCGGTACATCTACACCAGCACGCCGACTGTCCGGGGGTTCGCCGTACCCGAAGGACTAGTGTCACTGGATAAGTCGAAGTCGTGGGCGTTGATCTACGACAATGGCGGTGCCCGAATTTATGAATGGCGACCAAACGGCACGACGCCACACCCATAGTCCACAAAGGATGGTGAAGGATTGAGTACCCGCAACGATGACGACGACGTCGAAATCATCGGTGGCGTCGACCCGCGAGTGATGGCGCTCACCGAGGACGACGCCGACGAGCGCTCCCTGACCGACCTGGTCGAGCAGCCCGCGAAGGTGATGCGCATCGGAACGATGATCAAGCAACTGCTCGAGGAGGTGCGGGCCGCACCGCTTGATGAGGCCAGCCGTAACCGGCTGCGCGAGATCCACGCGACCAGCATCCGGGAACTGGAGGAGGGCTTGGCGCCGGAACTGCGCGAGGAGCTCGATCGCCTGACCCTGCCCTTCAACGAGGACGCCGCGCCGTCCGACGCCGAATTGCGCATCGCCCAAGCGCAGTTGGTCGGCTGGCTGGAAGGGCTGTTCCACGGCATCCAGACCGCGCTTTTCGCGCAGCAGATGGCCGCCCGCGCGCAGCTGGAAAAGATGCGCCAGGGCGCCCTCCCTTCCGGCATCGGCAAGCCGGGCGCGCCCGGGCACGGCCAGTACCTGTAAGCGACCTCGAGTAGTTGACGGTGTCGGGTCCTCACATCGAGACGCACAACGCGTGGGTGGAGTTTCCCATCTTCGACGCCAAGTCGCGCTCGTTGAAGAAGGCCTTCTTGGGCAAAGCCGGCGGCACGATCGGACGCAATAGCTCCAACGTGGTGGTGGTCGAAGCGTTGCGTGACATCACCATGTCCCTCGAGTTGGGTGACCGGGTCGGACTGGTGGGCCACAACGGGGCGGGCAAATCGACTCTGCTGCGCCTACTTTCGGGCATCTACGAGCCCACCCGGGGTTGGGCGACGGTCACCGGCCGGGTCGCACCGGTCTTCGACCTCGGCGTCGGCATGGACCCCGAGATCTCCGGCTACGAGAACATCATCATTCGCGGTCTGTTCCTGGGGCAGACGCGAAAGCAGATGCTGGCCAAGGTCGACGAGATCGCCGAGTTCACCGAGCTCGGCGACTACCTGTCCATGCCGCTGCGCACCTATTCCACCGGCATGCGTGTCCGGCTGGCGATGGGCGTGGTCACCAGCATCGACCCCGAAATCCTGCTGCTCGACGAGGGCATCGGCGCGGTGGACGCCGAGTTCTTGAAGAAGGCGCAGTCGCGGTTGCAGAGCCTGGTGGAGCGCTCCGGAATCCTGGTATTCGCCAGCCATTCCAACGAATTTTTGGCCCGGTTATGCAAGACGGCGATGTGGATCGACCATGGCGTCATCCGGATGTCCGGGGGCATCGAGGACGTGGTGCGCGCGTACGAAGGGGAAGACGCGGGCCGCCACGTCCGCGAGGTGCTGGAAGAGACCCAGCAGACGAATCGACTCGAGACACCCCTGGCCCAAAGAGCATCCGGGGATGAGTGAGACCGTCTTCGCCGTCGTCGTCACCCACCGGCGCCCCGACGAACTGGCCAAGTCGCTCGATGTGCTGAGCACGCAGACCCGGCTGCCCGATCACCTCATCGTGGTGGACAACGACGGCTCGGGCTCCGGCCGCGTTCGCGACCTGGTGGCCGGCCAACCGATCCCGACCACCTACCTGTCATCGCGCCGAAACCTCGGCGGCGCAGGGGGTTTCGCGCTGGGCATCCTGCACGCGCTGGCCCAGGGCGCCGATTGGGTGTGGCTGGCCGACGACGACGGCCGCCCGCAGGACTCCGGCGTCCTGGCCACCCTGCTGGCCTGTGCCGAAAAGTACGGCCTCGCCGAAGTATCTCCGATGGTCTGCGACTCCGACGACCCGGAACGGCTGGCCTTCCCGCTGCGGCGTGGCCTGGTATGGCGCAGGCGCGCAAGCGAATTGCGCACCGAAGCGGGGCAGGACCTGCTCCCCGGGATCGCCTCGCTGTTCAACGGCGCGCTGTTTCGGGCCACCACCTTGGACGCGGTCGGCGTCCCAGACCTGCGGCTGTTCATTCGCGGCGACGAGGTGGAGATGCATCGCCGGCTGGTGCGGTCCGGCCTGCCGTTCGGGACCTGCCTGGACACGATCTACTTGCATCCCTGCGGATCCGACGAGTTTCGCCCGATTCTGGGTGGCCGCATGCACACCCAGTATCCCGACAACCACACCAAGCGGTTCTACACCTACCGCAATCGGGGCTACCTGTTGTCGCAGCCCGGCCTGCGCAAGCTGCTGGTGCAGGAGTGGGTGCGGTTCGGTTGGTTCTTCCTGGTGAGCCGTCGCGATCCGCGCGGTCTGCTGGAATGGATTCGGTTGCGGCGCTTGGGGCGTCGCGAGCAGTTCGGCAAGCCAGCAGAGGAGCGGCGCACATGACGTTCGTCGACGCGGCGGCACAGTCGCGCACCCTTACCCGCGCCCGGGGCGACCTCGTCGCAGGCTTTCGCCGGCACGAGCTGTGGCTGCACCTGGGTTGGCAGGACATCAAGCAGCGCTACCGTCGCTCGGTGCTGGGACCGTTCTGGATCACCATCGCGACCGGAACCACGGCCGTCGCGATGGGAGGCTTGTACTCCAAGCTTTTTCATCTCGAGCTGTCGCTGCATCTGCCGTATGTGACGCTGGGCCTGATCATCTGGAACCTGATCAACGCCGCCATCCTGGAGGGCGCCGACGTCTTCGTCGCCAACGAGGGACTGATCAAGCAACTGCCGACGCCACTCAGCGTGCACGTCTACCGGCTGGTGTGGCGGCAGATGATTCTGTTCGCGCACAACATCGTCATCTATGTCGTGATCGCGATGATCTTCCCCAAACCGTGGTCGTGGGCCGATCTTTCGGTGATCCCGGCGCTGGCGCTCATCGTGCTCAACTGCATCTGGGTGTCACTGTGTTTCGGCATCCTGGCGACCCGCTACCGCGACATCGGACCGTTGCTCTTCTCGGTGGTGCAGTTGCTGTTCTTCATGACGCCGATCATCTGGAACGACGACACCCTGCGACAGCAAGGCGCCGGTCGCTGGTCGAAGATCGTCGAACTCAACCCGCTGCTGCACTATCTCGACATCGTGCGCGCCCCGCTGCTGGGCTCGCATCAGGAACTGCGGCACTGGGCCGTGGTGCTGATCTTGACGGCCGTCGGCTGGTTGCTGGCTGCCTTCGCCATGCGCCAGTACCGCGCCCGGGTGCCGTACTGGGTGTAGGACCGTTCCCCGGGATCGTCCACGCGGCCATGCTTGCCGGGCATTCGTTTTGGGTGGACAGTCGTGCACAGACGAACGACGGAGGGCGCCGATGGAAATCGTGCCGTTGGGCCCGGGCTTTGGCGCGGAATTGCGCGGCGTCACCATTCACGACGTTGCGGCCGACGACGCCGCATACGCGACGGTGCGCGCGGCGTTTGAGGAGCACTCCGTTCTGGTCCTGCGCGACCAGGACGTCACCGATGAGGCGCAGCTCGCGTTCTCGCGCCGCTTCGGGCCGCTCGAGGTCACCAAGCCGAACACGCAGGGCCACGGCACCAACCTGGTGATCCTCAGGACACTCGACGACCAGGGCAACGTGGTGGCCGAAGATGACCGGATCGCGCTGGAGAACAAGGCCAACCAGCTCTGGCACACCGACAGTTCGTTCAAGCCGGTGCCGGCGCTCGCCTCGGTGCTGTCGTCGCGCATCGTGCCGGCGCAGGGCGGCGAGACCGAGTACGTCTCCACCCGGCTCGCGTTCGGGCGCCTCGATCCGGCATTGCAGCGGCGACTCGAAGATTCCTTCGCCTGGCACGAATACGCCTTTTCGCGCGGCAAGATCGCGCCCGACCTCGTCGGCCCGGCCGAACGGGCCGCGCTGCCGCCCCAATGTTGGCGTCTGGTGTGGCAGAACCCGGTCAACGGCCGCAAGGCGCTGTACATGGCCTCGCACGCCTACGCGATCGAGGGCATGGAGCGCACAGCCGCGCAAGAGCTGCTCGCCGAGCTGACCCGGGCGGCGACCGCCCCCGGCACGAGCTATCTGCACTCGTGGCGCGAGGGCGACGTGGTGATGTGGGACAACCGCGCGGTCATGCATCGCGGCCGGCCCTGGCCGGCGCGACAGCCGCGCCACATGGTGCGGAGCACGATCGCCGCGACGGCCGCCGACGGGCTCGAGGCGATGCGGGCGCCGACACGCCGGGCGGCGCAGTGACGGCGCCGGTGTGGGGAGCCGCGCGGCCGGTGCTGGCGGGCCGCTCGTCGCGGTGTCACACTGGAACGCCACCTGAGCAACCGGGCGAAAGGTCCACCGACGTGAGCAAAAAGGTCCCATCGGCAGCGGACGCCGCGCGGAGCAACCTCGAAGCGGAGCTGGACCGGCTACGGCAACGGCGCGACCGCCTCGAGGCCGAGGTCAAGAACGACCGCGGCATGGTTGGCGATCACGGCGACGCGGCCGAGGCGATCCAGCGCGCCGAGGAACTGGTGGTGCTCAACGACCGCATCGGCGACCTGGACCGGCGCCTGCGGACCGGGCCGTCGGAGTCCGACGCGTCGGAGACGCTGCCCGGCGGCACCGAGGTGACCCTGCGGTTCGCCGACGGCGAGGTCGTCACGATGCAGGTCATCTCGATCGTCGAGGAAACCCCCGTCGGCCGCGAGGCCGAGACGCTGACCGCGCGCAGCCCACTGGCCCAGGCCCTGGCCGGGCGCAAAGCCGGCGACACGGTGACCTACTCGACGCCGCAGGGCGAGAACCAGGTCGAGCTGATCTCGGTCAAGCTGCCCCGCTGACGCTTGCGGGAAGTGCCCGCCGGCCCCGTTAGACTCCCCTCGATGGTTGCCCCGCTGCCCGGTTCCGCGTCCGAAGAGGTGCGCGCGGACTTGAGCCTGACGACGCAGGTCATTCGGTTCGTCGTCACCGGCGGCCTGGCGGGAATCGTGGACTTCGGGCTCTACCTGCTGCTGTGGAAGGTGCTGGGCGTACAGGTCGACCTGTCCAAGGCCACCAGCTTCATCGTCGGCACCATCACGGCCTATCTGATCAACCGCCGCTGGACCTTCCAGGCGACCCCCAGCACCGCCCGGTTCGTCGCGGTCATGGTTCTCTACGCCATCACGTTCGCCGTCCAGGTCGGGCTCAACCATCTGTGTCTGGCGCTTCTGCACTACCGCGGGTGGGCGCCCCTCGTCGCGTTCGTGATCGCGCAGGGCACCGCGACGGTGATCAACTTCGTCGTGCAGCGTGCCGTAATCTTCCGCATCCACTGAGCCGCCTTCGCCAAGCCCAGATTGCCCGCCTCCTCAGCGGGACGCCCGCGTCCCGCATCGTCGTCGGAGCAGGCGGTACCCTCTTTGACGATGTCGAGCACCGATCCCCTGACCAAGCCCGCCCGGCTGACGGGCTTCGGGCGCACCGCGCCGTCGGTGGCCCAGGTGCTCTCCACCCGCGATCCGGAGGTGATCGCCAAGGCGGTAGCCCGGGTGGCCGACTCCGGCGACCCCAAGAGCCGCGGCGTGATCGCCCGCGGGCTGGGCCGCTCCTACGGCGACAACGCGCAAAACGGCGGCGGCCTGGTGATCGACATGACCGGGCTCAATCGCATCCACTCGATCAGCGCCGACACCCGACTGGTCGACGTCGACGCCGGCGTCAGCCTGGACCAGTTGATGAAGGCGGCGCTGCCGTTCGGGCTCTGGGTTCCGGTGCTGCCGGGTACGCGCCAGGTCACCGTCGGCGGCGCGATCGCCTGCGACATCCACGGCAAGAACCACCACAGCGCGGGCAGCTTCGGTAACCACGTCCGGTCGATGGATCTCCTCATGGCCGACGGCACCGTGCGCACCATCACCCCGGACGGCCCGGACGCTTCGGATGCCGAGGTGTTCTGGGCCACCGTCGGCGGCAACGGCCTGACCGGGATCGTGCTGCGCGCCACCATCGCCATGACGCCGACGGAGACGGCCTACTTCATCGCCGACGGCATCGCCACCCGCGACCTCGACGAAACGGTCGCCGTTCACCTCGACGGCAGCGAGTCCCACTACACCTACTCCAGCGCCTGGTTCGACCTGATCAGCCCCCCGCCGAAGCTGGGCCGGGCCGCGGTCAGCCGCGGCAGCCTGGCCAAGCTCGATCAGCTGCCGAAGAAACTGGCCAAGAACCCGCTGAAATTCGATGCGCCGCAGCTGTTGACGGTGCCGGACGTGTTCCCGGTCAGCGCGATGAACAAGCTGTCGTTCATGGCGATCGGCGAGGTGTACTACCGGCTGGGCGGAACCTACAGCGGCAAGATCCAGAATCTGTCGCAGTTCTACCACATGCTCGACCTGGTCAGCGGCTGGAATAACGCCTATGGCCCAAGGGGTTTCGCCCAACACCAGTTCCTGGTCCCGCCGGACGCGATGGACGAATTCAAGGCCATCATCCGCTGGATCCAGACCAGCGGCCACTACTCGGCCCTGAACGTGTTCAAGCTTTTCGGCCCGGGCAACCGCGCGCCGCTGAGTTTCCCGATGGCAGGCTGGAACGTCGCCATGGACTTCCCTAACAAGCCGGGGATCAACGAGTTCCTCAACGAACTCGACCGGCGCGCACTGGAATTCGGTGGACGGGTGTACACCGCCAAGGATTCCCGCGTGAGCGCCGAAACCTTCCACGCCATGTATCCACGCATCGACGAATGGATCGCGGTGCGCCGCAAGGCCGACCCCTTGCGGGTATTCGCCTCCGACATGGCCCGACGTTTGGAGCTGCTCTAAATGGTGCTCGATGCCGTGGGGAATCCACAGACCATCCTGCTGCTCGGCGGGACCTCCGAGATCGGCCTGGCAATCTGCGAGCGCTACCTGCAGAACGCGCACGCACGGATTGTGTTGGCCGCCATGCCCAGCGACCCGGGCCGCGACGCCGCGGTGGCGCAGATGCAGGCCGCCGGCGCGCGATCGGTCGAGCTGATCGATTTCGAAGCCACCGATCCCGACACCCACCCGAAGACGATCGAGGCGGCCTTCGCGGGCGGAGATATAGACGTGGCCATAGTCGCGTTCGGCATCCTCGGAGATGCCGAAGAGCTCTGGCAGAACCAGCACAAGGCGGTGCTGGCCGCTGAAATCAATTACACCGCAGCGGTTTCGGTGGGTGTGCTGCTGGGCGAGAAGATGCGGGCGCAGGGCTTCGGCCAGATCATCGCGATGAGCTCCGCCGCCGGCGAGCGGGTGCGGCGGTCCAACTTCGTGTACGGCTCCACCAAGGCGGGATTGGACGGCTTCTACCTGGGCCTCGCAGAAGCATTGCGCGAGTACGGCGTTCGCGTGCTTGTGATCCGGCCAGGCCAGGTGCGCACCCGGATGAGCGCGCACGTCAAGGAAGCCCCGCTGACCGTCGACAAAGAGTATGTCGCCAACCTCGCGGTGACCGCGGCCGCCAAAGGTAAGGAATTGGTTTGGGCACCAGCAGCATTCCGTTATGTGATGATGGTGTTGCGACACGTCCCGCGTCCCATCTTCCGCAAGCTTCCCATCTGATAATGCGTAACGCGCTGGCCACCCTCGGCCAGATGGCTTTGGCGGTGCTGGTCGCGGTGGCCGTCGCGGTGGTATCGCTGAGCGCCATCGCCCGGGTCCAGTGGCCGGCCTTTCCGTCGTCCAACCAACTGCACGCGCTGACCACCGTCGGGCAGGTCGGCTGCGTGGCCGGCCTGGTCGCCGTCGGCTTTGGCTGGCGGCGCTGCGTCCGTCCCCGCGGCCGGCTGCTAGCCCAGCTGGCCGGGCTGGTGTTCGTCTGCGCGTTCACCGTCGTGACCCTCGGCATGCCGCTGGGCGCGACCAAGCTGTATCTGTTCGGCATCTCCGTCGACCAGCAATTCCGCACCGAATACGTGACGCGCCTGGCCGACAGCCCCGCCCTGCGCGACATGACCTATCTCGGCCTGCCCCCGTATTACCCCCCGGGCTGGTTTTGGATCGGCGGGCGCGCCGCGGCGCTCTGCGGGACGCCGGCTTGGGAGATCTTCAAGCCGTGGGCCATCACCTCGATCACCATTGCCGTCGCGGTCGCGCTGGTGCTGTGGTGGCGGATGGTCCGCTTCGAATACGCGCTGATCGTCACCGCCGCCACCGCGGCGGTGACGTTGGCCTACGGCTCGCCCGAACCCTATTCGGCGATGATCACCGTGCTCTTGCCGCCGATGCTGGTGCTGACGTGGTCGGGACTGCGCGCCGGTGAGCGTGGGACTGGCCGCGAACCCGACGCCGAGCGTGAAACTAACTGCACAGTCGAGTCCGAGCGTGAAACTAACTTCACACTCGCGGCAGGGCAGCGAGCGCAGCCGGACGCGCCCCGGCGAGCGGGTTGGGCGGCCGTCGTCGCCGCCGGGCTGTTCCTCGGCTGGACGGCCACCTGGTACACGCTGTTGTTCGGGTTCAGCGCCTTCACGATCGGGTTGATGGCCCTGTGGCTGGCCGGCGTCCGCTGGCGGCGCAACCGGAAGACCGGGGGCCTCAAGGCCGCGCTCGATCCACTGCGGAGGCTGGCGGTGATCGCCGGCATCGCCGTGGTGATCGCGTGCACGACGTGGCTCCCATTCGTGGTGCGGGCGGTGCACAGCCCGGTCAGCAACTCCGGCAGCGCCATGCACTACCTGCCGGCCGACGGCGCGGAGTTGACGTTCCCGATGCTGCAGTTCACGCTGCTGGGCGTCGTCTGCCTGATCGGCACCCTGTGGCTGGTGCTGCGGGCCCGTTACTCCGTGCGGGCCGGCGCCCTGGCCATCGGCGTCCTGGCCCTGTACCTGTGGTCGCTGCTGTCGATGCTCACCACGCTGGCGCGCACCACCTTGTTGTCGTTCCGGCTACAGCCGACCCTGAGCGTCCTGCTGGTCGCCGCCGGGGCGTTCGGCTTCGTCGAACTCGCGCAGACCCTGGCCGCCGCCGGCCGCGACCGCGGCTGGGGTCGCGCCATAGCTCCGGTGGCCGGCGCCGTCGGCCTGGCCGCCGCGATCGCGTTCAGCCAGGACATCCCCGACGTGCTGCGGCCCGACCTCACCATCGCCTACACCGACACCGACGGTCACGGGCAGCGCGGGGACCGGCGGCCACCCAGCGCCGAGAAGTTCTACGCGACAATCGATCACGCCATCACGCAGGTGACCGGCAGACCCCGCGATCAGACCGTCGTGCTGACCGCTGACTACAGCTTCCTGTCCTTCTATCCCTACTGGGGATTTCAGGGGCTCACCTCGCACTACGCCAACCCGCTCGCGCAGTTCGACCTGCGCGCCGCGCAGATCAACAAGTGGTCCAACCTCAAGACCGCCGACGAGTTGATCCATGCCCTGGACACCTGCCCGTGGCCGCCGCCGACGGTCTTCCTGATGCGGCGCGGGGCGGGAGGCAACTACACCCTGCGCCTGGCCGAGGACGTGTACCCCAACCAGCCCAACGTGCGGCGCTACACCGTCGATCTGCGCGGAGCCCTGTTCGACAACCCGCGCTTCGTCGTTCAAAGCGTCGGCCCGTTTGTGCTGGCCATCCGCAAACCGGGGATGTGACTGCCGATGAGCACCGACACTGCGCCGCAAAGGGCCGAAGAACTAGCATCTAGCTCCGTGAACGACAGGGAAGCGAATCACCGGATCGCCCGGCTGGTCGCTTCGGTCGCCGGGCTGCTGGGAGTGCTGCTGGCGATCGCCACCCCGCTGCTTCCGGTCGACCAGACCACCGCGCAACTGAACTGGCCGCAGAACGGCACCTTCGGCAGCGTCGACGCACCGCTGATCGGCTACGTCGCCACGGATTTGACCGTCACCGTCCCGTGCCAGGCCGCCGCCGGGCTGATCGGCGGCAAGACGGTGTTGCTGTCGACGGTGCCCAAGCAGGCACCCAAGGCCGTCGACCGGGGATTGCTGATCGTGCGCGCCAACAACGACCTGGTGCTCGTGGTGCGCAACGTCCCGGTGGTGACCGCGCCACTGCGCCAGGTGCTCAGCCCGGCCTGCCAGCGGTTGACTTTCACCGCACACGCCGACCGGGTCACCGCCGAGTTCGTCGGGCTGACCCAGGGGCCTAACGCCGAGCATCCCGGCTCGCCGCTGCGCGGCGAGAAGAGCGGCTACGACTTCCGGCCCCAGATCGTCGGCGTCTTCACCGATCTGAGCGGACCGGCGCCGTCGGGCCTGAATTTCTCGGCGACCATCGACACCCGCTACAGCAGCAGCCCCACGCCGCTGAAGATGGCCGCGATGATCCTCGGGCTGGTGCTCACGGCCGCCGCCCTGGTCGCCCTGCACGTCCTCGACACCGCCGACGGGACCCGGCACCGCCGCTTCCTGCCCGCCCGCTGGTGGTCGATCGGCGGGCTGGACGCCCTGGTCATCGCCGTGCTGGTGTGGTGGCATTTCGTCGGCGCCAACACCTCCGACGACGGCTACATCCTGACCATGGCCCGGGTATCCGAGCACGCCGGCTACATGGCCAACTACTACCGGTGGCTCGGCACTCCCGAGGCGCCGTTCGGCTGGTACTACGACCTGCTGGCGCTGTGGGCACACGTGAGCACCACCAGCGTCTGGATGCGGCTGCCCACCCTCGCGATGGCGCTGACGTGCTGGTGGGTCATCAGCCGTGAAGTCATGCCCCGGCTGGGCCACGCGGTCAAACAGAACCGGGCCGCGGCCTGGACCGCGGCGGGCATGTTCCTGGCCGTCTGGCTGCCGCTGGACAACGGCCTGCGCCCGGAGCCGATCATCGCGCTGGGCATCCTGCTGACCTGGTGCTCGGTGGAACGCGCGGTGGCGACCAGCCGGCTGCTGCCGGTGGCGATCGCCTGCATCATCGGCGCGCTGACTCTGTTCTCCGGGCCGACGGGCATCGCCTCGATCGGCGCGCTGCTGGTCGCGATCGGGCCGCTGCGGACCATCCTGCACCGCCGCTCCAAGCGGTTCGGCGCGCTGCCGCTGATCGCGCCCCTGCTGGCGGCGGTCACCGTCACCGTCATCCTGATCTTCCGCGATCAGACGCTGACCGGTGAGATCCAGGCGACCATGCTCAAGCGCGCCGTCGGGCCCAGCCTCAGCTGGTTCGACGAACACATCCGCTACGAGCGGCTGTTCATGGCCAGTCCCGACGGGTCGGTCGCCCGCCGATTCGCCGTGCTGGCGCTGGTTCTCGCCCTCGGGATCACGGTCGCGATGTCGTTGCGCAAGGGCCGGATTCCGGGCACGGCCACCGGGCCCAGCCGGCGCATCGTCGGGATCACCATCATCTCCTTCGTGGCGATGATGTTCACGCCCACCAAATGGACCCACCACTTCGGGGTGTTCGCCGGACTGGCCGGGCCGCTGGGCGCGCTGGCGGCGGTCGCGGTGACGTCGGTGGCGATGCGCTCGCGGCGCAACCGCACCGTGTTTGCCGCGGTCGTGCTGTTCCTGGTGGCGTTGTCGTTCGCAAGCGTCAACGGCTGGTGGTACGTATCGAATTTCGGTGTGCCGTGGTCGAATGAGTTCCCGGCCTGGCATTACGCCTTCGCCACCGCGTTGCTCGCAATGACCGTCGTGGTGCTGCTGTTGGCGGCGTGGTTCCACTTCGTCGACCCGGACAACGGTCCGCCCAAGACCCGCCTGGGCGCCCGCGCGGCCGGAATCGTCCAGTCGCCCTTGGCAATTGCGACCTGGGTGCTGGTGGTGTTCGAGGTCGCATCGTTGACCCTGGCGATGACCGACCAGTATCCGGCATGGTCGGTCGGCCGCTCCAACCTGCAGGCCCTGACCGGCAAGTCCTGCGGGCTGGCCGAGGACGTGCTGGTGGAACAGGACCCGAACGCCGGGATGCTGACGCCGGTCAACGCGTCGGCGGCGGACGCCCTCGGCGCCGGCATGTCGGAAGCCTTCACGCCCAACGGGATTCCCGCCGACGTGCGCGCGGACCCGGTGATGGAACGCCCGGGTGACCGCAGCTTCGTCAACGACGAGGAGAAGACCGGCAGCAACCAGGCCGGCACCGAGGGCGGCACCACCCCCGCACCGGGAATCAACGGATCGTCCGCCCAGCTGCCCTTCTACCTCGACCCCGCGCGCACACCGGTGCTGGGCAGCTGGCGTTCCGGCATCCAGGTACCCGCGCACCTGCGGTCCAGCTGGTACCGACTGCCCGCCCGGGACAAGGCGGGGCCGCTGCTGGTGGTGAGCGCGGCCGGTCGCTTCGACCCCCGCGAGGTGCAGGTGCAGTGGGCCACCGACGACCAGGCGGCCGGCGGACACCCCGGCGGTTCGCTCCAATTCGCGGACGTGGGCGCGTCACCGGCCTGGCGCAACCTGCGGCTGGCGATGTCCGCAATTCCGAGTACCGCCACCCAGATTCGGCTGGTCGCCGACGACGAAGACCTGGCTCCGCAGCACTGGATAGCACTGACCGCGCCGCGGATTCCGCAGCTGCGCACGCTGCAGGACGTGGTGGGCTCGACCGACCCGGTGTTCCTGGACTGGCTCGTCGGGCTGGCCTTCCCCTGCCAGCGACCGTTCGGCCACCAGAACGGCGTGGACGAGACTCCGAAGTGGCGCATCCTGCCGGACCGATTCGGCGCCGAGGCCAACTCACCGGTGATGGACAACAACGGCGGCGGCCCGCTGGGCGTGACCGAGCTGTTGACCAAGGCGACCACCATGGCGACCTATCTCAAGGACGACTGGTCGCGCGATTGGGGCTCGCTGCAACGGCTGACGCCCTACTACCCCGACGCCGAACCCGCCCACCTGTTGCTGGGGACGGCGACGCGCAGCGGCCTATGGGGCCCGGCGCCGCTGAGACACTAAGGCGCACAACGAATCTCGAGGTCCGCGCGACACGCGGGTGGGCCAGTCTTGCATAGGCCCGCTGGCAACCCTTGAGCTGCGCCATCGGTAAGTCTACACTTACGGTTCGTGGTCACTTACCAAACGGGTGACGTCTGGCTGGCCCTGGCGGACGGGACGCGACGGGCCATCGTGGAGCGGCTTGCCCACGGGCCGTCGGCGGTCGGCGAGTTGGCCCGCGCCCTGCCGGTCAGCAGGCCGGCGGTGTCCCAACATCTCAAGGTGCTCAAGTCCGCCGGGCTGGTGCGCGACCGCGCCGCGGGAACCCGTCGGGTCTATCAGCTCGACCCCACCGGTCTGCAGGCATTGCGCGCCGACCTCGACCGGTTCTGGACGCAGGCGCTGGCCGGCTACGCGCAGACCATCGACGAGATGAACGAAGGAGAAACATGACGCAGCGGACCCCCGACGTCAACCATCACGTCGTCGTCAACGCCCCCATCGAGCGCGCGTTTGCCGTCTTTACCGAACGCTTCGGCCCCTTCAAGCCGCCCGAGCACAATCTGTTGGCGGTCCCGATCGCCGAGACGGTGTTCGAACCCCACGTGGGCGGCCATATCTACGACCGAGGCGTCGACGGCAGCGTGTGCCGATGGGCGCGAATCCTGGTCTACGAGCCGCCCCACCGCGTGACGTTCAGCTGGGACATCGGTCCGACGTGGCAGGTGGAAACCGACCCGGCGAAGGCAAGCGAGGTCGAAGTGCGCTTCACCGCCGAGTCCGACGAACGCACCCGGGTCGAACTGCAGCACCGCCATCTGGACCGGCACGGGACGGGCTGGGAGTCCGTCGCCGACGGCGTCGACGGCGACGCGGGTTGGCCGTTGTACCTGCGTCGTTTTGCGGGACTGTTCAGCGGCGGTGGTCCGCGATGAGCTCCGACCTGATGGCCATGGCGCGCGAGGAGCGGGCCGACCTCGCGGATTTCCTCGCCACCCTGACACCGCAAGACTGGAGTGCGCCCACCCTGTGCACCCGCTGGAGCGTGAAAGACGTTGTCGCGCATGTGATCAGCTACGATGAGCTGGGCGCGCTGGGGCTGCTCAAACGGTTCGCCAAAGGCTGGATCGTGCGGGCAAACCAGGTGGGCGTCGACGAATTCGCGGCCCTGACCCCACCACAGCTGCTGGAATTCCTGCGCAGCCACCTCCAACCGCGGGGCCTGACAGCGGGTTTCGGCGGGATGATCGCGCTCGTCGACGGCACCATTCATCACCAGGACATTCGGCGCGCGCTTGGCCGGCCGCGCGACGTGCCATCCGATCGGCTCGCGCGAATCTTGCCGTTGGTGCCCGGTAATCCCCGACTCGGCGCGGGACGCCGGATCCGGGGCCTGCGCCTGCGCGCCACCGATGTCGAGTGGACGCACGGCGACGGGCCCGAGGTGACCGGCTCCGGCGAGGCGCTCCTGCTGGCCATGACCGGGCGCGCGGCCGCCCTGGCCGACCTGACCGGGCCCGGGGTTGCCACGCTGGCGGACCGCGTCCGCGGATAGCGTTCGGTGACTTAAGGTCCGTCGCCGAGGCGCTGCGCGGCCCCGCGTCCTCATCGGACAAAGCCGCGTCGCTTACGATCGAGCCTCGTGCCCCACGACGGTAAAGAGCGATCGCAGCGGATCCCCCGGTCGGTGGCCGCCATCGCGGGGATCGTGGGCCTGCTGCTGTGCCTGTCCGTCCCGCTGCTTCCGGTGAAACAGACCACCGCAACGGTCCTGTGGCCCCAGGGCAGCACGGACGGGCACGTCAGCCAGATCACCGCTCCCCTGGTGTCGGGGGCGCCCCGCGCGCTGGACATCTCCATCCCCTGCCCGGACATCGCCACCTTGCCCGCCGCCGGCGGGCTGGTGGTCTCCACCCTGCCGCCCGGCGGCATAGACGCCGGGAAGAACGGGCTGTTCGTGCGGGCCAACACCGACGTGGTCGTCGTCGCTTTCCGGGACACCGTGGCCACGGTCGCACAACGCTCGGCGGCCGCCGCCGGGGCCTGCAGCGTGCTGCACGTCTGGGCCGATGCCGGCGCGTCGGGCGCGGATTTCGTCGGCATACCGGGCGCCTCCGGCGTGCTGCCCGCCGAGAAGAAGCCCCAGGTCGGCGGCATCTTCACCGACATGAAGGTGCCCGCGGGACCGGGCCTGTCGGCCCGCATCGACATCGACACCCGATTCATCACCGCGCCCACCGTCCTCAAGGAAGTGGTGATGATCCTGGGCGCCCTGGCGGTGCTAACGGCCATCGTCGCGCTCGCGGTGCTGGACCGCCGCAGCCGGGGCAGCAGCGCGCTGCTCAACTGGCGCTCCCCCATCGCGTGGCTCTCCAGATACCGCCCCGGCACGCGCCTGGCCAACTGGCGCCGGGTGGGGATCGCGACGTGGATCGCCGACGCCGGGGTGATCGCGACGCTGCTGCTGTGGCACATCATCGGCGCCACCTCGTCGGACGACGGCTACAACCTGGCCATCGCGCGTGTCGCCCCCGGCGCCGGCTACATCGCCGACTACTACCGCTACTTCGGCGCCACGGACGCGCCCTTCGACTGGTACCTCGGGCTGCTGGCCAAGATGGCCTCGGTGAGCACGGCCGGCGTCTGGATGCGGCTGCCCGCCACGGTGGCCGCGATCGGGTGCTGGCTGATCATCAGCCATTGGGTGCTGCGCCGGCTCGGCCCGGGCCGCGGCGGCCTCGCGGCGAATCGCGTCGCGGTCTTCACCGCCGGCGCGGTATTCGTGGCGGCGTGGCTGCCGTTCAACAACGGTCTGCGCCCCGAACCGCTGATCGCCCTCGGCGTGCTGATCACCTGGATGCTGATGGAACGTGCGATCGCGCTGCGGCGGTTGGCGCCCGCGGCGGTGGCCGTCATCGTGGCGTTGCTGAGCGCGACGCTCGCGCCGCAGGGCCTGATCGCCGTCGCCGCGCTGCTGACCGGGGCGCGGGCCGTCGCCCAGACGATCCGGCGCCGCCGGGCGACCGATGGCTTGCTGGCTCCGCTGGCGGTGCTGGCGGCCTCGCTGTCGCTGATCCTGCTGGTGGTGTTCCGCAGCCAGACGCTGGCCACGGTCGGCGAGTCGGCCCGGATCAAGTACAAGGTGGGCCCCACCATCGCCTGGTACCAGGATTGGTTGCGCTACTACTTCCTCACGGTGGAATCCAACCCCGACGGATCGATGGCGCGGCGATTCGCGGTGCTGGTGCTGCTGCTGTGCATGTTCGGGATGCTGGTCACCCTGCTGCGCCGGGGCCGGATCCCGGGCGTGGCCAGCGGTCCGGCGTGGCGGTTGATCGGCACATGCGCGTTGGGCCTGCTGCTGTTGACGTTCACGCCGACGAAGTGGGCGGTCCAGTTCGGCGCGTTCGCCGGGCTGGCCGGGGCGCTGGGTGCGGTGACCGCGTTCGCCCTGGCCCGGATCGGCCTGCACAACCGCCGCAACCTGACGCTGTACGTGACGGCGCTGCTGTTCGTGCTCGCGGTCGCGACCTCGGGCGTCAACGGCTGGTTCTACGTCGGCAACTACGGGGTGCCCTGGTACGACATCCAGCCGGTCATCGCCAGCCACCCGGTCACGTCGATGTTCCTGGCGCTGTCCATCGCGACCGGCCTGCTGGCCGCCTGGCAGCACTTCCGGATGGACTACGCCGGGCATACCGAGGTCAAGGACAACCGGCGCAACCGGGTGCTGGCGTCGACCCCGCTGCTGGTGGTCGCGACCATCATGGTCGTCGGCGAAGTCGCCTCGCTGACCAAGGGCGCGGTGTTGCGCTATCCCCTCTACACCACCGGCAAGGCCAACCTCGCCGCGATCACTTCGGGGCTCGCGAAGACCAGCTGTGCCATGGCCGACGACGTGCTGGCCGAGCCCGACCCCAACGCCGGCATGCTGGCGCCGGCGCCCGGGCAGACGTTCGGTCCCGACGGCCCGCTGGGCGGTGTCAACCCGGTCGGCTTCAAACCCGACGGCGTCGGCGACGACTTGAGGTCGTATCCGGTGGTGACCAAGCCGGGCGTGGTGAATTCCACCGGGTCGCCCAACAAACCCAATGCCACCATGAGCGACTCCGCCGGCACGGCCGGCGGAAGGGGGCCGGTCGGGGTGAACGGGTCACATGCCGCGCTGCCGTTCGGACTGGACCCGGCCCGCACGCCGGTGATGGGCAGCTACGGCGAGAATTCGCTGGCCGCCACCGCTACCTCGGCGTGGTACCAGCTGCCGCCGCGTAGCCCGGACCGGCCGATCGTGGTGGTGACGGCGGCCGGTGCCATCTGGTCGTACAAGGAGGATGGCACCTTCACCTATGGGCAGCAGCTGAAGCTGCAGTGGGGCCACCGCGACTTGGCCCGTCCCGACGCCACCACCCAGCCGCTGGGAGAGGTGTATCCGATCGACATCGGGCCGGAGCCGGCGTGGCGCAACCTGCGGTTTCCGCTGACCTGGGCGCCGCCGGAGGCGAACGTGGCTCGCATCGTCGCGTACGACCCGAACTTGAGCTCGGATCAGTGGTTCGCGGTCACGCCGCCGCGCGTGCCGGTGCTGCAGACCCTGCAGCAGTTGATGGGGTCGCAGACGCCCGTGCTGATGGACATCGCGACGGCCGCGAACTTCCCGTGCCAGCGGCCGTTCTCGGAACACCTTGGCGTTGCCGAACTTCCGGCGTACCGCATCCTGCCCGATCACAAGCAGACGGCGGCGTCGTCGAACGGATGGGAGGCCAGCGAGGACGGGGGTCCGTTCCTGATCACCCAGGCGATGCTGCGCACCTCGACGATCGCGACGTACCTGCGTGGCGACTGGCATCGCGACTGGGGATCGCTGGAGCAGTACTTCCGATTGGTGCCGGCTGATCAGGCGCCGGACGCCGCGATCGAACAGGGTGTGATGACAGTGCACGGCTGGAGCCGGCAGGGACCGATTCGGGCGCTGCCATGAGCGATCGCAAGGGCGGCGAAGCCGGGCGCGGGGGGCACCTCCCGCTTGCGGGGGACGGGCAGCGAACCGACCAGCAAATGAGCGTCACGAGCGTCGACAACCGCGAAGACAAGGCGGCACCCCGTCAAGACGTGCGCGTGACGCGCTGGGTCGCGACCATCGCCGGGCTGATCGGTTTCATCCTGTCGATCGCGACCCCGCTGCTGCCCGTCGTGCAGACCACCGCAACGCTGAACTGGCCGCAGAACGGCCAACTGAACAGCGTTACCGCGCCGCTGATTTCGCTCACCCCGGTCGACGTGCACGTGACCGTGCCGTGCTCGGTGGTGCGGGGCCTGCCACCCGAGGGCGGGGTCGTGCTCAGCACGGCGCCCAAGAAGGGCAAGGACGCCGCGCTCAACGCGTTGTTCGTGGTCGTCAACGGCAAGCGCGTCGACGTCACCGACCGCAACGTGGTGATCGCCAGCGCGGCCCGCGATCAGGTGGAGTCGGCGCAGTGTCAGCGCATCGAGATCACCTCGACCAAGGCGGGCGCCTATGCCACGTTCGTCGGGCTGACCGATCCAGCGGGCAAACCGCTCGGCGGCGGCTTCCCCGACCCGAACCTGCGGCCGCAGATCGTCGGGGTGTTCACCGACCTCAGCGGACCGGCCCCGGCGGGTCTGGGTCTCTCGGCGACCATCGACACCCGGTTCTCCACCACCCCAACGACTTTGAAGCTGGCCGCGATGGTGCTGGCCATCGTGTCCACCATCGTCGCCCTGATCGCCTTGTGGCGCCTCGATCAGCTGGACGGTCACCGGATGCGCCGGCTCATTCCGGCGAACTGGCGCACGTTCACCCTGGCCGACGTGACGGTGATCTCCGGCTTCGTGCTGTGGCACGTGATCGGGGCGAACTCGTCGGACGACGGCTACATCCTGGGCATGGCCCGCGTCGCCGACCGCGCCGGCTACATGTCGAACTACTTCCGCTGGTTCGGTAGCCCCGAGGACCCCTTCGGCTGGTACTACAACCTGCTGGCGCTGATGACCCACGTCACCGACGCCAGCCTGTGGATGCGGTTGCCGGACCTGATCGCCGGAATCGTGTGCTGGCTGCTGCTGTCGCGGGAAGTTTTGCCGCGGCTGGGACCCGCGGTGGCCGCGAGCAAGGCGGCGAACTGGGCGGCGGGCATGGTCCTGCTGACGGCCTGGATGCCGTTCGACAACGGCCTGCGCCCCGAGCCGATCATCGCCGTCGGGTCGCTGATCACCTACGTGCTGATCGAGCGCTCCATGCGCTACAGCCGGCTGACGCCCGCCGCGCTAGCGGTCATCACCGCGGCGTTCACCCTCGGGGTGCAGCCGACCGGGTTGATCGCGGTGGCCGCGCTGGTCGCCGGCGGCCGCCCGATCCTGCGGATTCTGGTGAAACGCCATCGCCTGGTCGGCACCTGGCCGCTGGTGGCGCCGATGCTGGCCGCCGGCACGGTCATCCTGACCGTGGTGTTCGCCGATCAGACGCTGTCAACGGTGTTGGAAGCCACCAGGATTCGCACCTCGATCGGCCCCAGCCAGGCCTGGTACACCGAGAACCTGCGCTACTACTACCTGATCCTGCCCACCGTCGACGGCTCGCTGTCGCGCCGCTTCGGCTTCCTGATCGCCGCGCTGTGCCTCTTCACCGCCGTCTTTATCATGTTGCGGCGCAAGCGAATTCCCGGAGTTGCGCGCGGGCCGGCCTGGCGGCTGATGGGCGTCATCTTCGGCACCATGTTCTTCCTGATGTTCACCCCCACCAAGTGGGTGCACCACTTCGGGCTGTTCGCCGCGGTGGGAGCGGCGATGGCCGCGCTGACGACGGTGCTGGTGTCGCACGAGAGCTTGCGCTGGTCGCGTAACCGCACGGCCTTCCTGGCGGCGCTGTTGTTCGTGCTGGCGCTGTGTTTCGCCACCACGAACGGCTGGTGGTACGTGTCGAGCTTCGGCGTCCCGTTCAACAACGTGATGCCGAGGTTCCACGGAATCAGCGTCAGCGCAGTCTTTTTCGCGCTGTTCGTGATCGTCGCGCTGTACGCGGCGTACCTGCACTTCGCGCCCCGGGACCGCGGCGAAGGACGGCTGGCGCGGGCGCTGACCGCCGCGCCCATCCCCCTCGCGGCCGGCTTCATGGCGCTCGTGTTCATCGCGTCGATGGTGGCGGGCATCGTGCGTCAGTACCCCACCTACTCCAACGCCTGGGACAACCTGCGGGAGTTCAGCGGCGGCTGCGGACTGGCCGACGACGTGCTCGTCGAGCCGGACAGCAACGCCGGTTTCATGGCGCCTTTCAAAACAGGAGAGCCGGACAATTACGGCCCGCTCGGGCCGTTGGGTGGGGCCAGCCCAACGGGTTTCACGCCCAACGGCGTGCCGGACCGCACCCTGGCCGAGTCGGTCAAGGAGACGGAGGTGGCGCAGCCCGGCACCGACTACGACTGGGATGCGCCGACCAAGCTGAAGACCCCGGGCGTCAACGGCTCGACGGTGCCGCTGCCCTATGGCCTCGATCCCAGCAGGGTGCCGCTGGCCGGCAGCTACACCACCGGCGCGCAGCAGCAGAGCCGGCTCACCTCGGCGTGGTACCAGCTGCCCAAGCTCGATGACGGACACCCGCTGGTGGTGGTGACGGCCGCGGGCACCATCGCCGGCAACAGCATCCTGCACGGCCACACCAGCGGGCAGACGGTGGAACTGGAATTCGGCAGGCCCGGCCCCGGCGGCGCGGTGCAGCCGGCTGGCCGGCTGGTGCCCTATGACCTGTACGGCGAACAGCCGAAGGTGTGGCGAAACCTGCGCTTCGCGCGCTCGGCGATGCCCGCCGACGCGGTCGCGGTGCGGGTGGTCGCCGAGGATCTTTCGTTGACACCGGACGACTGGATCGCCCTGACCCCGCCACGGGTGCCGGAGCTGCGCTCGTTGCAGGAGTACGTCGGCTCCAAGCGCCCGGTGCTGATGGACTGGGCCGTCGGGCTGGCGTTCCCGTGCCAGCAGCCGATGCTGCACTCCAATGGCGTCACCGAGATCCCGCAGTTCCGCATCACCCCGGACTACAACGCCAAGAAGCAGGACACCGACACCTGGCAGGACGGCGTCAACGGTGGACTGCTGGGCATCACCGACCTGTTGCTGCGGGCCCACGTGATGTCGACGTATCTGTCCCATGACTGGGGCCGTGACTGGGGATCGCTGCGCAAGTTCGACACCATCGCCGATGCACACCCGGCGCAACTCGACCTGGGCACCGCCACCCGCACCGGATGGTGGTCGCCCGGACCGATCCGCATCAAACCGTAGCGAGCGAACGAAACACGGCTTTCCAAATGGCTTTACGGTGTCATTATTCATCAGTTGAATAGTGCGCCCGAATTAACGGCGCAGTAATTACCGGTCGGGGGTTTAACCGCGCCATTTTTTGGTCAATACTGATTCCGCTGTGATCCATTTCACACGTCGGAAAAGGTGGCCGAATGCGCACGCTGACACGCCTGGGAACCTGCACCGCCACAGTCACGCTGCTGATCGCGCCGTCCTCGAGTTTGGCCATCGGGGCCGCGGCCGCCGAGGGCGGCGGCACCACCGTCGCGTTCGACAACTACTTGCGGCGTTGCGATTTCAGCAAGGTCGCCATCGCACCCCAGGTGCCGGGCCCGATGCTCGGCAGCGGTTCGGCAATCGTCCGCACCAGCGGGAACCGGGCCGTCGCCGAGGTGCATCTGGTCGACGGGCCCGAGCCGGGCATGCATTACGACGTCGGCATCATCGAAGAACCCCGCCCGGCCTCGTCGACCTGCGGACCCGGGGACCCGGGGACCGCGTTTACCGGCATGGATCTCGACGGCGCGGGGAACGGAACGGCCACCGTTACCGACACCCTGCACCCGGGCACGACCGGCATATGGATGATTATCGAGCGGCCGAATGCGAACTCACAAAACCCGGCCGAGTTCTATACGTCCGAGTTCCTGGTGCCGGTGCGGGCGTAAACCAACGCCGTCAACCTCTGCACAATCGCCCCGGGCGAAACAGGGACTTCGGTCCCTATCTTGACGCTCGCGGCAAATGCTGCGATGGAGGTATCGACGGGGCGAGAGGAAACAGTGTCGGCGCCAAACGAGGAGACAAGGCAGCAACCGATCGCGGCGGGTGAAGCCACCGGCGACATCGGTTCGGTACTGCCTGCCGACCCGCACGACGAGATCGACGCATCGTCGGCCGTCGCCGAGGCGGCCGCGACGCTGGCCCGCGGCTCGGCCATGCTCGTGGTGAAGCGGGGTCCCAACGTGGGCGCGAAGTTCGAGCTGAACCAGCCGGTGATGAACGCGGGGCGGCACCCGGCCAGCGACATCTTTCTCGACGACATCACGGTCAGCCGCAGGCACGCCGAATTCCACGCCGCGAATGGCGAATTCCGCGTCGTCGATCGCGGCAGCCTGAACGGCACCTATCTCAACCGCGCCGCCGTCGACTCTGCGGTGCTGACCAACGGCGACCTGCTCCAGATCGGCAATTTCCGGCTGATCTTCCTCACCGCCGCGGGCGGCTGACACTCGGTGACCGCCCCGCTCGGCGCGTAGCGTCTGACTGATGAGTGACTACGCCGTCGAGGCGGTGGACCGCCTGCCGTTTTCCACCGATGAGAAATCCCAGCGCTACGCGACGGAGAACTACCGCGGAGCCGTGGGCCTCAATTGGTACCTCACCGATCCCACGCTGCGATTCACCATGGCCTACTATCTCGAGCCCGAGGAACTGGAACTGGCCGAGCGTCACTTGACGCGCATCGGTGAACTGATGGGCGGCCCGGTGGCTCGGTGGGCCGAAGAGACCGATCGCAACCCACCGCAGCTGCAGCGCTACGACCGGTGGGGTCACGACATCAGTGAGGTCGTGATGCCGGCCTCCTTCACGCAGTCCAAGCGTGCGGTTCTGGATGCCCAGCAGGCGCTGCGAACCGAGGCACGCGAGGCGAAGATCAGCTCGTCGCTGCCGATGTTCGCGTCGAATTACCTGCTCAACCAAGCCGATATCGGGATGGGTTGCGCGTTGGGCACCGGCGGCGGCATGGTCCAGTCGCTGGTGGCCGCCTACGCGCCACCCGATGTGGCCGAACACGTGCTGGCTAAATTCGCCTCGGGCGAGTGGGCCGGCGAGACGGCGCAGCTGCTGACCGAACGCACCGGCGGCTCCGACTTGGGCGCGCTGGAAACCACCGCTCGACGCGTCAGCGGCGAAAATGGCCAAGCGTGGTTGCTGAACGGCTTCAAGTGGTTCGCATCCAACTGCGCCGGGGAGGCGTTCGTGGTCTTGGCGAAACCCGAAGGGGCGCCGGATACTTCGCGGGGCGTCGCCAACTTCCTGGTGCTGCGCACGCGGCGCGACGGTTCGCGCAACGGGGTCCGGGTCCGGCGGCTGAAGGACAAGCTGGGCACCCGCTCGGTGGCGTCCGGTGAGGTCGAATTCGTTGACGCCGAAGCGTTTTTGCTGTCCGGTGAGCCCACCGACGCCGCCGGCCCGTCGGACGGCAAGGGGCTGGGACGCATGATGGAGCTGACCAACGCCGCGCGCCTGGGCATCGCCTTGTTCGGGCTCGGTAACGCGCGACGCGCCCTGGTCGAATCGCTGTGCTACGCCCGGCAACGGCGGGCATTCGGCGGCGCGCTCATCGACAAGCCGCTGATGCGACGCAAACTCGCCGAGATGATCGTCGACGTCGAGGCCGCGCAGGCGTTGGTGTTCGACGGCACCGGCGCCACCAACCATCGTCAGCCGCGCAGCATGCGGCAACGGATCGCCGTGCCGGTCACCAAGCTCAAGGTGTGCCGGCTGGGGATCACCGCGGCGTCGGATGCGATCGAAATCCACGGCGGCAACGGCTATATCGAGACCTGGCCGGTAGCGCGGCTGCTGCGTGACGCTCAGGTCAACACCATCTGGGAGGGCCCGGACAACATTCTGTGCCTGGATGTGCGACGGGGGATCGAGCAGACGCGCGCGCACGAGACGCTGTTGGCCCGGCTGCGCGATGCGGTGTCGGTCGCCGACGACGGCGAAGCCGCCCGGCTGGTCGCCGGCCGGATCGAGGACCTCGACGCGGCGATCACCGCATGGACCAAGCTCGACAGACAGGTGGCCGAGGCGCGGCTGTTTGCGCTGGCCCAATTCATGGGTGACGTCTATGCCGGTGCGTTGCTCATCGAGCAGGCGGCCTGGGAGCGCGCCACGCGCGGTGGTGAGCGAAAGGCGCTCGTCGCGCGACTGTACGCGCAGCGCTATCTCGCCGATCGCGGGGCGCTGCGCGGTATCGACTCCGACTCCGACGAGGCGCTGGAGCGCTTCGACGAACTGCTGGACGGCGCGTTGAAGATATAGGCGAGGCGCAATGGCTAGTCACCGGTTATACCGACCCAATCCCCAACTCGCCCAGCACATCGAGTATTTCGGCTACTGGGACGGCGCAGGCGCAACCGGCCCACACGCCAGCCGCGCGCTGCCGCGAGGAGCGGTCACCGCGATCATTGACGTCGATGGCCGCACCGACCTCGGCTTCTACGCCTCCGACGGCCACACACCGATGACGGTCCCGTCCGCGTTCGCCGCCGGTGCGGGCGTGGCCTCCTACGTCATCCGGGTCGGGCCCGACCGCAGCATCATGACCATCCATTTCCGGCCCGCGGGTGCTTTGGCATTCCTCGGGTATCCGCTGGGCGACCTGGAGGATGCCCTCGTCGGACTGCAGGATCTGTGGGGTTCGAGCGCAGAGCGGCTGCGCGAGCAACTCAGCGCGGCCGGCTCGGCATCACGGCGGGTGGCGTTGCTGGAGACGTTCCTGATCCAGCGGATACGCCCGCACGCCGAAGGGCCGGATCCGCGGCTGGCGTCGGTATTGCGCTCCGCTGATCTCGACCCGTCCATGCGGGTATCGAAAGCTCAACTGCTGACCGGCCTTTCACGTAAGAGGTTCACCGCGCTGTTCCGTTCCGAAGTCGGACTGTCCCCGAAGGCCTACCTTCGGGTGCGCCGTTTGCAGGCGGCCCTGCGCGCGCTCAGCACCCCGGCGCGGGGCGCGGCGATCGCGGCCGACCTCGGATATTTCGACCAGCCCCACTTCGTGCGCGAGTTCGGCTCGTTCACGGGTTTTTCGCCCACGCAGTACCCGCGGCGACGATCGTCGATGCCCGGACATGTCCAACTGGGCGCGGTGCCGGACTGATTCGCGAACGAGGCCAAAATATCCAAGCCGCACCGCCGCGCAGCGCCGATGATGGCGTCATGGACAACCTCGATGCGGTCGCGGACACCGGCCTGTTGGTCGCGGCGATCCGCGCCCACGAAACCGCCCGGGACGACCGGCTTTTCGCCGACCCCTTCGCCGAACGGCTGGCCGGCGACCGCGGACGCGAGTTGCTTGCGGCGGCCCTGACCGAAACCGGGGAACGGTCCACCGTGCAGATCGTCGTGCGCACCCGATTCTGGGACGAGGCGCTGCTGCGAGCCGCACAGAAGGCCCGGCAGATCGTCATCCTTGCTGCCGGCATGGACGCCCGTGCGTACCGGCTGTCCTGGCCCGACGGCACCGTCGTCTACGAGCTGGACCAGCCGGAGGTGTTGTCGGCAAAAGCCAGTCTGCTTGCCGGTGATCCGCCGCGGTGCCGGCGCGTCCCGGTGAGCGTCGACCTGGCCGACGACTGGCCGGCCGCCATAAGCTCCGCCGGCCTGGATTCATCGGCGCCGACGGTGTGGCTGATCGAAGGGCTGTTGCAGTACCTGGACACGACCGCGGTGGATGCGTTGTTCGATCGTGTCGACGCGCTCGCGGCGCCCGGCTCGGTCCTGCTCTACGACGTCGTCGGCAAAACGCTCCTGGAATCGGCGGCCATGGCGCCGCTGCTCGAGTCGATGGCGCGCAACGGCGCCCCGTGGCTCTTCGGCACCGACGAGCCGGGCCGGTTGGCGCAACGCCTTGGCTGGTCGGCAACGGTCACCGACGTCGCGGAACCCGGGAATCGGTACGGCCGCTGGTATGCGCCGGCGGCGCCGATGGACGTGGCGACGGCGCCTCGCGGCTATTTCGTCGAAGCCACCAAGTAGCGCGAACGGTCCGGTCGAGTCAGCATCGACTGGACCGCTTCAACGAACTGCTCGAGGGTGCGTTCCGGCGCGGGGCCGGTAGGTAAGGGACGCCAGGCCGTTGCCCACGGTGCGCGTCCCGGCAAGGCGCATGTCCTTCTTAGCGCTGGTGGCGCCGAAGAGGCGCTCGCCAACGCCAAGCACGAACGGGAACATTGTCATCCGCAACTCGTCGACCAGGTCGTGTTCTACCAACGTGTGCACCAGCTGGAAGCTCCCGTAGACGACTATGTGTCCCTTGATCTTTCGGCGCAACGCGGTGGCCTCGCGCACAGCGTTTCCCGTAAGCACTGTGGTGTTGTTCCACTCCGGGGCATGAAGCGTCGCCGACACCACGTACTTGGGCATACCGTTCAATCGGTCCGCCCACTGGCCCGTGCGGGATGGCCAGCGCGCGCCGAAGAATTCATAGGTCCGCCGACCCAGCAGCAGGGCCTCAGCCCCTAGCGCCTCATCGAGGCCGACCCTGGCCCACTCTTCATGGTCCGTGTTGTCGATCTGGCCGAACCAGCCACCGACCCTGAAACCCTCGGCACCGGTCGGGTCCTGGACGACGCCGTCTAGCGAGACGTTCGCGCTGACAATGATTTTTCCCATGTAATAGAGACACCGCCCCGGGTGCGGTCGGGTCGGTGTCTACACGAACGGAGGTGACGCGAGGGTGCTTGGCGAGGATCTGCTGTCCAGGGCACGCGCCGGGAACGGCGAAGCGTTCCGGGAGCTGATCGACCCGTACCGCGGGGAGCTGCAGGTGCACTGCTACCGGATGCTCGGATCCCTGCAGGACGCCGAAGACACCCTGCAGGACACGTTGCTGGCCGCGTGGCAAGGCCTGGCGGGTTTCGAGGGCCGCTCCTCGGTGCGCACCTGGCTCTACCGGATCGCCACAAACCGCTGTCTCAACGTCCGACGTTCGGCAAGCCGACGCCCGGCCAAGGATTGGGACGTGCCCGATGTCGAACCCCCCGAGCCGACCCGGCTCGGTGAAATCGTCTGGCTCGAACCGTTTCCTGACGGGCCGGAAGCCCGCTACGAGCAAAGCGAAGCCATCTCACTGGCATTCATTGTCGCCCTTCAGGTCCTGCCCCCTCGTCAGGTCGCGGTACTCGTGTTGCGCGACGTCCTCGGATTCCACACGACCGAGGTGGCCGACATGCTCAACTCGACGGTGGAATCGGTCAAGAGCGCCCTTAAGCGAGCGCGCACCGGGCTGCGGCACAGCCTGGCCGCCGCCCATGACCGTCAACCGCCACCCGACCGCGGCTCAGCGGTCGAGGAGACGGTGGTGGCGAAGTTCGTCCACGCGTGGGAGTCCGCGGACCTCGAAGCGCTGGTGGCTCTGTTGACCAACGACGTCTTCATGTCGATGCCACCGATGCCGTTCGAATACGAGGGCCGAGACGTGGTCGCCCGATTCTGTGCGTCGCTCTTCGCCGCGGGCCGCAGATTCGACTTGGTGCCGACGCGAGCCAACGGTCAGCCCGCGTTCGGCGCGTACCTGCGCCGCCCATCCGGAATCAGCCACGGAGTCGGCCTGTATGTCCTTGGCCTCGCGAGCGATCGGATCTGCGCGATGACACGCTTCGACAACAGTCTGCTGCCCTGGTTCGGGCTACCGCGATCGTTGGTCGCGTGATCGTCGAGTATCGGCATCGAAGATGCTTCGGGAAACGTGATAGCGGATGCGCTAGCACTTTTCGAAGTCGATTATTGCCTGGACAGGCGCCGCCAATCTCTAGATCGGGATGAGACCGTGCTTACGCGCCGTGCGGAACCACAGTTGCTTCTCCCGCAGCAGTCTCATCGACTTGCGCAGCAGCAGCCTGGTCTCGTGCGGGTCGATGACGGCATCGATGAAGCCGCGCTCAGCGGCGGTCCACGGGATCGCCATGTTGAGGTTGTAGCCCTCGATGAAGTCCTTCTTGATCTGCTGCGCCTCGGGCGTGGTGGGGTCGGGGAACCGCTTCATCAGCAGCTGCGCGGCCCCTTCCGCGCCGATCACCGCGATGCGCGCGGTCGGCCACGCGAAGTTGAAGTCGGCGGTCAGCTGCCGCGACCCCATGACGGCGTAGGCGCCGCCGTATGACTTGCGGACGGTGATCGTCACCTTCGGCACGTCGGCCTCGACGACCGAGTACAGGAACCGGCCGCCGCGTTTGATGATGCCGTTCTTCTCCTGCTCGGCGCCCGGCAGGAAGCCAGGCGTGTCCACCACGAACACCAGCGGGATGTTGAACGCGTCGCAGAACCGGATGAATCGCGCCGCCTTGTCGGAGGCCTCGTTGTCGATCGACCCTGACAGGTGCATGGGCTGGTTGGCGATCACGCCCACCGGGCGTCCGTCGACGCGGGCGTACCCGGTGATGATGGCCGGCCCGTGTTGCGCGGCGACCTCGAGGAAGTCGCCGTCGTCGAAGATCCGCAACAGGATCTCGTGCATGTCGTAGGCCATGTTGTCCGAGTCCGGCACGATCGTGTCGAGCTCCAGATCGGTCGGGGTCGTCTCCGGCTCCAGGCCGGGGTTGACGATCGGCGGCTCGCTGACGGCGCTCGACGGCAGGAACGACAGGAAGTCGCGGACGTACTGGAACGCCTCGGCCTCGGAGTTCACCACCTGGTGGATGTTGCCGTAGCGGGCCTGCGCGTCCGAACCACCGAGCTCGTCGAGCGTGACGTCCTCGCCGGTGACTTCCCGGATCACGTCGGGGCCGGTGACGAAGAAGTAGCCCTGGTCGCGCACCGAGACCAGCAGGTCGTCCTGGATCGGTGAATACACCGCTCCCCCAGCGCATTTGCCGAAGATGAGGGAGATCTGCGGCACCAGGCCGCTCAAAGCCTCGTGGCGGCGGCCCAGCTCGGCGTACCAGGCCAGCGAGGTGACCGCGTCCTGGATGCGCGCGCCACCCGAGTCCTGGATGCCGATGATCGGGCAGCCGACCATCGCGCACCACTCCATCAGGCGCGCGACCTTGCGGCCGAACATCTCGCCGACCGTGCCCTGGAACACGGTCTGGTCGTGGGAGAACACCCCGACCGGCCGGCCGTCGATCATGGCGTGTCCGGTGATGCAGCCGTCACCGTAGAGCGCGTTGGGGTCGTTGGGCGTTTTGGCCAGCGCCCCGACTTCCAGGAAGGTGCCCGGGTCGACCAGGGCGTGCACCCGCGCGCGGGCGCTCGGGATGCCCTTCTTGTCGCGCTTGGCGGCGGCTTTCTCACCACCGGGCTCTTTGGCCAACTCCAGGCGAGCTCGGAGCTCGGCCAGCTTCTCGGCGGTGGTGTGCTGAATGGGAGCTGCCTCCGGAGCTGGCACGGTCTCCGTCACTACTTGCCCACCTCACTCGTCTGACTGGTTTCGGCCTCCACCTTATTCAGCACGTCGGCGAGGTGAGCACCGACCTTGCCGATGATCGGTTCGTCGATGGCCTGGATGTGCTCGCCGCCGATCGGAACCACCTCGAGGTCCGCTACGTACTCGCCCCAGCCGCCGTCGGGCTGACGGATCGCGTAGCGCGGCTCGAACTGGATGACGTCATCGTGGTAGCGATCGGCCATGTACAGGGTGACGTGCCCGTCGTACGGCTCGATCTGGACGGTCTCGAGCGCCCGGTTGTCCAGGTAGGACGTCCGCTGGTGCTCGACGATGCCGCCCGGGATCTGCACGCCGCTCTGCTGGACGATGTCCAGGACGAACTTGACCTGTCCCTCGTCGTCGAGCGCTTCCAGCTGCTCGTAGGGGATCGCGGGAATCTCGACGTTGAAGGTGCGCTCGGCGAATTTCGCGTACCGGTCCCAGCGCTTGCGGGTCTCCTCCTGCGTCTGCGGGATTTCCTCGCCGGCGCGCACCGTGTCGATCATCCCGACGAAGCGCACGTCGGCGCCCGCCCGCTTCAGGCCGATCGCGCAGGCGTACGCCAGCGCGCCGCCGAGCGACCACCCGGCCAGGATGAACGGCTTGCCCTCGTTCATCTCCAACAGCTTCGGCACATACTGGGCGGCCCGTTCCTGCACGGTGCCCTCGACGCGCTCGAAGCCATACATCGGCGTGTCCGCCGGCAACCGCTTCAGCAGCGGCTCGTAGACCACGGTCGAACCGCCGGCCGGGTGGAACACGAACACGGGTATCTGCGACTCGTTCTGCGGGGCCCGCAGGGTGCGGACGAAGCCGTCGATCTGACCGGCCTCCAAGTACTGACGGACCTTTTCGGCCAGCGCTTCGATGGTCTCCGACGTCTGGACGTCCTCGGCGGTGATGGCGCCCTCGGCGCGCTCCGAGAGCCGCTGCGCCATCTTGGCCGCGGTGTCTGCGTCCAGCTTGGGCAGCGGATTGAAGATGCCGCCCGGCGACTTGCCCGTGACGATCGCCCAGGTGGCGAAGGTGACGCGCTCGGCGGCATCACGCGGTGGCACATCGGAATTCAGTGCCTTGGCCACCGCCTCCTGGCTGAGCGCACCCGCCAGGTCCGGCTTCGCGCCGTTCGTCGCCGCGCCCTTCGGGCCGGACGGATCCGTCGGCGGCGGCGGAATCGTCGCGTCCGACGGCGGCTCCGGCTGGGTCTCGGGCTCCGCCTGCGGGTCCGGTGCGGGTGCGGCGGCCGATGTCGGCGTCGCCCCGCTGAGCAGCTGGGCCTGCTCTTTGGCGATCTCCTCGGGCGTCAACGTCTTCTGGTGCTCGTACAGCTGCTCGACCTCGTCGCGGTGTTCGACCGCGTACTCGATCAGCTTCTCGACGGCGTACAGGTTGGCGTCGCGCACCGCGGTCAACTGGATGGGCGGCATGTCGAAGTCGTATTCGACGCGGTTCTTGATCCGCACCGCCATCAGCGAGTCGAGGCCGAGCTCGATCAGCGGCACCTCCCACGGCAGGTCCTCGGGCTCGTAACCCATGGCCGCCGAGACGATCATGCCCAGCCGCTCGCCGATGGTCTCGCCCGAATCCGGTGTCCACCTGCCCACGTTGGATGGCAGGTAGCGGTTGGTCAGGCTGTCCGACAGCGTCTCGGCGTCGTCCGGCTCGGCCGGCGCCGCGGGTGCCTCGATCGCGGCGGTCGTGGTCGGCGCGGCGATGGTCGCACCGGCGCCCACCGCTGTGGGCAGCGCGGCCACACTCTGGCCCGCCCGCGACACCAGCGCGTCGTAGACCAGGGTGAAGGACTCGTCGATGCGGGCGTGCACCTGCACCGAGGCGCCACCGGGGTGCCGGGTCATCGTGGTCACCAGTCGGGCACCCGCGCCGGGCACCGCGCGCTGCTCGGATGCCACCAGCTGAGCATCCGAAAGCACCTGTGTGGCAGCGGATCTCACCAACGCGGCCAGATCGGTGTCGCCGTTGCGCGGCGCGTACTCCCAGACGTGCCGGCCGTCCGGCAGCGCGACGTGTGTCCCCGGCATGATCACCGAGCCGTCGCCGGAGAAGTGCACGTCGAGCCAGTGCTCTTTGCGTTTGAACTTCGTCGGCGGGATGTTCGCGTAGTCCTCGGGGCCCTGCGCCCGGGTGAACAAGGTGCGGATGTCCAGGTCGTGGCCGTGGACGAAGAGCTGGGCCATCGCCGAGATCATCGACTCGACGTCGTCCTGCTTGCGGGCCAGCGTCGGAATCAGTTGGGCGTCATGCAGACCCGCGGCCGCGGTGGTCAGGCCGATCTGCATCAGCGCCACCGGGTTGGGCGCGAGCTCCAGGAAAGTGGTGTGGCCGCTGTCGACGGCGTTGCGCACGCCGTGGGTGAAGTAGACCGAATGCCGCATTCCCTTGACCCAGTAGGCGACATCGTGGACGGGCTCGCCGCCCGGCTTGATGTAGGTGCCCTCGTGCACGGTAGAGAAGATTCCGACCGTCGGGCTCAGCGGGTGGATGCCCTGCAGCTCGGCGGAGAACTCACCGAGCAGCGGATCCATCTGCGAGGTGTGGCCCGCACCCTTGGTCTGCAGCTTGCGGGCGAAGCGGCCCTCGGCCTCCGCGCGGGCGACGATCGCGTCGATCTGGTCCGGCGGGCCGCCGATCACGGTCTGGCTGGGCGCGGCGTAGACGCACACCTCCAGGCCGGGGAAGTCGCCGAACACCGTCTTGAGCTCGTCGGCGGAGTACTCGACGAGCGCCATGAAGCGGATGTACTCGCCGAACAGCATCGACTCGCCCTCGCCCATCAGGTGCGAGCGCGACGCGATCACGCGGGCCGCGTCCGCCAGCGACAGGCCGCCGGCGAAGTACGCCGACGCGGGTTCGCCGAGCGACTGGCCGATCACCGCAGCGGGTTTGGCGCCGTGGTGCTTGAGCAACTCGCCCAGCGCGATCTGGATCGCGAAGATGACGACGTTGCTGGTTTCGATGCCGTAGTCGACCGAGTCGTCGAGGATCAACTCGAGCACCGAGTAACCGCGCTCGTCCTGGATCAGCGCGTCGACCTTCTCGATCCACTCAGCGAAGACCTCGTTGCGCAGGTACAGGTTCTTGCCCATCTTGCGGTGCTGCGCACCGAAACCGGCCATCGCCCACACCGGACCGCTGGTCACCGGCCCGTCGGTGCTGAACACGTTGGGGCGCTGCTTGCCCTCGGCGATCGCGCGCAGGCCCTTGACGGCCTCTTCATGGTCGTGGGCCAGCACCACCGCACGCGAACGGCCGTGGTTGCGCCGCGACAGCGCCCGGCCAATGGATTCCAGCGACGACGCCTGCCCCTCCGCGCTCTCCATCCAGTCCGCGAGCTCGGCGGCCGCGACCTTCTTGCGCGACGTCAGGAACGCCGACACGGCCAGCGGAATCAGTGGCGCTGATTCCTCTTGTGCGGCAAGCTCTTCCAGCGCGATCGCTTTGAGGCGCAGCGCCTCGTCGGTGACACCGGGAAGGTCGTATTCCTCTTCCTCCACCTCGGAGGGGTCCGGAATGATGTTGCCGAAGTCGTCGAACCGCAGCGAGTGGCTTTCCATCGTGGGCGCCTCGGCCGCGTCGGCGGTGGGGGCGGCCGCGACGGGCTGCGGCTCGGCTTCGCGCTCGATGACGTCGCGGGGCAGCACCTCGCGCACCACCAGGTGGGCGTTGGCGCCACCGAAGCCGAAACTGGACACGCCGGCCAGGGCGTAGCCCCCGTAGCGCGGCCAATCGCTGGCGCTGTCAACGACTTTCAGCCGCATGCCGTCGAAGTCGATGTAGGGGCTGGGACCGGCGAAGTTGATGGACGGCGGCAGCTTGTCGTGCTGCAACGCCAGCACCACCTTGGCCAGGCTCGCCGCGCCGGCGGCCGACTCCAGGTGTCCCACATTGGTTTTCACCGCACCCAGCAGCGCGGGACGGTCGGCGGGGCGACCCCGCCCGACGACGCGGCCCAGTGCCTCGGCCTCGATCGGGTCACCGAGGACGGTGCCGGTGCCGTGCGCCTCGATGTAGTCGACGGTGCGCGGATCGATCCCGGCGTCCTTGTAGGCCCGGCGCAACACCTCGGCCTGGGCGTCCTGGTTGGGGGCGATCAGGCCGTTGGACCGGCCGTCGTGGTTGACCGCGCTGCCCGCGATGACGGCGAGGATCTGATCGCCGTCGCGGCGGGCGTCGTCGACCCGCTTGAGCACGAACATGCCGCCACCCTCGGACCGCGTGTAGCCGTCGGCGTCCGAGGAGAACGACTTGATCCGGCCGTCGGGGGCCAGCACCGCGCCGATCTCGTCGAATCCGAGCGTCACCAACGGCGTGAGCAGCGCGTTGACGCCACCGGCGACCGCCACATCGCACTCGCCGTTGCGCAGCGCCTGCACCGCCTGATGCGTCGCCACCAGCGAGCTCGAGCAGGCGGTGTCCAGCGCCACCGACGGTCCGCGGAAGTCGTAGAAGTAGGACACCCGGTTGGCGATGATCGAGCTGGCCGTGCCGGTGATCGCGTACGGGTGCGCGACGGTGGGGTCGGACACCGCCAGGAATTGGTAGTCGTTGTTGGAGAAGCCGACGTACACGCCGACGGCCTCGCCGCGCAGGCTCGACGCCGGGATGCGCGCGTGCTCGAGCGCCTCCCAGGTGAGCTCCAGCGCCATCCGCTGCTGCGGGTCGATGTTGTCGGCCTCGGTCTTGGCGACCGCGAAGAACTCCGAGTCGAAGCCCTTGATGTCCTTCAGGTAGCCGCCCCGGGTACGCGCGGTGCCGACGCGCGCCGCGATGCGCGGCTCCTCGAGGAATTCCGACCAGCGGCCCTCGGGCAGATCGGTGATGGCGTCGCGACCCTCCATCAGCGCCGCCCAGGTCTCGTCGGGGGAGTTCATGTCGCCGGGCAGCCGGGTCGACAGGCCCACGATCGCGATGTCGACGCGTTCGGCCGGGCCGGTACGCGTCCAGTCGGCGCCGTCGAGTTCGTCGTCGGCGACCTCGGGTTCGCCCTCGATGATGCGGGTGGCCAGCGATTCGATGGTCGGGTGCTGGAACGCCACCGCGACCGACAGCGTCACGCCGGTCATGTCCTCGATGTCGGCGGCCATCGCCACGGCGTCCCGCGACGCCAGGCCCAGCTCGACCATCGGCACCGACTCATCGATCTCGTCGGGTGATTTCCCGACCGCCCGGCCCACCCAGTTGCGCAGCCATTCGCGCATCTCGGGCACGGTCATGTCGGTGCCCTTGGCGGGGGGTGCGGCGGGCTCCTGTTCGCCCGGGGTGTGGTTTTCGGGGTTCTCGGTGTCAGCCATGGTCCTCAGGAATTCAGTCAGTGGAGCTGGCGAACGCCGTCGGCGAACCGACGCCGCTTCGCAGACTGCCGTCGAGGTAGGCCGCGCGGCAGGCGCGGTGCCCGATCTTGCCGCTGGAGGTACGCGGGATCGTTCCCGACTGCACCAGCAGCAGGTCGCGCACGGTGACGCCGTGGCGCACGGCGATCGCGGCCCGGATGTCGTCGGCGATGGGCTGGTAGTCCAGCTTGTGCGAGCCGGCCGCGCGCTCGGCGACGATCACCAGCTGCTCGGAGACGTCGTCAGGGTCGTACTTGATGCCGGCGTGCGGGTTGTCGAACACTTCCTTCGGTAACTGGTTCGCCGGCACCGAGAAGGCGGCCACGTAGCCGGTGCGCAGCGCCTTGCTGGCCTCCTGCGCCGAGTACTCCAGGTCCTGCGGGTAGTGGTTGCGGCCGTCGATGATGACCAGGTCCTTGATGCGGCCTGCGATGTAGAGGTGGCCCTTGTGGTAGGTGCCGTAGTCGCCGGTCTTGACCCAGGTGCCGTCGTCGGGGGCACCCTCGGCGTGTGACTGGCTGATCCGCGACTTGAGGATGTTGCGGAAGACGTCGTTGGTCTCGCCTTCCCGGCCCCAGTAGCCGGTGCCCAGGTTTTTCCCGTGCAGCCAGATCTCGCCGATCTGATCGTCCGGCAGCTCGCTGGCGGTCTCCGGGTCGACGATGACGGCCCACTCGTCGACGCCGATGATGCCGGCCGAGACCTGCGGGACGGCCTTCGGCGAATCGGCGGGCACCTCGACGAAGCGCTGCTTGTTCAGCTCGTCGCGGTCGACGTGGATGACCGTGGGCGCCTCGTCCATCGGCGTCGTGGAGACGAACAGCGTCGCCTCGGCCAGGCCGTAGGACGGCTTGATCGCGGTCTCCCGCAGACCGTAGGGCGCAAACGCCTCGTAGAACTTGCGCATCGATGCCGGGGACACCGGCTCGCTGCCGTTGAGGATCGCCTTGACGTTGCTCAGGTCCAGCGGCGGCTCACCCTCCTTGGGCACCCCGCGGACCGCCGCGTGCTCGAACGCGAAGTTCGGCGCGACGGTGAAGACCTCGCTGTCGGGATCGTCCTCGGGCTTGCGCGCCATCTCGCGGATCCAGCGGCCCGGGCGGCGCACGAAGGCGGCCGGCGTCATGAAGGTGAAGTTATGGCCCAGCACCGGCGAGAGCAGCGCCGTGATCAGCCCCATGTCGTGGAAGAACGGCAGCCAGCTCAGCCCGCGGTCGCCCTCCTTGCCTTCCAGGCCGTTGAGCACCTGCAACACGTTGGTGGGCAGGTTGAGGTGGGTGATCTGCACGCCGGTCGGGGTGCGGGTGGAGCCGGACGTGTACTGCAGGTAGGCGATGGTGTCCTCTTCGGCCTCCGGCGGCTCCCACGTCGACGCGACCTCGTTGGGGACCGCGTCGACCGCGATCACGCGGGGCCGTTCCTTGGCCGAACGGGCGCGGATGAACTTGCGGACGCCCTCGGCGGCGTCGGTGGTGGTCAGGATCGTCGAGGGGGCGCAGTCATCGAGGACGGCGTGCAGGCGGCCGACGTGACCCGGCTCGGCGGGGTCGAACAACGGCACCGCGATGCGGCCGGCGTACAGCGCACCGAAGAACGCGATGAGGTAGTCGAGGTTCTGCGGGCACAGGACGGCGATGCGGTCGCCCGGCTGGGTGACCTGCTGCAGGCGGGCGCCCACGGCCCGGTTGCGGGCGCTGAAGTCGCGCCACACGATGTCGCGGTACTCGCCGTCGCGTTCGGTGGAGAAGTCGACGAACCGATAGGCGAGCTTGTCGCCGCGAACCCTCGCCCACTTTTCAACGTGCTTGACCAGGTTCGTGTTGTCCGGGAACTTGATCTTTCCATTCACGATGAACGGGTTGTGGTACGCCATGCCGCTCTCCTGTCACGCCTGTTTTCGGTCGGCTAGGCCGACTCGTTGTCCCTAGGTCGGCTCCGCCGACGGCTTCGTTCCTCAGCCGGCCATGCCGCCGGTTGCATGTCTGGTCACACGCGCCGGACCTCGCACGGCACCCGTCGAGAACGCCGGTGATGTGCCAGCCCTAGCCAGCATCCACCCGATCGGGTGCGCGACAAAGGTCCGATAGCTCTTAAATTCCTCTTAATGTTACGGGGCCGCCTACGGCAGACCAAATCACAAGGTACCGCTGATCGGCATCGGCAACCGCTACCTGAGGCTTGTGTCCGGCCAGCCCGATCATCCGTGTTTTGGTTGTGGCGCATTTGCGATCAGACCGTGAGCCCAGTTGAGCGTCCAGTCGGTCGCCGGCGCCCCGTCGATGCTCCAGCATTGCGTCGTCGCGTACAGCGCGTGGACCGGCTGACCGGCTCCGCCGGCCAAGGTGTTCAGCGTGGTCGGCAGGTTCGCAATGCTGAACGCCTCCTCGGGAGCGGCGCAGATCAGGTCGCCCGGCGCGCAGATTTCATTGGTCTTGCCGTTGAGGTCGCCGAAACCGCCGGGGCGCTCACCGGTCATGGTGAGGCCCATTCCGGACAGGATGGGCACCTCGTGCAACGTGATCTCGGCGCCCTGCCCCGGCGGGTTGGGCCCGATGTCGTTGCCGACGCCGATCTGGCGACGACCGTCAGCGATCAACGTCACACCCAACACCAGGTCGTCGTCGACGGGTCCGCGCCCGTTGCCGATGTCGCTGGCGATGTCGCCCATGATCACGGCGCCCTGCGAAAAGCCCATCAGCACGTAGCTGGTCAACGGGCACTTGGCGTTCATGTCGGTCATCGCCTGCACGGTCGCGCGGGTGCCTTCGGCGCGGCTGGCGTTGTAGGACATCTGCGTGTCGCCGCTCAGCGGATTGTGAAACTGCGCGGTGTACGGCGTGGTGAAGGCCTGCACCCGCGACGACGGGAACTGCTGGGTGAGGGTCGCGGTCGCCTTGTGCAGCAGCGCGTTGGGGAATTGGACGGGGTTGCCGGGGTCGTCCTGCACCGAGGACTCCCACGTGCCGGGGACGTTGACCAGGAGGACGTCGGGGCACGAAGCGTCCTGAGACGCGGGCCGCGGCTTGTGCGGGTGCGTCGTCGTCGACGACGGGGGCAGGACCCCGGGTGGGACCGCGCTCGGCTCCGAGGAGTGCCCGCGCAGCAAGGTCACCGCGGCCAGGATGCCAAGCAGGACGACGGCGGCGACGGACAGTGCGGCGATCCAGGCGAGGGTGCGTTGCCGCTTACGCCGCGCGCTTGTAGCCATGTTCTCCTGCCAGCAGTGTCGGTGGAACGCAGCTACGCGGTCCTCCCGACCCCTGCTGCACCCCCTACACGGTACCGGCTCGGCCGGGTGGGCCGGCCGGCCAGCGACCCGCAGCGGGCGGCATCGCCGCGCTCGCGATCGGCGCTAGCCCAATGGCGCCGACCCGCGGCGCCCGGCTTCGCCGCGCTCGCGATCGGCGCTAGCGAATGGCTCCGACGATCTCGCCCGACATCGCCCTGAGCTGCCCCGACCACGAACCCCAGCCGTTGTCGCCGCCGCCGGGGAAGTCGAAGTGGCCGTTGTGGCCGCCGTTGCTGCGGTACTGCTGATAGAACATCCGGCTGTTGCCCATCGCCTGGGCGGCCTGGCCGATCATCGCGGCGGGATCGCTGGCGCTGTCGTTCGTCGGGCTGTAGACCCAGACGCGGGTGTTGTTCTGCGCCAGCAGCGAGGAGTGCACGTAGGGGTCGTGCCACTTCCACCGGCCCAGCTGCGGGGCTCCCCACATGCCGTTGCCGTCCACACCGCCGAACTGCTGCAGACCCGCCAGGATCGCGCCGTTGGTCGTGGTGTCCGACGGGTAGAGGAACCCGGACAGCGAGCCTGCGAAGCCGTAGCGGTCGGGGTGGAATGCGGCCAGCGCCATCGCGCCGTAACCGCCCTGCGCGGCACCGACGGCGGCGTGCCCGCCGGGCGCCAGGCCCTTGTTGGCGGCCAGCCAGTCGGGCAGCTCGCTGGACAGGAAGGTGTCCCACTGCTTGCTACCGTCCTGCTCCCAGTTGGTGTACATGCTGTACGCGCCGCCGGCGGGCGCCGCGACCGAGATCCCCTTGCCCGCCAGCGTGTTCATCGCGTTCCCCGCGGTCACCCAGTTGCTGACGTCCGGTGCGGCGTCGAACGCATCCAGTAGCACGACCATGTGCGGGCCACCGGCCATGAAGGCCACCGGAATGTCGCGGCCCATCGCCGCCGACGGAACCATCAGGCTTTCGTAGCCTGCCGCTCTGGCCTTGCCGACGGTTGCCGCGGGCTGTAGCGCGAAGGCCAACCCGACCGCCAGCACGGCTACGCAGAACACCCGGAAAAGCGCCGACATACCCCGCACGACCGTCATGTCCACCCTCCATCGTGTAGTCGCTGAAAGCACATTAGCCAGGGCCGTGGTTCCCCCGCTCGCCGGGTAGTGAAACACGTCACATACCCCGAAAGACTAGCGGCGGGAACCCCGAAGGGTTCCCGCCGCTCGTCGTTCTGCTTGGCAGTGCTTAGGTGCCCTGGCCGTTGCCGGCGTTGCCGGCGTTGGCGGCCGTGGCCGGACCCGCGCCCGGGGTGGCGCCCAGCGTCGACTGCAGGTCGGGCAGCATGGCGTGCACCTGCGCGCCCCAATACGGCCAGTCGTGGGTGCCGTTGGCGTCGAAGTTCCACACCGCGTTGTGGCCACCCGCGGCGTTGTAGGCGTCCTGGAACTTCAGGTTGGAAGTCCGCACGAAGCCCTCGAGGAACTTCGCCGGCAGGTTGTCCCCACCCAGGTCCGACGGCTTGCCGTTACCGCAGTACACCCAGATGCGGGTGTTGTTGGCGACCAGCTTGCCGACCTGAAGCGACGGGTCGTTGCGGGCCCAGGCCGGGTCCTCCTTCGGACCCCACATGTCGGCGGCTTTGTAGCCACCGGCGTCACCCATGGCCAGGCCGATCAGCGACGGGCCCATCCCCTGCGACGGGTCCAGCAGCGCCGACAGCGAGCCGGCGTAAACGAACTGCTGCGGGTGGTAGGCGGCCAGGATCAGCGCGGACGAACCGGCCATCGACAGACCGACCACGGCGCTGCCGGTCGGCTTCACCTGCTTCTGCGACGAAAGGTACTGGGGCAGCTCGCTGGTGAGGAAGGTCTCCCACTTGTAGGTGGTGCAGCCGGCCTTACCGCAGGCGGGCTTGTACCAGTCGGAGTAGAAGCTGGACTGGCCACCGACCGGCATGACAACCGAAATGCCGGACTGGAGGTACCACTCGAACACCGGGGTGTTGATGTCCCAACCGTTGAAGTCGTCCTGCGCGCGCATACCGTCGAGCAGGTAGAGCGCCGGCGAGTCGGCGCCACCGCTCTGGAACTGAACCTTGATGTCGCGGCCCATTGCGGCGGACGGAACCTGCAGGTACTCCACCGGCAGACCCGGGCGCGAGAAGGCCCCGGCGGTCGCCGAGCCTCCGACGGCGCCAATCAGGCCCGAGAGCAGCGCCGCACCCGCGGCCGCCACGACGAGCCGGCGCGGCATACCCGCCACGGCGCCGCGCAATCTGTCGACAAGCGTCATCCTTGCTTCCTCATCCTTCTTGCGGCCTTTCGGCGCATTTCACCGATCGGTCACTGTCTTGATTGGTCAAACTGCCTGCACGGACCCGAATGCACGGCTCCTTCTCGGGCCGTCCCGGCCCGCATCGTCGCCACGCCAAGCGCAGGAGTGCTCGTGTAGTCAACCACACGATGCGCCATTCGGTCGCATCGAGTCGCGGGCACCAACCGTCGAGCGGCCCACCTACCCAGCGGTTTTCAATTGAAACATGTGTCTAAAAGGCGGCGTTTGCACATGTGCTTGGCGGCCATTGCCAGCTGGTGAGAGGCCAAATGTGATGTTGCTGCCATTCTTTCGCGCCCGGCACGCTGTGATTTGTTCGGCGTTTGCCGAAATTTCTTCTGCGCGACGCTTACTCGCGAGGTGGTGGCGGCGCCTCATCGGGGACCGGCAGCCCACACCGGGCCAGTTCGTAACGCGGCACCCGGTCGATCCGGTATTTGGTGAACCGGAAGGAATTCACCAGGTTGGACAGGAAGCGGTGCGGGGTCATCGGTGCGCGCACCGAGCTGAGCACCGCCTTGGTCTCCGGGCATTGCAGCGCCGAGACCGCCTCTGCGACCCATTGTTGATCCAGGTAGCCCGGGATCCCCGGAGGCAGCTTCACCCACGGGCCGTCGGCGATCACCCAGTCGGGAAAGAGGTTCTTGTCGTGCCCGATGCGGCCGTGCTTGAGCCGTTCCGTGTGCTGCGCAAGCGGATTCGCCAAGCCGATCTGATCGATCACCCTGACATCGAGGCCGACATTCATGCCGACCATGCCGAGGTTGGTGAAAAACACTGCATGCTGGGGTTTTTGCGCGGACTTGTCGCCCGGCGGCGGCTGGGCCTGCGGCACCAGGTCCCACTGGATGTAATTGCCCGACGGCAGCAGCAGCGCGCCTTCGGGAGTGTTGTTGAGGGCGGTCAGGATTGCCGCCATCCGCGGATAGCCCAGGTAGTCCGCCGCGGTCAGCGGATGCGCGTTGCCGGTTGCCTGGGAGTAGAAGCGGCGTTCGTCCACAATCCCGGAGTAGGTGACGTGGGTGGCATCGTCGCCCATCCCCGGTGAATTCGCCGCCCATAGCGCCCATCCGGCCAATCCCAGCCACAACGCGCCGGCGGCCCCGGCAACCCAGTTCCCGGTCTCCCGCGAATAGTCCTGGCCGTCCGGGATCGCGATCGGGATGACGGCGACCGGAGCCAGCAGACAGAACAGCGGGGCCAGCAGCACCCGGGCGTGCATGAAGTCGCCGCCTTGCCGGATCCAGTACAGGGCCTGCAGCAGACCGCTCACCACCACCCACGCCACCACCGCGGGCGGGCTGTGCACCGCACGGGCAAACCGCCCGTAGTCCGGCGCCAGCGCAGGGCGCAGGAACGAGGGCCGCCGGCGGGCGGCGAACAGCAGCGCGCCCAGCGGCACGAGAAGCACCACGGGTATCCACACCGCGTAGGGCGCGTCGAAGTTGAGCAGGTAGATCATGCCCTGCGACCATTTGTCCCCGGCGGCGTCCTTGGCCAGCGCGGTGCCGGGCACCAGCAGGCCGTAATAGCCCATCCGGAAGATCTCGTACGCGACCGGCACGAAGCCGCCGGCCACCACGATCAGCACCCGGCGGCGCCAGGTCCGTGCGGCGACGAGCATCATGATCAGCGCCAGGCCGCCCATGAGCGCCAGTTCCGGCCGGACCAGCACACTGAACCCGGCAACGAACGCCAGCAGCCCGGCGAACACCTTGTTATCCGCGCGGTTACGCACCGGCTGCGCCCAGCAGACCATCATCCACCACAACAGCCCGAGATACGCCAGCGCCAGACCGCTCTCCAGACCGGACGTGGCGAAGTCGCGCGCCGGCGGCAGCGCGATGTACACCAGCACGCCGGCGGGCAACATGATGGCCTTGCGGCCCCGCAGGCTCGGCGCGTACAGCCGCGCGGCGCCCAGCATCACGCACGCCACGCCCAGCACCGAAAGCACCAGCGCGAGCGCGAGCGCCACATACTCCATGCGCAGGGGGCCGCCGACCCAGCTGCCGACATACATCAGGTAGGTCCAGGCCGTGGAGGTGTTGGCCTCCACCCGCTCACCCTGGTTGAACACCGGTCCATTGCCGGCGAGCAGATTGCGCACCGTGCGCAGCACGATCAGGCCGTCGTCGGCGATCCACCGGCGCTGCCAGCTCCCCCAGCCGAACAGGACGGCGACCAACGCCACGCTGATCCACAGGCTGGCCCGCACCGTGGTGGTGTACGGGAACACCGGCCAGCCGGGCCGCCTGATCACCGGCCGGCTGCGCATCATCCGCGCTTTGAGAGCCTGCAGTTCGGGGCTAACCGAAGGCAACGGCGGCTCCGACTGTTGCGATCCACGCCAGGAACAGCAGCTGCAGCACCCGGTCGCGCAGCGCGATGTCTTCGGGTTCACCTGCCAGCCCGCCGTCCACGTCCACCGCGTAGCGCAGGATCGCGATGGTGAACGGCACCAGCGACACCGCGTACCAGGATCCCGAATGGTGGTCACGCTCGAACGCCCACAGGCCGTAGCAGATCACCACCGCGGTCGCCGACATCGTCCAGACGAATCGCAGATAGGTGCTGGTGTAGCTCTCCAGCGATTTGCGGATCTTGGCGCCGGTGCGCTCGGCGACCTGCAGCTCGGCATAGCGCTTGCCGGCCACCATGAACAGCGACGCGAACGCGGCCGACAACAGGAACCATTGGGACAGCGGGATCTCCGTCGCCACGCCGCCGGCGATGGCACGCAGCAGATACGCCGACGACACGATGCAGATGTCAAGCACGGCTTGGTGTTTGAGGCCGAAGCAGTACGCCAGTTGCATGGCGAGGTAGATGGCCATCACCAGCGCCAGGTTCGGCGTCACGAACCATGCGATGCCAAGCGACGCCGCACCCAGCAGCGCCGCCAGGAAGTAGGCCAGCCACTCAGGCACCACGCCCGCCGCGATCGGGCGGAATCTCTTGGTCGGGTGCTCGCGGTCGGCCTCGACGTCGCGGACGTCGTTGACCAGGTATACCGAGGACGCCGCCAGGCTGAACACCACGAACGCCAATCCCACCTGCGTGAGCATCTGTGCGTAGTCGTACCGGATGCCGCTGCCCAGCCCGGCCACCGGCGCGGCCAGCACCAACACGTTTTTCACCCACTGGCGGGGCCGTATCGCCTTGATCACCCCGGTGATCAGGTTGCCCGGCGGTCGGGTCACGACGTCCTCACTCATTCGGCTCCACCTCTTGCGACCTCTCCTGCGCGGCGCGCGATCGCCGCAACCACGGCACCGAGGGCGATGCCGAAGGCCACGTCGCTGGGGTAGTGCACTCCCAGCAGCATCCGTGACAACGCCATCGGCGGCACCAAGACCGCGGCGCATACTCCTCGAGGCAGACCGGTGGTCCGGCCCAGCAGAATCGCCGCGGCGGTGGTCGAAGTGGCGTGTGCGGACGGGAAACTCAGTTGGCTCGGCGTGCCGACGTTCACCACGACGGCGGGGTCGTGCGGCCGCTTGCGGCGCACGATCCGCTTGACGATGACCGCGGCGGCGTGCGCGCCGAAAGCCCCCGCACCTGCCACCAGCCAGTCCCACCGCCGCTTGGGCGAAAGCACCGCTCCGAGCGCGGCGACGGCCACCCAGCCGATGCTGTGCTCACCGAAGTGGGACAGTGCGCGCGCCGCCGGCAGCACGCCGGGGCGTTCGTTCAATGCGGCCTGGACGGCGACGAGCGCGGCCACCTCGCCGCGCGGCGCCTCTGCGGCGGCGGCCTCATGCATGTTCTGCAGCCGGCTGGGGGCACCGCCCGCTTGCGGGGGACAACGCCGTCTCCCACTTCTGCTTGCTCGACAACACGGGCAGTGCGCCGCGGTACACCCGGCGCATCTCCTCGAAGCGGCTGAGCAGCTGGCGCTGACGGCGCAGCGATGCGAACAACAGCGAGAACATCTTTCGCCGGTCCCGCTGGCGGTAGACCACGCCGCAACCGTCGGCCGTGGTGACGGTCACTCCGTCGACCGTGCACAACCGGAACCAGCGCGCATCCTGGGTCGGCACGTTGAACTCGGGCCGCGCATGGGATTCCGGGTCGGCCTTGGTCATGTTGTGCAGGATTCCGCGGGCCAGCCGGTAGCTGATCGACACCGGGTTCACCGGCGGCTTCATCGCCTTGGTCTTGTGCTGAGGCGAGGCCAGTTCGCTTGCCGCCGGCAGCACGACGGCGTCGGGGTATTCCTTGCGCAACCGATGCACCTCGGGCAGCGCGGATTCCAAAATCGAGAAGATGTGTTCGGGTCCCGCGAGGAAGTCGTCGATGGCCCGGTTCTGGATTGCAACCGTCGAATACTCAAGGCAGGCAAGGTGTTTCAGTGTTGCCTTGAGGTGGCTGCGAACCAGGCCGGTGATGTCGCCGTCCCAGTGCAACGATGCGACCACCAGCCGGTTGCGCAGGTGGAAGTAGGCCTGCCAGTCGATCGCGTCGTCCTTGTCGCTCCAGGCCATGTGCCAGATCGCGGCGCCGGGCAGCGTGACGGTCGGGTAACCGTGCTCACCGGCGCGCAGACCGTACTCGGCGTCGTCCCATTTGATGAACAACGGCAGCGGCTGGCCCAGTTCCTCGGCGACGTGGCGCGGGATCATGCACGTCCACCAGCCGTTGAAGTCGACGTCGATGCGACGGTGCAGCAGTGCGCTGCGATCGTTCTTGTCGTTCAACGGAAACCTGGCGAAGTCGTGGTCGTACTCGGCGTGCGGCGCGGCGGTCCACATGAAGTTCGACTGGTCGACGACCTCGCCCATGATGTGCAGGTGTGACGGCTCCTGCAGGTTGAGCATCTGCCCGCCGATCAGCATCGGCGTCTTGGCGAAACGATTGAGCGCCAGCACCCGCAGGATCGTGTCCGGCTCGATGCGGATGTCGTCGTCCATGAACAGAATCTGTTGGCAGTCGGTGTTTTTCAGCGCCTCGTACATCACCCGGCTGTAGCCGCCGGAGCCGCCGAGGTTGGGCTGGTCGTGGATCGACAGCCGGTTGCCCAGGCCCGCGGCCGCCGCCGCGAAGTCCGGGTGGTCGCGCACCTTGCGCACGCCCTGGTCCGGGACGATGACCGCGCCGATAACCTTGTCCACCAACGGATCCGCGGTGAGATCGGCCAGCGCGTTGACGCAGTCGGCGGGGCGGTTGAACGTGGGGATGCCGACGGCGATGTTGGCCGTGCCCGGGGCGGGCTCGGTGGCATACCAGCCGCCATTGATCAGGTCGACCTCGGTGTCGGTGGTGATGTCGAACCAAATCCAGCCGCCGTCCTCGAAAGGCTTGAGCGCCACCTCGATTTCGACGATGGCCGGTTGCTCGCCGGTGCCGACGAATTGGCGGCCTTCCACCGAGATGCGCACCCCGGTCGCCTTGGTCCGGTAGACGTCGACGCGTCCGGTCCCGGTCAGCTCGACCCGCAGCACCACCGACTGACAGATGGACCAGCGGCGCCAGTAGCTGGCCGGGAACGCGTTGAAGTAGGTGGCGAACGACACCTCGGACTCTTTGCCGATCTCCAGCGAGGTACGGCTGGTCGCGTGGGCACGCCGGGCGTTGGTCGTCGACTCCTCGAGATACAGCTTGCGCACGTCGAGCGGCTCACCCGGGCGGGGCAAGATGATTCGGGACAAAAGGCTGACGGCGGTCATTACGGGGCTTCCTCAACTAAAGGCACGCCGTCCCGCAGGTGCGGCGCGAGGACGTTGTCGTACATGTTCAGGGCGCTGGCGATGGCCATGTGCATATCCAGGTACTGATAGGTGCCCAGCCGGCCGCCGAACAGCACCTTCGACGACGCGGTCTCGGACTTCGCCCGGGCACGATACGCGGCCAGCAGTGCGCGATCGGCCTCGGTGTTGATCGGATAGTAGGGCTCGTCGTCGTCCTCGGCGAAGCGCGAGTACTCCCGCATGATCACGGTCTTGTCGGTGGGATAGTCGCGCTCGGTGTGGAAGTGACGGAACTCGTGGATGCGGGTGTACGGCACGTCGGGGTCGTTGTAGTTCATCACCGGCGTGCCCTGGAAATCGCCGATGGGCAACACTTCCACCTCGAAATCGAGCGTGCGCCAGCCCAATCGGCCCTCGGCGTAGTCGAAGTAGCGGTCCAGCGGCCCGGTGTAGACGACCGGCGCGTCGCGGCTCTCGGCGCGCAGCTCGTCGCGCACGTCGAACCAGTCCGTGTCCAGCCTGACCTCGATGCGGTCGTCGGCGGCCATGTTGCGCAGCCAGGCGGTGTAGCCGTCGACGGGCAGGCCCTCGTAGGTGTCGGAGAAGTAGCGGTTGTCGAAGGTGTAGCGGACGGGCAGCCGGGTGATGTTCGCGGCGGGCAGTTCCTTGGGGTCGGTCTGCCATTGCTTGGCCGTGTACCCCTTGACGAACGCCTCGTAGAGGGGTCGGCCGATCAGCGAGATCGCCTTCTCCTCGAGGTTCTGCGCGTCGGCGGTGTCGATCTCGGCGGCCTGCTCGGCGATGAGCTTGCGGGCTTCGTCGGGGGTGAAGTACTTGCCGAAGAACTGCGACACCAGCCCCAGCCCCATCGGAAACTGGTAGGCCTGCCCGTTGTGCATCGCGAAGACCCGATGGCGGTAGTCGGTGAAGTCGGTGAACTGCCGCACGTAGTCCCAGACCCGCTTGTTGGAGGTGTGGAACAGGTGCGCACCGTACTTGTGCACCTCGATGCCGGTGTGCGGCTCGGCTTCTGAGTAGGCGTTGCCACCGATGTGCGGTCGGCGGTCCACGACGAGGACGCGCTTCCCGAGCTGGGTAGCCACGCGCTCGGCAATGGTCAGTCCGAAGAATCCAGAGCCGACGACGAAAAGATCGAAACGAGCGGTCATCGGTTGCTTAGGGTATCCGACCGCGTGGCTCGAACCCATTTGGCGAGGCCATGCGGCGGCGTGGCTTCGTGACGACGGCCGTTGCGGCGCCTGGGATCCGCGATCACGGTCGTGGTCGCAATTGCCTCACGATTCAATATCACCACTCTAGTAACAGGCTCCCCACTCGTACCATCGACTTTGTGTGATTCCCGCCAGATAGGAGCGGTGGGACGCGCCGACACAACACATAGTCAGATTGAGGAGACTTCCGTGCCGAACCGACGCCGACGCAAGCTCTCAACAGCCATGAGCGCGGTTGCCGCCCTGGCAGTGGCGAGTCCTTGCGCATACTTCCTGGTTTACGAATCAACCGCCGGCAACAAGGCGCCCGAGCACCACGAGTTCAAGCAGGCCGCGGTGATGAGCGATCTGCCCGGCGAGCTGATGGGCGCCCTGTCGCAGGGCTTGTCGCAATTCGGGATCAACCTGCCTCCGGTGCCCGCCTTGAGTGGGGGCGCTGCCGGCACACCCGGTCTCGCCAGCCCCAGCCTGGGCACTCCGGGCCTGGGGACCCCCGGCCTGGGCACGACCGGCCTGACCAATCCGGCCATGACCAGCCCCGGCCTGGCAAGTCCCGGCCTGACCAGCCCCGGCCTGACGAGTCCCGGCTTGACCAGCCCCGGCCTGACGAGCCCCGGTTTGGCCAGCCCTGGCCTGACGAGCCCCGGTTTGGCGCCCACCACGCCCGGCCTCACCGCGCCAGGCGCGTTGCCGGCCACCCCCGGTGGCGGCGTCGCGACTCCGGGCGCCGGGCTCAACCCCGCGCTCTCCAACCCCGGGCTGACCAGCCCGGCGGGGGTCACGCCGGGCCTGGGTGGCCCGGCGCTGTCACCGAGCGAGGTGCCGATCGACTCTGGGGCCGGCTTGGACCCGGGCGTCGGCGGCACCTACCCGATCCTGGGCGACCCGTCCACCTTCGGTAACGCTTCGCCGATCGGCGGCGGCGGTACCGGCCTGGGCGGCGGCTCGGGCACCGGCGGCGGTGCCAGCGGCGGCCTCGTCAACGACGTGATGCAAGCCGCCAACCAGTTGGGCGCCGGCCAGGCGATCGACCTGCTCAAGGGCCTGGTCATGCCGGCCATCACGCAGGGCATGCACGGCGGCGCTGGTGCCGCGAGTGCCTTGCCGGGCGCCGCGGGTGCCCTGCCGGGTGCGGCGGGTGCCCTGCCTGGTGCGGCCGGTGCCCTGCCGGGTGCCGCGGGCGCGTTGCCGGGCGTGGCGGGTGCCTTGCCGGGCGCCGCGGGTGCCCTCCCGGGCGCCGCCGCGGGCGCTCTTCCCGCCGCCGCGGGTGCGGCCGGTGCGTTGCCGGCGGCCGCCGGTGCGGTACCGGCACTTCCCCCGGTCTAGCCCTTTCCGATCCCTTCACGAGACGGCACCGCAGATCATCTGCGGTGCCGTCGATTTTGTGGAGATTCGCCAGCGCGAGGCTCGTGTCGTCTCACAGATAACACTAGAAACACACGTAACATCGCCTGGTGCCTCGCAGTCGTGCGCCGACGATGTTGCTCACCGCCATGGCGGCGACCGTCGTCCTCGTCTCGTGGGTGACGGACACGGCCCGCGATCGCGGCACGGCCAGCCCCCCGGCGTCGCACGGAACTCGGCTCGTCGAGCAGCCGCTCTTCGGCCTTGGTCCCGGCGTCACGGTCCGCGAAATCAGTCAGACCACCCCGTTTTCTCTGGTCGCGCTCACCGGCGACCTGGCCGGCACGTCGACCCGCGTGCGCGCAAAGCGCCCCGACGGCACGTGGGGCCCGTGGTATCAGACCGAATACGAAACGGCGGCGCCCGACCCGGCGACGCCCGCGGCGGGCACCGGAGACCCGGCGGCTCCGGACCGCCCCGGCGGGGCGACCGAGGGGCCCCGCGGCACCGATCCGGTGTTCGTGGGCACCACCACGACCGTCCAGATCGCGGTCACCCGCCCGCTCGACGCGGCGGCGACGCCGGCGGCGCCTCCCGCTGGCGGGGGACCGCCGCCGGGCGCGAAGACCGATCTGGGCTACAAACCGGCATCCCGGGAACAGCCCTTCGGGCAGAACATCTCGGCCGTCCTCATCTCGCCACCGCAAGCGCCGGCGAAAACGCGTTGGACACCACCGGCCGGAGTCTTGATGCCCGGCCAGGCTCCCCCCATCATCGGCCGGGCCGAATGGGGCGCCGACGAGTCGCTGCGATGCGGTACCCCGCAGTACGACAACGGGATTCGCGCCGCGGTCGTCCACCACACCGCGGGCAGCAATGACTATTCACCGCTCGAATCGGCCGGGATCGTCAAGGCGATTTACACCTATCACAGCAAGACGCTGGGCTGGTGCGACATCGCCTACAACGCGCTGGTCGACAAGTACGGCCAGGTATTCGAGGGCAGCGCAGGCGGTCTCACCAAGGCGGTCGAGGCCTTCCACACCGGCGGGTTCAACCGCAACACCTGGGGTGTGGCGATGATCGGCAACTTCGACGACGTGCCCCCCACCCCGATCCAGCTCAGAATGATGGGCCGGCTGCTCGGCTGGCGATTGGGCCTGGACTCCGTCGACCCCAAGGGCACGGTGCAACTGGAGTCGGCAGGCAGCCACTACACCACTTTTCCGGCCGGCTCCATCGCGACGCTGCCGACCATCTTCACCCACCGCGACGTCGGCAATACCGATTGCCCGGGCAACGCCGCCTACGCGCTGATGGACGAAATGCGTGATATCGCATCACATGTCAACGATCCGCCGGAAGAACTGCTCAAGGCGTTAGAGGGCGGCGCGATCTATGACCACTGGCAAGCCATCGGCGCGATGAGCAGCGTGCTGGGAGCGCCGACCTCGCCGGAGGACGACGCCGAAGGTGATGCCCGTTTCGTCACCTTCGCCCGCGGCGCGATGTACTGGTCACCCGAGACCGGCGCCCAGCCGGTCACCGGCGCCATCTACGACGCATGGGGCTCGCAGAGCTACGAACGTGGCCCGCTCGGATTGCCGACCAGCGCGGAAATCCAACAGCCGCTGCAGATTACGCAGAACTTCCAGCACGGCACGCTGAACTATGAGCGGTTGACCGGAAATGTCACCGAGGTCCTGGACGGGATCACCGTTCCGCTGACAAACGAATCGCCAAGCGGCCCAACGGTACCGGCCGAGCACTTCTCGCTGCCGTCGCACCCGACGCCGACGTAACCGGCGGCGCCGCTAGAGCCACCACCGTTCCAGCACCCGGGCCACTCCGTCGTCGTTGTTGGCGGTGGTGATCTCGTCGGCGGCCACCTGCACGTCCGGATGGGCGTTGCCCATCGCCACGCCATGTCCCGCCCACCGCAGCATCGGCAGGTCGTTGGGCATGTCGCCGAACGCCACCACCTCCTCGCGCGCGATCTTGTGCGGTCGGGCGATCTCCTCGATCCCGGTGGCCTTGCTGGTCCCCGGCGGCACGATCTCGATCAGGCCGTTGTTGGTGGAGTAGGTGATGTCCGCCTCGGCACCGACATGCTTGGCCAGTTCGGCCGCCATGTCGTCGCTGCGGGCTCCGGATCGGCGAATGAGCAGTTTGATCGCCGGGGCGCTCAGCAGATCCTGGATCGACACCTCGGTGTTGTCCGGGTTCAGCCAGGCATGCTCGTAACCCGGCGAGCTGACGAACTGGGGCGTCGCCGTGTCATGCGCGCTGTCGCCGATGCGCTCCACGGCCAGCCCCGCACCGGGGATGACACGGGTCGCCAGCTCCGCCAACTCGGCCAGGGTGTCGACGGCCAAGGTGCGGGTGGACATCACCCGATCCGTCGCGGCGTCATAGATCACGGCGCCGTTGGCGCACACCGAGATCGGCGCGAAACCCAGCGCCTCGACGACGGGACGTATCCAGCGCGGCGGACGGCCGGTGGCCACCACGAACTGCGCACCGCCGGCGACGGCGGCGCGGATGGCGTCGCGGGTGCGCGGGGAGATCTTCTCGTCGTCGTCGAACAGGGTGCCGTCGACGTCGCAAGCGACGAGCGCCGGCAGCGTCATCGATACCGCCCGCGTCGGCAGCTGAGGGGGCCGCTCAATGCAGCCCGCTCTGGATCTGCCCCGGTCGCGTCACGCCGTCGGTTCCGTACCTTTGCATCCGCTCTTGCAACTCCGACAGCCGGAGGGCCCGGGAATCCTCCCGGGTGGGCGCGCTGCCGCCCAGCCGCCGCGGCACCCAGAACTCGTCCTTCGGGTGCGGATATTCCTCCTGCACCCGATAGAGCAGGTCGTTCATCGCCGAACGCAACAGCAGGTTGAGGTCCTCGGGCGTGCCCCGCGGCGCCAACGGCGGCCCGGCCGCGACCGTGATCGGAACCTTGTTGCGAAACACCTTCTTGGGATGGTCCTTCGGCCAGATCCGATGAGCGCCCCACACCACGATCGGAACGATCGGCACCTGCGCGTCCAGCGCCATGCGCGCCGCCCCGGTCTTGAACTCCCGCAGTTCGAAGCTGCGGCTGATGGTCGCCTCGGGATGCATCCCGATCAGCTCGCCCTCGCGCAAGCGTTGCACGGCCACATCGAACGCGTCGTGTCCCGACCGCCGATCCACCGGGATCAGCCGGGCGTGATTGATGACGTAGTTGACCGCCTTCACGTCGGCCATTTCCGCCTTGATCATGAAGTACGCACGCCGCCGGCGCTCACGGACGGCCATCAGCGTCGGCAGCCAGTCCAGGTAGCTGGTGTGGTTCTGGGCCAGCAAGGCGCCGCCACGCGCGGGAATGTTCTCCAGGCCGTGATAGGTGAACTTGGTGCCCTGCATCGCGACCATCGGCGGGACGACCCATTCCGCCAACCGGTAGAACCCCTCGGGCATGCCTTCTCCTTCGCCTACTGCGGCGGGTGCTCGGCCCTTTTAGCCGATCGAGCCGCCGCCTCGGTGGCCTCCATGCGAGCGGCCTCGGCCGGGGTCGGCGCGCCGCCGCCCAGCCGGCGCGGCATCCAATACGCTCCGGGCTCGCCCGGATAGCGCTCTTGCGCCCGGTGCAGCAAGGTGGTCATCGAGTCGCGCAGGGCAGCGTCGGTCTGCGCGATGTCTTCGCGCGCCCGAACCGGCGCGCCTACCTGCACAGTAATGGGTATCTTCGCGCGGCCCACATTCCGCGGGTGATCCTTGGTCCAGATCCGCTGCGCTCCCCAGACGATCACCGGCACGATCGGAACGTCCGCATCGATCGCCATCCGCGCGGCGCCGGACTTGAACTCTTTGAGCTCGAAGCTGCGGCTGATGGTGGCCTCCGGATAGACCCCCACCAGCTCACCTTCGCGTAGCCGCTGCACCGCCACCGCGTAGGCGCCCGCCCCCGCACCGCGGTCCACCGGGATGGTGCGGGTGTGCTTGATCAGGAAATTGACGGGCTTGACCTGCTGCATCTCGGCTTTGATCATGAATCTCAGCCGACGTCCCCGGCGGTGCACGGCGAGCGCGGCGGGCAGAAAGTCGACGTAGCTGGTGTGGTTGATCGCCACCACGGCGCCGCCCCGTTCGGGGATCTGCTCCTCGCCCTCGAAGGTGATCCGGGTGCCGGTGGCCTTCACCAAGAAATGCGCCAGAAGCTCCAAAGCGCGGAAGGTCGGCTCCACCATCGACTTACTACTCCGGCGCCCCTGCGGACCGGGCCCGCCGAGCCGCCCGGGCGGCCGCCTCCTCGGCCTCCAGCTGGGCCGCTTGCGCCAGGGACGGGGCGCCTCCGCCCAACCGGTGCGGCACCCAGAACTCGCCGGCCGGGTGCGGCCCGTACATTTCCTGCGCGCGTTCCAGCAGATGCTGCATGCGCGAATGCAGCAGCCCCTTGAGTTCCTCGATACCCAACGTCGGCTCGATCGGTTCGCCGACCAGCACCGCGATCGGGACCTTCGGCCGCCACAGCTTCTTCGGGTGATCCTTGGTCCAGATCCGCTGCGCGCCCCAGACGATGTGCGGAACGATCGGCACGCCGGCCTCGACGGCCATGCGGGCGGCACCCGACTTGAACTCCTTGATCTCGAAGCTGCGGCTGATCGTGGCTTCGGGGTAGACGCCGACCAGCTCACCGTCCTTGAGGTTCCGCACGGCGGCCTCGAAGGACGCCGCGCCGTCCTGCCGGTTCACCGAGATGTGCCGCAGGCTGCGCATGATCGGCCCGGTGATCTTGTGGTCGAAGACCTCCTGCTTGGCCATGAACCGCACCTTGCGGCCCAGCCCCTGCTTGTAGGCCGGTAATCCCGCGAAGGTGAAGTCCAGGTAGCCGGTGTGGTTGATCGCGATCACCGCACCGCCGCTTTTCGGCAAGTTCTCCACACCCGCGATCGTGATTTTCAGGCCCTGGGCGCGCCAGACCAGGCGGGCGAGTTGAATGACAGTCCCGTAAACCGGTTCCACAGCACCTCAGCCTAATGCTCCCCGCCGTGCGCCGTCACCGGACGGCGGTGCCGGGCCCAGGGCGCCTGCTCGCGCTAAGCTCGGGGGCTGAAAAGCCGTCATCGCCGGCCGAGGCCGTCACGGCCTCCCACCGGCCCCAGGAAGGTATCAGTGCAGGTCACCAGCGTCGGCCACGCCGGATTTCTGATCAAGAGCCAAGCGGGCAGCATCCTTTGCGACCCCTGGGTCAATCCCGCGTACTTCGCGTCCTGGTTCCCGTTCCCGGACAACAGCACCCTGGACTGGGACGAGCTGGGCGACTGCGACTACCTGTATGTGTCACACCTGCACAGGGACCACTTCGACGCGAAGAACCTGGCCGAGCACGTCAACAAGGACGCGGTGGTGTTGCTGCCGGACTTCCCGGTGCCTGATCTGCGAAACGAGTTGCAGAAGCTGGGTTTTCACCGATTCTTCGAGACCTGCGACTCGGTCAAGCACCGGCTCGGCGGCGCGGGCGGCGACCTTGACGTCATGATCATCGCCCTGCGCGCACCCGCCGACGGCCCGATCGGCGACTCGGCGCTGCTGGTTTCCGACGGCGCGACAACGGTTTTCAACATGAACGACGCGCGGCCGGTGGACCTGGACGTGCTCGCGTCCGAGTTCGGGCACGTCGATGTGCACCTGCTGCAGTACTCCGGGGCCATCTGGTACCCGATGGTCTACGACATGCCGGCCCGCGCCAAGGAATCGTTCGGCCTCCAGAAACGCCAACGGCAGATGGACCGCGCCCGCCAGTACCTGGCCCAGGTCGGGGCGACGTGGGTGGTGCCGTCGGCGGGGCCGCCCTGCTTCCTGGATCCCGAGCTGCGCGACCTCAACGACGACCACGCCGATCCGGCCAACATCTTTCCCGACCAGATGGTCTTTCTAGACCAGATGCGCAGGCACGGCCACGACGGCGGGCTGCTGATGATGCCCGGCTCGACCGCCGACTTCACCGGCTCCACCCTGAATTCGCTGACCCATCCGCTGCCCACCGACCAGGTCGAGGCCATCTTCACCACGGGCAAGGCCGACTACATCGCCGAATACGCCGAGCGGATGGCGCCCGTCATCGCCGCGGAGCGGGCGAGCTGGGCGCCCGCGAGCGGGGAGCCGCTGCTGGAACCGCTGCGCGCCCTGTTCGAGCCGATCATGTCGCAGAGCGACGAGATCTGCGACGGGATCGGCTACCCCGTCGAACTGGTGCTCGGACCGGAGACCGTGATCCTGGACTTCCCCAAAAGGGCTGTGCGGGAACGTATTCCGGATGAGAAGGTTCGTTACGGATTCGCGATAGCGCCGGAGCTGGTCCGCACCGTGCTGCGCGACGGCGAGCCGGACTGGGTCAACACCATCTTCTTGTCGACCCGTTTCAGGGCCTGGCGGGTCGGCGGTTACAACGAGTACCTCTACACGTTCTTCAAGTGCCTGACCGACGAACGGATCGCGTACGCCGACGGCTGGTTCGCCGAGACTCACGACGACTCGGCTTCGGTCACGCTGGACGGCTGGGAGATTCAGCGCCGCTGCCCACACCTCAAGGCCGACCTGTCGAAATTCGGTGTGGTGGAAGGGAACACGTTGACCTGCAACCTGCACGGGTGGCAGTGGCGCCTGGACGACGGGCGCTGCCTGACCGCCAAGGGCCACCAACTGAGGAGTTCGCGGGCGTGACCGACTCCTACGACTCCTATGATGATGGCCTGGTCCAGCTGGATCGTGCGGCGATCACGTTGCGCCGCTACCACTTTCCGTCGGGAACGTCGAAGGTGATCTCGCTCGAGGCGATCCGCGGGTACAAAGCCGAGCAGCTGGGTCTCTTCACCCAACGGTTCCGGATATGGGGCAGCTCGGACTTCCGCCGCTGGCTGCCGCTGGACATCGGCCGGCCGTTGAAGTCGACGTTGATCACGCTGGACGTCCCGGGCACCCGGCCCTCCCCCGCGTTCACCCCGGCGCGCCCCGAGGAGTTCACCGCCCTGTTGGACGAACTGCTGAGCCTGCGCGGTTAGGGCGCCGCTCAGCGGTCCCGGTCGGCGAGCGCTTGTCGCGCGGCGTTGTAGCCGGGGATGAAGGTGATACCGGGGCCGCCGTGGCAGCCCGCGCTGCCCAGGTAGAGCCCTTCGACGGGGATCGGCTGGCCGAGGAACCCCCGCGGCCCGGGCCGATTGGGACCGATCTGGTTGGCATTCAACAGTCCGTGGCAGTAGTCGCCGCCGGGGGCGCCGAACATCACGCCCATGTGCTTGGGCGTGAAGGTGGTGTGCCGGATGATGCTGCGCTCGAAATTCGGGGCTAGCCGGGTGACCTTGTCGATCACCCGCCGGCCCATCTCGACCTTGGCCTGCCCGTAGTCCACCTCGCCCTCGATCGGGAAGAACAGTGCGAAAGCCGACGCGGCGTGCTTGCCCTGCGGCGCGAGGTCCGGGTCGTTCTGCGATGGGATCTGCAATACGACCGTCGGGTCGGCCGGGACGATTCCGCGGCGCGCGTCCTCCCACTGCTGCTGGACCTCTTCGGGCGTGCAGAACAGGCCGATCGAGGCCTGCATGGCCGGTGAGTTCAGGGCCTCGTAGGGCGGGGCGAAGACGGGCGCCTCCTCCAGCGCGAAGTGCATCTGCAGGTAGCTGCCGCGGTGGTCGATGCGTGCGTAGCGTTCCCGGAGATCGGCGGGAAGAGCGGCGGGATCGATCATCTCATTGAGCGTGACGTCCGGCGCGATGCCGGAGATCACGATCGGGGCAGTCAGCGTTTCGCCCGCCTCGGTGCGCACCCCGGTCACCCGTCCGTCGGCGACCAGGATCTCGGTCACCTTGGTACGCAACCGGAGTTCGCCGCCGTGGCCGGCCAGCACGTCGCACAGGTGCGAGGTGAGCGCGCCGATGCCGCCGCGCAGCTTCTTCATCTGCATGCTGTCGCCGTCGGGAACGCCGAGGCCGAAGGCGAGCGCGGCCGCACTGCCCGGCGTGGCGGGACCCCGGTAGAGCGTGTTCACGGCCAGCACGGTCATCGAGCCACGCAGCGCTGCATGCTTCTCGTGGTCCGGCAGGTAACGGTCCAGCACGTCGGTGACCGATCCGAACAGCATGTCGTCGATCGCCGAGCGCTCGAATTCGTTTGTGGCGCAGGCATACATCTCGTCGATGCTCTTGGGTGGTGTTCCGGCCTCGAATCGGCCCAGGGCGCGGGTAGGCCCCTGACTCCACGCCATCAGGCCCGCCATGCCGTTGACGGCGTCGGCGCCATGCACCTCGTTGAGATGGGTGAACAGCTTGACGGGGTCGCTGTACTGCACCAGCGGATCGTCGCCGACGCCGCGCACGGCCACCGACATCACGTCCAGGTCGATCGTGGGTATGGTGTCCAGGCCCAGCTCGTCGACCACAACCTGGGAGGTCGGGAATTGCACCGAGCCGGCGATCTCGAACTGGTAGCCGTCGAAAAGCTCTACCGTGGAAGCCATGCCGCCCGCGTACAGCTTGGGATCCAGGCACACGGTCTTCAGCCCGGCCTTCTGCAGCAGCACCGCCGCGGTCAGCCCGTTATGGCCGGCACCGATAACTATCGCGTCGTAATCAGTCATGTCCTGCCCTCCGGAAAGGAGGCTCGCACGACGGCAAAGTTTTGTCAATTATGACGAAACTTTAGGGTCGCGTCGCCGTGACCCAGGAATCGGTGATCCCGGCCCGCAGCGACTCCAGCGCCGCATGGCACAGTCGCGCCAGTTCGCCCAGAGACCGTTCGTCACTGACCATCCAGACCTCCATCGCGCCGAACACCGCGGCCGCAATGCATCTGGCGGTCACCGCGGCCCGCACCCGTTGGTCCGTCGTCGGGGGCGCGCCATTGGCCCGGCGGCTGCGCCGTTGCAGCTGAGCGCCGATGGCGTCGGCGAAGTCGGCCTGGACCTCCCGGATGTGCCGGACGATGCGGCCGGGATCCAGCTCGTCCTGCCGCAGTGCGGCGATTTTGGTCACGGCGTCGACGTCGTACGGGAAAGAGAAGATGGCCGCCTGCACCGAATCGATGATGGGTTCGCCGGCCGGCCGGTCATCCAGCGCGGACCGGAACCAATGCAGCCCGGTGTAGTCGGCGAACAGCAGGTCGTGCTTGGAGCCGAAGTGGCGGTAGAACGTTCGCAGCGACACCCCGGCGTCGGCGGCGATCTGCTCGGCCGACGTGTCCTCCACGCCCTGGGCGAGGAATCGCACCAGGGCGGCCTGGCGGAGCGCTTCGCGGGTGCGCTCGCTGCGCGCCGTCTGAGCGGGCCTGACCATGGGAAGAAGGTACCAAGAAATCTTTTGACATTATTGACAAAACTTTCGATTGCGCGCGACACTTCGCGCATGGCCTCGATCATCATTCACTTTCTGCTGGGACTCGCCTGCATCGCCGGCATCATCGCGTCCAACCCGAAGGTCTACGCCAGACCCGAAGGTGGGCCGTGGCTTTCGCCGTTGGAATGCGTGTATTACGTCGCCGGCATTGCGTCGATCGTGCTGGGTTACTGGTTCAACATTCACTTCGTGATGGCGGCGCACGGCCAGGGCAACCTGATCTCCGGGCCGGCCAGCTATCCGGAATTCATCAAGGGCCAATTCGCCACCCCGGCCTGCGGGTCGGGAAACCAGGACTACATGATCGCGAATGTGATTCTGATGCCGGTGTTTACCATCATCGACGGCCTCCGGCGCGGTATCCGGCGGCCGTGGCTGTTCTTCCTGTCCAGTTTCTTCACCAGCTTCGCGTTTCCGTTCGCCTTCTACTTCGCGACGATGGAACGCCAGCGCCGGCACGAGCGCGCCGCGGTCACACCGGTCGCGGCCTGACCCGGCTCGCCGCCTCGACCGCGTTGCGACGCGCGGTGTCGACGTCCTCGGCATGCGCCAGTGCGACACCCATGCGCCGTTTGACGAAGCTTTCCGGCTTTCCGAACAGGCGCAGGTCGCTGCGCGGCACCCGAAGCGCGTCGTCCACGCCGTCGAAGGCGACGCCCTTGGCGTCCACGCCGCCGTAGATCACCGCGCTGGCGCCCGGCGTCCTGCACGTGGTGTCGACCGCGAGCCCCAGGATGGCGCGGGCGTGCAACTCGAATTCGTTCTGCCACTGGGTGATCAGCGTGACCATACCGGTGTCGTGCGGCCGGGGGCTGACCTCGTTGAACCACACATGGTCGCCCTTGACGAACAGCTCGACCCCGAAAATCCCCTGCCCGCCCAGCCTTTCGGTGATGGCTCGGGCGATCAGCTGAGCGTTGTGCAGCGCGGCCGCCGACATCGGGTGCGGTTGCCAGCTCTCGACGTAGTCGCCGCTGACCTGCTTGTGCCCGATCGGCGCGCAGAAATGCGTGCCCACCTCGCCGTCGTCGCCGCGCGCCCGGACCGTCAAAAGTGTTATCTCGTAATCGAAGTCGACGAATCCCTCGACGATGACACGGCCGTGGCTCACTCGGCCGCCGGCCAGCGCATAGGCCCAGGCCGCCGCGACGTCGTCGGGTCCGTCGAGCTTGCTCTGGCCCTTGCCCGAGCTGCTCATCACCGGTTTGACGACGCAGGGGTAACCGATGACCTCGGCGGCTGCCTGCAATTCGGCCGGCGAATCGCAGAACCGGTACGGACTGGTGGGCAGGCCGAGGGTCTCGGCCGCCAGGCGCCGGATGCCCGCCCGGTCCATGGTCAGGCGCGCCGCGAGGGCGGTGGGGATCACCCGCACCACGCCGGCGGCTTCCAGTTCCTCGAGCGCTCCGGTGGCGATGGCCTCGATCTCCGGAACGACCACATCCGGCCTCTCGGCCTCGATCAGGGCCTTGAGCTGTTTCGGATCCGACATCGCGATGGTCCGCGCGTGGTGGGCGACCTGCTGGCCCGGCGCGTTGTCGTAGGAGTCGACCGCGATGGTCTCCACCCCGAGGCGCTGCAGCGCGATCACCACCTCGCGGCCGAGTTCGCCGGAGCCGAGCAGCATGACCCTGGTTGCGTCCGGCGACAGTGGCGTTCCGATGGTGGTCATCGAGCGACGGGCTCCAACACCTCGGCACCGACGAACGGCACCAGCGCCTCGGGCACCCGCACGCTGCCGTCGGGTTGCTGGTGGTTCTCCAGGATCGCCACCAGCCAGCGCGTGGTGCCCAGCGTTCCGTTGAGCGTGGCCGCGGTCTGCGGTTTGCCCGCCTCGTCGCGATACCGGGTCGCCAGCCGGCGGGCCTGGAAGGTGGTGCAGTTCGACGTCGACGTGAGCTCGCGGTAGGTGCCCTGGGTGGGAACCCAAGCCTCACAATCGAATTTGCGGGCGGCCGACGAGCCGAGATCGCCCGCGGCGACGTCGATCACTCGATACGGAACCTCGATCCGGGTCAGCATGTCGCGCTGCCAGCCCAGCAGGCGCTGGTGTTCGGCCTCGGCGTCGGTGGGTGTGCAGTAGACGAAGCCCTCGACCTTGTCGAACTGATGCACCCGGATGATGCCGCGGGTGTCCTTGCCGTAGCTGCCGGCCTCGCGGCGGAAGCACGACGACCATCCCGCGTAGCGCAGCGGGCCGCCGGACAGGTCGAGGATCTCGCCGGAGTGATAACCGGCCAGCGGCACCTCCGAGGTGCCCACCAGGTAGAGGTCGTCGGCCTCGACCCGGTAGACCTCGTCGGCGTGCGCGCCGAGGAATCCGGTGCCGGCCATCACCTCCGGGCGCACCAGCACCGGAGGGATCATCGGAACGAAGCCGTTCTCGACGGCCAGCCGCAACGCGAGCTGCAACAGGCCGAGCTGGAGCAGCGCGCCCTTACCGGTCAGGAAGTAGAACCGCGACCCGGACACCTTGGCGCCGCGCTGCATGTCGATGAGCCCGAGCGATTCGCCGAGCTCCAGGTGGTCCTTCGGGTCGTCGATCGCGGCGGGCTCGCCGACCACGTCGAGGACGGCGAAGTCGTCCTCCCCGCCGGCGGGCACCCCGTCGATGACGACGTTGGAGATCGCCATGTGCGCCGCGGTGAACGCCGTCTCCGCGTCGGCCTGTGCGGTTTCGGCGGCCTTCACCTGCTCGGCCAGCTCCTTCGCATGCGCCAGCTTGGCCGGACGCTCCTCGGGAGACGCCGCGCCGACGCTCTTGCTCGCGGACTTCTGCTCGGCCCGCAGGCCGTCGGCCGACGAGATCGCCGCCCGGCGGGCGGCGTCGGCCGACAACAGGGCGTCTACCAGCGACGGGTCCTCCCCGCGACTGAGTTGGGAGCGGCGCACGGCGTCGGGGTTCTCCCGGAGCAGCTTCAGGTCGATCACGGCCCTGAGACTACTTTCACCGCTTTCGGCCGGCGGCCGGAGCATCACCCGCGATGGTCGCAGGACTCACATCAGTAACTTTTGTCAAGCATCCCAGGCGCTGCTGTCAGAATGGAGCGGATGTCGCAAGCGCCCGAGAAAGAACTGTTGGAAGGCCGGGGGGACGATTCGTCCGTCGCCTCGACCGATCAGTCGTCCGATCAGGAGTCGTCGGCCTTCCTGTGGCCGCGCAGCCTGCAGGCCCGGGCGACCCGGCGCGCGTTGCTGCTGACGGCGCTCGGCGGGCTGTTGATCGCGGGGCTGGTCACCGCGATCCCGGCCGGGGGTCCCGGATCGGGCCGGTTCCTCGACAGCAGCCCCGTGCGCAGCACCGGCACCAAGAGCGATGCCGCCTTCAACCGGGCAGGCACCGGGGAATGCCTGATGTGGCCGGACACCACTCCGGAATCGGCGAAGATCGTCAACTGCGGCGACGACCACAAGTTCGAGGTCGCCGAATCCATTGACATGCGGACGTTCCCGGGCGCCGAGTACGGACCCAACGCCGCGCCGCCGACGCCCGCGCGCATTCAGCAGATCACCCAGGAACAGTGCGAGGCCGCCGTCCGCAGTTACCTGGGCCCCAAGTTCGATCCGAACAGCAAGTTCACCGTCAGCCTGCTGTGGCCCGGCGACCGGGCCTGGCGCCAGTCCGGCGATCGCCGCATGCTGTGCGGCCTGCAGCTGCCCGGCATGAGCAACCAGCAGCAGGCCTTCAAGGGCAAGGTCGCCGACGTCGACCAGTCCAAGGTCTGGCCGACCGGCACCTGCCTGGGCATCGATTCGGCGACCAACCAGCCGACCGATGCGCCGGTTGACTGCGCGGCGCCGCACGCCATGGAAGTCACCGGCACCGTCAACTTGGGCGAGAAGTTCCCCGGTGGCCTGCCCGCCGAGCCCGACCAGGACGGCTTCATCAAAGACTCGTGCACCAAGATGACGGACGCGTACCTGGCGCCGGTCAAGCTGCGCACCACCACGCTGACGCTGATCTATCCGACTGTGCCGCTGGCCAGTTGGACGGCCGGCAGCCGCGAAGTGGCCTGCAGCATCGGCGCCACGCTGGGCAACGGCGGCTGGGCCACCCTGCTGAACAGCGCCAAGGGTCAGTTGCTGATCAACGGCCAACCGCCGGTGCCGCCGCCCGACATTCCCGAAGAGCGGCTCACCATGCCGCCGATTCCCCTTCAGGTTCCGGCGCAGCCGCCGGCCACCCAGACCGGTCCCGGCCCGACCCCGGAAATCCCGCCGAACAACCAGCACCTGCCCGGCCAGCAGCCGGCTCAGCAACCCCAGCAGGCCCCGCAGCAGCAGGCTCCCGCCCAGCAGGCCCCACCGCCCGCGGACAACGGCGCCCCACCGGCCAATCCGGCACCCGAGGCGCCCCAGCCCGCGCCACCGGCGAACCCCGCGCCACCGGCGCCACCCGCCGAGCCGCCGCCGGGAGGCTAGCCGGGTGTCCGTGCGGATGAATCCGCAACGCTTCGACGAACTGGTCTCCGACGCCCTCGACCTGATCCCGCCCGAGCTGGCCGCCGCCATGGACAACGTCGTCGTCCTGGTCGAAGACCGCCATCCCGAGGATGCCGAACTGCTCGGGCTGTACGAGGGCGTGGCTCTGACCGAGCGAGACTCGGACTACTCGGGCTCGCTGCCGGATGCCATCACCATCTATCGCGACGCGCTGCTGGACGTGTGCGAATCCGAGGACGAGGTCGTCGACGAAGTGGCCATCACGGTGATCCACGAGATCGCGCACCACTTCGGCATCGACGACGACCGGCTGCACGAGCTGGGCTGGGCCTGAGCGCCTCGCACGCCCCCCCGGATTTCCCGGCGCGGCATCCCGGATTTGTCCGCGCCGGGTGCTATGAACTCACCTATGAGCATTGACTGCCGCGACTGCCGGGCAGGCTTAGATCACTGTCACGGCACCATCATTCGCCATGCCCTGCACCGGTCGGAATGCACGGAGCCGGACTGCTTCACCCCTGAGTTGTTGCCGCACGCCTTCGTGGTCGACTGCGACGCCGTCGGCTGCGCGTGCACCGAAGTCATCGCGCTGGCCGTCTGAGCGAGAGGTCAGCCCATCGGATCGGTGCCTGACCGCACCGCGTCCGCGACCGGGGTCGCTTCTTCCTTCGGATAGAACGGCGGCGTCAAGCTTCCCCACCGCACGCAACTCCACCGCCCGTCGGTGATCGGGGTCAACGCCACCGATTCTGTGTTGTCCAGGTGATTGTCCAGCGCGAAGTCGGCCTCCACACCCGCCAGGACCGCGGCCGCCAGCCGGATCGCCGCGCCATGGCTGACGACGACGATGTCGCCCTGGAAGTCGTGGTTGTCGAGATAACGCAGGCGCAGCTCGGTGAGCACCGGTACGTAGCGGTCCAGCACGTCGTTGCCGGTTTCGCCGCCGGGCAGCGCGACGTCGAGTTCGCCGTGGTGCCAGCGCTCGTAGATCGCGTTGAACTCGGCGACCGCGTCGTCGTCGTTGCGGTTTTCCAGCCGCCCGACCTGGACCTCGTGGACGCCGGCCATCTCGATGGAAGGCATCTCGAGCTCACTCCCGATCACCGCGGCGGTCTGCAACGCCCGGGTGGCCGCCGAGTGTCCGAGCATCGCCGGCCGCCCCGAATGGCGGGCGAACGCGCGGGCCTGGTCGCGCCCCAACGGAGTCAGCTCCGCGCCCGGCGGGCGTGTGTCGAGTCGGCGCTCGACGTTTCCGAAGGACTGGCCGTGTCGCACCAGGATCAGTCGACCTCTCACCGCTGCGCCCCCCGCGCGTCGGGCTTGCCGTCGAGCAGCTGTGTGAGCCAGCGCGCGGCCTCGTCCGCCGGTGGCGGCAACGCTCCGGCGGGCGAGCCGGTGGGCCAAGATCCTAGGTATCGCACATCAGCACAACGACGGTATAGCGCTTTGAGTGCCTCGGCGACCGCGTCGTCGTCGATATGACCAACACAATCGGCGAAGAATCGGTAGGTGCCGAGTCCGGTTCGGGTGGGCCGGGATTCGATGCGGGTGAGGTCTATGCCACGGACACCGAATTCGGCGAGCGCGGCCAGCAACGCGCCGGGCGCGTTGTCGATGCGCAGCACCACCGAGGTGCGATCGGCCCCGGTGCGCGCCGGCGGCGGCCCCGGGCGACCGACCAGAAGGAAGCGGGTGCGGGCGTTGACTTCGTCGACGACCCCGTCGGCCAGGGCGGCCAGCCCCCAGCGCTCGGCGGCCAGCGGGGAGGTCACCGCGGCGTCGACGTGTCCCTCCGCCACCTGTTGGGCGGCGTCGGCGTTGGAGTAGGCCGGCCGCAGCGCGGCATCGGGCAGGTTGGCGGCCACCCAGTGGCGCACCTGGGCCGCCGCCACACTGAAGGCGGCCAGCGTTCGCACATCCCCGGCGCTGCGGCCCGGTTTGACCACGATGCTGAACGCGATGTTCAGGGTCGTTTCGGCGAACACCTGTAGGGGTGAGCCGATGGCCAGGCTGTCCAGCGTGGGCGTCACGGAACCGTCGATCGAATTCTCGATCGGGACGCAGGCGTAGTCGGCGGCGCCATCGCGCACGGCGTCCAGCGCCGCGGAGTTGCTTTCGACGGGCGAGGATCGAAATTCACCCAACCCGTTGTCGGGGACCAGGCCGGCGGCGGTGATCTGTCGCAGCGCCGCCTCGGTGAACGTCCCCTCCGGACCGAGGTATGCGATGCGGGCCACGCCCCAACCCTAGCGGCGGGCAGGCCGGAAAACCCTTGCGACGACACCGCCGGTAAGTTAACTTAGGCTTACCTAAGCGAAGGATGAGAATGGTATTACCGTCAAGCTGCCCCGCCCCGACCACCGCCGAACGCATCCGCAGCGCCTGCGTCCGCGCCAGCGGCGCGCTGCTTGCCATCGAGCATGCCGACCCGGTCGCCACCCCGGTGCATCACCTGATGGCCGACGGGTCCGTTGCGCTGGCGGTTCCGGTCGAACGGGAACGCGAGCTCACGCGTCCCATTTCGGGATCCCCAGCGCTGCTGGAGCTGACCGACTACGCGCCGCTCCCCCTGCGCGAACCGGTCCGTTCGCTGGTCTGGGTGCGCGGGCACCTCCAGGAGGTGCACCCGGCCGAGATCGTCGACACGCTCGACCTGATCGCCGCCGAATGCCCTGATCCGGCCCTGCTGGGCGTCGAAACCCCGCGATGCGCTCCCGCCCACGGCAACGAGCCGCGCTACACGCTGTTGCGGCTCGAGATCGCCTCGGTGGTCGTCACCGATGCCACCGGCGCGGAGCCGGTCAGCGTGGCCGACCTGCTCGGCGCGCGGCCCGACCCGTTCTGCGCGCTCGAGTCGAACCTGCTGTGGCATTTGGACACCGCCCACAGCGACATCCTGGCGCGGCTGGTGTCCAGGCTCCCGGCGCCGCTGCGCCGCGGGCACGTGCGGCCCCTCGGACTGGACCGCTACGGCGTCCGGTTCCGCGTCGAGGGCGACGACCGCGATCACGACGTCCGGCTGCCGTTCCACAAACCGGTCGACGACATGACCGGCCTGAGCCAGGCCATCCGGGTGCTGATGGGATGCCCGTTCATCAACGGTCTTCGCGCGCGCGGTTAGCCGAAGCCGCGGCGTACCAACGCGGCGGGGGCCCGGGCACGTAGGTTAACCGGGTGAACGGCGACCGATCACCGCAGCGGCGGCGGCCCGCAGGGTCGAGCCCGCCCCCGCGACCGCGCCCCGGGCAACCGGGCGCCGAACCGCCGCAGGTGATCCGCCGTCCGGACACGCCGCCGCCGTCGCCGAACGAAAAGACCCAGCCGCTGCATCGACGGACGACGCCACCCCCTCCTGCGGCCGCTTCGCCGGCGCCGCGGGTCGCGCCGCCCCGACCGCAAGCGCCGAGCCGCAAGCCGGGCAAGCTCCGCTGGGTTCGCAGGATGGCGGCGGCCCTGCTGGTCGGCGTGTTGCTGATCGGTGCGGGCATCACCGCCGGGGCCGTCTGGTTCGACTACAAACTGCACCGCGAGCGGGTGTTCGACGACTATCCCGGCCGCCCCGCGGCCGGCCGCGGCACCAACTGGCTGATCGTCGGGTCGGACAGCCGTCAGGGGCTCAGCGCCGAGCAGCAACAGGACCTGGCCACGGGCGGCGACATCGGTAACGGCCGTACCGACACGATCCTGCTGGTTCACCTGCCCAGTCTCGGATCCGCCGCGCCGACGACCATGGTGTCCATCCCGCGCGACTCCTACGTGCCCATCCCGGGCCTCGGCAAGGACAAGATCAACGCCGCGTTCGCGACGGGCGGTGCGCAGTTGCTGATTCAGACGGTGGAGCGGGCCACCGGGCTGCGCCTCGATCATTACGCCGAGATAGGTTTCGGCGGGTTCGCCGCGCTCGTGGACGCGCTCGGCGGGGTGACCGTATGCCCGAAGGCGCCGGTCGACGACCCCTTGGCCGGCATCGCCTTGCCGGCCGGCTGCCAGACCCTGACCGGTCGCAACGCCCTCGGGTACGTCAGATCGCGCGACACCCCGCGCGCCGACCTGGACCGAATGGTCAATCAACGGCAGTTCGTTACGGCGCTGCTGCATCGCGCCGCCAGCCCTGCGGTGTGGCTCAATCCGTGGCGCTGGTACGCGGTGACTCGCGCAGCCGCCGACGCCCTGACCGTCGACCAGTTCGACCACGTCTGGGACCTGGCCCGGCTCGGCTGGGCACTACACGGGACGCCCACCGCGATGACGGTCCCGATCGGGGATTTCACCAGCGGCGGCGCCGGCTCAGTCGTGGTGTGGAACCACGACGAGGCGGCCAGGTTGTTCCAGGCGTTGGCGTCCGACGCGCCGGTGCCTGCCGCATCGGGCGAGCAACAGTAGCGGTCGGTCTAACCGCCGCCCTCGCCCGCGCGGTTGCCCCGCAGCCACGCCTTGGTGCGCCCCGGGTGGTGCGTGGCCAGCCACGCCACCCCGACGTCGCGGCAGAAATCGATGTCCTCGTAGTCGTCGACGTTCCAGCAGTAGACCGCCCTGCCCTGGGCGATCGCGCGGTCGGCGAGCTGGGGATAGTCCTTCAGCGTCGTCAGCGAAGGCCCGACGGCGGTGGCGCCGACGGCGGTGGCCGCGCCGCTGGTCAGATAGCGCGCGGTCTTGCCGAGCAGCACCGTCGGCAGCAGCGGCGCGGCCCGCCGGATCCGCCAGACCGCGGACGCCGAGAACGACATCACCACCGCGCGGGACCGGTCTGCCGATGCGGGTGCGGCGATGCCGAAACGGTGCAGCGCCGCGAGCAGCTTGGTCTCCACCAACGAGCCATACCGGACCGGGTGTTTGGTTTCGATGAACAGCTTCACCGGCCGACGCCAATCCAGCACGAGCGAAACCAGCGCGTCCAGCGTCAACAAACTCGTGTCTCCGTGCGTGCCGTCTTCGCGCCAGCTGTCGTGCCACGCCCCGTACTCGAGCTCGCGCAGCTCGGCGAGCGTCATCGTGCTGACCAAACCCGCCCCGGTCGAGGTCCGGTCCAGCCGGCGGTCGTGCACACACACCAGATGTCCGTCACGCGTCAGTCGCACGTCGCATTCGACGCCGTCGGCGCCCTCTTTGAGTGCGAGATCGTAGGCGGCCAGTGTGTGTTCGGGCCGCGCGGCCGAGGCGCCGCGGTGGGCGACGACATAGGGGTGCGCGGCGAGCACCTCGTCGGCCCACGTCATACCCCTATGCTGCCGGTTCCTGCCCCTTCAACTCAACCGGATCGGTCGACGCCGGCGCGGCGGGCCGGTCGTCGGGAACCGCGACCCAGCGATGCGCGGGCCGCGCGACGGGTTTGCGCTGGAATCCCTCGAAGACGCGGGTGGCGGCAGCCAGCGTCGCGGCCGCGAAGAGGTACGCGAAGACCATCAGAACGGTGTTGTTGGCGATGCCCTGCGCGTCGGTGGCGAAGCTGGTCGCGATGGCCGCGATGGACACGGCGTAGCTGCACACCCACGCGCCCCACCACTGAAGGATGGCCTTGCGCAGGTGGGCGTAATGCTCTTCGAGTAGCGCCAGCTCGATCACGTACACCGGGGCCCACAGCAGGTTGGCCAGCGGCACGACGCAGCCCGCCCACAGCGCCCGTGGCGAGCGTTGTTCAGGCAACCCGTGATGGGCGAAAACGGCGGCGCGGCGGGCGATCATCCAACGGATCAGCTGCACGCCCGAGGCGATCACCGCCGCACCCGCGCCAACGCTGGCGAGCACGCCGAGCCAGTCCGCTCCGATCGCGACCCATGAGTTCAGCAACGTGTTCCGGTTGATCACCAGCAGCACGTACCGCACCACGTAGACCAGGGCGGCGATGCTGAGCACCAGAACGCTGACGAAGGAGGTGGTGCGGACGATCTGCGCGGGCGGGCCGGCCTGCGCGGGTGCTGCCGCGGCGGCGGCCGTCTGCTCGACGCGGTCGGTCAATCCCCAGCGCGGTATGACGGCGTAGCGAGGCGTGGGGCCGAGTGGACGGCGGCCGCGGCGGGTCGGCGGCGCTGCCCCGGGCCGCACCGCTATCCAGCGGTAGCCGGGCGGCAGCCGCGGCGGCGTGCGCTGCCACCTCGGCGCCGCCGGCGGGCGCGCCTGCGTCGGTGCGCCGGGCGCACTCCACCGCGGGTCGGCAGGGGGGCCATCCTGCGTGGGCGCCATCAGGGCCCCACGGCAGCGGGGACACCATTCGCGTTGTCGATCGCGCACGTTCCAGCGCGTGCCGCACTGGGAGCACACCTGGATCACCGGACCAGACTAACGCCGTCCCGACGCGGGCCGAGGGACCGCGGGCCGCGGCCCGTGCGCGACGTCCGTAGGAGCCAACTCGGCAACCGACCCACCCGCCGAAGACTATCCACAGTTTCCACAGGTTTATCCACACCCCCGAAGTGGGTACAGAAAGCATCGCTACAGCCTCTGGCGGCAGACCGTATTGTCTCTGTGGATAACAAGCCCGGCTTTCACCCACGTCCCGACGGCCCCCAGCCCGGTCGCTGAGCGAAATAACTTGCCTTGCTAAGCAATGGCACGGCCGTACCAGCCGCCGATCCGTGTCCCCCGGATGCCCTGCGGTTATCGCCAACGCAGAGCTCAGTGCATCATTTCTCAAGCTCGCTATGAAGCGCTATGATCGCGTTCGCGAAATGTATTTGTGACTCACCTCACTGAGACGGGGTGACTGGGGTGGAAGGCGACTGATGGCCACGCATTCGTTCGGTCCGGCTGCACCGGACCCGTCGAAGTCGTACTGCGGTTCGGCGGCGTGGAATCACAGCTACAGCATCGCCGCACTGCGCGCCGGGTTGATCGCCCTGGCGTTGCTCGCCGTGCTCGTGATCATCGTCTTGTCTTGAATTTCCGCCGAGCGGGTATCCGCGTCTCGGCTCACAAGCGTCGTTCTTGCGGAGCGCGCGGCCATGGAGCAGGGTTGATAACGGCTGGCCGCCGTGAGGCGGTCCCGCGCGACTGAGCGTCAAGACGACAACCGAAGAAAGGAACGCCGTGGCTGAATACACCCTGCCCGACTTGGACTGGGACTATGCAGCGTTGGAACCGCACATCTCGGGGCAGATCAACGAGATCCACCACAGTAAGCACCACGCCACTTACGTCAAAGGTGTGAACGACGCTCTGTCCAAGCTCGAAGAGGCCCGCGCCAATGAGGACCATGCTGCGATCTTCCTGAACGAAAAGAACCTCGCTTTCCACTTGGGCGGTCACGTCAACCACTCGATCTGGTGGAAGAACCTGTCGCCGGACGGCGGCGACAAGCCGACTGGCGAATTGGCCGCCGCGATCGACGACGCGTTCGGATCCTTCGACCGCTTCCGCGCGCAGTTCAGCGCCGCCGCCAACGGCCTGCAGGGGTCGGGCTGGGCGGTCCTGGGCTATGACACCCTCGGCAAGCGGCTGCTGACCTTCCAGCTGTACGACCAGCAGGCCAACGTTCCGCTGGGCATCATCCCCTTGCTGCAGGTCGACATGTGGGAGCACGCCTTCTACCTGCAGTACAAGAATGTCAAGGCGGATTACGTGAAAGCCTTCTGGAACGTCGTCAACTGGGCGGACGTGCAGAAGCGCTACGCGGCTGCGACGTCGCAAACGCAGGGCCTGATTTTCGGCTGAGTTTCATCTCCATCGGCGGGGGCGTCGCGCGATAGGCGCGGCGTCCCCGTCGTTTTCTGACCATTGATCGACTGCCGAAAGCGCGCGTGCGCCGCAGACCGTGTCGTGTTGCACCGCGCCTAAACCGCAGGCATGCTTAATTATTCGGGCTTACCAGTGTGGTTATTCCAAGCGGAGGCGTCGCGCGGAGGTCGAAATGGAAACTGGGTCGGACGGACCTATCGGGATTTCCCCGTTCCATTCCCGCGGGGCCTTGAAAGGGTTCGTGATCTCCGGGCGCTGGCCCGACTCGACCAAAGAATGGGCCCAGCTGCTCATGGTCGCGGTCAGAGTCGCGTCTTTGCCCGGATTGCTTTCCACCACAACGGTCTTCGGAGCCCGTGAGGAATTGCCGGACGAGCCCGAGCCCGGCACGGTTGGGCTGGTGCTGGCCGAGGGCACGGTATTCGGTGAATCCGCTATCCAGCCGGGCTATTTCGCAGATCATCAGCCGCCGGCCCTGCTGATGCTGCACCCGCCCTCGGAAACGACGCCGTCGCTGCCCGAATGCACCGGGGCGGCCTCGGGGTGCGTATTGCTGCCCGGGTTGCCATATCTGGGACTCGAGCATCGGGCGGCCTGGGTGGAGGCGGAAGCGGACGGCACCATCACCTCGATGGTGAGCCGGGTCGGCGTCGACCCGATCACCCACCCCGATACGGCAATACTGGCAATGCTGCTCGCCGCATAGCGAAATGCCCGGGAACAGTTCGGGTCTCGAATACGGGAAATATGGCCGGCCGAACTCCGCTATCCCGCTGGCGGACGCCGAGCGGCCCCTTTAGCCTGGGATCGTTAGCGAAGGGGAGTAGCCCCCAATCGTCGAGTCGACATACTGGCGCACAGCCCGGCCGGCGAACCGGTTCACCCGGTGGGCGAGACCTTCGACCGGAGTTCGACGACTTGTCGTCGACGACGTGTCGAAAGGTCGTCCGCCATGCTCGCCGCCACGCTGTTGACGCTCGGCGTGGTGTTCGTCGCCGAGCTCGGCGACAGGTCCCAGCTGATCACCATGACCTACGCCCTGCGCTACCGGTGGTGGGTGGTGCTGAGCGGGGTGGCGCTCGCCGCTTTCACAGTGCACGGAGTGTCGGTGACCGTCGGCCACTTCCTGGGCGCTGCCCTGCCGGCGCGGCCGCTCGCCTTCGTGTCGGCGTTCGCGTTCGTCGCGTTCGCGGTATGGGCTTGGCGTGAGGGCGCGGCGACCGACGAGGCGGTGTCGCAGCAGCGCGAACCGCGATTCGCCTTCCTGACCGTGGTGTCGTCGTTCGCGCTCGCGGAGGTGAGCGACAAGACCGTGTTGGCGACCGTGACGTTGGCCAGCGATCACGACTGGATAGGGGTGTGGCTCGGTTCGACGGTGGGCATGGTGCTGGCCGACGGATTGGCGATCGCAGCGGGACGGTTGCTGCACCGGCGCCTGCCGGAGAAACTGCTGCACGCAGTGGCCGGCCTGCTATTCCTCGCCTTCGGGCTGTGGATGCTGTTCGACAGCGCGCTGGGCTGGCGCTGGGTGGCCGTCGCCGCGACCATCGCCGTGGCGGTCATCGCGGCCGTAATCGCGGTCGCGCAAACGCTGCGGCGCCGCCGAACCGTTGCGGCAATCGGCGCGGGACGGCCCGGTACCGGCTAAGTTAACGACGCCTCGCCCACCGACGTCCGGGTGCCGTCTCCCGGGGACGGAAGCGCGTTTTCGTACTCGGCAGCAAAGGGCGTGCCGAATCGCCCCAGGTTGCTGATTCGTTGCGGAGCGATCGCCCAGCACCGCGCGACATATTATCGCACCCGTCAGCGGGGCATTCGCCCGCCACGTCGCGACGACCGCCGAATTCTGCGGATAACCTGTGAGTTCCATAGATTTAGTGGACACCCCAGCGAATCAGTTAGACGCTCGTCAAGTGAGGAATTGGTAGCCGCCAGCTATGCCGGGCGGCGTTCCCCGGGGGTTTGCACCTGGTTAGGGTTACCAAGCCTCGCTACCATGGTCAGCAAATACACCTAGGTAATAGTTCACTTCTACAGCCAAGTGGAGGTCATATCGATGAGCACGACGTTCGCTGCTCGCCTGAACCGCCTGTTCGACACGGTGTATCCGCCCGGACGCGGGCCGCACACCTCTGCCGAAGTGATCGCGGCGCTCAAGGCGGAGGGCATCACGATGTCGGCTCCCTACCTCTCTCAGCTGCGTTCCGGTAACCGCACCAACCCGTCGACGGCGACCATGGCCGCTCTGGCCAACTTCTTCCGGATCAAGTCGGCCTACTTCACCGACGACGAGTACTACGAGAAGCTCGACAAGGAGTTGTCGTGGTTGGCCACGACGCGCGACGACAATGTGCGGCGCATCGCGGTGCGCACGGCCGAGCTTTCCCCCGAGGCGCAGCGTGAGGTCATGGAGCGCGTCAGCGAGCTACGCCGGGCCGAGCACCTGGACGCCTGACGTCCGCGCTGGCCGCCGGTTGTAGGGTCCGCCCTGGGGGGTTGCCGCCCGCCGATTCCGATTAGGGTTGGCTCAGCGGATCGCGTAAACGCGAGAGCTAATCCACGAGATAACCGGGAGGCGGCCGGGAATGGGCCTGTTCGGCAAGCGAAAGAGTCGCGCGACGCGTCGCGCTGAAGCCCGCGCGATCAAGGCCCGCGCGAAGCTCGAGGCCAAGCTGGCGGCCAAGAACGAGGTTCGCCGCGTCAAATCCGCGCAGCGGGCGGAGGCCAAGGCGCTGCGCGCGCAGCTCAAGGCGCAACGCGACACCGACCGCAATGCACTGAAAGTCGCCGAGGCCGAACTCAAAGCCGTGCGGGAGGGCAAGATCTTCTCACCCACCCGAATCCGCCGGGTGCTGACGGTAGCTCGGCTGCTCGCACCGATCCTCACCCCCTTGATCTACCGGGCGGCCGTCGCGGTCCGCGCGCAGATCGATCAGCGCCGCGCGGATCAGCTCGGCATTCCCTTGGCCCAGATCGGCCAGTTCTCCGGTCACGGCGCCCAGCTGTCGGCCCGCATCGCGGGCGCGGAGAAGTCGCTGCGGATGGTGCAGGACAAGAAGCCCAAGGATGCCGAGACCAAGCAGTTCGTGTCCGCGATCGGCGAGCGGCTCACCGATCTGTCGGCGGCGATCACCGCCGCGGAGAACATGCCCGCCGCGCGCCGCCGCGCGGCCCACTCCGCCATCTCGTCGCAGCTGGACGGGATCGAGGCGGACCTGATGGCCCGCCTCGGGTTGAGCTGACCACCCGCACGGAACGCAGCACCTTGATGTCAACGCGCAGCAGGTGGATCTCGCGCAGCCTGATCGCGACCCTCTCGGCCGTCGCGCTCTATCTCGGAACGGCGGCCCAAACCCCCGCCGCCTGGGCGCACGTGCACGCCAGCAGCGACAACGCGGTACGCGGGGCCACGGCGATCGTCACGTTCCAGGTGCCCAACGAATCGAACACCGGGGCGCTCACCACCGCGCTGACCGTCACGCTTCCCAACGTCGCATCGGCGCGCACCGAAAGCCAGCCCGGCTGGACGGCCAAGCTCGACCGGGACGCCGCGTCGGGCACTGTGCGTTCGGTGACGTGGACGGCCAACCTCACCGGCGGGATCGGGCCAGATCAATTCGGGCTGTTCCGGTTGTCGGTGAAGCTGCCCGACACCGATACCGTCAGCTTCCCCGCCACGCAGACCTACGCCGACGGAACCGTCGTGAAGTGGGACCAGCCACCGCTGCCCGACGGGGGCGAGCCGGAGCACCCGGTGCCCACGATCAGCCTCGCCACGGCCCCGGCGGGTGCACATCAACACCACGGGTCGTCCAGCCCCGCGCCCACCGCGGCGCGGTCGACCGCGGCCGACAACACCGCCCGGCTGCTGGGGGGCGTGGCTCTGGTGGTCGCGGCCGCAAGCGTCGCGGTCGCACTGATCCGCCGCCGGGCATGAGGCGCCTGGCGGTTAATGCGTGCGTCGGCGTCATGTTCGTGATCGCCGCGCTGACCGCGCCGGCCGCGTCGGCTCACGCCGCCCGCATATCCACCGATCCCGCGGCCGATGCGGCGCTGACGGCCGCTCCGCAGCGGGTGAGCGCCACCTTCAACGAGCAGTTGCAGACCACGTTCGCCGCCATGACGGTGGTCGGGCCCGACGGCAACGTGTGGTCCGAGGGCGAGCCCGCCGTGCAGGGCGCGGTGGTCGGCATTGCCCTGCGCGCGCTCGGGCCGGCCGGGACGTACACGGTGAACTACCGCGTCACGTCCGCCGACGGCCACGTGGTGTCCGGGTCGTGGTCGTTTAGGCTCACCGTGCCCGGGACCGGCACGCCGGGGCCCCCCGTGGCGGGTCCGGACGGCGGCGGCGCGCTCCCGGTCTGGCCGTTCGTGGCGGTCGCGGTGGCGCTCGTCGCCGGCGGCGCGTTGTGGGCGGCGCGGGGCCGACGGTAACAGCGGTGCCCGGCCACCGGCGACCGAGGTGCCCCGAGGCGTCCTGGCATGATGGGACCTTGAACCCGGCGAGCGAGGGCAACGACGACAGAGGAAGCTCAAGGAGCGGCCGCATGGCAGACCCGCAGGACCCAATCAACAGCGCACCCGACGGCGCCGGCACCCCGCCGGAGAAGAAGCCGCCCGCCGAGGCGGCGAAAAAGGCCGCCAAAGCACCCGCCAAGAAAGCACCTGCGAAAAAGGCGCCCGCCAAGAAGGCGCCGGCCAAGAAAGCACCCGCCAAGAAGGTGCCGGCAAAGAAGGCCGAACCCGCGCCCCCGGAACCCCCCGGGCGGCCGGCCGAGCAGCCGGTCGACGTGCAGCAGCGCGCGGAAAGCAATGGCGACCTGACCGCCGCGGCCAAAGATGCTGCCGCACAGGCGAAGTCCACGGTGGAGGCCGCAAACAACCCGGTCTCTCCCGCGGTCGCGGGCCCGGCGGCGGGTCAGTCTCCGGTGCCGCTCCTCGTGGCCCTGGCGGTGAGCCTGCTGGCCCTCCTGCTCATCCGCCAGCTGCGCCGCCGCTGAGCCCCAACGTGTCAGAAGTGACGGTGCCTTTCCGGCCGACGGCCGATCTCGTCGACAGCATCGGGGCCGACGTCCGCAGTTGCGACGTGCAATTCCGCCAGTTGGGGGGGCGGGCCGAATTCGCCGGGCCGATCCACACCGTGCGGTGCTTTCAGGACAACGCGCTGCTGAAATCGGTGCTCTCGGAGCCGGGCGGCGGTGGCGTCCTGGTCATCGACGGCGACGGCTCCCTGCACACCGCGCTGGTCGGCGACGTCATCGCCGAGCTGGCCCGCTCCAACGGCTGGGCCGGGCTGATCGTCAACGGCGCGGTGCGCGACTCGGCCACGTTGCGGGGCATGGACATCGGCATCAAGGCGTTGGGCACCAATCCCCGCAAGAGCACCAAGACCGGCGCCGGCGAGCGTGACGTCGAGGTGACCCTGGGCGGGGTGACGTTCGTGCCGGGCGAGATCGCCTACAGCGACGACGACGGGATCGTCGTCGTCGCGGCAGGACAGTGACCGCTAAACCGCCACCGGGGCCGGCTTTTTCGCGAACTTCAAGCCTTCGTCGTCGACCTTGCCGCGCCGGATCGTGCGCATGTCGACGAAGTAGTTCTGCTTGAGCCGCCACGGCGCCCGCGACCCCGACTTGGGCAACAGGTGCATCGAGCGCCGGAAGTAGCCGGGCGTGAAGTCCATGAACGGCAGCTCGTCGACGGCGTTGCCCGGATGCTGGGGCTCCACGAAGTCAAAACCCTTGGCGTCCATGTAGTTCAGCAACCGGCAGACGAATTCGGAGACCAGGTCGGCCTTCAGCGTCCAGGACGCATTCGTGTATCCGAACGTGATGGCGAAGTTCGGCACGCCGGAGAACATCAGGCCCTTGTAGGTCATCAGCGACGTCAGGTCGATGTCCTCGCCGTTACGGGTCGGCTTCACCCCGCCCAGCAACTGCATGTTCAATCCCGTTGCGGTGACGATGATGTCGGCCGCCAACTCCTCACCCGAGGCGAGCTTGATACCGGTCTTGGTGAACCGGTCGATGGTGTCGGTGACGACGTCGGCCTTACCGTGCCGGATGGTCCGGAAGAAGTCGCCGTCAGGCGCCAGGCACAGCCGCTCGTCCCAGACGTTGTAGCGCGGGCCGAAGTGCTTTTCGACGTCGTAGCCCTTCGGTAGGCGCCGCTGCGCCATGGTCATCAACGTCTTGCGCATGTAGCCGGGGGCCTTGCGGGACAGCTGATACTGAAAGGTGCTGAACGCGATGGCCTTCCACCGATTGGCCATGTGTGCGAGGTGGTCGGGCAGCAGCCGGTTGGCCTTGACGGCGAACGGATCGACCCCGGGCAGCGAGCCGATGTAGGTCGGCGAACGCTGCAGCATCGTCACGTGCCCGGCACCCGAATTGACCAGGGCGGGAATCAGGGTGATCGCGGTGGCGCCGGACCCGATGACGACGACCCGCTTGCCCGCATAGTCGAGGTCCTCCGGCCAGTGCTGCGGGTGGACGATGGTGCCCCCGAAGTCGTCCGAGCCGGGGAAGGTGGGCGAATATCCCTCGTCGTAGTTGTAGTAGCCGGTGCAGGCGAACAGGAACGAGCACGTGATCTCGCTCTGGTGGCCGTCGTGTTCGACCGTCACGGTCCAGCGGTTGTCGGTGTCCGACCAGTCCGCGGCCACCACCCGGTGGCGGTAGCGGATGTTCTGCTCGATCCGGTTCTCGACCGCGGCCTCTTTGATGTAGGCCTTGATCGAGGCGCCGTCGGCGATCGACTTCGCCGAGCGCCAGGGCTTGAACCGGAAGCCCAGGGTGAACATGTCGGAGTCCGACCGGATGCCCGGGTATTTGAACAGGTCCCACGTCCCGCCCAGGTCGGCGCGCCGTTCGAGGATGGCGTAGCTCTTTGTCGGGCAGCGTTCCTGCAGGTGCCAGGCCGCGCTCACGCCGGAGATTCCGGCGCCCACGATGAGGACGTCTAGGTGCTCAGTCATGAGGCCCACGTTATCAACACCGTGTTGAGACAGTCAACACTGTGTCGAAATTTTCAACACCGTGTAAAGTAGCGCCCGTGACTACCGTCGGTTCCGCCCGCACCCACCGAGGCAGGCGTTCGGCGCGCCCGTCTGGCGACGACCGTGAACTGGCCATCCTGTCTACCGCCGAGCGGCTGCTCAGGGAACGCCCGCTCGCCGACATCTCAGTCGACGACCTGGCCAAGGGCGCAGGACTGTCGCGGCCGACGTTCTACTTCTATTTCCCGTCCAAGGACGCGGTGCTGTTCACCCTGTTCGAGCGCGTGATCATGGAAGCCGACTCCGCGCTGGAGACCATGGTCGCCAATCCGCCCGCCGACTTGAAAGCGTTGTGGCGCATCGGGATCAATGTGTTCGTCGAGACGTTCGGGGCGCATCGGGCGGTGTCGCTGGCCGCCGACGCCGCGCGCACCAATAAGGACGTCGGCGAGCTGTGGTCGCGCTTCATGGAGAAATGGGTCGAGCACACCACCACCGTGATCGAAGCCGAACGCGCCCGCGGCGCCGCGCCGGTCACCCTGCCGGCCCGCAATCTCTCCGCGGCACTGAACCTGCTCAACGAAAAGGTGATGCTCAGCTCGTTCGCCGACGGGCGGCCGTCGGTGCCCGACGAGCAACTGCTCGACACGCTGGTGCACGTCTGGGTCAGCAGCGTCTACGGCAAGGCCTGCTGACCAGCACCTGTCGGGACCCTATGCGAACATGTGTTCGTGTGGAGTGACGCTTCCATCCTGCACGCGGACCTCGATTCGTTCTACGCGTCCGTCGAACAGCGCGACGACCCCACCCTGCGCGGCCGCCCGGTGATCGTGGGCGGCGGTGTGGTGCTGGCCGCGAGCTACGAGGCCAAGGCTTACGGCGTGCGCACGGCCATGGGCGGGTCGCAGGCGCGAAGGCTGTGCCCACACGCTGTGGTGGTGCCCCCACGGATGAGCGCGTATTCGCGCGCGAGTGACGCCGTCTTCGAGGTGTTCCGCGATTGCTCCCCGATCGTCGAGGCGCTGTCGGTGGACGAAGCGTTCCTCGACGTCGGCGGGCTGCGCCGGGTCAGCGGCACGCCGGTTGCCATCGCCGAGCGGCTGCGGGCCGACGTGCGCGACCGCGTCGGGCTGCCGATCACCGTCGGCGTCGCCCGCACGAAATTCCTCGCCAAGGTCGCCAGCCAGGAAGCCAAGCCCGACGGGCTACTGCTGGTGCCGCCCGATCAGGAGCTGACGTTCCTGCGGCCGCTGCCGGTGCGCCGGCTCTGGGGCGTCGGCGCGGTGACCGCCGAGAAGCTGCGCGCGCACGGCATCGTGACCGTCGCTGACGTCGCCGAGCTCAGCGAGTCCGCGCTGGGCTCGATGGTGGGCGGTGCGATGGGCCGCCAGCTGTACGCGCTGTCCCGCAATATCGACCGCCGCCGGGTGACCACCGGTGTGCGCCGTCGGTCCGTCGGCGCTCAGCGGGCGCTGGGACGCGCCGGAAACACCATGTCGGACAACGATATCGACGCGGTGGTGGTGAACCTTATCGACCGCATCACCGGCCGCATGCGGGCGGCGAGGCGTACCGGTCGCACCGTGGTCCTGCGGCTGCGCTTCGACGACTTCACGCGCGCGACCAGGTCACACACGTTGCCGTGGGCCACCTCGTCCACGGCGCCCCTCCTGGCGGCCGCACGCCAACTGGTCGCGGATGCCGCGCCGCTCATCGCTTCGCGCGGGCTGACGCTGGTCGGGTTCGCGGTGTCGGGCATCGACCGCAGCGGTGCCCAACAGCTGACGCTGCCGTTCGATGACGACAACAACCGACTCGCCATCGACGCGGCCATCGACAGCGTGCGGGATCGGTACGGCAAGTCCGCGCTGACGCCCGCGGTTTTGGTCGGCCGCGATCCGGGTACAGAAATCCCGCACCTTCCCGACTGATGTGTCGTCGGTTGTCTCGCTAGTTATTCGCTGCCACAAGACTTTTGGATGATGTGAGGTTGATTTGAATCAGCCTGGCGACACCGCTTGTGCGACGGCCCGATTGTTAGGCTGGCCAAAACCCGACCTCGAAAGTGAGCAACTGAATCCGATGCCGCCGCGCCAATCCCGCGACACCGGCCTGCCCCGCGAGGGTCTCCTACTCGGTTACAGCGCGTTACTCGCGTTGTCCGCCGGCTTCGTCAACGCCGTGGCGCTGCTGATTTTGGCGGTGCCCGTCGGTAATCTGACCGGGATCACCACCCAGCTGGGCATGAACACGGCCAACCCGTGGCTGTACGAGGGCCACGTGCTCGGCGCAATCTTTCTGGGCTTCTTGACGGGAGCGACCATAGCCGGGGCGATTCTCGCACCCACCGATGCTCTGGCGGGCCCACGCCACGCCACCGTGCTCTTCCTCGAGGCAGCCTTGCTCGCACTCGCCGCGGCCGGAACCGCCGAGACCGTGGTCAGTGCACAGATCGACGCCCTGGGCATCGAGCGAACCGCGGTGCAGGCGCTGTTCGCCGCCGCGGCGCTCGGCCTGCAAAACGGGTTGACATCGAGCTTTCGCGGAATGGCGATCCGCACCACGCACTTCACCGGCACCGTCACCGACCTCGGGCTGATCCTCGGTCGCGGCCGCCTACACGGAATCAAGAACTGGAAAACGGCGATACTGGCGACGACGCTCGTGTTGTTTCTCGCCGGCGGCGTGGCGGGGATCGTGTTCGGGGCCCGGTTGGGGGGTTACGCGTTGCTCATCCCGGCCGCGACCTGCGCGACAGTCGGCGCCGCCAACCTGCTGCAGGGCGCCGGCCGCAGCGGCGCACCCGTTCCCGAGCACGCCGAACCGGCGCGGGTCTGAGCGGCCGCCTCAATTCGCGCCGGTCCACTCCAGCAGCCGCTCGGCGGGCCAGGTGTTCACGATCCGGTCGACGGGAACACCGGCGTCCAGCGCGCGCTGGGCGCCGTAACCCAAGAAGTCCAGCTGGCCGGGCGCGTGGGCGTCGGTGTCGATGCTGAACACGCACCCGAGCTCCAGCGCCAGGTTCAGCAGCCGGGACGGCGGGTCGCGGCGCTCGGGCCGGGAGTTGATTTCGACCGCCGTGCCGTGGTCGCGGCATGCCGTGAACACCGCCTCCGCGTCGAACTTGGATTCCGGCCGGATGCCGCGATTGCCCGACACCAGCCGGCCGGTGCAGTGACCGAGCACGTCGGTGTGCGGGTTGGCCACCGCGCGCAGCATGCGCCGCGTCATCGCCGGGGCGTCCATCGACAGCTTGGAATGCACGCTCGCCACCACCACGTCGAGGCGCGCCAGCAGCTCGGGTTCCTGATCGAGGCTGCCGTCGTCAAGGATGTCGACCTCGATCCCGGTCAGGATGCGCATCGGCGCGAACTGCTCCTGTAAACCCTCGATGACATCGAGCTGCTTGCGTAACCGCTCCGGCGAGAGGCCGTTGGCGATGGTCAGCCTCGGCGAGTGGTCGGTCAGCGCGCAGTACTCGTGGCCCAGCGCCGCCGCGCTGGCCATCATCTCCTCGATCGGCGCCGAGCCGTCCGACCAGTTGGAATGCAGATGCAGATCACCGCGCAGCGCGGAGCGGATATCACCGCCACCGAGATCCTCGGCGCTGGAACGCAATTCGACCAACAGGTCCGGCTCGCGGCCGGACCACGCCTGGTCTATGACCTTGGCGGTCTTGGGGCCGATCCCAGGCAGCGTCTGCCAGCTGTTGGCCTGGCCGTGCCGTTCCCGGGTCGCTTCGTCGAGGGACTCGATGATGTCGGCCGCGTTGCGATAGGCCATCACCCGCCTGGGATCGTGCCGGCTCCGGTCCTTGAAGTAGGCGATCTGCCGTAACGCCGCTACCGGATCCATGACTCCAGTGTGCCCGCCCCGCTCACACGAGCTGGCCGGCGACGAATCCGGCGAGCAGCACGCCGAACCCGCCGATCTCCCCGGCGATCAGCGCCGCCATCGCCACCGCAACACTCCGATCGGCGTTTTCGAATTGGTTGACGGTGTCGCGCCGCGCTCCGTGGTAGATGTAGGCCAGGATCGCCGCCACGAAAAAGAAGACGACGACGCCGGCGGCCGTCAGGTTCACCCACACCGGCCAGGCGCTCAGCGCAACGAAGACGGCCAGCAGCAGCGTCGCGAACGAATACAGCAGCGCGGCCCGGTGCGCGATGTCGACGTACGGATGCGCAAGGTGGTTCTCCGACGTCATCATCTCGCGGTATTTCCAGACGCCCAGGATCAGCGCGAGCAGAAAGATCAGGCCCGCCGCCAGCAGGGTGATCTTGGTGTCTATTCCGAGGGAGCAACATGCAGCAGTCATCGCGCGCCTCAGTTTAGTTGCCCTTCATAAATACCGGCTAACGTCGTCGGCATGCGATTCGCTTTCAAGACTTCCCCGCAGAACACCACCTGGGCGCAGATGCTCGCCGTCTGGCAAGCGGCCGATGACATCGAGGTCTACGAGTCCGGCTGGACGTTCGACCACTTCTATCCGATCTTCTCCGACAGCAGCGGGCCCTGCCTGGAGGGCTGGACGACGCTGACCGCGCTCGCGCAGGCCACCAAGCGGCTGCGGGTGGGGACTTTGGTGACCGGGATCCACTACCGCCACCCGGCGGTGCTGGCCAACATGGCTGCCGCGCTGGACATCATTTCGAACGGGCGGCTCGAGCTGGGGATCGGTGCCGGCTGGAACGAAGAGGAGTCGGGCGCCTACGGCATCGAACTGGGCAGCATCAGGGAACGCTTCGACCGCTTCGAGGAGGCGTGCGAGGTGCTGACCAGCCTGCTCAGCCAGGAGACCACCGATTTCGACGGCAAGTTCTACCGGCTCAAGGGTGCTCGCAACGAGCCCAAGGGTCCGCAGCGGCCGCACCCGCCGATCTGCATCGGCGGCAGTGGGGAGAAGCGCACGCTGCGGATCACCGCCCGCTACGCCCAGCACTGGAACTTCGTGGGCGGGCCGCCCGACGTCTTCGCCCACAAGCGTGACGTCCTGGCCTCGCACTGTGCCGACATCGGCCGCGATCCCAAGGAGATCACGCTCTCGGCGCACCTGCGCCTGGAGCCGGACCTGGACTACGGGAAAGTCATCGAGGACGCGGCCGGGCTGGCCGCCGAAGGCTTGGATCTGGGCATCGTCTACCTTCCCCCGCCACACGACCCGGCCGTGCTGGAACCGCTCGCCGAGGCGATCCGCGACTCGGGCCTATGGGATCGGTGATGCCGTTTTCACGGGGCGTCATCGAACCGTCCGGCAAAATTCCGCCCGGCGCCCGCTGAGCAAACCCGGCCCGCGCCACCGCCGGCGTCGGCCGGGCCGTCACGCACCGAACAGCAGCAAGTCCTGAGCGGTCACCAGACGCTCATGCTTGGCCGGAAATTCACGACTTTTCACCGGGTGACGCAACCATGACCAGGCGATTCGCCCCATCCGTGTCCGAGGCAATGGGTGGATATGCACAAGAATCTCTCCTGCGATCGGTCCGTTCAACCGGGAAACGGTGTGACCCCCATGTGAGCGGGCTCACAACGGGTTATTACACACCTACCGTCTGGCAAACAGTGGGAGACTCGCCGAACGAACTCGGCCGTGTTTCTCGTGTGACTGGTGTTACTACTGAAGCGGCACCGCGGTCGGCTTGACCGGCGCCGGCAGCGCAGTCGACCCCATCAGGTATCGGTCCGCCGCGGCGGCAGCGGCCCTGCCCTCAGCTATCGCCCAGACGATCAGCGACTGGCCACGACCCATGTCGCCGGCAACGAAGACGCCCGGAATCGACGTGTCGAAGTCGGCGCCGCGGGCGACGTTGCCGCGCTCGGTGAATTTCACCTCGAGATCGGTGAGGAGGCCCTCCTTCTCGGGGCCGACGAATCCCATCGCCAGCAACACCAGGTCGGCCTCCAGTGCGAACTCGGACCCCTCGACCTTGACGAACTTGCCGTCTTGCATGGTCACCTCGTGCGCCTTCAGCGCGGTCACGTGGCCGTCTTCGCCGACGAATTCCTCGGTGTTGACCGAGAACACCCGCTCGCCGCCTTCCTCGTGCGCCGAGGACACCCGGTACATCAGCGGGTAGGTAGGCCACGGGGTGGACGGCGCGCGCGTCTCCGGCGGGCGCGGCATGATCTCGAACTGATGGATGACCTTCGCACCCTGCCGGTGCGCGGTGCCCAGGCAGTCGGCGCCGGTGTCCCCGCCACCGATGATGACGACCCTTTTGTCTTTGGCGGTGATCGGCGGCTCCCCGTCGGGGCCCAGCACGTCGTCGCCCTCCTGCACGCGGTTGCCCCACGGCAGGTATTCCATCGCCTGGTGGATCCCGTCCAGTTCCCGCCCAGGGATGGGCAGATCACGCCCGGCGGTGGCGCCGCCGGCCAGCACCACGGCGTCGAAGTCGGCGCGCAGTTGCTCGGCGGTGATGTCGACGCCGACATTGACCCCGGCCCGGAACTCGGTGCCCTCGGCTCGCATCTGGTCCAGCCGGCGGTCGAGGACGCGCTTTTCCATCTTGAATTCCGGGATGCCGTACCGCAGCAGTCCACCGATGCGATCGGCCCGCTCGAACACGGTGACCGTGTGCCCGGCACGCGTCAGCTGCTGGGCGGCGGCCAAACCCGCCGGCCCGGAACCGACCACGGCGACCTTTTTTCCGGTCTTCTCCTCCGGCGGCAACGGCCGGACCCAGCCCTCGTCGAAGGCCTTGTCGATGATCTCCAGCTCGATCTGCTTGATCGTCACCGGATCCTGGTTGATGCCGAGCACACAGGCCGGCTCGCAGGGCGCCGGGCACAGCCGCCCGGTGAAGTCCGGAAAGTTGTTGGTGGCGTGCAGCCGTTCGATGGCATCGCGCCACCGATCCCTGCGCACCAGGTCGTTCCATTCCGGGATCAGGTTGCCCAGTGGGCAACCGTTGTGGCAGAACGGAATACCGCAGTCCATGCAGCGGGTCGCCTGTTCGCGCAAGGTCTCGTTGTCGAACTCTTCGTAGACCTCGCGCCAGTCACGCAACCGCAGCGGGACAGGCCGGCGCTTCGGCAATTCCCGATGCGTGTATTTCAGGAAGCCGCTCGGATCAGCCATGCGCGGCCGCCATGATCGCCTTGTCGACATCCACGCCGTCGCGTTCGGCTTCGGCGATGGCCTGCAGCACCCGCTTGTAGTCCCGGGGCATCACCTTGGCGAAGTGCCGCTGCTGTTGCGGCCAGTCGCCCAGAATGCGCTGGCCGACAGCGGAATCGGTGGCATCAACGTGTGCCTGAATCATGCCGTGCAACCACTCGTAGTCATCTTCATCCAAGCTCTCGAGCTCGACCATCTCCGCGTTGAGATTGCCTGGGAATTCGCCCTGCGGATCGTAAATGTAGGCAACGCCGCCGGACATGCCCGCCGCGAAGTTGCGGCCGGTGCGACCGAGGACGACAACCTTCCCTCCGGTCATGTATTCGCAACCATGGTCGCCGACACCCTCGACGACGGCGTGCGCCCCGGAGTTACGGACGGCGAACCGCTCGCCGACGACCCCGCGCAGGTACGCCTCGCCGCTGGTCGCGCCGAACAGGATCACGTTGCCGCCGATGATGTTGTCCTCGGCGACGTAGTCCTGGGGCGCGTCGTCGGAAGGCCGAACCACGATCCGGCCGCCGGACAGGCCCTTACCGACGTAGTCGTTGGCGTCGCCGTAGACACGCAGCGTGATGCCGCGCGGCACAAACGCGCCGAAGCTGTTGCCCGCCGAGCCGTCGAAGGTGATGTCGATGGTTCCGTCCGGCAACCCTTGTCCGCCATAGGCTTTGGTGACCTCGTGGCCGAGCATAGTGCCCACCGTGCGGTTGACGTTGCTGATGGTCGTGGAGAACCGCACCGGCTTTCCGGAGTCCAGCGCCTCGCGGCTCATCACGATCAACTGCTGGTCCAGCGCCTTGTCCAGACCGTGGTCTTGGCGCGAGCTGCAATACAGGTCCTGGTTCATGAACGCCGATTCCGGCTCGTGCAGCACCGGGGCCAGATCCAGCCGGTGCGCCTTCCAGTGGGCCCGGGCCAGCGTCATGTCCAACGAGTTCACCTGGCCGACGGCCTCGTTGATGGTGCGGAATCCCAACTGCGCCATGTACTCGCGCACCTCTTCGGCGATGAACATGAAGAAGTTCTCGACGAATTCGGGCTTGCCGGTGAAGCGTTCACGCAGCACCGGGTTCTGGGTGGCGACCCCCACGGGGCAGGTGTCCAGGTGGCAGACCCGCATCATGATGCAGCCGGAGACCACCAGCGGCGCGGTGGCGAAGCCGAATTCCTCGGCACCGAGCAGCGCCGCGATCATCACGTCGCGGCCCGTCTTGAGCTGGCCGTCGACCTGAACCACGATGCGGTCCCGTAATCCGTTCAGCAGCAACGTCTGCTGCGTCTCGGCCAGCCCCAGCTCCCACGGAGCGCCGGCGTGCTTCATCGAGGTCAGCGGAGTCGCTCCGGTGCCGCCGTCGTGCCCGGAGATCAGGACCACGTCGGCGTGGGCCTTCGATACGCCCGCGGCCACCGTGCCGACGCCGTTCTCGGAGACCAGCTTGACGTGCACCCGCGCGGACGGGTTGGCGTTCTTCAGGTCGTGGATCAGCTGCGCCAGATCCTCGATGGAGTAGATGTCGTGGTGCGGCGGCGGCGAAATCAGGCCGACGCCGGGGGTGGAGTGGCGCACCTCGGCGACCCACGGGTACACCTTGTGCCCCGGAAGCTGGCCGCCCTCACCGGGTTTCGCACCTTGGGCCATCTTGATCTGGATGTCGGTGCAGTTCGTCAGGTAATGCGATGTGACGCCGAACCGCCCGGAGGCGACCTGCTTGATCGAGCTGCGCCGCCAATCGCCGTTGGGATCGCGGTCGAACCGCTTGACGTCTTCGCCGCCTTCACCGCTGTTGGACCGGCCGCCCAGCCGGTTCATCGCGATGGCCAGCGTCTCGTGCGCCTCGGCGGAGATCGAGCCGTAGCTCATCGCCCCGGTCGAGAAGCGCTTGACGATTTCGCTGGCGGGCTCAACCTCTTCCAGGGGAATCGGGGGGTTGATCCCGGCCCGGAATTTGAGCAGGCCGCGCAGCGATGCCATCCGCTCGCTCTGGTCGTCGACCAGGCGGGTGTAGTCCTTGAACACCTTGTACTGGCCGGTGCGCGTCGCGTGCTGCAGTTTGAACACGGTCTCGGGGTTGAACAGGTGGTACTCGCCCTCGCGGCGCCACTGGTATTCCCCGCCCACCTCGAGCTCACGGTGGGCCCGCTCATCGGGGCGGTCCAGGTAGGCCAGCGCGTGCCGGGCGGCGACGTCGGCGGCGATGTCGTCCAGGGTGATGCCGCCGATGGGACAGCTCAAGCCGGTGAAGTACTCGCTGAGCACGTCCTCGGAGATGCCGACCGCCTGGAACAACTGGGCCCCGGTGTACGACGCCACCGTCGAAATGCCCATCTTGGACATGACTTTCAGCACACCCTTGCCGGCGGCCTTGATGTAGTTGCTGAGCGCCTTCTTGCGGTCGATGCCTTCGATGACGCCGCGATCGAGCATGTCCTCGATGGACTCGAACGCCATGTACGGGTTGATCGCCGCGGCGCCGAAGCCGACCAGCGCGGCCATGTGGTGGACCTCGCGGGCGTCCCCGCTCTCCACCACCAGCCCGACGTGGGTCCGGGTCCGGTCGCGCACCAGGTGATGGTGCACCCCCGCCACCGCGAGCAGCGAGGGGATGGGCGCCATCTGTTCGTCGGATTCACGGTCGGACAGGATGATCACCCGCGCGCCGTCAGCGATCGCCGCCGACGCCTGCGCCCGCACCTCCTCGAGCGCGGCAGCCAGCCCGGCGCCGCCCTCGGCGACGGGGTACAGACAGCGAATCACCTTGGAGCGCAAGCCATGCGGGCGACCATTGACCTCGTCATCCGGGTCGAGGTTGATCAGCTTCGCCAGCTCCCGGTTGCGCAGAATCGGCTGCGGCAACGCGATCTGATGACACGAACGCTCGGTCGGCGTGAGCAGGTCGCGCTCGCCGCCGGTGGTGCCCTGCAGACTGGTCACCACCTCCTCGCGGATGGCGTCCAGCGGCGGGTTGGTCACCTGCGCGAAGAGCTGCTGGAAGTAGTCGTAGAGCATCCGGGGCCGCTGCGAGAGCACCGCGACCGGGGTGTCGGTGCCCATCGACCCGATCGGCTCGGCGCCGCTGCGGACCATCGGCGCGACCAGGAGGTTGAGTTCCTCGTAGGTATAGCCGAATATCTGCTGGCGCTTGACCAGTCGGTCATGCGGCATCCGCTTGTAGTTGCCCTGCGGCAGGTCGTCGAGCGGAACCAGGTTCCTGTCCAGCCATTCCTGGTACGGGTGCTCGGCGGCCAGCTCCGCCTTGATCTCCTCGTCGGAGACGATGCGGCCCTGCGCAGTGTCCACCAGGAACATGCGGCCGGGCTGCAACCGCATCCGGCGGACCACCTTGGCCGGGTCCAGGTCCAGCACGCCGGCCTCGGAGGCCATGACCACCAGGCCGTCTTCGGTGACCCAGATTCGCGAGGGGCGCAAGCCATTACGGTCGAGCACGGCGCCGATGATGGTTCCGTCGGTGAACGTGATCGACGCCGGGCCGTCCCACGGCTCCATCAACGAGGCGTGGTACTGGTAGAACGCCCGTCGCGCGGGATCCATCGTCTCGTTGCGTTCCCAGGCCTCGGGAATCATCATCAACACCGCATGGGCCAGGCTGCGCCCGCCCAGGTGCAGAAGTTCGAGGGCCTCGTCGAAACGCGCGGTGTCGGACGCCCCCGGCGTACAGATCGGGAACAGCTTCTCGACGTCGGCCTCGGTCCCGAAAACGTCGGTCTTGATCAGCGCCTCGCGGGCGCGCATCCAGTTCTCGTTGCCGGTGACGGTGTTGATCTCACCGTTGTGCGCGACGCGGCGGAACGGGTGCGCCAGCGGCCACGACGGGAAGGTGTTCGTGGAGAACCGCGAGTGCACGATGCCCAGCGCGCTGGTCAACCGATCGTCTTGCAGGTCAAGGTAAAACGCCTTGAGCTGAGGTGTGGTCAGCATGCCCTTGTAGACCAGCGTCCGGCCGGAAAGGCTTGGGAAATAAACGGTTTCGCGACCGGGCCCGTCCTGGCCGGGGCCCTTGGTGCCCAGTTCGTGCTCGGCGCGCTTGCGCACCACGTAGGCGCGGCGCTCCAGCGTCATGCCGGATGCGCCGGCCATGAAGACCTGGCGGAAGGTGGGCATCGCGTCGCGGGACAGGGCGCCCAGCGACGAATCGTCGATGGGCACGTTGCGCCAGCCCAGCACCGTCAGGCCCTCGGCTTCGGCGATCTTCTCCACCGCGGCACAGGCCGCCGCGGCGTCCTTGGACGACTGCGGCAGGAACGCGATGCCGGTGGCGTAGCTGCCCTCCGCGGGCAATTCGAAGTCGACGACCTCGCGCAGAAAAGCGTCGGGGACCTGAAGCATGATGCCGGCGCCGTCACCACTGCGCGGTTCGGCGCCCTGGGCACCCCGGTGCTCGAGGTTCAGCAGCGCGGTGATTGCCTTGTCCACGATGTCGCGGCTACGGCGGCCGTGCATATCGACGACCATGGCAACCCCGCACGAGTCGTGCTCGAACGCGGGGTTGTATAACCCGACGCGCTTGGGCGTCATATGCACCTGACCCTTCACCTGAACGTTCCGCGCGGCCGTTACCAGCGGCCCCGACGAGGTCGCACCCTTGAGGTTGCGGGCGAGAACCCCTTCGGTCTTGTCTCGATGGGCTGTGCCCCAGGCGGAGATGATCCTGTTAGGGATGCCCGTGCAGCTTTGAACGGCGGCCTGGAACCGGTCTCGACAAGTCGTAAAACGATATGACAATACCCGCCTGACATGCCAACTTCGTCAAGTCTAACCGGCAGTCGGCGGCGTCGTAAATTTCGCTGCTGCCATTGATCCCCGATTATGCCCACCACCCGTCCGGGGCAACGAATTCTTGCGGTAGCTGCGGGTCTGCCGGGAGGTCCGAGCCTGATGGACCCTCCCCCACAGAGTTTGCTGACGAGTGCGCCGGGCCGGTTGACGAGGTTGCTGGGCGCGAATACCGGCGTGCTCAGCGCCCACCCGGGCGCATCACGACCGCCCGTAGCCGCGCGCACTAGAGTTTGCAGGTTCGCGGACGGGGCGCGACAAGAGATACTGGACGGATCGGCCACCCCCGGCAATCTCGGGTTTGGACGGTGGCGATGATCACGTAAGGCGTTCGTTGCCGCCGGCCCACCGGCGCGACGATCACCACCCGGCACGCGAGGAGCCCATGAACGAGCGCGACGAATTCCTGCGGGACCGTCTGCAGCCCGAACGGCCGAGCACGCCCCCACCACACCCGTCCGGCCCCTCCGCGCAACAACCCCCGCCGGCGCCCCAAGAGTCCCGGCCCGCCGCGGCTCCGGTCGCCCAGCGGCCCGCTCCCCCGCGCCCCCCGTCGGCTCCTCCCCCGCCCCCATCGGGCCGGCCGCCGGCGCCGCCGCAAGGCTGGTCGCCGCCCGCCCAGTCGGCCCCGCCCGCTCCGCCATCGTTCCGGCCGCCACCCCCGCAGCCGGGCCGGCCCACTCCTCCCGCGGCAGCCCCGCAGGCCCCCCACCCAGGCCCCCCACCGGATTCGCAGCAGGGCGCCGGGGCGCTACCCGACCGCGGTTGGCGACGCGCCCTGCGGCTGGCCACTTTCGGCCTGATCAATCTGGGCCCCTCTCCCGTCCAACAACAGGAGGCCCAGTTCGAGGCGGCCATCCGGACCCGCCTGTACGGCAACTACAAAGTCGGGGTGCTGGGCAAGGGCGGCGTGGGAAAGACGTCGGTGGCCGCGAGCGTGGGCTCGCTGCTCGCCACTCTGCGCCGGCAAGACCACGTGGTGGCGATCGACGCCGACACGGCGTTCGGCCGGCTCAGCAGCCGAATCGATCCGGCGTCGACGGGCTCGTTCTGGGAGCTGACCGCCGACAAGAACCTTCGGTCCTTCGACGACGTGGTGGCGCGGCTGGGCCGTAACACCGCGGGCCTGCACGTGCTCGCCGGCGAACCCGCGTCGGGCCCGCGCCGGGTGCTCGATCCGGCGATCTACCGGGAAGCCGCGCTGCGGCTGGACCGCCATTTCACGATCTCGGTCATCGACTGCGGTTCGACGATGGACTCGCCGCTCACCCAGGAAGTCCTGCGTGACCTGGATGCGCTGATCGTTGTGTCGTCGCCGTGGGCCGACGGCGCCTCCGCCGCGGCGCGGACGATGGAGTGGCTGACCGATCACGGCTTGACCACGCTGCTGCAGCGCAGCCTGGTGGTGCTCAACGATTCCGATGGGCATGCCGACAAACGCACCCGGGCCTTGCTCGCTCGCGAATTCACCGATCATGGGCGCCCGGTCATCGAGGTGCCGTTCGACCCCCACCTGCGGCCCGGTGGCGTGATCGACGTGGCCCACGAGATGGCGCCGGCCACGCGCCGCAAGTTCCTCGAGGTCACCGCGACCATCGCCGGCTACTTCGCGGCCCGTCCCGACGGCGCGAAAGACCCGGGCCCGACTAACAAGCGGGACTAGGCCCGCGCCGAAGGGTCGGCGATCGCCTCGATCTTGCGCACCCGGGATCCGTCGATCGTCAGCACGATGACGGCGAACAGGCGGCGCTCGCTGAAGGCCAGCAACACCGGTCCCCCGGCGGGACCGCTGACCAGGGTCACGTCCGGCCACAGGTAGCGCAACAGGTTGGTGGCCACGGCATCCGGCCCGTGGTTGATCTGTGGTGGCGGTGCCGGGTCCGCGAGGATCGTGCCCACGCCCCATACCGTCGGGTCCAGGACGGCGGCCAACCCATCCAGGTCACCGTTGGCGCATGCGGTGATGAACTTTTCGGTGACCAGCTGGTGCTCTGCCGGCACGACTTCGGTCAGCTTCGGTTGTGCCGCATGGAATTTGGACCGTGCGCGCCGTGCCAGCTGGCGGCAGGTGCCGACCGGGCGGCCCACGGTCTCCGATATCGAGTCGAAAGGCACACCGAATACGTCGTGCAGCACGAAGGCGACCCGTTCAGCGGGACTGAGCCTGCGCAGCACTTCGAGCAGCGCGGTGCGGATCTCGTCATCGAGGGTGACCCGGTCGGCCGGGTCGAAGCGGCGCGGTGCCGGTTGTTCCTCGACGTCGCCGGGACGCTCGTGGCGGGCACGAGCCGAGCGCACCTGGTCGAGACAGAGTCGGCTCGCCACCACGGTCAGCCAGCCGCGGGCGTCCTCGATCTGGTCGGCGTCGGCGCGCGAGAACCGCAGAAAGGCCTCTTGCGCAATGTCTTCCGCCTCACCGATATCGCCCAGCATCTGATAGGCGAGGTTGACCAGGTACGGGCGGTGGCGGCGCCAGGCCTCGCTGACCTGGGCGCTGGCGGACGGCGACTGGTTCATGACTCTTCGACGATCTGCAGGGGCAAAAAGTTACCGGGCTCGCGATGTAACTTTCCCACCTTTTCCCCCGTCGTTTCTCCCAGTGCAAGAAGTTCACGGAAGGGACCCACTCATGACCATCGTCGTCACCGGGGTGACCGGCAACGTCGGACGCCCGCTCGTCAACGAACTGATCGCCGCCGGCGCCCAGGTTCGCGCGGTCACCCGGCAACGGGCGCCGGCCGGTTTTCCACCGGGCGTCGAGCTGTTCGGTTCGGCCACCGACGCGCTGTCGGGTGCCTCCGCGGTGTTCCTGAACTCGCGGGCGCTGGGCGGGCAGTTGGCAGAAGTCGTGGCCCAATGCCGGCTAGAAGGAGTCACCAAGCTGGTCGCGCTGTCGGCGATCAACGCCGACGACGACGTCACCCGGCAGCCGTCCCGGTTTCGCGGCGACCGCAACAGGGAGGTCGAACGCCTGGCGATCGACTCCGGCCTCGCCTGGGTGAGCCTGCGGCCCACGGTGTTCGCGACGAATTTCGCCGGCATGTGGTCGGCGCAGATCCGTGCCGGCGACGTGGTCGCCGGCCCATACGCCGCCGCGTCGACCGCGCCGATCGTCGAGTCGGACATCGCGAGCGTCGCGGCGCACGCGTTGCTCACCGATGAGCTTGTCGGACAGCGGATCCCGCTGACCGGTCCACAGGCGTTCACCAACGCGGAGCTGGTCGAGGTCATCGGCGGTGTCCTGGGCCGGGCGCTGCAGTATCGCGAGATCCCCGCCGAGGCCGTGCGGCAACGATTCATCGGGCTGGGGTTCGGCGCCGGATTCGCCGACGCCTACATCGCCATGCTCGCCGAGACCCTCGACAAGCCCGCCCTGGTCACTGGCGATGTGGCGAAAATCCTCGGCCGCCCGCCAGTTCCGTTCGCGCACTGGGTTTCCGAGCACCGCGGCGTGTTCGACAACGAGAAAGTAGGAATCTGAAGATGACCGATCCGCGTCCCCCGCGCTACCTCAAGCCGATGAACAAGTTCATGATGGCGGTGCAGCGGCTCGGGATTCCGACCGGGCCCGCGATGGTGCTCACCGTGCCGGGCCGCAAGTCGGGTCAGCCGCGCAGCACCCCGATGACGCCCTTCCACTTCGAAGGCGGCCTCTACGTGGTGGCCGGCTATCCCGGCGCCGACTGGGCGGCCAACGCCCGGGCCGCGGGCGCGGGCACGCTCACCCGTGGCCGACGGTCGCGTCCCGTCCGGATCGTCGAACTGTCCGCCAACGAGGCCCGGCCGGTGCTGCGGGCGTTCCCCACCGAAGTTCCGGTCGGCGTGGCGTTTGCGAAACGGTCGGGGATGGTGCGCGACGGCACGGCCGACGAATTCGAAGCGCTGGCGGGCCGGCTGGCCGTGTTCCGCTTCGAGCCCGCGTAACCGTCACCAGACGATGGCCGCCATGTCGCGGTTGTCCGAACATACGCTGCGCACCGCGGCCTGCAGGTCGGCCGCGGTGATGATCTGCAGATCCTCCACCGTCACCGGCTGACCCGCCCGCTTTTGCGCGACCACTCGGGTGTCGCGAAAGCCCTCGGCACGTTCGACAACGTTGCGGGCGAACCTGCCGTTCTGCATGGCGTCGATGCCGTGCTGCCCGCCGGGAGTGGTGTAGTTGCGGATGGTCGTCGCCGCGTCCAGGAAGGATTCGCGCGCGCCGTCATCGAGCAGGCTCGCGCGCGGGGTGGCGTAGCGGTGCGCGATCTCGACGATCTCGGCCGGCGAGTAGGACTCGAAGCGGAGCTTGCGGTTGAACCGGCCGGCCAGACCCGGGTTCACGGTAAGGAACGCATCCACCTGGTCTTCGTAACCCGCGCCGATGAAACAGAAGTCGAATCGGTGCACTTCCAAGGCGACCAGCAGCTGGTTGACGGCCTCCATGCCGATCATGTCGGGTGTGCCGTCCTGATGGCGCTCGATCAGCGAATAGAACTCGTCCATGAAAATGATTCGCCCGAGCGACTTTTCGATCAGTTCGTTGGTCTTGGGGCCCGACTCGCCGATGAAGTGGCCGCAGAAATCCGAACGCCGCACCTCCCGGATCTCGGGGTGCCGCACGATTCCCATGCCGGCATAGATCTTGCCCAGGGCCTCGGCGGTGGTCGTCTTACCGGTACCGGGCGGCCCGACCAGCAGCATGTGGTTGGTCTGCCCCTCCACCGGCAGGCCATGCTCGAGCCGCATTGTCCGCACTTCGAGTTGGTCTTCCAGCGCGGCGACCGCTTCCTTGACCGCGGCCAGTCCGACCTGTTTGGCCAACAACTTTCGCCCCTCGGCCAACAGCTCGGCGCGCCGGTCGTTGGCGGCGTCGTCCTCGAGTTCGTCGCGGCTCTTGGCCGAGGAGGCGTCCCAGCGGTCGGTCCTGCGGTTGATGGTCTGTTCGTCGGTCACGACCAGTTGCAGGTTCGGGTCGGCCAGCGCTTCTTTGGCCGCCTCGGTCAGGACCCCGTTGATGGTGGCCTTGGACAGCCAGACCTGGGCTCTGTCCTCCTCGCGCAGCTGCCGGTGCACCATCCCCCGCACGTAGGCCAGATCGGCGACGAGCAGCGGGATGTCGGCCGGGCCGATCGAGGCCGTCAACACATCCGAGTCGAAGCGCGACGACGACTGGGTGTGCCCGATCACGTCGACGCGGTCCAGCCAGTCCAGGGCGACCCGGCCCTGCCCGAGGTGGGCGGCGGCGTGAGCGGCCAGCGCGCAAATCGACGCTGTCACAGCCGACATCACGATGGCATGCGCGGGCAGCTCCTCGGCGGCGGCCAGCAGCACGTCCGGCCAGCGTTGCGTGCGGTACATCAAAAACGTCCGGGCCAACTGGTGCCACTGGTAGTTGGTCCACGAGTCGAGCAGGTCAGGGTTGGTCAGCAGCTTGTCCGCCTCGGCGTACTCACCGGCGATCGTCAACGCGGACGACAACGCCAGCCCGACCTGTGATGCGTCGGTGACAGTAATGCCGATGTAGGGACCCAGCTGGATCTCCGCGGCCAGTGCCTGCCCGATGCGCGTGGTTTCGCGGTGCAGCCACTCGCTGCTGGCGTAGAGCTGCCGCAACGAGGCCAGGTCGTGGTCGCCGCACGCGATGCGCCCCAGCCACGCATCGGCCATCGACTTGTCGGCGTCGGTGGCAGCAACGAACTCGGGTAACGCCGCCGCGCGACCCTGCCGGCTCTTGATCGCCATGGCACGGTCGAAATGCCTTCGGGCTGTTTGTAAATCACCCATCGCGTCCCCCGTCTCGAGCACCGTGGCCACGAGCGCCGAGGTTGCGGGCAGCCACCTTGCGCGGCTTCGCGCTGTCGCCGCCACCGGTACGTGCGCTCATCACACTGTGCCTCAAACTCGCCCTGCCGACCCGCTATATGCCGACCGACATGCCTACCGGCTCGAGACTGACGTAGCGGTTCTCGGCGCGGAACATGTCCATCTCGACAAGCCAATCCTGTCCTGCTGCACTGACGTTCACCACCGCCGGGCTGATCTGCTCGATGATCACCTCGAAGCCGTGCCGTTGCCCCTCGGAAAGCCTGGCCCCCGCGGGTGCCACCGTGATCACGGTCGCAGGCCGCGGAGTGGGTGAGATCGCAGCCTCGATGCCTCCGGCTTCGGCCGCGCCAAAGGCGTTGCCCCGTCGCGCAGCGTACTCGACGACGCTCACGGTGGTCCGCGGTGCGGGACGCGAGCTGCTCACGACGCTGATCTCCGGCATGCGCACGCTGACCCAGCGCGACATGTCGCGGGTGTGCACGCAGACCCGCTCGCCGGCGCCTGCGGTGCGGATCACGAGCCGCTTGGCGATCGGGTCGTCCGCCGCCACGAACACGCGCGACAACTCGCCGGCGTCGGTAACCGGCATCAGCAGCCGATCGCCGTTGCTCAGTTTGCCGATCAGGACGCCCGACGGTCCGATCTCGGTGACGAGCTGCGGGGGAAGCGGGCTGCGCCGAATGCCCCGCAGGTGCGGAAGGGGACCGCACATGTTCGCGGCCGCGGCTGCCGCCTGCTCGCCGTTGAGCCGGCGCAAAATCACGCTGGGCGGTGTCGGTGCGGGCGTCGGGGTTCGCACCGTGATCGTCGCGGTGCATTCGGAGTTCGGGAACACCGTGACGTTCTGGATGACCTCGTCGGCGCGCAGCGTCCACGCCTGCGAGAGATTGCGCGACGTGATCGCCTCAGCCGGGTATGCGTAAGTGGTCATCCAGCCCGCTTCTCCGCGGATGGCCTTCCATCGCTGCACATTTCCCGACACCGCGTCGCGCCCGAGCCGGCGATCGAGCTCGACGAGGTCGGTGGCGGTGGCCACCTTCGCCCGCAATCCTTGGCAGCGCAACAACCCGGCGATGCGCTGTGCGACCGAAATGGCCGCCGCGCCAACGGTCGTGCGCCAGAAGAGGGCTTGGGCGTTGTCGATCACCGCCAGCCGCATGATCAGCCACGTCTCGCGCCGGCCCGCGTAGGGCGGCGTTCCGATCTCCGAGTCGTACACCCGCGGAAAGTCTCCGGTGGTGCCGTGCCGGGAACCGATGGTGACAACGCTGATCGAATCGAGTTGCAGGCCCAGGGCCTGGTGCAGCATCGGCACCAATTCGACGATGTCGAGCACGTTTTCGGTCTCGACCGTCACCGAGCCGGTCACCATGGTCGCGCGGTGCGCCCTGCCGAGTAGCTGCACCGCCACCACGGCGACGCCGTCTTGCACGCGCACGCCCCCACCGGATCGGTTGTTCGCCACGGTGATCGGGGCGGTCCAGTCGATCGGACGCCGGCCGCGCCGCCACAGGACGGCCCACGACCACGCCGGCTGCCCCCACCACCGCACGAAGACGAGCGCGATACCCACCACCACCGCGAGGGCCGCGCCGATGTAACCACCCACCAGCCACGCCGCGAGCGCGAGAACGAACACCGTCCACACGCCGACCACCCGCCGATTACTGCCGCGGCTGAACCCGGTCAGGTCGGGCCTCATCGCGCCCTCCGCAACCGCGCCGAGATCGCGAACACGAGCACACCGGCGGCCACGATTCCCAGGAATCCGATGGCGATGTTGCGCGCCCGGTGGTCGGGCGGCGGGGGCGGCGCTGCCGGGGTGATGACCCGGCTTTGAGCGCCCGGTGGCATCCGCTCGCCCGGCGGGATGTTGAAGGTCAACGCGGCGACCGGGTCCACCAACCCATACCCGACCTTATTGTCAACGCCCGCAGGCGGATTGTGCGCCGACTGCACGATCCGGTTGATCACCTGATGCGCGCTGAGGTCGGGGAATTTCGCCCGCACCAACGCCGCGACGCCACTGACGTAGGCCGCCGAGAAACTGGTTCCCCAGAACGGCATGTTCTTCTCGCCCGGCCGCGACGGCGGATACGCGTTGACCGGGCCGCCCCCTTGCGGGGAGAGGCCCATGATGTGCGTTCCCGGCGCGGCCACACCGACCCAGGGACCCGACATGCTCTTGTCGAGCGGGGCGCCGCTGGCATCTACCGCGCCCACCGACAGGACGTAGTCGGAGAACCACGACGGCGCCGAGACGATCTTGACCTGATGCCAGTCCCGGGGATCCGACGGATCCAGCGGGTCGTAGGTCGGATTGTTGTTACAGCCGGCTTCCCCGTCGTTGCCCGCGGCCGCGACGATCACCGCGTCCTTCGCGGTGGCCGCGTACCAGAGCGCCGCCCCCAGCGCTCGCTGATCGGCCGTGGAGGCGGCGGGCAGGCACGAGGTCACCGAAACGTTGATCACCTTGGCGCCCATGTTCGCGGCGTGAACCACCGCGCGCGCAACCGAATTCAGCGTTCCCGCCTTGACCTTCTCGTCCGAGTAGGGATCTCCGGGCGGCGGGTTGACCGGTTCGAAGGCGCGTGACGATTGCCGGATCGAGATGATGGTGGCGTGCGGGGCCACCCCGACCACTCCGTCGGGCGCTCCGGGGGGAAGCGGCGGCACTGCGGGTTCGTCCTCGGTTTGCGGATCTGCGGGACCGTTCGATGCGGCGGTGGCGCCGCCTCCCTCCGGCGGCGGGGGCGGCGGCGGTGGTGGCGGAGGCGGAAGGACCTGGGTGATGGTCACCGGCGGCGGCGGGGGCGGGGGTGCCACCGGGGGTGGTACCTCGACCGGTGGGGGTGGTGCGCCGGCGGCCGGCGGTGGACCGGCCGGCGGAGGGAACGCCGGAGTAGCGGGCATCGGCCGGGGCATCGGCAAAATCCCTTGCGGCGCAGCTCCGATGATCGAGCTGACGATCGTGCCGTGGGCGTCGCAATCCGACAGGCCGTCCTCGCCCATGATGTAGTCGCCACCCGGGATCACCGGTAGCCGCGGATTCGGCGAGACCCCGGTGTCGATGACCGCCACGGGAACGCCGTTGCCGGTGCTGTATTGCCATGCCTTCGTGATGTTCAGCAAGTTGAAGCCCGGGGCCATCTGCGCCACATCGGGATTCCTCACGGTGATCGGAGTCGAGCAGCTGTTGGCGCGGCGCATCGGCTGGTCGGGTCTCGGCGGCCCGTCCGGCGGAACCATCCCCGGGTCCACCGAGGGTGGTGTAATGGCAAGTGCGGCAGGGATATCGGCTGACATCGCGACCAGGGTGACGGCGGCGGCGACCGCCGCGACCCTTTTCAGTGGCGAATCCACGTGAAGAGCCCTCCCAAGGCCGCCGCGGCTGGAAGCAATACGATGAATGCGAGCACTTCCACCCATTCCACCGTCAACCGGATGAACGGCCGAAACCTCATGGTCGGCACCAAAAGCGCTGCGGCCAAACCCAACGCGGCGAAGATCGTCACGGTCACCACCGGCCACATCAAGCCAGTCATCGCATCTTTCGGTGCGGCGACGGCGTACTTGACCACACCCGCGCACACCGCGGCCGATGCCCCACACACGAGCGCGATGGCCTGATACTTGGCGGCGAATCCGCGCCCCTGCGTGAGGAAGATGCCCACCACCAGCCCCGCGACCACCAGCGCCAACCACGCCCATTGGCGTCCGGGCGTCAACACGCCCCATACCGCGGCGGGCAACACTATCGACACGCCCGCGCACAGGCCGACCTGGACCGCATTGACCAACCGCGCCGAGGCGGCGATCGCGGCGCCGCGCGCGGTGATGTCGGTCAGTTCGTTGTCCTCGTCCTCGGATTCGTCCTCGCTGACCGGAGCAACCGTGTCGACGGGCATCCCCTCGCGCCGAGCGAACAAGTCTCGACCGGTGATCGATCCGAAGTGCGGCGGCCGTACCCGCGCCACCCACAGCGCGATCAGTGGGGCCATCCGGACCAGGACTAGCAATCCGACCAACACGCAGACCGCCAGCACCTGAGCCGAAGCCGGCCGGAACATGCGGACCGCGGCGACAGCGGCCAGGATCCCGCAGACCGTCACCACCGCGGTGACCACCGCTGTCTGCCAACGGTTTCGCGCCGTCACCGCGATGGCGATGGCGCCCAGGATCACCACGACGGCGCCGATCAGCCCATGGGCGGCGCCGAGCACGCCGGGTGGCGCGCACGCACCGGCGGTCGCCAGCGACAACACCGCCAGCCACGCGAACCCACCGAACAGGTCGCGCCGTCCCCGCCACCCGCTTCGCACCACCAGCGTGGCAACCCCGAGCAAGACGCCGACGGCACCGGACACCGCTGCCGGGATGGGGCCGTCGGTGAATGTCCGCGCCCGCAGCGTCAATGCCACGGCAACCGCGACTGCCATCGCGATCACGGCGACCGCGGTGTGCGCCGCCGTCAGCGGCGTCACGGGCGCGAACATCCGATCGCCACCGTCGCGGCCCAGCCATTTGCCCATGGCCGCCAACCCTGTTGACAGCGATTCGTACTGCGGTTCGAACGACTCACCGTCGACCCGCGGCACCAGCACCAGGGTGTCGCCGTCCTGGACGCCGAGCTCGTCGAGGCTCTTGTTGATGTCGAGCCGAACCCCGTTGATCTTGTGGAGTTCGTAGCTGCCCGCGGGCAATGCGATGCCCTCAAAACCTTTGCGCTTGAGGTCGGCGTCGAAAAGCTCCACCATTCCCTCGAAGAATCCCTCCATCGGGATTGCGGCCGGGAACACCTGGGAACACAGATGCTTCTCGTATGAAATGTTGACCGCACAACGCGCCGGGAAAGCGACCTTATGCGGCGCTGTCACGGCACCGACCGCTCGGCGTCAGGAATGTATTTGTCCGCCAGCCCGGCGGTGATTTCGAAGAGGCGCAGTCGCGACTTCTTTTTCAGCTCGTGAACCGTGTCGATGATGCCGCCTTTGGCGAGGTGGGGATCGAACGGCAGCACTTCGACCGTCGCCCCGACCTTGGTGAAGCGCTCGGTCAAGTAAGCCAGCGCGTCCCTATCGGTGATCTGGTCGGTGTGGTTCACAATCACGGTGCTGCGCGAGACCAACTCGTGATAACCCTGCGAACGCAGGTAATCCACCGCGCGCAGCACCGGGCGCGACCGGTCCGCGGTGATTCCGGAGACGAACACGAGAGTGTCGGTGTTTTCCAGTACCGGCTTCATCACCTCGTGTTCGAGGTCCGGGGAGGTGTCGACGATCATCACCGTGTGGGTGCGTCGCAGGCGGGAAAGCACCCCGGAGAACATCGCGGGCACCAACGGCCTGGGCTGGTCGGAAGTCCGGTTTCCAGCCAGGACGTCAAGGCCGATGACGTTCTGGCCCAAGTGTTCTCGAATATCCGCGTATCCCTGGACATCGGTGTCGTTGATGATGGCGGTGTAGTCCCCGGGCGGGGACTCGTCGATGCGGTCGGCCAACGTGCCGAAACCCGGGACGGCGTCGATCGCAATCACGTTCTGCGGGCGGCATTCCCGGAACACACCCCCGAGGCACGCGACGAGCGTCGTCACGCCCACGCCGCCCTTGCCGGAGACGACCGTGATGACGTACTGCCGTCGAATATGCCGCCGGATGCGATTCTGCAAATCGCGATAGTGCCGTTCCCGCGGCGACTCGCCCGGATTTATTTTGTGAAAAGATATGGAGTAAATGAATTTCCGCCAGCCCGATCCGGGTGGAATTTTCCGCGGCGCGGCCAGATCGGTAATACGCATTGTGTCGGATACCGAATCCGGGAAGTTGCTGGCCCCGGACGGATCCCCCCGTCTGAGCGCACCTTCGTCCGACATATTCGGGTCATTCCAAGGGCTCGTCACGACGCGATGCTAACACGGTTGCCGAAACCGCGTTTACCCCGTTCAAAAACTTTGCAAGTACGACAGATGTTGCTATTCCAAGACTTTGGCTACTAACTGACTTTCGTCAGTTCGCTTCCGTCGCGCCCCTTACGTTTTGCTTCCCATGGCAAAGCGCCGCGTCACACGACTCGCCGATACGAGTGCCACTCGTCGCCGGCGGGCAATCGGCGGATGAGCCGCTGAATCGCGCCGCCGATGTCCGTGCGCGAGCCCGGCGAGAGGATCTGGTATTGACGCTGCCCCGAGGTGACGCTTTCGATGCAGATCCGCCCCGCCGGGGTGTCGACGATGGACACCGTCGAGTCGCCGACGGCTATCCGCGCCAATTCGTCCGGCCCCACGCCGGCCTGCAGCCCGACGATGTTCGCGTGCGCGGACCGCGCCGGATCGGCGGCCGTCAGGACCATCTGCAGCTGGTCAGCGTCGAGGCGCTGTTCGAGCAGGAATGTTCGCAGGCTGGCGGCGTCGCGCACCGAGTTCAGTAACTGCTCGGTGTCCAGCGTGACCGGCTTCAGCGGTGCCGCCTCGGCCACGCCGCACAGCCGCTCGATCTGACCCACCAGCAGGTCGCTGGCCGACGCTTCATTGCCGGCCGTTCCCGCGGGATACAACCGCACCATGTCCCCATGGCGTTCCAAGACCACCCACCACGTCGCGAAGCGGCAAATGGATGCGCGCGTCGGCTCCCGACCCGGTACCCCGATCATCACCAGCAGTCCGAGGTCTCGTCGCAACAGGACCGTCAGCCATTCTCGAATCATCGGGTCGGCGTTGCCGGCCTCATCGAGCGCACCGGCGGCCACCAGCTCGGCGGCCGCGGGATGGTTCCGGGCGCGCTCGGGGGTGTCCAGGCGCGGCAGCATCGGCCGCAGCCCCAATTCAGGGCAGGTTTGCTCGACCCCGGTGACCGCCTGCAACACCCATAAGCCGTCCACCGTCGTTGTCAGCATCTCGCCTCATCGTCACTGGATGAATCGGCCGACCCGTGAACAGGAGACCAAAGGTGGGGCACACGCGCCCGGGGCAGCCGCCCCACCTTCGCTTGGTCGGATGGACTCAGAACAGACCGGCGATGTGCTGGTCGGTGCTCAGCGCGTTGTCCAGCACGTGGGACGTCGTCACGCCGTGCTGGCGGATGGTGTCGATGAGGCCTTGCAGCCCGGACAGCATCTGCGCCTGCGCCTCGAAGAAGCCCGATGCGCCGTGGCCGGCGAAAAATTCCTGGAGGGCGTGCGTGCGGTTGGAGGTGTCGTCGAAAATCGACTGCAACTGGCCCGCGCGGGAGGCGACGTCGGTGGCGAAGTCCGCGACGGCTCCCGGGTTATAGGTGATCGGGTCGGACATTGTGAGTTCCTTTCAAAAGACCATTGATGGAATTGCGACTGAGTGGATGTTTAGGAGCCGTGGCCGCCGAATAGCGCGCTGAAGGCGTGCGAAGAATCGGCCTCGTGGCCTTCCATCAGGGCCGCCGCCTTCGTAAGACCTTCGGCCAGACGCGTGCCGCCAGTCAAAACCTTGTTCAAGTCGTTCTGAACTTCGATGGCCGTCGCGTGTGACGCCGTCACCGCCGAGCCAGACCAGGTGGACGGATTCATCACGTTCTCCTGATTCGCGACGTATCCCTGGCCAATCCCGATCGCGTGCTCCATGTTCGCCTGAATGGCGTTGGAAGCATCGCGAAGCATTTGCGGTGTTACTTTGATTGTCACGGAATTCTCCTTCTCCGGTGGGCCGCCCCCCGTGTGGGCATGAAGCGAAGTGTATGGCGGCTAATTGGACCTGTCGATTCACCTTTCACCAGTGGTTCACACTCGGGCGTCGACGACTCGCACGGTCGTGGGCTGGTCGGCTTTGTCACGCGAGCCGCGGTCGCTTCCCGCCCCGTGACCCACGGGCATACCGCCCATCGGGGCACCGCCCATCGACGTCGTCTGCGGTCGCATGGCCTCGGCGCCCAAGGCCCCGGCCGGCCGCAGCCCTACCGGCCGGCCGCCGGTCGCGGGCTCGAAGGCGCTGACCGGACGGGTGAAACTGGTTGCGGGCATGCCGGCGCCACCCAGGGACGCGCCGCCGCCGGCCCCGGCCTCCGCCGCGGACAGTCCGGTGGTGGCCGAGACCGCCGAGACGGCCGGCGCCGCTCCGCCCATGCCCATGGCGCCGGGATTGGCGAACATGCCCATCAGCGGCTGAATCATCTGCATCGGCGCCTGCATCATCTGCATCGGGGCCTGCATCACCTGCGGGACCGCTCCCATCAGTTGCTGCGCCGGTTGCATCAGCGTGCTGGCCTGGCTCATGAAGTCCTGCCCACCCGAGGCGGCCTGACCGGCCCCCTGCGTCCCGGTCTGGGCGCCCTGGAAGGCGGCGCGCATGCCGTCGCCGGCCCCCTGCTCCGCCGCCGACTCGCCGACCGCCGCCGCCGCTTGCGCGGGCGCGGCCGGCGATGCGCCCATGGATGCGATCGGCGGAGGGATGGTGAGGCTTTGCGACAGGGCCGTCAGGATCGTTCCGTAGCTGGCGCCGACCGCGGAGTTGTTCGGCCACATCGACCCGAAGTATTCGAGCTCCAGCGACGTGATGCGTGGGGTCAACGCGCCGAGGACCAGCGGGTTGATGCCGTAGTCGGCGGCGGTCTCGGTGCGGTTGCCGATGCATTCGGGAGCGGGGCGCATCGAGCCGTACGCCATCTGGTACGCCGAGACCGCAGTCGACACCACCGCCGGCTTGACGTCGACCCAGCCGGCCAGCCCGTGCAGCGACGCGTTCAGCGCGGTCGCGTTGGCAGCCGAGGCCAACGAACCCGAGCCCGTCCAGCTCGCCGACGTCGCGACGGTGTTGATCGTTGACGCGATGCTGGAGCCGTGATGGGTGGCCGCCAAGGCAGTCCAGGCGGCCTGGTTCGCCAGGTGGGTGATGACGCCGGCCCCCGCCTTGAGCAGCATGTCGTTTTCCTCAGGCGTACGCGCAGCCCATCCCGGATCGGCCATGCGTACTTCCCCCCTTAATGCCTCGCTGGGAACCTGGTGACTAAGCCCCGATTGCCATCGTCAAGCTGCGCATGAGCTCCGTGACGACGTACGTGCTCGAGGCGATGCTCTGCGTGCCGGCGAACAGGCCGCGCTGGGCGGCGTGCTCAGACACTACGCCCAGGTAGCTGCCGCCGCAGGCGTTAAGCGCCGCCGCGAACATGGCCGAGTCCGGATCGCCGCCCATCGGCAGCACACCGAGCAGAACGGGCGCGGCAGCCGAAGCCGCCGCCTCGGTCTCCGCGCTGATCGCCGTCTCGGCGCCGGCCGACGCCAGCACCGCCTCTGACTGCACCGACGTGACAGGACCCATGATTTCCCTCCGAACGCTCAACCCAAATCCGGGTGCTTGGGGCCATAGTGTAATGGGATTTCGGTGATCGTGTTATTCACTCCGGTCGGGACCGGCTTAGGCCGCAGGATTTTGTTTAGCGGCGCCGGCTCCAAGCGTGAAAGTACTGGATTACCAAAAGGAGTCGGTGATAACCTCAGCCGCCTCTCAGGACTCGGCTGTCACAAAGGCACCTCGGTTACCTGGTGCGCCCGGGTCACGGCCTTTGCGAGCGTCGCGGAAGGCGACGGCATAACGCTGCGAGTTTGATGCCGAATGTCCCTACGAAAAGGCCGCTGGTAATTGCGGGGCTATTGCCGAAGATCGGCATAGCCAATGCCCGGGGCGCGCCTGTTTTTCGGCGTCCCGATGGGAACTTTTTCGGCCTGAAATAACGGCGGCGCCCAGCTATCCGCCGCTATGCCGGACCGCGCCCATCGCCGGCCAGCCGCAACAACAACCGGGTGCCTCCGAGCGGACTGGTCTGCAATGCCGCTGTGCCGCCGTGCAATTCGGCCTGTTGGGCGACCAGCGCCAGGCCCAGCCCCGAGCCCGATCGGGACGCCGTCGAGCCTCGGGTGAACCGTTCGAAGACGGTGGCGCGTTCGCATTCGGGGACACCGGTGCCGTCGTCGTCGATGGTGATCTCGACGCCCTCGCCGGAACTGCCAACGGCCAGCAGGATTTTGCGGGCATTCCCATGCTTGACGGCGTTGGCGAGCGCGTTGTCGATCACTAGCCGCAGCCCGGTGGGCAATCCGATCATCAACACCGTCGGCGAGGGCACCAGCGACACGTCCACGTCGGGGTAGATGCGGAGTGCGTCGTGCGCGGCACGGTCCAACAGCTCGGTGATGTCGAACGGGACGAAATCGTCGACGGTCGTCAGCTCACCCTGGGCCAGCCGCTCGAGCGCGGTCAGTGTCGCCTCGATGCGGCTCTGGGTGCGAATGACGTCGCCGATGACCTCGTGACGCTGCTCGAGCGGCAGATCCAGGGTGGACAGCACCTCCAGGTTGGTGCGCATGGCGGTCAACGGGGTGCGCAGCTCGTGGGAGGCGACCGCGGCGAAGTCGCGGGCCGATTCGAGCGCGGCCTTGGTGCGCTGCTGCTCCTTGCCGATGCGGGCCAGCATTCCCTCGACCGCTTCGGCGATCTCCACGGCCTCGCGCACGCCGCGAACCTGAACCTCGTCGGGGCTCGACTGGGCGTTGATCGCGCGGGCCTGTTGGGCCAGCAGCAGGAATGGATTGACCATGATCAACGAGATCACCCAGCCCACGACGACGGTGCCGCCGATCACGCTGGCACAGATCAGCAGCACCCGTAGGTGCAGTTCGTTGATCCGGTGCTGAGCTTCGGCCAGCGGAGCGGCCAGCGCGATGGAGGCGGGGCCCGCTGTGAAGGTGCGGACGCGGTACTGCACCCCGTTGATGGTGGTGTTGGCATAGCCGTCGGGAAGCCGGGGCAACACGATGCTGTTGGGCACCGACACGGTCACGCCGCCGATGCGGGCGGTGCGCACCAGGTTGCCATCCGGCGCGGGGCGGTCCGGGTTGGTGTGCTCCGCGTTGTTGAGCAGGCTGCTGATGTCACCCAGGCTGCTGACCGAATCGAGCCGCCGATCGAGCTGGCTGTATTGATCGTTGGTCACCCCCACCCACACCCAGGTGCCCAGCAGCACAACGAGGGTCATCACCGATATGGCGGCGACGATGACGATCGTGCGCAGCGACAGCACCCGCATGGGCAGCTGCACGCGCGGTAGGACGCGGATGTCAGGCTCCTTCGGTGGTGCTGATCGTTGGTCAACCAACCTGAGTACAACCCTCACAGCAGTACCGGTCCGGCGCGATCAAGCGCGGTGGCGTTTCGCAAGAATTTAACGCCAGCCGCCTCGCCACCTCCTCCGCCACGTGCTTGAACCCGCCCGATTTTGCCGTGACCAGGGTGAGTGAGTACTCTCTCACCATGCTCGCCTCCGGCCGTGACCGATTGCTGTCGGCGGCGCTGCGGCTCTTTGCCGCCAAGGGCTACGCGGCGACGTCGGTGGCCGACATCCAGCGGGAATCGGGCCTGGCGCCCGGCTCGGGCGCGCTCTACAAGCACTTCGGCTCCAAGCGCGAGCTTCTCGAGGCGGCGGTGGCGCACCGCATCGACAGCATCGTGGCCGCGCGAGAGGAATACGACGCTGGACAACCGGGCAGCGTTGAGCGGGCGGTGCGCATCGCCGGCGAGCTGATCTGGAGCAACCTCAAACAGAGCGAAGATCTGCTCAAGGTCATGCTGCGTGAACCCGACGAGCTCGGTGATCTCGACGAAAAAACGTGGCAGGTCATCACCGACAACGCCTACCAACGCTTCGCCGACGAACTGTCGGCATTAAACCGGTCCGGCCGCACCAGCATTCCCGATCCCGAAGCGGCCGCGGCGGTCGCGATCGGATCGCTGTCGTACGCCGCGACTCTGCAGGCCCTCACCGGCCGCCTGCCCGGAAACACCGATGAAGAGCGATATTTCGAGGCGTGGGTCAACCAAACGGTCAGCGTTCTCAACCAATACCGAAACCGTTAATACGCAACCTATTTCAGGAGCACAGCTGTGACATTTTCACTGCAACTGTCCGACGACGTGATCGAGGTGCGCGACTGGGTGCACAAGTTCGCGGCCGACATCATCCGTCCGGCCGCGGCCGAGTGGGACGAACGGGAGGAAACGCCGTGGCCGGTGATCCAGGAAGCCGCAAAGGTCGGCCTGTATTCCCCCGACTTCTTCGCGCAGCAGGCGGCCGAGCCCACCGGCCTGGGCATGCTGACCGCGTTCGAGGAGATGTTCTGGGGTGACGCGGGCATCGCGCTGTCCATCATGGGCACCGGCCTGGCCGCAGCGGCGTTGGCGGGCAACGGAACTCCCGAACAGCTGGGGCGCTGGCTGCCCGAAATGTTCGGTACGGCCGACGAGCCCAAGCTCGGCGCCTTCTGCTCGTCGGAGCCCGACGCGGGTTCTGATGTCGGCGGCATCCGCACCCGCGCTCGCTTCGACGAGGCGACCAACGAGTGGGTGCTCAACGGCACCAAGACCTGGGCCACCAACGGCGGCATCGCCAACGTGCACATCGTGGTGGCCTCCGTCTATCCCGAACTCGGCACCCGCGGGCAGGCGAGCTTCGTCATCGGGCCGGACACCAAAGGTCTTGCGCAGGGCCAGAAATTCAAGAAGCACGGCATTCGGGCGTCGCACACCGCCGAGGTGGTGCTCGACAACGTCCGGCTGCCCGAGGACGCCATCCTCGGCGGCCGGGAGAAGTTCGAGGCGCGGATCGCCCGGGTCAAGTCCGGTGCCTCCACGGGTGGCCAGGCGGCCATGAAGACCTTCGAGCGCACCCGGCCCACCGTCGGGGCGATGGCCGTCGGCGTGGGGCGGGCCGCTTACGAGTACGCACTCGACTATGCCTGCCAGCGTGAGCAATTCGGCCGCAAGATCGGCGAATTCCAAGCGGTGGCGTTCAAGCTGGCGGACATGAAGAGCCGCATCGACGCGGCCCGCCTGCTGGTGTGGCGGGCCGGCTGGATGGCGCGCAACAACCAGAACTTCGACTCGGCGGAGGGCTCGATGGCCAAGCTGATCGCGAGCGAGGCCGCGGTCTACGTCACCGACGAGGCCATCCAGATCCTTGGTGGCAACGGCTACACCCGCGACTACCCCGTGGAGCGCATGCACCGCGACGCGAAGATCTTCACGATCTTCGAGGGCACCAGTGAGATCCAGCGGTTGGTGATTTCGCGGGCGGTGACCGGGCTGCCGATCCGTTAGCAGGCGCGCAATTCGGGTGACCCGACGCGCAGGGCGCGTCATGATGGCCGAATGACCACCGAGATCCGGGTCCTGGACACCGACGACGACCTGGTCGCCGCGGCTCAACTGTTCCGCACCGCGATGGTGGGCCTGCCGCCCGTGCAGAACCTGCCGCCCGGCCAGATCACCAAGCTGTTCGAGCCCGGGCGCACCGTCGGCGCGTTCGTCGACGGACAACTCGTCGGCACCGCGGATGCTGTGACGAGCAGCCTGACACTTCCAGGCGGAGCCGCCGTGGGCCACGCCGCGGTAACCCACATCGGCGTCTTGCCGTCGTTCACCCGGCGGGGGGTCGCCACCGAATTGATCCGTCACCAGCTCCGCGACGTCGCGGCGCGTGGCGAGGTCGTCGCGTCGCTGCGGGCGTCGGAGGCCACCATCTATGAGCGGTATGGCTACGGGGTGGCGAGTCGCTTCCAGAGCGTGGAGGTTACGACCGCGCGGGCGGCGTTTCGCCCCGGGGTCGGCCCGGGTGGCCCGGTGCGGTTGCTCGGCACGGCCGAAGTCTGGGACATTCTGCCCCGCGTCTACGACGCCAACCGCCCGTCGCGTCCCGGAACCATCGACCGCCCTGGGGTGTGGTGGGAGAGCACGCGGCGCCGAGCCGAATCCTCCTCGGGGGCTTGGTATGTCGCCGCACATGGCGAACCGGGCGCCGAGACCGGTTTCGCCCGCTACCGGCCGATCGGCACCGAAAATTGGTTCGTCAGCGACCAACGCACCGTCGTGGTCGAGGATTTCTTCGCGCCGTCCGCCGACGCCTATCTCGGGTTGCTGCGTTTTCTGCTCGGCCTGGATCTAGTTGACCGAGTGCAGTTTTGGATGCTGCCGATCGACGACGTGTTGCCGTGGCTGTTCGTCGATTGTCGGGCGGCGAAGGTCACCGCTGTGCACGACGAAACGTGGCTGCGAGTCATCGATGTCCCGCGTGCGCTGACGGCACGATCCTATGTCGGCGGCGGGACGGTGACTATCGCGGTGAATGACCCATTGCTGTCGACGAATTCGGTGAGCTTCTCGATCAGCGGCGCCGGCGCCGAACCGACAAGCCGGCACGCCGACATCCGCGTCGGGATCGCGGGGCTTGGGGCCGCGCTGCTCGGCGGCACGAGCTGGCGCAGCCTTACCGCGGCCGGGCTGGCCCGCGCCGACGATCCGGTGGCGCTGAATGTGGCCGATGAACTGTTCGCGGTGCCCGAAGCGCCGCATGCCGGGACGTTCTTCTGAGCGGAGCCGGCGCACGGCTGCGGTCATCGGGACGTTTCCGACCTCTGCATCACCAGACGTACACCGGCCGCGACCAGATCGGGCTGGTGGATCTGGATGAAATGGTCGCTGCCGGTCGCGATCAGGTGCGGTGTCTGCGGGCGCAGCGCAATCAGATCCGCCGATGCCTCTCGCCACGCCTGCTCCAATTTCCCGCTCTGCTCCGGCGAGACGGTGCCGGGAACCGCAAACGGTTCAGTCCTGGTCAGCACGACGGCGGGGACCGCCGGTAAGGCGGGGGCCGCGCCGACCTGGGCGACGCTCTTGTCGATGTCGATCTCCTCAAACGACGGCGCATTCGCGAACTGGGGCAACGGCTGGTCCAACGCCTGGCGGTAGGTCGGCCAGTCCGATCCCATCAGGTCCGGTATCTCGACCGGAAAGGCGTCGACGAACGCCAGCGCCCGCACCTGGTCGGGATATGTTTGGGCGTACAGCCGAATGAACAGCCCGCCCAGCGAGTGCCCGACCAGGACGTACGGGCCGGGAAGACGGGCGGCGGCGAGTAGCGCATGCAGATCCTGGACAACGTCTTGGGCGCTGCGTGGCATCGCCACCGGCGAACTGCGGTCGGTGATGCTGGGTGGATCGGCATAGCGCAGGGTGCCGGGCCGGTCGTAGGCGCAGACGCGGTGGTCCGCGGCCAGCGACGGCAGCACGGCCGGACCCGTTGCCGGCGCAGCGGTGTCGGACTGACTCCACGGATCCGAGGAGTTGTGATATCCCGACTCCAAAATGACTGTGGGCCCGCCCTTTCCGAGGCACTTGAGATACAGGTGCCGGCCGTTGCCGATGTCGATAGGGCCCGCGAACTCGCCGCCTGCGGCCGGCGAGCTGGGGTTGTGCGCCGGTGCGGCGCATCCCACCAGCCCGATCAGCGCGAGAGTCGACAGACATCGGCGAACGCCCGCGGCGGCACGCTTCGGATAGGCCGCGCTTCTCAAGTTCTCCCGCACTGCACGCATCGCGTTATTGTGCGGGTAAGCCGGCCCCACGTGAAAACATTGGCGCCAATATGAAAGCGGCCGGCCCTTACCGGTCCCGCCGGGAAGGAGTCGCCCAACGTGGCCAGCGCGCGCGGAGCAGCCCTGTGGGTCGTGGCGGCCATCGGTTACCTGGTCCTCGAGGCGGTCGCCGCGGCGGGCTTCGAGCCCGCCTACAGCTATGCCCGCGACTACATCAGCGATCTCGGCCTCCCCAGCGGCAGGCTGGTCCGCGGACGGACGGTCTACTCACCACGGGGGTATTTGATACACGCGGCGTTCTATTTGCAGGGCATCCTGTTCCTGCTCGGCGCGTCACTGATCGTGGGGGTGCCCGACAACCGAAGGGCCAGGGTGTTTTTGGGTGTCGTCGCCGGGAATGCTGTCGGTAACGTCGTGATCGGTACGGTGCACAGCGGCACGGTGCACGTCGACGGCGCCGCGCTGGCGATTCTTGGGGGCAACGCCGCCATCTTGACCGGACCCGATGCGATCGCGGCACTCGCCGAGTGCCGTTGGTACCGCTTGGCTTCCAAAGTGCTTGCGGCCCTAGGGTTTTCTTCCATCGCTATGCTGATGGTCGATTCCGCGACGGCGAAGACGGTGCTGCTGCCCGGCGGCGTATGGGAGCGCGGCAGCGTGTACTCGATCATCGCCTGGCAGTTGCTCACCGCCGCCTGTCTGCTGACGCGAACTACCCGCGCCGCCACACGATCCGGGTCTCCGCGGCCCCCAAGGGCCCATCGGTGAGCTTGCCCAAGCAGGCAACAGCGCGATGGCCAACGGCATCACGGTCGGTGCGGCCGCCGTCAGCCGTGCGGTGCCTCGGAGATCTTGGTGTCGGGCTTGCCGAGTGTCTGGCAGTACGTCATCGCCGAAAGCCGCGTTGCGGAGATCTCCACATTGCTCGGGTCGGCGCCGTTCTTGTCCTTGAGCATCTTGCTGACTTCGTCGTTCTGCTTCTTCTCGTCCTGGGTGGTGAAATCTTTGCACTTCGTGTCGCCACCGGTGTTGATGACCTGTGAGGCCGAACACGCGCTGGACAGCAAGACGGAGATCGCGATCGTGGCTGCCGCAATGTACTTCATCATTTGCCTTCCTGGGTGCGAGTAGTGGTATCAGTAGACCAAATCGCCTGATTTCAAACCCCGAAGCGAGCCCCGCACCGGTGATCGCCGTGTTTGCAGGCGGGCGCCGGGCCGGCGGTGTCGCGCCGACGCAGCGATGCGATCACCCCCAGCGGGAATAACAGCCCCGGTGGCGTCGCGTTCTATCATCGTCGGTCGGCCACGCACACACCTCGAGTTTGGGAATGGAGAACCTTCGTGACCTCGTCGAATGTGCGCACCGGCAACGATGGCATCAAGCGGTCGGCGGGCGAGCCCGCGGGCGACCGGGCGCTGTTTGCCAGCGTGTTGGCACTGCTGCTGGCCACCGGGTGGGTCGCCAATCACTTCGTCGGGTTGATGCCGGTGATCAGTGACAGCGAGCACCTCAGCACGGCCACGCTCGACGGGATCTTCGGCATCTACGCCGTCGGGCTGTTGCCGGGGTTGCTCGTCGGTGGCCGCGTGTCGGACTCGCTCGGGCGCCGGTCGGTCGCGGTGACGGGTTCGGCCGCCGCGCTGGTGGGCACGGCGGTGATGCTGCTGTCCCAGCACACGGGCGCCCTGCTGCTGGGTCGGCTGGTCGTCGGGATCGGTGTGGGCCTCGCCATCAGTTCGTGCACCGCGTGGGCATCGGATCTGCGCGGCCCCGCCGGTGCCGCAACCGCCGGGGCGGTGCTGACGGCCGGTTTCGCCCTCGGCCCGTTCGCCGGCGGGTTCATTGTGTGGGCCGGACGATCCGGCATCGGAGTCTCCTTCGGTGTGGCCGCAGCCATTCTCATGTTGGCGACGTTCGCGGTCGTCGGCGCGGCCCGACGCACCGAAGCGGCGGCGCCGGCCACGAACGACGACTCGGGCCGGACCGCCCCGGCCGCACCCGCGGGGCGAGCATTCAGCCGGGCGCTGAGCTGGGCCATGCCGCTTGCGCCGTGGGTATATGCCTCGGCGACACTGGGATTCGTCACGATCCCCACCCGGCTACACACCGCGCTCGCGGCTCCGATGGCGGCGGGCACGGCCACCCTGCTCGTCAACGGTGTCAGCGGTGTCGTTCAGGTACTGGCCCGCGCGCTGCGGTGGGGGCCCCAGGCCGGTACTGCGGGTGCGGTGCTGGCCGCGTTCGGCTACGCGGTGGCCGCGATGGCGCCGCCCACTCTGAGCCCGGCATTGGGGTTCCCCCTCCTGCTTGTCCTCGGCTGCGCCTCGGGTCTCTGCCTGCGCGAAGGATTGATCGACCTGGAGGCCGCGGCCCCACCGCACCTGCGCGGCGCCCTGACCGGAGTGTTCTATGTCGTCACGTATGTCGGCTTCGCGCTTCCGCTGATCTTGGCCACCGTCGGCTCCGCGGCCTCGGTGGTGATCCTTTCCGCGATGGCACTGCTTGCCTCGGCGGCAGCGGTAACCAGAGCGGTGCGGCTACGCCGGGATAGCCACCGGCAACACTGAATTGGCGCCACCGGCGATCAAACGAGTTCGCGCAGCGTCTCGATCAGCTTGACCCGTTCGCCCGTGGTGGATGCGATGGGTGCCACGTTGAGGGTGGTTACCCCCGCCTCACGGAACGCCGCCAGACGTTCCTTGACGAACTCGCGGCTACCGATCAGGTTGACGTCTCGCACCAGATCATCGGGCACGACCTTGGCGGCGCCGTCTTTGTCACCGGCCAGATACAGCTCCTGAATCCGGTCGGCTTGGGGACCGTAGCCGTATTTGGTGGCCAGGGCGTGGTAGAAATTCTTACCCTTGGCGCCCATTCCGCCGATGTAGAGCGCCAGGTGCGGCTTGACGAATTCCCTTAGCGGCTCGACATTTTCGCCGATCGCCAGCACGGGTCCGGCGTAGATGTCGAGGTCGCCGAGGTCGGGATCGCGCTTGGCCCGGCCGGCGGCCAGGGCATCCCCCCACACCTGGTGCGCCCGCTCCGGCAGATAGAAGATGGGTTGCCAGCCCTCGGCGATCTCGGCCGCCAGTTCGACGTTCTTCGGCCCCAGCGCGGCAACCAGTATCGGAATGCGCTCGCGGACAGGCTGATTGATCAGCTTGAGCGGCTTGCCCAGCCCGGTTCCCCGGTCGGCGGGCAGCGGGATCGTGTAGTGCTTGCCCCGGTGTTGCACGGTCTCGCGCCGCCACACCTGGCGGCAGATGTCGATGACCTCGCGGGTCCGCCCGATCGGCGCGTCGTAGGGAACACCGTGGAAGCCCTCGATGACCTGTGGGCCGGAGGCGCCCAGGCCGAGGGTGAACCGGCCGTCGGAGACGTAGTCCAGGCCGGCTGCGGTCATCGCGGTCAGGGTGGGCGTGCGGGTGTAGAGCTGCAGAATGCCCGAGGCGAGCCCTACCCGTTCGGTGCTCGCGGCCAGATAGCCCAGCGCGCTCACCGCGTCGAACGAATACGCCTCGGGGACAAAGACTATGTCCAATCCGGCCTTTTCCAGATCGGCCACTTCGGCGGCCACGTCCTTGAAACCGCCGGCATAATTGACGCTCAGTCCAATCCGCATGGTCATTACTTCTACGCGGTACCGGATTGATTGGCCAATTCGAGCGCCTCCTCCTGGATGCGCCCGAACTGCGCGCCCATCGCTTCGGACAGTGCCGTCGCGCCCGACAACGGCCGCACCATCACCATGAAGTCGTCGATGAGACCGTCGTCGTCGAAGTGCAGGAAGTCACAGCCGGTGATCTTCACCCCCGGCGCCCCGGCGATACCGGTCTCGAACACGAAGGCGTGATCGCGACCGCCGGGGTCGTGGATCTCGCGGACGTAGCGGAAGTCTTCGAAGATTCGCAATACACCTCGCAGGATCGCGGCGGTGATCGGCTTGCCGACATAGGGCTTGAACGCCACCGGGCTGGTGAAGACCACGCCGTCGGCCAACATCGCCTGGATGCCCTTCTCATCGCGCTCTTCGACGGCTTTGCGGAACGGGTGCATCGCGACCTCGCATAGTCAACTAGTTGAGTAGGTGGATTAGACGCTAGGTCGCGCGGCGTTCGATGTCCAGAGTGCGATTGGTCACTTTGTTGAATAATCGCGCGTTATAGTATCGACCGATGTCGCTGCGTGACGCGGTGTTGGCCGCCCTCCTCGAGGGCGAATCGTCCGGATACGACCTGGCGAAAGAATTCGACGCCTCGGTCGCCAACTTCTGGCCGGCCACCCCGCAACAGCTGTATCGCGAACTCGACCGGCTGGCCGGGCAAGGCCTCATCCAGGCCCGCGTCGTGCGGCAGGAACGCCGGCCCAACAAGCGCATGTTCTCGCTGACCGAGGCCGGGCGTGACGCGATCCGGCAGTTCACGGCCAAGGCGCCGAAGCCGTCCGTCATCCGCGACGAATTGCTGGTCAAGGTCCAAGCCAGCGACGCCGGAGACCTCGACGCGGTCCGCGGATTCGTTCGCGAACGGCTGGACTGGGCAGTGGCCAAAGTGCAGCGCTACGAACGGCTGCGGGAGCGCGTGCTCGACGGGCGCACCGAGGACGAGTACCTTACCGAGTCCGAGCGAGTCGGCCCTTACCTGACGCTGATGCGCGGAATCTCGTTCGAGGAGGAGAACATTCGATGGGCCGAACGCGCGCTGGACATCGTCGAACGTCGTCTGACGGCCGGCGGTGCGCGCGCCGGGCGTTCACGGCGCCGGGCTGCTCCCCGCCGGTGAGTTCGCGAAGGGATTCAGCGGTCGCCGCCGAACGCGACGCTAGTCTGAGGAATGGCCGAATACCGATCGCCCTCGACCGGCCGGGCAATACGCGCCGTTTTATTCGATACCTTTGGAACGGTCGTCGACTGGCGTTCCGGAATCGCCGCCTCAGTGCGCGACTTCGCGCGGCGCCACCGTCTCAGCATCGACCCCGGGGAGTTCGCGCTGGAATGGCGGAGCAGGTACCTGCCCTCGATGTCCGAGATCCTTTCGGGCCGTCGCGAATTCGTGTCGCTGGACGTACTGCACAAAGAAAACCTGCTTGCGTCGTTCGAGAAGTTCTCCATCGCTGCCGAAGCGCTGCCGGGTGCCGAGGTGGAGGCGCTGGCCCGGTCGTGGCGCTGGCTGCCGCCGTGGCCGGATAGCGTCGACGGGATTGCGGCCATGAAGCGGCACGTCATCGTCGGGCCGCTGTCCAACGGGAACACCGGGCTGCTGGTCGATATGGCGAAATACGCCGGTCTGCCATGGGATGTGGTGCTCGGTTCCGATGTCGGCAAAACCTACAAGCCCGATCCGCGCGCCTACCAAACCCCCGCACGTCTGCTCGGTCTGGAACCGGGTGAAGTGATGCTGGTGGCCGCGCATCCCACCGATCTCGAGGCGGCCCAGAACAGCGGCCTGGCCACCGGTTTCGTCTCCCGGCCGCAGGAATACGGGCTCAGCGGCGATCCATACCCCGAACCCACCGGCGCCTTCGACGTCTCGGGCGCATCGCTAATCGAGTTGGCCAACTTGCTGTTCGGTGCGCTTGGCCAACGCTAGCTACTTCCACGCAAAAACCGGCTGTTCCAACTCGTCGACCGGATCGGTTCGCCCTTCCAGACACAGCCAACGCAGCTGCAGCAGTACGGCGCCGGTCGGCGCGTGAATGAGGTCGTTTCCCAGCGGGATCTGCACCACCGGTCGCGGGCTCTCCGGAATCGTGATGAACCGTGGCGAGTCGTCACGCTGCAGTTCGTGTAGGCCGACCCGATAAACGGCCACCACCTCGTCGGGCGCGGGGCAAAGCTCCAGCCGCCCTCCTCCCCACAGCACGACGGGGGTGATCACGTACCCGGATCGGGTGGGATAGTCGTCGAGCAACCCGAGCACGGTCGAATCGGACAGCTCGACGCCGACCTCCTCAAGCAGTTCCCGCCGCGCCGCGTCGACCGCCGTCTCGCCCGGATCGAGGCGCCCGCCCGGTAGCGCCCACTGCGCCGCGTGCGAACTGAGACGAGATGCCCTGCGGCACAGTAAAAACGCGGCGCCGCCGGATACGTCGACCATGCGCCCGTCCAGATGGGCGGCGGGCACCGGACGTCCGGCATTCCACTCGTCGACCGACACCGGATCGACCCGGTCCTCCCCGACTTCGGAATCGACCAGTACCACCGCGACGGCGGCGTGCCGCTTCGTCGGATCGGTGACAACGCGGCGGTGGTGGCCGGCCAGATTGTTCCGGATCCGCTCACGCAAAGGCTGGTCATAAGGGATGGTCACCACTCGAGCCTAAGCTGAGGCGCTGCCGATGCCGCACGTCCGTGCTTGGTCGCGGCCGGCCCCAGTGGTTAACTGCCAGCATGCGACGACAACCCGTGCTGGCCCGACGTTTTTTCGATCGCTACGAACCGGTGCACGCGGTGACGTACTTCGCACCGGAAGCGCGGGCCGCACTGGACGCACTGGGTTACCGGGGCTTCTGGATGGGCTATTTCGCCGCGCGGTCGGCGCCGTTGGGCGTGGTGCCCAGGGAAGTGGTCGCCGCGGTCTTCTACAACTTCGCGCCCCAACGGGTGGCCAAGGCGCTGCCGGCGGCATGGGAGATCGCGGGTCCGCAGGCCGCGTTGGAGGCTCGGCAAGAGTCCGCGGTGGCGGCGCTACGCCGTTATGGCCTGGGCTCGGACGACGAAAACGTCCGCGTTGCAGCCGAACTCGCGGGCCGGGCGGCCCGCAGCGCGCCCCTCGATGCGCGGCCGCTGTTCGCCGCGAATGTGGCGCTGCCCTGGCCGGACGATCCGCTGTCCGCCCTCTGGCACGCCACCACGCTGCTGCGCGAACAGCGTGGCGACGCGCACGTGGCGGTGCTGGCCGCGGCCGGCGTCTCCGGCCGAGAATCCAACGTCTTACATGCCGCGGCGGGCAACGTCGCTCGCGACTACATCGCCCGCACCCGTGACTACGACGAGACGTCCTGGCGCGAACATGAACACGCGCTCGCCGAGCGGGGGCTGCTCAACGACGACGGAACGCTGACCGCGGCGGGACGGCAAGTGAAGGACCACATCGAGTTGACGACCGACACGCTGGCCCTGTCCGCACTCGATGCCCTCAGCGACGACGAGGTGGAGACACTGTTCGGGGCGCTCACCCCCATCACCCGCGCCGTGGTGGCGGGCGGCGACGTTCCGGCTCTCACCCCAATGACGTTGCGCCGCGATGAATTACACGATGGCGCCGCGCATCTGGTGGACCGATGAGCGGCCAGCGCGTGCCCGGCGGTGTCGTGCACAAATTGCCTGCGGATCTGCGCGAGTCGCTGATCGGCAACGCCGCCGCGCTCGCCGCCTGGAAGGACATCACGCCGCTGGCCCGAAACGAGTTCATCTGTTGGGTCGAGGATGCCAAGCAGCAGGCGACCCGGGAGCGCCGCATCCGCCGGACCCAGGAGGAGTTGGAGGAGGGCAAGCGCCGGCCCTGCTGCTGGCCGGGCTGCAAACACCGCGAGCGCACCGGAAAGTGAATGCGCACCGGCGAGTGTCGGCTCAGGCCGCGCCGGTTGGAACCGCCTGGCCGTCAGGGAAATCCATCGGCGGCGCCTCGCCATGCCCCGAACCCCGGTAGGCCACCGCCGTAGCCAGCGCCGTTCCATCCTCGATAGTGCCCACCACAACGACCTTGTCATTGACCGCGAAATGTGGTGCGGCGGTAATGGGTTGACGCGCGCCGCGGGTGACAACCGTGGTGTCCGGGGTGAAGCGATAGGTCTGGATATGCCCGTCGGCGCCGCGCATGGTCACCGAGTCCGCCGACACGGCCATCACGGTGCCTTCCTGACTTATCGGCTGCGAGGCGGCCGGCGGTTCGAGATCGGCAGCGACGGCGCGCTTCTCGGACTGCGGTCCGTTGAGTACCAGCGCCATTACGCAGGCGGCACCCAGCAGCGACGCGGAGACGATTTCGCATACCGAGGCTGCGCCGGACAGCCCGCGCCGGCGACCACGATGGGTCGGCGTCGGCGTATGCTCCGGCGAATCCGGCATGCGGTGTTTGGCGCTCACGGTCAGTCCTCCCAGCGGCGTTACACCGAGGAACACCGGCGCGCACCGAATCAGGTTGTTGCCGTGGAATTACCCGCAGAATTGGACCGGTAAACCGCACCCCGGCCAACCGGGAAGCCCGATCGGCCGGCCGCGGCAGTTGCCGTCAGCCCTTGGTCAGGGTGAACTGTGCGACGTCGGTGTAGCCCTCACGGAACAGGTCGGCGCAACCCGTCAGGTACTTCATGTACCGGTCGTAGACCTCTTCGGACTGGATCGCGATGGCCTCGTCCCGGTGCGCCTCGAGCGCGGCCGACCAGGTGTCCAGGGTGCGGGCGTAGTGCAGGCGCAGCGGCTGGATCAGCTTCACACCGAAGCCCGCGCGCTCCGCGTGCTCCACCACGCCCTTGGCCTGTGGCAGGTCTCCGCCCGGGAAGATCTCGTCCATGATGAACTTCATGAAGCGCAGCTTGGTCATCGTGATGGGCAGCCCGCGCTCGGCGAACTCCTCGTCGCTGGGCTTGATGATGGTGTGCAGCATCATGACGCCGTCGGCCGGCAGCGCCTCATAGGCCATTTTGAAGAAGTCGGGGTAGCGGTCGCGTCCGAAGTGCTCGAAGGCGCCGATCGACACGATCCGGTCGACCTTTTCGTCGAACTGCTCCCAGCCCTGCAGCAGCACCCGCTTGGACCGCTGCGAGGGATGGCTGTCAAGACGGCGCTGCACGTGCGCCTGTTGATTGCGGCTGAGCGTGAGGCCGACGACGTTGACGTCGTAGTTCTCGAGGCCACGGACGATCGTGGTGCCCCACCCGCATCCGATGTCGAGCAAGGTCATGCCCGGTTGCAGCCCAAGCTTGCCCAGGGAGAGATCGACCTTGGCGTACTGCGCCTCTTCCAGCGTCATATCGTCGCGCTCGAAATAGGCGCAGCTATAAGTGCGCGTCGGGTCTAGGAACAGCGCGAAGAACTCGTCGGACAGGTCGTAGTGCGCTTGTACGTCCTCGAAATGCGGTTCCAAGCTGACGGCATCGCCGGGTTTTTCGGACAAGGCACAACCTCTGACTGATTCTTCTTGATTCGGGTGCGATCGAAGCTGATCGCCTGACTGACGCACCAGTGTATCCGCCCGGACGTCAGCGCCCTCCCGGCGAGTTCCTGTTCAGGGCCACAGCGCCGATGGAAGGGGCGTTGTTGCCGGCGCACTCGAGCGAGTGGTCACGCAGAGGGCGCACGCGGTTGACGGATCCCGCGTCGAGTTGTTACCTCAGCTGGTGAACCGGGTAAGCCCGGCTGACCGGCGTTCCGAGAGGCGGGATTCTGAAGATGGCAGACATCACCATGCTGATCCTTGCCGACCACGAGTGGTTTCGGGAACAGTTCGCGCGACTGGACGATCTGCAGGCCCGCCGCCCCGACGACCCGACCGCCCTCAACCGGGTGTGGCGCCCGCTCGCTGACAAGCTGGACGTGCACGCCTACATCGAAGAAAAGATCTTCTACCCGCAGCTGCTCAAACGCGGGGGTGACGACGCCGAAGGCGAGACCCTCGACGCGATCGGCGATCACAACGACATCCGCGACGGCGTGCGCGACGCCAACGCCGCCGCACTCGGCAGCCAGGAGTGGTGGGCAGCCGTCGGGCGGACCCGGGTGGCCAACGACGATCACATGGGCGAGGAGGAGCGAGAGGGGCTGTCGGATTTTCGGCGCAACGCGCCCATCGGGCTTCGCGAAGCCCTCGGACGTCAATACAGCGAGTTCATGGCCGAGCACCCCACCACCGAGGGCCTGTTGATCACCGATCGTGACCCGCAGCGCTACGTCGAACAGTTCGAGGAGCCGACGCCGGCCAAACCCGCCGATTTCTCGCTGCGCATCGGGAGCCTCAAAGGGCAATGACCTCGCCCGGCTCGAGCTGACGTGACGCGAATAACCAACCCCGGCTCGGGCTGCGAGGCGATGCCGTCGACGACGGCGCCACCGAGGCGCACCTAGCTGGCTTTTCCTGACGCAATCACATCCGCCTACGGCCTCGCCGCAACATCGCGGCGACCTGCGGGTGGCCCCTCAGCACGCCCGAACACCCGACCCCGCTGGTTCCTCCCGGGAACGTTTCGGGTAAGCCATCATCCGATGGGTACTCCACGCCGCCGCCGGAGGAAATGGGCACGTAAAGACATCAGGGTCGCCGATCCGGCTATGCGCCAAACCATCATGGGCACCGCGATCGGCAACTTCATGGAGTGGTACGACTTCGGCGTCTACGGCTATATCGCCACCACGATCGCCCAGGTGTTTTATCCCGGCAAGAGCGTCAGCGGCGTTCACCTCATCGCGACCTTCGGCACGCTGGCGGCCGCGTTCGTCGTGCGCCCGCTCGGCGGATTCATTTTCGGGCCGCTGGGCGACCGGATCGGACGGCACCGAGTGCTGGTCGTCACCATCCTCATGATGACGGTGAGCACCACCATGACCGGCCTGTTGCCCACCTACGGCACCATCGGCATCTGGGCGCCGATCCTGCTCGTCGTCGCACGAATCTTCCAGGGCCTGTCGACCGGCGGCGAATATGTCGGCGCGATGACCTATCTCGTCGAGCAGGCCCCGGACCACAAACGCGGCAAGATGGTCGGCTTCTTGCCAATGGGCAACCTGGTCGGATTCGTCCTTGCCGGGTTGCTGGTGACCGGTTTGCAGACCTGGCTGCCGGACGACGCCATGCTGACGTACGGCTGGCGGATTCCTTTGCTGCTGGGCTTTCCCTTCGGCCTGGTCGCCCTGTACTTGCGCCTTCGGCTCAAGGAGTCCTCCGCCTACCAGAGCGCGAACGACGCCGCGCCCCCCTCCGGCGGCCAAGGCGGGCAGCAGATTCTGCGCACGGTGGCGGCCCAGTGGCGCCCGATGCTGATCTGCGCGGCGCTGGTGCTGACCTCCCAGGTCGCCGACTTCATGCTCACCGGGTACCTGCCGACCTACCTCCGGCTCTTCGTCCGGGTGGGGCACACCGCGGGACTGGTCATGATCGTGTCGACGCTGGCGATCCTGATGGTCACCGTGGTGCTCGTCGCCGGCTTGTCCGACCGCATCGGCGTCAAACCCATCATGTGGACCGGCTGCGGGCTGCTGATCGGGGCCTCCGTCCCGGCGTTCCTGCTCATCCGCTTCGGCGGCTGGTACCCGGTGATCTTCATCGGCGTGCTGTTGATCGGCCTGATGGAACTGTGCTTCGACAGCACCGGACCGGCCACGCTGCCGGCGTTGTTTCCCACCAACGTGCGCTACGGGGCGCTGGCGATTTCGTACAACATCTCGATCTCGCTGGTCGGCGGTATCACCCCGCTGATCGCCCAGGCGCTGGTATCCGCCACCGGCAACGTGATGGTGCCGGCTTACATGCTGATCTTCGCTGGCGTGGTGGGAGCCATCACGCTGCTGTTCACCCCGGAAGTCGCCCGCAAGCCGTTGCCGGGCTCCGGGCCTGCCGTCGAAACCGAGCGGGAGGCTCGCGCGCTCGCCGAGGGCGTCGGCTAGCGGGCCATCCGGCGGAACTTCCGCTGTTCGACGCTGGATTCATCTGGCGGAAGCGGGCTATCCCTGGAAGGTGAGGACCGGTTTCCACCAGCAGCTGGACACGCTGACCGACCAGCTCGCCGACATGTGCTCGATTGCCGCCGAGGCGATCAAGCGGGCGAGCGAGGCGCTGCTGAAAGCCGATTTGACGACGGCCGAAAGCGTCATCGCCGGCCACCGGGACATCGTCGCTCTCGACGCTCATGTGGAGGACACCGCGTTCGTGTTGTTGGCGTTGCAGGCGCCGGTCGCCACCGACCTGCGCGCGGTCGTCAGCGCCATCCGGATCGCCGCGGACGCGCGACGGATGGTCGAGCTGGCCGTCCACATCGCCGAGATCGCCCGCCGCCGCCATCCCCATCCGGCCGTTTCCGTCGAGGTGCGGCCATACATCGCCGCCATGGGCGAGGCGGCCGAGGCATTGGCCCTCGGGGCGCGGCAGGTGCTGATGTCGCAAGATCCGCGCGGGGCCGCCCAGATTCGTCACGACGACGACGCGATGGACGAGCTGCACCAGCAACTGCTGGCGGTGCTGATGGATCCGGCCTGGGCGCAAGGAGTCGCCGCCGCCGTGGACGCCACGCTGTTGGGCCGCTTCTACGAACGCTTCGCCGACCACGCGGTCGAGATCGCGCGGCGGGTGATCTTCCAGGCGACGGGGCGCTAGCCGGGGCCCTGCGCCGCGTGGCTCAGCACCAACAACTCACCCGTGAGGGTTCCCTCCTCGAGCAGCCGCCCGATCCTGGAACTCTGACGTTCGGCCAGCTGCCAGGCTTCCGTGTGTCCGTGCCGGTCCCCGAGGACGCCCTCCACGGTGGCCACGCGCTCGTTCCACGTGTCGTCGATCGGCGGCAGGGCCGACGTGCCGAGCCACTGCTCGACCTGGAGTGAGGCCGCGGAAAGTAGCTCACGCATTCGGTTTGGCGTCGGAAAATGATTGCCTTCCAACGTGTTTGACGGCAACTCACGGTGCGCGACGAAAACCAGCAAGCCGATGCGCCCGCCCGGCCGTACGACGCGGCGCAACTCCGTGAGCAACGCGAATTGATCAGGCGTCGTGCACAACACGCCCAGCGACCAGGCGGCGTCGACACTCGCGTCCCTGATCGGCAGGGCCGATCCCAATGCGCACACCACCGGGAAGCCGAACAGTTCCCGCGCCGCGCGGCAAGCGCCCGTTTCGGGTTCGACGAGCACGGGCCGCACCGCGCCGGATCGGGCGGCGTACGCGGCAGGGCCCCCGACACCCGCGCCGGAATCCAGCAGCGTGGCGCCGGGCGTCAACTCCATCCGCTCGATGAGCCAGTCGAGCGCAGCCGGACTTCCGCTTCCCCGGCAGCCGGCAGGGAGGTGGTAGTCCGGCCCCAGCTCCGCCGCGACCTGCGCGGTCCATTCGGCGACGGTGTCGAACTCGGCCTTCATCGCGTCGGTCATCGGCGCCGCTCCTCCCCCTCGTTGCGGCCCCCTGCATCGTCGGCACGGGTCATGGCGCCTCCGCCCGGATCCGACGACCGACCTCTGCCTTGATCTCCGCGCCGACGCGGGGGCCCGACGCCGACGCCAGCCCCGAGACGTTGACACCCTCGATGCCCTCGATCGACAACAGCTCCCGCGCCTCGCTCACCGCCGCCGCGATCCCGGCGGCCACCGGATCCCGCGCACTCAAAACCCGTTGCGTCACAGCGGGATCGAGCTCGAGTCCGGGCAAACCCTCCAGCACCGCCGCCGAGATGCTGTCGGTGAACACCGCGACCGCCGCGATCACCGGGATGGTCAGGCCGACCGATCGCGCCGTCGTCATGAAGTCGGCGACCATGTCGGGAAACGGCACATGGTTCAGCACCGCCAGGCTCGCTCCGGCTCGCTGCTTCTCGACCAGGCGGGCCGGTCGGCGGTGCACGGGTGGAGCGGTGGGCGTCTCGGGTACCGCTGCGGCCATGCCGACCGAGGCGGCCAGCGACACCAGGCGCGGCCCGTCGAGGTCGAAGGTCTGCGTGACGTCTGGGCGCACGTCGTATCCGCGCCCGTCACCCGTCACGCACAGCACCGTGTCGACATCGATGCTGCGTAATCCCCTCAACTCCTGCTCGAGGACCACCCGGTTGCGGTCGCGGCAGGACAGCGTGATCCACGGCGTCACGCCGGCGTCGAGCAGCAACGACGCCATGAGCGTCGGTGGAAAATCGGGCTTGTTCTGATGCTCGCCGACCAGGACGGCGTCGCACCCGGGCGCGAGGATGGCTGCGGTCGCGGCGATGTCGTCGGGATCGAAGGGGGTGGCACTGAAGTCGGTGAGCACCCGCGGAGCACTGGCGAGACGACGGTTGGGGCGATGACCCGACCACGGCACCACGTCGTCGAACGCACACGGGCCAGCGCGCATCTCGCACTGTCCGTCCGGGCGCACGCCGCCGCACGGCCCGAACTCCATCCGCTTGGGACACTCCGACTCCGCCGGCATCGTCACCCCCTTGAGCGTCAATACCCACACCAATGCGCACGCAAGCGCTCTGACCCGTCGCGGTCCGAACGCCGATGGTGGATTAGCAAGTGGTTCCCGCGGCTAATACGAAAGGGGCGCGCGCTGGGCGCGCGGCACAGCGAGGGAATGGGAACGGCTATGGAACCGATATCACCGATGGACGCGTTGTTCCTCATCGGCGAGTCACGCGAACATCCGATGCACGTCGGCTCGTTGCAGCTCTTCGAACCCCCGGAGGACGCCGGCCCCCATTTCGTGCGCGAGGCGTACCAGGCGATGCTCGAGTGCACCGAAATCCAGCCGTCCTTCCGCAAACATCCCGCCTTCTTCGGCGGCATCACGAATGTCGCGTGGTCCTTGGACAAGGACGTCGAGCTCGACTACCACCTGCGCCGGTCCGCTCTGCCCGAACCCGGACGGGTCCGCGACTTGCTCGAGCTGGCGTCCCGGCTGCACGGCAGCCTGCTCGACCGGCACCGTCCGATGTGGGAGGCACATCTCGTCGAAGGTCTGCAGGACGGGCGCTATGCGGTCTACACGAAGTACCACCACTCCCTCATGGATGGCGTCTCGGCGCTACGCCTGATGCAGCGCGCCTTCACGTCGGATCCCCAGGACGACGAGGTGCGCGTGCCGTGGAGCCTCGGTCCGCGCAAACGCAGCGGGCACCGGCACCAGTCGTCGCTGTTTGACCGGGTCGGCCGCACCGCGGGGTCGGCGCTCGCCATGGCGCCCTCCACGCTCAAGCTCGCGCGCGCGGCGCTGCTCGAACAACAATTGACCCTGCCGTTTCGGGCGCCGCGCTCGATGTTCAACGTGCGGATCGGCGGCGCCCGGCGGGTTGCGGCCCAGTCCTACTCGCTGGAGCGCATCAAGGCGGTCAAGTCGGCTACCGGTGCGACGATCAACGACGTGGTGCTCGCGATGTCCGCCGGGGCCCTGCGCGCCTACCTCATCGATCAGAACGCCCTGCCGGACGCGCCCCTGACCGCCATGGTCCCCGTCAATCTGCGCAAGGACGACGACGATCGCGGCGGCAACAACGTCGGAACCTTCCTGTGCAATCTCGCGACCCACCTCGACGACCCGGCCAAGCGGCTCGAGACGATCAGCGCGTCCATCCGCGAGACCAAAGAGGTGTTCTGGCAGCTACCTCCGGTCCAGCAGCTGGCGCTGTCCGCCTTCAACATCGGGGGGCTGTTCTTCGGGCTGATCCCCGGCTACCTGTCGGCGGGATCGCCGCCGTTCAACATCGTCATCTCGAACGTATCGACCGGTAACCGCGACCAATTGTACTGGCGCGGAGCGCGATTGGACGGAAACTATCCTCTGTCGATCCCATTGGACGGCCAAGCGGTCAACATCACCGTCACCAACAACGCGGACAACCTCGACTTCGGTCTGGTCGGTTGCCGGCGCAGCGTCCCGCACCTGCAGCGGATGCTCGGCCACCTCGAGGCGGCGCTGAAGGACTTGGAACTCAGCGCGGGCATCTGAGATGCGTTGCATCGCTTGCCGTCCCAGCAGTCCGTGAAACCCGCCGGCGCCCCGTTGCTGCATCAGGTTGAAACCTGTTGTGGGGAATACCACCGTTCCTACTGTAAGGTCCACGGTAACCGACCGCATGCGGGAAGGGTGGACCCGTGCCAAGCACTACCGATACGCGCAACCAGTCACGGCCGGACATTGATCTGACCGACGGCGCCTTCTATGCGGGCGACTCCCGGCCCGTCTATCGGTGGATGCGCGAGAATGAACCGGTCTTTCGGGACCGCAACGGGCTGGCGGCCGCGGCGACCTACCAGGCGGTGATCGACGCCGAGCGTGCGCCCGAGATGTTCTCCAACGCCGGCGGTATCCGGCCGGACCAGGACGCGCCGCCGATGATGATCGCGATGGACGACCCGGCGCATCTGCTGCGGCGCAAGCTGGTCAACTCGGGCTTTACCCGCAAACGCGTCAAGGACAGGGAGCACTCGATCGCCGAGCTGTGCGATGCGCTGATCGACAACGTCTGCGAGCGGGGCGAATGCGACTTTGTCTGGGACCTCGCCGCTCCGCTTCCCATGGCGGTGATCGGCGACATGCTCGGGGTACTTCCGGAGGAACGCCAGATGTTTCTTCGCTGGTCCGACGACATGGTCACCCTGCTCAGCAGCACGACCGCGCAAGAGGATTTTCAGGTCTCGGTGGACGCATTCGCCGCTTACACCGAGTACATGACGGGCATGATCGCGGCGCGCAAGGCGGAGCCGACCGATGACTTGGTCAGTGTGCTGGTACACGCGCAGGTGGATGGCGAGAAGCTGGCCGACCACGAGATCGTCACCGAGGTGCTGTTGCTGTTGATCGGCGGCGACGAGACCACCAGGCACACGCTTTCCGGCGGTACCGCGCAGATTCTACGGCACCCGCAACAGCACCAGCGGCTGGTCGACGACGTGGCGCTGCTACCCAACGCGATCGAGGAGATGCTGCGGTGGACCGCCCCGGTCAAGAACATGGCCCGCACCATGACCACCGACCTGGACTTTCACGGCGCGCAGCTCAAGCGGGGCGAGAAGATCATTCTGCTCTTCGAATCGGCGAACTTCGACGAGGCGGTGTTCGGCGATCCGCAGGACTTCCGCATCGACCGCTATCCCAACAACCACTTGGCGTTCGGGTTCGGCACCCACTTCTGCCTGGGCAATCAGCTGGCGCGCCTGGAGCTGTCGATCATGCTCGAGCGGCTGCTGAAGCGCCTTCCCGATATGCGGCTGGCTTCCGATGAGCCGCTGCCGCTGCGCCCGGCGAACTTCGTCAGCGGGCTGGAGAAGATGCCGGTCAAGTTCACGCCGACGGCCGCCTCACGCGCCTGATCTCGGCTGGACCGAGGATTCAACGGGTTTGGTGAGCGGCAAGGTCCGCATCGGTCGCGTAATCCAAATAGACGCTGGTCCCGTTGGGGCGCGCATGGATGGTGCAGTGATCGGCGAGGTTGTGCATCAACATGATGCCGCGCGATGCGCGGGGGTCGTTGGGGTGCCTGGACGAGGGTTTGCGCCAGCTGCCCCGGTCGCTGACGCAGACCCGAATCGACTCGGCGTCGGCGTCGTAGCTGGCCTGCAGTTTCATTGCGCCCACCTGATGATGCGAGCGATACGCGTGCTCAACACAATTCGCCAGCGCCTCGTTCACGCCCAGAACGATGTCCTCGCGGATCTTTTCCGGCGCGTGCACCTCTTGCTGCAGCCACCGTTGCAGCGCACGACGCCACTCCGCCGCCGTATCGGGGCGGGCTGGGCCGGCGAGCGTCAGCCGCACCGGCGTGGCAGTCTCCGGCTCTAGTGGACTCATGAAAAGTCACATACCCAGAAGCGGTTGGACCAATAACCTTCTGCGAGTATCGCTTCGGCCACAGCTGAATAGCCATCCAGAATCACCAGGTCATCGCGACGAACCGCGTTTATCGCGGGTTCGAGCGGCGCCGCGACAGGACAGGTGTGACCAATTCGCCAGTTTGGAGGTAGCTGTCGAGGTTTCGGATCGCCAGCAGCGCCATGGCCCGCCGGGTCCGCGCGGTGGCGCTGCCGATATGCGGCAGCAGAACCACGTTGTCCAGGTCGAACAACTCCGCCGGCACCCGCGGCTCCTCGGCGAAGACGTCCAGCCCCGCACCCCCCAGTTGCCCGGCGGTCAGCAGTTCCACCAGCGCGTCCTCATCGACGACGCTGCCCCGCGCGATGTTGATCAGGTAACCGTCGGGGCCCAAGGCGTGCAGCACGGCCCGGTCGACGAGCCTGTGCGTGTCGCGGTCACCCGTCGTGGCGACGACCAGAACGTCGACCGATTCGGCCAGTTCCACGGGCGACTCGGCGTAGCGAAATGGCGATCCCTCGATGCGGTGGCGGTTGTGATAGGCAATGGCGCAGTCGAATCCGAGGAGCCTGGCCGCGATCGCCGAACCGATCCGGCCCAGGCCCAAGATGCCGACCTGCAGGCCGCTGACATCTCTGGCATAGGGAAATGGGCCTTCCCGGACCCATCGGCCGGCGCGCACGTAGCGATCGGCGGCACCGAAACGGCGCAGCGTCATCAAGATCAGGCCCACCGCCGTGTCGGCGACTGTGTCCGACAACACGTCGGGAGTGTTACTCACGCCGATGCCGCGGCGCTTCGCCGCACCGAGATCGATCAGATCCACCCCGGCGCCATTGTTGACGATCACCTCCAGGTTGGGCAGCGCCGCGATGATGGCGGCATCGACGCCGGGCGATCCCGATGTCACCAGCACGCGCACATCGGCGCCATGCTCAACCAAGAACTCGGTTCGCGCGGTTCCGTCGGGAAGCGTCGCAATCTCGTAGCGCGCGGCCAATTCGCGTTCGAACGTCGGCTCCATTTCACCGACCCGTAGCACCCCGCTGACCTGTTTTGCCGTCACGTTTACATCATGCTTGACGCCGCATCCCGCCCCTGTCGCGCAGGGCAATATCCCGCCGGCCATCGGCACCGGTCGAATTCTTGCTGGTGCACTGCGTCTTTCGGGCGCGGGAAGTGCACCCGAGGCGACGTGGTTGGATAGCGAATGCGCATCGGAGTCGTCTTCCCACAAACCGAGCTCGGCTCGGACCCCGCCGTCCTTCGCGCGTACGCCAAGCGTGTCGAGGAGCTCGGGTTTACCCACATCCTCGCCTATGACCACGTCGTCGGCGCCGACCCGACGGTCCATCACGGCTTCAAGGGCCCCTACGACATCGACTCGACGTTTCATGAGCCTTTCGTCATGTTCGGCTACCTGGCCGCGGTCACGTCACTGGAACTGGTCACCGGGGTCATCATCTTGCCGCAGCGCCAATCGGTGTTGGTGGCCAAGCAGGCCGCCGAGGTCGATGTGCTCTCCGGGGGCCGCTTTCGGCTCGGAATCGGATTGGGCTGGAACGCCGTCGAATACGAGGCGCTCGGCGAGTCGTTCACCAACCGCGGGAGACGCTCCGAGGAACAGGTCGAGGTCATGCGCAGGCTCTGGACCGAACGGTCGGTCACCTTCACCGGCAGGTACCACACCGTGACCGCGGCCGGCCTGGCCCCGCTGCCCACCCAGCGGCCGATACCCGTGTGGTTCGGTGCGGCCTCCGATCGCGCGTACGAACGTGCCGGCCGGCTCGGCGACGGCTGGTTTCCCATGGTGGAGCCCGGTCCCAAACTCGATCAGGCACTCGAACAGGTGAACCGCGCGGCCGAGTCGGCGGGCCGTGACCCGAAGAGCCTCGGAATGGAAGGCCGGGTCAGCTGGACCGAGGACCGCGACAAGCTCGCCGCCACCATCGGCGCATGGAAAGCCGCCGGCGCCAGCCACCTGTCGGTGAACACCATGAAGGCCGGCTTCGCGAGCGTCGACGAGCACCTCGCCGCCTTGGAGCAGGTCGCCGCCGACCTGAAGTAGCGGCGCCGACGCGGTCGTCGGCTTTACTTGCTCCCTGACGCCGACAACTCCTCGACCAGGCTCAGGTGCACGTTGCGGCGGTTCGCCTTCGACCTTCCTGCGGTCTCACGGTCACTCGTGTCGACCGTGTCACGAACGTGGACCTGCCCGCCGGTAGCGCAGTGCCGTCGTTGCCAGTCGCTGATCGCCTGGTGCGCCGCGTGATCGAGATAGTTCGTGAGCAGGTGGATGGTGACCGACGTGCGTTCGGGAACGGACGCCAGCACGCCGGTCAGGCGTGGCAATGCCAGAAAGGTGCACGCACCTTCCACGACGACGTGCCATCCGTCACCAACGGGCTTGGCCTCGATCCTGGCCCGCACCACCCGCCATCCGGTCACGGCGACGGCCAGGGCGAGTCCGATCATGACGCCCTGCAGCAGGTTGAGGAAGACGACAGCGAGCACGGTTACCAAGTAGACGACGAGATCTCCGTTGCGCAAAGCGGTTTCGATATGCGCGGGCTTCAGCAGTTCGATGCCGATCACGATGAGCAGGCCGGCAAGTGCCGCCGTGGGGATCTCTTCGACGAGTCCCGCGAACGGCACCGCGAAGAGCAGTATCCAAATGCCGTGCAATATGGTCGAGGCGCGTGTTTTCGCGCCGGCATTCACGTTGGCCGCGCTGCGCACGATGACACCCGCGATGGGGAGCCCACCGATCGCACCCGACGCGATGTTCGCCGCGCCCTGCCCAATCAGCTCGCGGTTCAAGTCCGTTCGGGCGCCGGTGTGCATCCGGTCGATCGACACCGCGGTCAGCAGGCTCTGCACGCTCGTAATCAGGGTGACAGTGATCACCGCGACGGTGACGGCTGCCCAGTTCCCGTGTGGCAACGACGGTAGGCGCAACGCCTCGATCACCGAGCCATCCAGGACTATCCGGGATACGTTGAACGGAAAGACCACCGAAATAGCGGTGACCACGACGATCGCGACGAGTGGCCCGGGAATCTTGGCCACCCTGGCCGGAACCCAGCGCCAGGCGATCAGAATGGCGATCACCAAGAGACCCAACACAAGGCCTGGCCGGTGAGCGCCGACGATTTGTGCGGGCAGGCCGATGACATTGCTCCAGGCCGAACTCTTCGAAGCGCCACCCAGCAACACGTGCACTTGCTGCAGGGCGATCGTGATTCCGATGCCGGCCAGCATGGCGTGCACCACGACCGGCGAGATTGCCAGGGCCGCCCGCGCAATCCGGCTGAACCCCAGCAGGACTTGGAGAATCCCGGCCACCACGGTGATGAAACATGTTATCGCCCAGCCGAACTGAGAGATCACGTCGGCAACGACGACGGTCAATCCCGCGGCCGGGCCGCTCACCTGCAGTGGTGAGCCGCCGATCCATCCGGCAACCACTCCCCCGACGATCGCCGCGATCAGACCGGCGAGAACCGGTGCGTCCGAAGCAATCGCGATGCCGAGCGACAACGGGAGTGCCACCAGAAAGACGACCAATGAGGCCGGCAGGTCGTAGGGGAGCGTCTCGCGTAACCGGTCGATTCGGGATTGGCCTGCGTCCTGCGCGCCCCGACGAACTGGCTGTTCTACCTGTTGCACCGGCCCTCCCCTGAATTGATCACTAGCGGTGGGCGTTTCGATATCCACCCGGTCACGGCAGGTAGGAAACGCGTAAAGCCGTGCAGCGCAGGCGGTTAGAACTACCGCGAACGTCATTGTTCGGCGGATGTGCCTGGACTATGCGTTCGAAGGTAGGTGGGGCGAGCACGAAGGGTCAACCGGACAAGCCGAGCGCATATCGAATGCAAATCTTTCGGCGCCGATCGCAGACACCAAGACCATTAGACGGAAAGCGGTTACTCCAGAACGAAAACCGGGATCTGACGTGCCGTCTTTTCCTGGTATTCGGCATAGGGCGGAAAAGCCTCAACGGCCCGCTGCCACCACTCCTCGCGCTCGGCACCGTCGAGCTCGCGAGCCGTCAACGTGACAACCTTGTCGCCATCCTGCAACGTCACCGCCGGATTCGCCTTCAAATTGAAGTACCAAACCGGATGTTCCGGAGCGCCGCCGTGGGACGCGACAATCACGTAACGACCATCCTTCTCGACCCGCATCAGCGGTACGTAGCGCTGCTTGCCCGACTTCGCTCCGGTGACGGTCAACAGAACGATCGGTCGGTCGAATACCTCGACTCCATCGGTCGTGCCTCGACTCAAGATCTGTTCGGTCTGGTCGCGCACCCAGCCCCTCGGGCTCATTTCGATTTCGTCAGCCATACCTACAGCGAACACCCGGCCAGCGCCACTGCATTCCCCGGGTGTCGCCCTGCACCGCGCGTCGCCGCGCGCCTCGGTGACCCCTGCGCGCAGGAGTACAGTGGAGTCGTTTAGACAGGCTAGCTAATTTCGCCGCAGGCTGTAGAGAGGAGACGGGCGTGACCCGCACCGAGAACGACACATGGGATTTGGCGTCCAGCGTCGGAGCCACCGCGACGGCGGTTGCCGCACAGCGGGCGATCGCGTCCCAGGGCCCAGACGCGTTGTTGAACGACCCCTGGGCGGATCCGCTCGTCCGGGCGGTGGGCGCAGACGCCTTCATCAAGCTTCTCGGCAACCGGCTCGACCGTAGCGATGACCCGCTGCTGAACCGCCGGGCCGTGCGGGAGCAGATCACCGTGCGCACCCGATTCTTCGACGACTTCTTCGTGCAAGCGACCGAATCGGGTATCCAGCAAGCGGTCATTCTGGCGTCCGGCTTGGACACCAGGGCTTACCGCCTGCCCTGGCCGGCGGGGACGGTCGTATACGAGATCGACCAGCCCGAGGTGATCGAATTCAAGACGCGAACTCTGACCGAGCTGGGCGCCACACCGAGTGCTGAGCGCCGCACCGTGGCGATCGACCTGCGCGACGACTGGCCTTCGGCGCTCGTGGCAGCGGGGTTTGACGCTCAAAAGCTGACTGCGTGGAGCGCCGAAGGGCTGCTCGTTTACCTGCCGCCCGAGGCGCAAGACCGTTTGTTCGACAACATCGCCGCGGCTTCGGCGCCGGGCAGCCGGATTGCCACCGAACACATGGATCTGCGCGACATCCCCTCGGACTGGGCGAAGAAGTTGACCGAGCGGTCTCAGCGCATTGGCTCCAACATCAATCTGGCGGAGTTGTTCTACACCGGTGAGCGCAACAGCGCGGCCGAATACCTGGCCGCGCGTGGTTGGCGGATCGATATACGGACAACCCAGCAGGCGTTTGCCGCACACGGCTTCGCAGTGCCGAACGACGAACTGGCTTCCTTCGGCGACGCATCGGGGTACCTGACGGCCACGCTCCAGTAGCGCATATCAGCCTCATTGACACATATCAGCTAACTTGATATAAAGGGGACTATGACGCAGCCGACCCAAGAGATGTTCGAATCCGCCTATCGGGGTGAGGCTCCCGAGATGGGCGAGGGAAACCGGCCACCGTGGAGCATCGGTGAGCCGCAGCCCGAGATCGCCGCCCTGATCGAGGACGGCAAGTTCCACGGCGACGTGCTCGACGCCGGTTGTGGCGAGGCGGCGGTATCGCTGTACCTCGCCGAGCGCGGCTTCACCACGGTAGGCCTGGACCAGTCGCCCACCGCCATCGCGTTGGCAACCGAGAAAGCCGCCCGGCGGGGCCTGACCAGCGCCACCTTCGATGTCGCCGACATCAGCGCCTTCACCGGCTACGACGGCCGCTTCGGAACCATCGTCGACAGCACGCTTTTCCACTCGATGCCCGTCGAACTGCGCGAAGGCTACCAGCAGTCCATCGTGCGGGCCGCCGCACCGGGAGCCTCGTACTTCGTGCTCGTCTTCGACCGCGCCGCGATGCCGGCCGAAGGCCCCGTCAACGCTGTCACCGAAACCGAGCTGCGCGATGTCGTCTCGAAGTACTGGGTGATCGATGAGATCCGGCCGGCGCGCATCCACGCCAACGTGCCTGAGAGCTTCCTGGCCGGCTTTGAGGCCTTCGCCGGCGCCGACATTCGTGACGAGGACAACGGTCGCAAGTCCGTGGGCGCCTGGCTGCTCTCCGCGCACCTCGGCTGACGAACGTGGCGAACGGCGCCGCGGTGGTCAGCCAGAAGCGATTGCCGCAGCGCCGTGAGCAGCGCAATCAGCATCGACCGATCGGGCCGGGTTTCGACACCCGTCATTCGGGAGATTCTGATGGCACTGCAGCCGTTCAGAGGAGATCTCGGTGGATCAGCAAGTGAACTTCGACCCGCCCGCTGCGCCCGAGGACGCCCGCAAGGCGACCGAGGAACAGCGCAAGTTACAAGAGCAACTCGAGCACCAGGATGAGGATCCCGACGGGCCGGCATTGCACCAGTCTCGGCACGACCTGCCCGACGAGAGCACACGATAGCTCCGCCCAGCGGCTCTCGGCCAGCGAATGTCGCCTCTCAGCAGCGCATTTCGTCTTGCCGTGACGCCGCGTTGCCCGGTGATTGCGGCCGACGCGCAGATGCAGCCGGCCGCCGGTGGTCGCGGGCGACTGCCGCCGCAGCCTCCCATGTCAGCATCATCCCGCCCAGGGCCGCCGTCGGGATTGCCCATAACCGCCGGACCATCAGCGCGCTCTCGCATCGATCGACATAGTTGTGCGCCGTGCCGGCCGCGTTCGAGGCCTGGGTCAATTCGGTTGTAAAACCGTTGCCGCACTTGACTTGCCAGCCGAACTGATCAAAGGCGTCGATGAACACCGGGAAGTACAGTGCGAAGGTTCCGCCGGCCAATAGCAGCACGGCGCCGAAGACGATCAGCGGCACTCGGTTAATCACGCGGCCCCCTAAGTCATGCACACGTTGGCGAAAAGCAGCACCGGCCACGACACGATCGAGCCGAGGAAGGACACCACCAAATCGGCGCCGTGCATGTCGTGCAGGTGCTGGGTATGGGTGCTCGACCAGATCACGCCAACGATCAGGTACGGCGTCCCCAGCAGTATCGCCAGTCCCAGCAGTTCAGCGATGGTCAATTGATACTCCAGAAGTGTGCGAATCCTGTTGAGCATGGGCATGCCTTTCGCGCGGGCGCCTGCCGAGCTTGACGGCGGCCCACCGAAGCAATGCGGACTCCGGCACACCCGGCACGCGGACTAGATCCGACTATGTTAATGCCGATTCGGGCGATTCGATAGTCCGGTGCGCCCGTCGCCGTCGGTCAGGCGCGGCCAATGAGAGCGGGAGATACGCTGCCGGAAGCGGGCGTTCAGCTCGCCCGGACGCACGGCCGCGATGGACGTCCCCACAGCAAGTGGGGATGGGTTCCGCGGCAAAGGGCATCCGCGACGACCGGTCAGCGACGTTGTCGGCTGCCGGGTGGCGCAGGGGGAGAGGAGGCGGGTCGCCCCAACACCGTCACCTCCATCAGGCGACGCACCGTGAGGCTGGCGGCAGCACTGGTGTCGGAGAAGACCAGGCGCCCGACGTCCACCGCAAGCGCGAACGCGGCGTGGACGGCATATCGGGCCCGGCCCAGGGTGAGTTCCGGGCTGGCCGCGACGGCGAGGCTGGCCCAGGATTCGACGGTGGAGCGCTGAATGTTGTAGAGCAGCACCGCGTCGGTGTCGGGCAGGTTGTGGCGCTCGGTGTAGTACACGCACGCCAGTTCCGGGTTGGCGAACGACCGGTTGACGTAGGCCTCGATGAGTTGCGTGAGCGCCTGTTCCGGGTCGGCGTCGGTGGCCAGCATGCTGGAGAGGTCACCCGAGAGTTGGTCGGCGGCGCGCCGGTAGTAAACCGCCAAAATGGCGGCCTTCCCCGGAAAGTATTGATAGATAGTGGCAACCGGTATGCCGACCGCTGCGGCGATGTCCTCCATCCCGGTTTCGCGATAGCCTCGCTCGCTGAATAGGCGCATCGATTCGTGCAACAGGAGCTCATAACATCCGGCGGCGCTGGTCAGTGTCACGGGGCGCGGCTGGTCGGATCCGCGACCACGCTGGCTCGGCAGCTCGGTCCGCAACACGGCGGTCGCGATATCGGTCAGCGCCGCGCGAATTTCGGCATTGCCCAACCGAGAACGATGGTCGGTGATGCTGCCAATGACACTCAGTGTGGCCGCCGACAGTATCCAGCGCTGCCGCGACGTCAATTTCGGCCGCAACCTGATCAGCGGACGTTGCAGGCGCCGGTTGATCAATTTGATCTGTTCGGCCAGAGCGCGCTGATCGTCGCCGCGCAGGTAGCGGCCCTCCCACCGATACAGCCCACCCGCGGTGCGGTTGACGATCGTTGTGTCGATCAGCGCACCGGTGAGTGCGCTGAGTTGCTCCTCGGGATTTCCGTCGGCGGGTAAAGCATCCGCGAATGCCGTGGCGTCGACCAGTTGCTGTCCCAGCGCCAGGAAGACCTCGCGAAACAGGTCATATTTGCCCTGCGAGTGGCGGTACAGCGCGGCAGCCGAGATTCCCACCCGCGCCGCGATGTTCTCCATGCTGACCGCGTGATAGCCCAACTCGCTGAATGCATCGGTAGCGGCGCGCGCGATCTGGATCTTGCGGTCCTTCGGGCGCCGCTTTACCTGGTCCGCGGAGGAGCGGCTGGCCGACGGCATACAGATCACCGTAGCGGCCAGGGAGGCCGTTCGGGCGATCGTTAGACGACGGAATCGCGGAGCCGGCCAGCTGCGCATCCATGCCATATGCCCACCGGAGAACGCCCCGTCCGATACCGTGTTCCATTGGGAATGCGGATGGAGCTCACGAGGTTACGACGGGCTGCGACTGGCCTGGCGTGCGCCGGGCCGGTATTCGCCGCTGCGCTGATGCTCGCCGGCCGGGCCACCGCCGATCCGGGGCAGCCTCCGCCGCCGTTGCCGGTGTTCACGCCGGCGCCAAGCGATTGGTCACCGAACGTCTCCATCTGGCCGTACAACACATTCGCCGCACGGGTGACACCAGAGATGATCGGGGGAATGTCGGACTCCTGCCAATGGTACAAGTCGCAATTCGACCCGCTGATGGGCCAGGTCAACGACTTCAACCGGTACCTCGGTGATCAGCATGACGACTACTCGGCCGGCAGCGTGCAGGGAAACGCTCACACCGTGGTCGCCAATATCGATCAATCGACGGCCTTTCTGGCTCCTCGAGTAAAGCCTTTGATCATCACCAACGAGCCCGACAACCTCGGGCCGTATTCGCCGGTATACGGCGGCGAACCGATGACCCACTTGGCATTTCAACTATCGCGGATCAGCGACAGCATCAAGAGGAAGGACCCGTCAGGAGTCACGCACGCGAACATCGTCGCGGCCACCGGCTGGGGCAGCTCGCTTCGCGACTCGGGCGCATGCGACTGACGAACCATCGCCGAAACGCTTCCGCACAGTCGCCAACCCGGGACGGGTTGGCGACTCGCTTCCCCGAGGTGCCTTCAGACCGCCGCAGCTTGAGCGGCGATGATCAAGAGCGCCAGGCGATTCGGGCCACCCGATGGAAGTTCTCGCCCAATACCGCGCTGATATCGCCGGCCCTCCACCCCCTGCGCCGGAGGTGTTCACCGAGCGTCAGGAAGATCTCTGGCGGCATCCACTGGATCGGGCCCCAACGGGTGTAGCTGTCGTCGAACAGATGTGGATTGCGCTGCAGCTCATCGATGAAGTCGGCTGCGTCGAAGGAGAAGTCGGTGCTGACACCGACGTGCTCGATGCCGATCAGGTCGACGGCGTATTCCAGATGCCGAGTCATCGCGTCCAGTGTGGGCGTGTTGGGTCCCAAGAAGATGCCGACCCCGGTGATACCGACGACGCCGCCGGTTTCCGCGCACGCTCGTGCCTGATCATCGGTGATGTTGCGCGGGTGGTCCCAGACTGCGCGCATGCACGAATGGCTGTAAATGACTGGGCCAGAAGATACCTCGCACATATCCAGACCGGTGCGAGCGCTGCAATGCGAGCCGTCCGGGACGACGCCGACGGCGTTGAGCTCGGCAACGACCGCCCGGCCCCATGCGGTCAGGCCCGCATCGGTGTGGTCGAGGCAACCGCTGCCGGCGCGGTTCGCGTTGTTATAGGTCGGCAACAGGGTGCGAACACCGAGGTCGGCCAACCTTCGCACATTCGCGAGGTCGTCATTCAACGGCCGTGAGTCCTCCAGGTCGAACACCACCGCTATGCGTCCCCCTCGCGCCGCCGCATCCACCTCGTCGATGGTGTCAGCCACGGCGAAGTCCGCGCGGGCGTCGATCGCGGCGCGGTAGTGCCGCAGGAGCGCCACGGCATCGTCGAAACTGTGGGGTGAGTACCCCGCGTTGACGGAAAGCACTGCGCCGGTGGCGCCTTGATACCGAGTCAGCGGATCGATGTCGGCGTCGGTCTTGAGCGGTAGACAGGTGTGCTGGTCCCAGAGCAGCGTGGTCATCGATGCGATCTCTCCCGCTATCGGCTGTATGCGGCGAGGGCGGTGGCGAGGGCCTGATCGGGCAGCCGGGACCAGGGCAGCGGCTCGGGCGGATCCGGAGGCGGATCGACCAGCCGGCGATGCCACCAGCCGACGTCCCACCATGTTTCATGCTTGAAGCCGACGCCGGAAAAGACGCCCACCGGCGTGAAGCCCAGCGCTTCGTGTAGTCCTACGCTGGCGGGATTGGGTAGTGCGATACCCGCATAGGCGTTGATATAGCACTGTGCGACAAGCACATTCAACAGCACAGCGTAGAGCCGGCGGCCGTGTCCTTGGCGGTGAATCGATTCGTCCAGGTACAGCGACACATCGACAGACCAGCGGTAGGCCGCACGTGCGCGATGCGGGCTCGCGTAGGCAAAACCCTTGACGTCGTCACCATCGGCGACGACCAGCCAGGGCAGAAGCGCAAGCGTTGCGGTGATCCTCGACCGCATCTCTTCGGCATCAGGGGGCGCCGTCTCGAAGGAAATCGCCGTGTCGCGCACATAGGGCAGATAGAGTGCCGCCACCGCATCGGCATCCTGCGGCGTCGCCATTCGAGCCCTCATGACCACACAACGCTAGTCGGGCGCCGATGATCAGGAAAACAATTTAGACATAAGCACTTCAGCGAGCCGCCGGTGGGTGGTGTTCTGCGAGGCGGCGAGCTGCCAGCGGCCGTCCCTGCGCACAGCCACGCTGGTGTTGACACGAGCCCTGCGCCGGTTACGCCGTCGCGCCCCTTTGACCACCGACGCGTTCGCGTGCACCAGCGCGACATCAGCTGGCGTAAGCCCCTGGATCGCCTGCGGCCCAACCTGTTACCTGCTGATCGAGGAGCGCACGAATGGCTTGTTCGTCGGCCCGCTGGTCGCCACTTGTCACGATGCCTCCCGCAGTTGCACCACTATAACGGCCGGTTAGGCGATGTCGGCGCTGATCATCGAGGCGATCGCGCCGCGCGGCACCGATACCCGCGTAGCCTCCATCGCCGGCTGCAACGCGTTCTGGTCGAAGAAGAACACGATCGCGTCGTTGGTGATCGCAAAGCTCTGGTAATTCGCCGGCTCTAGACCGGTGGCCGGCGGAATCGACACCTTCGCCCGATACCGGTCGGCCAAGGTCTTCTGCACAATCGGCAAGATGGCCTGCAGCGGTTGAGTTCCCGGCTGGAATAAGGCGTCGAAGGTGATCGGCTGCCGATTGGCCAGGTTGTAGTTGAACGATTTGTACCAGACCAGCGGATGCGCGGCGCCAAGGTTCTGGTACATCTCGGTGACTACCGACTGGGTGCCCGTGGCCGGGGGACCCGAGCTGTATCGGGTACCGGTAACCTTCAACGCAGTCGGCGATTTCAACGTATTCAGCGGTCCGCGGGCGTTGCGAAAATCGTCATGGGTCTTGGTCAAATAGCCGATCATCGTCTGCTCATCGGGATAATCAGCCGGAAACACCATGCCGATATCCGACAGGGGCTCTGAGGCATCAAAATGGCACATGTGATTCGCGTCGACGCTCGACGGATTGCACAATTGCGGGTCCGCGCCGGCCACGGCAGTGCCGGTGAAGGCTAGCACCGTCACAAGGAACGCCACCGCCCCCGCTGACCACGTTGATCCGCTGCGCCGCCCGATGTCCGACTTCACCCACGCCTCCGTTGATATTCCGCAGGGTGCATTGTCACAGATCGCTGCGGCGGATGGGCCATGGTGGGCAAGCCTATTGGCGACGCCTCCCCGCCGCGCTCGTTCGGGATCTCATCGCCGTGCGTCCTGCAGCTGGACCCGCGGCAGCATGGCGGGCATGCTCTGGCCCGCTGAGCGGCTCCCGGCGGATGCCCTCGAATGGACCCAGCATGCCAGCCCGCCCAGCACCAGGCCGACCGCAATCCCCTTGTCAGGACGCTGGCCCAGGATGATCCACGACAACACGCCGGCCGCCGCCGGAATGACGGCGAACAGCATCGCCACCGCCGTCACACCGTGGGTGTTGATGGCGCGCACATAGAGGCTCACCGCCAGCGTGGCATTCAACAGCACCATGCCGCTCACCGCGATCACCGCCTTGACGCCGTCGTGCACCGTAAAGGGCGTGACGACCGCAAGGGCCGAGGCGGGTATCAATCCGACGGCGTTCTGTATGGCGCTCGTCACGCGAAAATCGACACTGCGGCAGAACCTCTGTTGATACACCCCGCCGGCCGAAAGGCCAAGCAGCCCAACGACAAGCAACAGGATGACCGGGTCGGCGCCGTGCGTGCTCATCAGCCTGCGCGAGCAGGCGGCCAACACAGCGGCCACGCCAAGCACCAGCGCAACCACCCGCAGCGCGCCGAGCGGTTCCCGCAGAAACATCGCCGCCAGGATGGCGGTGGCCACCGGGTTCATCGCAATCACCACCGCGCACAGCACCGCGGGCGCTCCGAGCTGAACGGCCTCATACAGGCAGCAGAACTGCACGCCCTGGATCAGCAGACCCGTCACCAGGACATGGCCCAGCTGCGCTCCCCGGGGCCAGCCGGCCCTGGCCACCATCGACCACGTGGCCAGAATCGTTGCGGCCAAACTGAACCGGAGCACCAGGGCGGCCATCGGCGTCATCGCCGTAACCGCCAGCGTCCCGATCGGATATCCGAGCGCGTAGAAGAATGTCACCGCCGTGGCGGTGGTCGCTGGCATGCGCGGCAAAGGCATGCCACCCATGTTCGCGTGATCGACCGACGCAGTCCAACGATTATTGGCGATCATGATCGATCGCATCACCTTATCGGTATCCCTATCAGCGGCGATGATTCAGCCGACAACGCCAGTGATTGATTAGTCAAGACGATCGGATTACAGTGCGTCTGTGGCCCAGGTGCTCGATATCGCTCCGCTGCGCAGCCTCGTCGCCGTCGCCGACTGCGGCGGCTTCCACCGTGCTGCCGCCGCTCTACATCTGAGTCAGTCCGCGGTCAGCCAGCATCTGCGCCGAATCGAAGCCGTGGTCGGCGAGCCGATAGTCCAACGCTCGGGACGCGGGGTCGTCTTCACCGACGTCGGCCAGAAGACACTGCGCCACGCCCGCACCATACTGGCCGCGCACGACGCCGCCCTCGACGACCTGGGCGCGACCGAACACAAGGCCCTGACCATCGGTGCCACCGAACACGGCGCCGACGTCATGCTGGGCGGGCTGTCCCGCGTGTTGCGCGAGCGACTCCCCGATCTACGGGTGCGCTTCCGGCTCGACCGCAATGTGTCGCTGGCCGACTCGATCGACCGCGGTCTGATCGATTTGGCCATCATGCTCGACGGGGCGGGCCTGGATCGCGCTAACGCGTCGGGACTTGTCCAGTTGCAATGGGTTTCAGCTCGCTCGCTGGCGCTCTCACGACGAGACCCGCTGCCGCTGGTGATTTTCGCCGAGCCGTGCACATTGCGCGAGCCGGCCTTCGCAATTTTGGAGAGCCACCATATCGAGTACGAGATCGCCGCCGAGTGCGGCGATCTGTCCGGCCTTTACGCGGCGGTGCGGTCGGGCCTTGGCGTGGCACTGCTGCCGATGATCGGCAAGTTCCCCGACGGGCTGAGTCCGGCCGAGGGCCTGCCATCCGCCAACAGCGCCTCCATACTGGTGCGGGGCCGCTCCGGAATCGACCACGGACTGCTGCGCACGGTCGACGATGCGGTACGCGATTTGCTCGCCGCCGCAACCTGATTCGAAAGAGACCTCACCGGGGCAAGCGCAGCGCGAAGCATTGGCCGGCGACGCACCGGCCAACAGCGGCGCCGAATCGGCAGCACACCGGCCGGCTAACCGCCGACAGTCGTCCCGATGGCGCAGCAGCTGTGCGGCACCGCGGTCGACCGCTCTTGGAGTTTGCTGCGATACTTCTCCTGTGGGTCCGAACAAACTCGGCCGCCTCTTGATGCGAGCCGCACCCGTTTTCAATGCGCCGGTGGCCGCGCTGGCCAACTCCCGTCGCTTTGGCCGCCTGATCAATCGCAACATCGCGATGCTGACTTACACGGGCCGACGCTCCGGGCGCACGTACAGCATCCCGGTGGCCTACCGACGTTCCGGGGGCGACATCCTCATCAGCGTCGGCATGCCCGAGGCGAAGACGTGGTGGCGCAACTTCCTCGACACCGGCGGGCCGCTGACGCTGCGCCTGGACGAGGCCGAACATGCCGGACACGCCGTCGCCACGCAGGACGAAAAGGGAGCTGTCACCGTCACTGTGCGGCTCTCCGGGGCGAAATCTTGAGTTCCACGATTGACGCCCAGCCGAACCGCGGCCGGCTGCTTCAACGCGAAATCCGGTTCAAAGCAACGCGTTTGAGCTTCGGATGTGGAGGACGATAAACTGTTCGCCCGTTCGCGTCAGATGCCGATCACCCCGTCTTGGTTCAGCACGGCGCTCGACCAAAAGCCAGAACACTGCGACGTCGATGTCGACGGCTGCCGCATACACCTGCGTGTCTGGGGTGCTGATGACCATCCTCCGGTGGTGCTCGTGCATGGCGGCGGAGCACATTCGGGCTGGTGGGATCACATCGCGCCGTTCTTTGCCAGCACCCATCGGGTGATCGCGCCGGATCTGTCCGGGCATGGCGATAGCGAATCGCGTGACCATTACGACCTGCGCACCTGGGCAAGCGAAGTGATGGCGGCCGCGGCGGCCGCGGGTCCCGCCGGACGGCCGACGATCATCGGCCACAGTATGGGCGGTTGGGTCGTGTCCACGGCCGCGATGCACTACAGCCAGCAGATCAACAGCATGCTGGTGATCGATTCGCCGTTGTGGGAGCGTGCGCCGGAGGAAGGGCGACTGCGCAGGCGCAAACACAATCGTTACCAAACGAGGGATGAGATCCTGGCCCGCTTCACGGCCGTGCCTTCGCAGGAGTTGATCCTGCCCTATGTCCGAGAACACATCGCGGGCGAGTCGATACGCAAAACCGACGGGGGATGGGTCTGGAAGTTCGACCCGGCCATCTTCGCCGGTGAGTTTCTCGAGCCGACGCCCGCCGACGAGGAGTCATTGGAGACCATGCTGGCCGCGATGCGTTGCCGCGTGGGGTATTTGCGCTGCGAAGCCGGTTTGGTGCCGCCCGATATGGCCGAACGGATCCGCTCCCTGCTTCAGTTGCGTGGCCCTTTCGTGGAGTTGGCCCTGGCCGGTCACCATCCGATGCTGGACCAACCGCTCCCCCTGGTCGCGACCCTGCGAACCCTCCTGGAATTCTGGTCGATCACCTAGGCAGGAACGGGCTGCGGGCCTCAAGCCCTCGCGCGGCGGGCCAGTTTCGCCGGTTGGTCGATGATGAGGGCCTTGCCCTGCTGACGGATCCATCCGCGTTGGGCGAAGTCGGATAGCGCCTTGTTGACCGTTTCACGCGAGGACCCCACGAGTTGGGCCAGTTCCTTCTGCGTCAGGTGGTGCTCGACCAGGACCGAGCCGCCGTTGCTGGTGCCGAATCGCATTGCCAGATCCAGGATTTGCTTGGCCACCCGGGCGGGGACATCGGTGAAGATCAGGTCGCTCAAGGCGTTGTTGGTATGCCGGAGTCGGCGCGCCAACACCCGCAGCAGCTGCTCTGCGATTTCGGGACGTTCGACGATCCATGTCCGCAGGGCATGGCGGTCCATCCTGACCGCCTTCACCTCCGTCAGGGTGATCACCGTGGAGGTTCGCGGGCCGGGATCGAACAGCGCCAGCTCACCGAACACATCCCCCGGCCCCAGCACCGCGAAGACGGTTTCGCGACCGTCCACCGTCTGATGGCGGATCTTCACCGTGCCCGACAAGATGACGTAGAGGTCGTCACCCAGCTCGCCTTCGACGAAGACGGTCCGCCTGCGTGGGAACGCTACGTGCTGCAGGTGGCGAGCCAACGCATCGACCGCCTCAGGGGCGATCCCCTGGAATATGCCGGCTCGCGCCAATACTTCGTTCACGCCGCCCCTTTCAACGCGTTTCGCACGGCGTTGCGCGCACTAGGCGCTGCTCCAATCTGGGGGCGTCTCGGCTCGCCACCCAGACCTTACACGAGGCCGGAGATTCGTAACGTAGCAGGTCACGACCACCGCTTCGGCGTGAAACGGTGGTCGAGCGGGCCGCTCAGGCGGCCGGCGTGGTGATGCTCGATGCGATGGTCACCTCGGAGTATTGGCTCCCGCATGCATCGCAATCCACCTGATATTCGAGCTTGGCGTCATCCCGCTCAAGAAACCGGTACTGCGCCCACGCCATGCACCGCGGGCACCGCGCACGACCGTGCTCGATTGCCATTCGCCAACCCCCTGAACTTGCCACAGACACACTGGAAGTACCCAGTTCCGAGCCCCGCTAACCATCGAGGTTGAGCCGCCCGCGGTGCCGGCGTCCGGTGGCGTTGTGCGGCTAAAAATTCAGCCCCGAATACATGACCCGCCCGGGATCGTACTTCTGCCGCACGGCACTCAGCTGCGAGAGGTTCGGGCCGAAGTAGCGCGAGGGCGGCTGGTTGGTCTCGAGGTAATTCACGTAGCCGCCGACCGAATACTGTTGCACCGCTTGATGTGCCGTGCTGAGCCAATTGGTCGCGGCCGCCGGATCGCCCGTCTCCACATACCACTGCACCAGCGCCGACTGCCGGCGCCATGGAAAGGCGGTGGCGCCCGGCGCCACCGTGGCGAGGGCGCCGTCCAGCGCGTGCATGATGGCCAGCATGCGGCCGGCTCCGCGGGGAAAGGCATTGACCGCCGCGGCGATCCCCTGTGCCACGCCCGCGTTGACGGTGGCGAACACGTCGGATCCGCCGACATACCCGAGCGGAGACGGGTTGAGGTTCCCGACGGCCAGATAATTCACCAGATCCAGGTAGTTGAAGGTGTGGTTCTCGGTACCCGACGGCTGCAGTCCCACCGCTTGGGTGATCGCGGCCGCGGCGCTGTTTCCCGATCCGGCCGGGCAGGTCGCCAGGATCCGGCAATGCATCCCCGTCGCGTCGACGGTGGCGTCCGCCAGCGCCCAACTGCTGCGATCGGCGGTGCGTAACCAGTTCTGCCAACCGACGAGAACCTGCGCGAAGGACTGCGGCGGAAAGTTGAGGTTGACGACGTCGACGTCCTTGGTGGGAAACGTGGCGAACGTGAGCGAGGTCGTCACACCGAAGTTGCCGCCACCGCCACCGCGCAGCGCCCAGAATAGGTCGGGGTTGCTGGCGGCGGATGCTGTCACAGCTTGACCGCTGGGCAGCACCACCGACGCCGACGTCAACTGGTCGCACAGCAGGCCCGCATGCCGTGACTGGGCCCCCATGCCGCCGCCCAACGCGTGCCCCGCGGCACCGACCGAGGGACAGGTGCCCGTCGGCACGCCGCGGCCGGCCGCGGCCAGCGTCCGGTGCATCGTGTACAGACTCGTCGCGGGCGTCACCGTCACCTGCCCCGTTGCGGCGTCGTAATTGGCGTCCCCGGGCAGTTGGCGCAGGTCGAGCACCATGGCGCCGTTGGCGGTCGAGGCGCCGATGTAGGAATGGCCGCCGCTGCGTGGGGCGACCTTGAGGTTGTGGGCGGCCGCGAACGCCATCGCCTTCTGCACGTCGGCCGCGGACGTGGGTGCGACGACTGCCGCCGGCGTCAACCCGTTGTAGTTGGTGTTGAAAACCTGCTTGGCCCCGGCAAATTGGGGGCTATCCGGAAGCAGCACCTTCCCGCCGAGGGCGGTGGACAGGCTTTCCCACCCGGTAGGTCTCGGATCGGCGGTCACCCGGGGCGCGCCGAGGACGGCGCCGGTGGCCAACGCGCCGACGGCGCCCCGCAAAAACGCCTGCCGCGAGATTTCACGCGCCATCGTCGGACTCCCGCGATTGCGTCATGCCCGAATTGTCGACCACGAGACCCGTAGTGCCACACGACGTGTCGGGGGGTGACCGAAACGTGCTCGAACCGTTACCGCCCCCGGGCACGTGCGCCAGGCTGGCGGCTATTCGCCGACACCCTTTGACGGCGGTTGGATCAAATACCCCAGAGGGGTACGGTGGCGCCATGTACGCAACGCAGGTTCGCTGCAAGGCTGCGGTGCCGCAGGCGGTGTTCGTAATATCACGATGTTGCATGCCATGATCGGTGACCCGGCGCTGCGCTGGGCCGTCACGGTCCTATTCGGCGTCAGCGTCGCGATGTATGCGTACGTCGCTGTCGCACAACGCGATCAATGGACGGGGACGGTCAATCACCTGATACACCTGACGATGTCGATGGCGATGGTTTCGATGGTGTGGCGCATGGGGGTCGACCTCCCGGCGGCAGGGCCGATTCTGTTCTTTCTTCTTGCCGGGGTCTGGTTCGTGGGCACCGCCGTGTGGGCCCAGCCAGTATCCCGTCAGCGACTGAAAATGTGCTACTACGCGGCGATGATGGGGGCGATGGCATGGATGTACGCGCTGATGAGCGGAGTCCTGTCGGGTGTTCCCGCACGCCTTCACTCACGGCCCGACTCGACGGCTATGAACATGCCAGGGATGAAGGTGCCCTCACCCGAAATGCCTGCAGCGCCGGCGGAATTCTCTTGGATCGCCGCCGCGAACTGGATGCTGATGGCTGGGTTTGCCGCGGTTGCACTGTATTGGTCGTACCGCTTCGTCGGCGAACGCCGCACGACCCTGGTGCCGACGACCGCGCGGCCGTTTCGGTGGGAACCGCTCTACCAGGCCTCCACAGCCGCCGGCACCGCGCTCATGTTCGACGCGCTGCTCTGGTAATGACGGGCCGTAGCGGCCTGTGTGCTGACCGTTTCCTAGCCGGCGCCTTTACCGTTGTCGACCCGATAGACAGCCCCATGGATGGCGGTCGCGGCGTCGCTGGCGAGGAAGGCGATCACGTTGGCGACGTCGAGGGGTTGCATCATGCCGCGCGGTGCGGCCGTGCGCATGATCAGGTCGTAGTTGGGATTGTCTGGCGCGCTGAATTGTTCGATCTGCGGCGTGAGCATGCCACCGGGGCATACCGCGTTGACGCGCAACCGATCCGCGGTGTATTCCACGGCCAGCGCGCGGGTGAGGCCGATCAGGCCGTGCTTGGCGGCGCAGTAGCCGGCCGAATACGCCTGCCCCTCGACGCCGGCGATGGAGCTGACGTTGACGATGCTGCCGCCGCGTTCCAGTAGATGAGGCAGCGCCGCCCTGCAGAGGTAGAAAGGCCCGTTGAGGTTGACCGCAAGGTCTTGTTCCCAGTCATCGTCGGTCATCGACTCCGTGCGGCGCATCTGGTGTCGCCCGGCGACGTTGACAAGGACGTCGAGTCCACCGAAATCACGGACACACTGCTCGACCGCGTCCCGGCAGGCCCGCACCGAACCGATGTCTACCGACGCGAATTTGCCCCGCTCGACGGCGGCGAACACGGCGGCCAAGCGATCCGCATCGCGGCCGATACCGAAAACCGTTGCGCCCTCGCGGGAAAACAATTTCGCCGTTTCGGCGCCCAGGCCCGACGACGCGCCGGTCACCAACGCCACTTTGCCCTGCAGTACAGCCATATCAGTGCACCCTAGTAGGGCCGCAGCCGCGCCACTGCACCGTGTCGAACCTGAAGCGGCGCAATGGCTTTTAACCCCCATCCGGCGGCCATGCCTGGGACCGCTTGGAACCGCTGCTGGATCCGCCGCGCAGCGATCATCGCGAGCAGGTTGAAGGCTTGCCTGCCCAGCGCGATCCGACTCGTTCGCTTCTTCCAGCTCGGCGGTGTCGAGGCCGTACGCCGTCCGAAGTAGTAGCCGATGCATGCTGCTATCGCGAGCGCGGCGATGGCCGCGATTACCGTCACGTGTTGAGCGTCCTGCGCCGCCGTCGCGGCAAGGTCACGCACGGGCTACACCTCGGCCAACAACGCCTCGGCTTTGCCTCTTCCGCGCCGCCGTGGCTCTAGCCCCTACGATCTGGGTGTGGACGAGATGCCCCACTACACGGGCCCGATCGAGCCCCGCAACCGCAACATCTTTGGAGCCTGCCTGTCGCTGGCCGGTTTGGCGGCGATGATGCTCGCGCTTTCGCTGTTGTTGATCGCCGAGAGCAATCAAGCTCTGGCGTTCAAATTGGAAGCCGGCTTCTTCCCGCCGCTGTCCGAAGCCGCAGTGCAGTCAGCGCGCACCGAAGTTGTGATCGCGGCCGTGTTGACAGTCCTGGCGACCGCTTCGGCGGTGACGGCGGTGATCTTCCGCTCGACCATCGCGTGGCGGATCGTCGGGGGGGTCACCCTGCTGGCATTCATCGTGGTCGGCCCGCTGCTGTGGGTCTGCTACGACATGGCGTTCTGAATCGACGGTCTTAGCAACGTGTTTCGCGGCAGGTGCTCTCGCGTGGCAAAGGCGACGAGGTCGGTAGGTGGTGAACCGGAAGTCCGAAAGCGTTGGCTTGGTGCAGCGATGGTCGACAGCAATTGGCCAGGACGTTCGCCGTCCGACCTCTCAGCCCCCGGAGGGCGGCCGCCGCATGATGTTGCCAAAGATCGGCGGTCCATATCCTTTCTCGTCCGGCTTATCCCGCTGGGCCTTCCGCGCTCCCGGCGGCATCGGCGGAACGAACATCGGGATCAGTGGAGCGCCTTCTGCAGAGGTTGCCACCAACGGGGCCTCGGTGGCAGCCAACTGAATCGGGGAGGTGACCGCCGAAGGCGGGACCACGAGGTTGCCCACATACAATCCTTTGCTCATATTCGCGGTGACCGAAGCTTCCACCGCCCCGGCCTCAGCGGCGGGAGGAGCGTAGAGGTTGGGCACCCCTCCAACGGCCTCTGGACCGGTGAGGTTGTATGCGAGAGCGAGGTTGCGTGGGGTGGGAGCCAGCACGTCTGGGAACTGGCCGGGGACGAAATCATGGCCTCCAGTGAACGCAGCAAGGGCGTTGAACGGGAACCCGCTCTGGACGACGCTAGCTTCCTGATTAAGGAAGAAACCGATGGTGGGATTCGAGAAGAAAGGATCCGTCGGAAGGTTCAACGCGGGCGGATCGGCAGCGGCCTGTGCAGCGGCTACGGCAGCGCGCTGGTTGGCCACGCCGGCTGAGTTGGTGGTAGCGGCGGGAGACGAGAATGTCGGCATCGCCATGGTCTGCAACCTGCTGGCGTGGTAGGCCATCAGCGCGGTCGTGTTACCCGCCCACATCTCCATGTACTGGGCCTCGGTGGCGGCGATGGCCGGAAAGTTGATGCCGAAGAAGTTCGTCGCAATCAGGTGAGACAGCAGTGCGCGGTTTGCGGCCACGACGCTCGGATGCACCACAGCTGCCTGGGTGGCGACGAATGAGCTGGCCATGGTGGTGGCCGCCACCGACATCTGAGCGGCTTGCATCGCCGTCGTGTTCAGCCAGGCGATGTAGGGAACCGTAGCGAGGGTCATCGCCGTCTTTGATGGTCCCTGCCAGGGGGTGGCGGCCACGGTGCTGGCGTAGTCCGAGGCCGTGCGCCCCAGCTCGATCGCCAACTGGCGCCATGCGGTGGCAGCGCTGAGCAATGATCCAGGCCCCGGCCCAGAATGAATTAGTGCTGAGGTGATCTCGGGAGGAGCCGAAAAGTCCATGCCCGCCCCGTCAAAGGTCGACGTCGTTAGCAGATGCGGCAAAGCCGTGCACGGTAGCCATGCTGGTAATCCTTCAATGTCGGGCTAACGGTGCCGGGGCACTTTAGTGGTCTATCACAGGGGGAGCTCGAGCGGTTGAACATTGAGCAAACTTTGCTGCTGGCGAGCGTCCGGTTGCATCACGCAGCTCCGCGCGGTGATCACGCCTACGTGAGCATCTCTTTCCATGCCGGGCGTTGGCTTTACTCGGTCGGTTTCGGCGAAGACAGTGCGACACTGGTATTGGTGACGACGACACGGCCACAGCTGAGCGGTCAGAGGAAGCAGTTGAGATGAAGACGGCAATAACGAGGGTGTCGGCGGCGGCGGCGGCCATCGCGCTGGCATCCCTTTGTGTATCCCACGGACAAGCGCACGCCGACGATCCCTGCGACGGCATCACCGATCCGGTCGACCGCCAGGCCTGCATCGACCATTCAATCCCGGATAACCCCTTGCGTACAGCCCAGGGCGATTGCCAGGCGAGCCCAGCTTACGGAGCGCTGGGCCAATTCTGTCGAAACTGAGATCCAGCCGGAACTTGCCAACATGCCTGCGGCACAGGTTGTTCCGTACCGCTTGCTGATTTCGATGCGCCGGTCCAATCAAGCAGCGCGGCGTGACAGGTAATCGGTCGAAAGTCGTCGCAAATCAGCGTTGACGAAGTCTCGCCCAGCCGGCGGCTAGCGTCATCCCTGGCGAGCCGAGCATCAGCTGCAGTATCTGCAGTGGGTGCAGGGTGGGCCGGACTTTCAGGTAGCTGTACAGGCGCAGGTCGATCACCTTGCCCTCGTGGTCAAATCGCCAGACTTCGATACCGCAACCCTGGTGACGCCCGCGCGGTCCACCGCGCCACTCGTTGACGATGGTGTCCTCGGTGGCGGCGACAAGCTGCTTTTCAAGTGTGAACCGGCGCGCTTTGAATGCCGCGCAATTCCTGGCGTACGCGTCGTGGATGGCGTGCACGCCAATCGATTCCTCGCGTGCGCCGTCGGTGATCATCACCGCCCGCGCGTTGGGGGCGTAGAGGTCATACACCATCTCGGTGAGGCATTCGTTGGTCGCGCGCGCGACGGCTTCGACGAAAGCGGCGGCGTCTTCGGGCCGCCGCCCTAGCTCGTGAGCCGCCGCCGTCGGCCCCGTCATCGATCGCCACCCCGCCGGGTCGACTGGATCGCGGAAATGCCCGCAGCAAGGATGATTCGCGTACCCTGCCGCAGCAGCGCCGCCAACGCCCGGGGTCGGCGCACCACCGACGCAGCCATTGTCAGCGCATCGCAATACAAGATCCGCCGCCGTACCCGTCCGGACCCGTCGAGCTCATAGCGGTCGATCGCCGGTACGGAGACCGACGTGCCGCCGAGCGTTCCCTTGATCAAGAACTCGATGTAGACGAGGTTGTCAGCGGAAACCGCCCAGTTCACCACGTCGATGTGCAGGTCCGGCATGAGAGTGAAGACTCGGCGCCAGTACGCGCTGGCCTGCTCGCGACCACGCACGTCGGCAATTAGCGGTTGGGTATAACAGACGTCCGGGTGGGTCAGGGCGTCCAGACGTCCGATCGTGGGTGCGGCCCACACCTCACGAAATTGTTGCACGAATGCGGCTGCCGTCGCTGAGGCTGGTTCGTCGAGTTTTCCTGTCATTTCCCTCGTTTCGATCGGTTGGATTGGTCAGACCCGGCGGGCCGAGGCGATCGCAAGCCAGTCGTCGCCGGTCAATCTGCTGGCATGCGCCGAGTCATAGCGCTGTAGTAGTGCGGACACGGTCGCATGCTCGCAGCGCTCAAAACCATGGGCCGCCAGCACAGCGTCCAGATCCGCTGCGGTGAAGCCACTTCGGTACGCTTCGCCGCGCCGCGCCACCACCCGGGCCACCCGCTGGGCGCTTTTCCACCGGGTGGTGCCGGTGATGACCCCGGCATCGACATAGTCGACGACGAGGTGACTGCCCGACGCGCACAAGACAGAGAGATCGGCAAGCGTCTGTTCGATCGTGTGGCCGGTGAGGTACGGGCTGACCCCGAGCCACACGATCACGCTGCGCTTGAACGGATCGAATCCGCTGGCGAGTAGCCGTTCGCGAAGCGCGTCATGCTCGAAATCGCATGGCACCCATACCGTTTGGCACTTCCGGGACGACGGCAACAGCCTCTCGATTGTGGGGCGCTTATCCGTCTGGGTCGTCGGCGCGTCCACCTCGAAGATGGTCAGCGGGATCCCGGCCAGGCGCAGGCTGGTCGTGTCGAACCCGGCACCGAGCAGCACCAGTTGATCGATGCCATCGCCGATCGCGGCCTGACAGACGTCATCGGTGTAGCGGACCCTCAACACGATGTGAGCGTGGAGTCCACCGCAGAGCCGGTCGAACACCCGCACGGCGGCGCCGGCCGGCAGCCGGTGAACCAGCATGGCCCGCAACGCCGGATGACGCACGAAATGCCGCGAGTACGGGTCGTCGAGGAGGCCACGGCGAGCGAACTGCAGCGTTTCTGCTGCCCGCTGCGCTGCGTTGACCTGGGCAGTCAAACTCGCCTTGGTCTCCACGCGTCGGGCGGGCACCACTCCTCCTCTTCCGCGCTGCGGTGATTTCGCGATCACGCGTCCGAAACTACAAGGCAACCGGTTCGCCTGTATGGTCCAATTTGATGCCTAATTCGTGGACCAGTAGCGGCACCGGCGTCGACCTGCACCTGGAGCTTGCGCCGAGCCGCGGTCGCCGCGAGGCGCTCGAAGATGCGCTGCGGCAGGCCATCCGCGACGGCCGTCTGGCCGCCGGCGAACGGTTGCCGTCCTCTCGCGCGCTGGCCGAGCAACTCGGCATGGCACGCGGAACCGTCGTCGAGAGCTATGCACAGCTGGTGGCCGAGGGATACCTGCGTACTCGGCCCGGTGCGGGCACCGAGGTGGCCCACGCGTTGCATCCGCGGCCACAGCCCGATGCCGAACCGGTTGCTCCCCGCATCGTCGCGGATTTTCGCCTCGGGCGCCCGGACCTGAGCATGTTTCCCCGCACGGAGTGGCTGCGCGCACTGCGGCAAGCCTTCCAGGTCACCCCGCATTCCGAACTCGGTCCGCTGGATCCGCGCGGGTCCCCGCGGCTGCGCGCTGTGCTCGCTAACTACCTGGGCCGGGTGCGCGGAGTGCTCACCAGCGCCGAGCAGATCGTCATCTGCAGCGGTTTCACGCAGGGCTTGCGGCTGGTGTGTGACGCGCTCGCCGCCGCCGGAGCCCAGGCCATCGCCCTGGAGAATCCCTGCCTTCCCGATCACCGCGCGACAGCCATCGCCAGCGGGCTCGAGGTCGTTCCCCTCGACGTCGACCGCGGCGGCGCCCGGGCGGAAGGATTCAGCACATCATCGATTGCGGCCGCCGTCCTCACCCCCGCCCACCAAGCCCCGCTGGGGGCGACGCTGGCCGCCGATCGGCGCGCACACTTCGCGCGCATCGCCGCGCAACGGGGCGCGTATGTGATCGAAGACGACTACGACGGGGAGTTTCGCTACGACCGCCATCCCGTCGGCGCGCTGCAAGGACTCGCCCCGGAGCATGTCATTTACGCAGGCAGTGCCAGCAAGATTCTGGCTCCCGGCATCCGTTTAGGGTGGCTCGCCCTGCCCGCCGATTTGCTCGGCGCGGTCATCGAGGCCAAGCGCCGCGCCGACCGCGGCACCGACATCCTCGCCCAATTGGCTTTCGCGGAATTGATCGAGTCGGGCGCGCTCGATCGCCACGTCCGACGGATGCGCCGGCGCTACCGGCAGCGCCGCGACGCTCTACTGGCCACCCTCGGCGACTCTGCGCCGGCGATGTCGGTACATGGGGTCGCCGCCGGTCTTCACGCTGTCGTCTCGTTACCCGCGGGAATAACGGAGGCTGACGTCATGGTCGCTGCGCGCAAGCGGGAGATTGCTCTAACCGCGTTGGCGCCGTTCTGGCACCGCGACCCCGGCACTGCCGGAATAGTGGTGGGCTACGGGACACCGTCGGAACACGAATACCCAGCGGCAGTCGAACGTCTCGGACACTTACTGCGCGCTGTCAATGCGCGCAGATATGCGTAACTGCAACGTCAGCGCGCCATGTTGGTGAACCGCGACAGGTGCAGCTGGTGCGCGACCGTCACGGTCTTGGTGGGGCCGTTGCGGTGCTTGGCGAGAATGAAATCCGCCTCTCCTCCGCGTGGATCATCGCGCTCGAATGCGTCCGGGCGGTTCAGCAGGATCACCATGTCCGCATCCTGTTCCAGGGATCCCGATTCGCGAAGGTCCGACAGCATCGGCTTCTTATCTGTGCGCTGCTCGGGACCGCGGTTCAGCTGGCTGATCGCGACGACGGGCACCTCGAGCTCCTTGGCCAAAAGCTTGAGTTGGCGCGAGAATTCGGATACCTCGAGTTGTCGCGACTCGACCTTCTTGCCCGACGACATCAACTGCAGATAGTCGACGACGACCAGGCGCAGGTCGGATTTCTGCCGCAGCCGACGCGCCTTGGCGCGGATCTCCATCATCGTCAGGTTGGGCGAGTCGTCGATATACAGTGGAGCCTCGCTGATTTCGCTCATCCGGCGCGCCAGCCGCGTCCAGTCTTCGTCGCTCATCCGGCCCGAACGCATATCGGCGAGTTTGATCTTCGCTTCCGCCGACAGCAGCCGCATGACGATCTCGGACTTGCTCATCTCCAGCGAGAAGATGACGCTGGCCATGCGGTGCTTGATCGAGCATGATCGCAAAAAATCCAGACCCAGCGTCGATTTCCCCACCCCGGGCCTGGCCGCCACGATGATCATCTGGCCGGCGTGCAAACCGTTGGTCACCTCGTCGAGTTCGGTGAAACCGGTTGGGACGCCGCGCGCCACACCGCCGTTGGAGGCGATGGCATCGATCTCGTCCATGGTCGGCTGCAGCAGATCCTCGAGCGGAACGAAATCCTCCGACGTCCGGCGCTCGGCCACCTCGTAGATCTCGGCCTGCGCGCGGTCGACCACCTCGGCCACGTCGGCACCCTCGGCGCCCGCGTAGCCGTACTGCACAACCCGGGTGCCGGCCTCCACGAGGCGCCGCAGGAGCGCCTTTTCGGCCACGATGGTCGCGTAGTAGCTCGCGTTGGCCGCGGTCGGCACCGTCGAGATCAGGGTGTGCAGATAGGGTGCCCCACCGATGCGACGCAGCAGGTTGCGCCGGTCCAGTTCCGCGGCGACCGTCACTGCGTCGGCCGGTTCGCCGCGCCCGTACAGGTCCAGGATCGCGTCGTACACATTCTGGTGGGCGGGCCGGTAGAAGTCGCCGGGCCGCAGCCGCTCGAGGACGTCGGCGATGGCGTCCTTGCTGAGCAGCATGCCACCAAGCACCGCCTGCTCGGCCGCCATGTCCTGGGGTGGTTGCCGCCCGAAGTCCTCGCTCGGCGGCGGGGAATCCATGCCCGACGCCAAGTCATCGACGACCGCCACGGGTTCCCTCCTCCCCTGGTTCACGCATCCGAACATACATTCGATAGCCGACAGCGAGCGTAGGTCAAGACCCTGACAACCTGCGCCGCACAGCACCCGTACGCCCGGCGCCGGGACGACGTTAAACGTTGCTGGCTAGTACGCAAAGGGGGTGCTGTTTATGAAGGTGTGCATCGTGTGTGCATATCCGTCGACACCTGTGTTGAGCGGGGTGTGGAGAACCTGTGGATTAATGCAAAGGGCTGGGACATCACTGCAGATACCGGCCATACAACGGCATCAAAATCGTGTGGACAAGAATCTCTACGGCGTGTCGCCGCAGGTTACTGCGCCGGGCGTGTTGGCTTTCCGCCATATTTTCCCAGCGTTACGGGCCGGTAAAGCGCCCCCGGGAAATGCACCCCAGAAATTGTTCGCCAGCGCGCGCCTCCGCGATCCGCACCAACGGAGGGCGCCCTCGCGGCTGCAGTACAACGAAGCCCGGCGGCGGCCCATCAAGGCCACCGCCGGGAACGAGCAAACGTCGGGTGCTTAGCTCTGCGCGACGACCTCGAGCGCGACCTCGACGTCGACCTCGGGGTGCAGGTGCACCGCCACCGGGTGGGTCCCGACGGCCTTGATGTGCGATTTGGGCAGCCGCACGATCCGCTTGTCCAGGTTGGGGCCACCGGCCTTCTTGATCGCGGCGACGACATCGCCGGCGGTGACCGAGCCGAACAGTTTCCCGGAATCGGCCGCGGTCTTGACCGGCAGCGAGACCGGTCCGAGCGCCTCGATCGCCGTCTTCAGTTCGTTGGCGTGCCCGAGGTCGCGCACGGCCTTGGTTTCGCGGGCCCGGCGGATATCGTCGGCCTGCCGCTGCGCGCCGCGGGAGGCCACGATCGCCAGACCGCGCGGGAGCAGGAAGTTGCGGCCGTAACCGTCCTTGACCTCGACTGTGTCGCCGACGGTGCCAAGGTGGTCGACGTCAGCCGTCAGAATCAGCTTCATCGTTTCGTACTTTCGGTAGGCCTGCGGCGACTATCGCGCCGAGGAGGTAAAGGGCAGCAGCGCCACCTCACGGGCATTTTTCACCGCGATGGCGATGTCACGCTGGTGCTGCACGCAATTGCCGGTGACCCGACGCGCGCGGATCTTGCCGCGCTCGCTGATGTACGTACGCAGCAGCGCGGTGTCCTTGTAGTCGATCGCTTGATCCTTCTTGGCGCAGAAGACACACTTGCGTGCCTTGACCGGCTTTTCTGGAGCCGGCCGCCTCTTGTTGGACTTGGCCATGTCTGTCTTTCTTTCCGTTCTCTATTACTGAAGTTTTGTCGAATCAGAAGGGCGGTTCGTCGTCCCCGCCGCCGAACGAACCCGATGCGGGCGCACTGCCCCATGGGTCGTCCGCGGGTGCGCTGCTCGCCGGCGCCGATTGCTGGCGGGATCCACCGCCACCGCCGCCGCCACCGCCGAAGCCGCCGCCTCCACCGCCACCGCCGCTGCGGCTGGCCTTGTTGACCTTGGCTGTGGCGTACCGCAGCGACGGGCCGATCTCGTCGACCTCCACCTCGACGACGGTGCGCTTCTCACCTTCACGAGTCTCAAAAGAGCGCTGCTTGAGCCGGCCCGTCACGATCACCCGGGCACCACGCGTGAGGCTCTCCGCGACGTTCTCGGCAGCCTCGCGCCAGATGTTGCACCGCAGGAACAGCGCCTCACCGTCTTTCCATTCCCCGCTCTGGCGGTCATAGATCCGCGGCGTCGACGCCACGGTGAAGTTAGCGACGGCGGCACCCGACGGGGTGAACCGCAGTTCGGGGTCGGCGGTCAGGTTTCCGACGACGGTGATAGTGGTGTCACCAGCCACAATTTCCTCCTGGGGCCGCTTCTGAGACGGTGTCCTGGCTGAGCCTACGCAAGTCCACCCACGGTGGACGCGCGACGCAGCCGAAGCTGTTAGTGCTTGTCGGTGCGCATCACCTTGGTGCGCAGTACCGACTCGTTGAGGCTCAGCTGCCGGTCGAGCTCGGATACCGTCGCCGGCTCGGCCTTGAGGTCGACGACGACATAGATGCCTTCGGCGTGCTTGGCGATCTCGTAGGCCAGGCGGCGCCGGCCCCAGATGTCGACCTTGTCGACGGATCCACCATCTTTGCGGACGACGTTGAGGAACGTCTCCAGGGATGGGGCCACGGTGCGTTCGTCGAGCGTGGGGTCAAGAATGACCATGATTTCGTATGGACGCATGGAAACCTCACCACCTCCTCTGGTCTCAAGCGGCCACGGGCGTTCCGTGGCAGGAGGGTCGCCTGCGTCGGCAACCGGATCAGGCTACCGGATAGTGGGCTGACCAGAAAAATCCGGCCGATTCGGCAACCTCGCTATTGCCGGGCGGTCAGGTATTCCTCGGCTCTTGCCACCGTCGCGGGAGCCGCCTTGGCGAGCGCGCCCGAGTCGAAGGGCGGGTGCGGGTCGTATTCGATGAGCAGCTGAGCCGCCTGTGCGGCCTCGCGATCGACGAGCAGTTCCACCAGACGCAGGGCCACGTCGATGCCGCTGGACACCCCGGCGGCGGTGATGATCCGCTGCGGCAGGTGTTCGACCACTCGCTCCGCAACGTAGCGGGCGCCCAAACCATTGAGGAGTTCGGCGGCCCGCCAGTGGGTGGTGGCGGTGAGCCCGTCGAGCAGGCCGGCCGCGGCCAGCAGCAGGGCTCCGGTGCACACCGAGGTGGTGAACCTGGTGTTGGGATGCACCGCCTGCAGCCACCCCCGGATGGCCTCGTCGTGAATCAGCTGCCGGGTGCCGATGCCGCCGGGGGACACCACCACATCGGGAGCGTCCACCTCCTCGAAGGTGGCGTCACAACTGACGCCGAGCATTCCGTTCTCGGTCCGCACCTCACCGCGGTGGTGCCCGACGAACACGACGTCGATCGACGGAATGCGTTGCAGGACCTCGTACGGACCCACCGCGTCGAGTGCGGTGAATCGGGGAAAGATCGGGATGGCGACCTGCGTCATGACCTGGCGCCGCTTGCCAGTGCGGGTTGCTCGTCGGCTTCGTCGTCGGACGCCGGGATGCTCGAACGGCGCGACCCAACCGGTCGCAGCCAGTCCGGCAACCAGCCGGGCGGGGCGTCAGCCGCGCGGTCGAACGGTCCGCCCGCCGGATCGTCCGCCCGCGCGCCCCATCGCACCAAATCCTCGCCGGGGCGGTATATCTGGCGAATCACCAACGCACACAAGACGATAACCGCGACGTCGCGCAGCAACACGGTGGTGGTGAAGAACTGTTCGGGCAGCGAGCGGTTGGGGTTGCCGTACAGGTAATACATCCGCGGCACCCACACCAGCGCGTCGACGGTCATCCATGCCAGCAATAGCCGGCGGTGCGGCAGAGCCAGCACCGCCAGCGGCACCAGCCACAGCGAGAACTGCGGGCTCCACACCTTGTTGGTCAGCAGGAAGGCCGCGACCACCAAGAACAGCAGTTGCGCCACCCGCGGACGTTGCGGCGCGGTCAATGCGATGAATGCGATTGCGGCACAACACGCCACGAACAACACCGCGACGACGGTGTTGAGCACTGTCGGCGGCTGCCAGAAACCGAGCTTGGGATCGAATCCCCGCCAACCGGTGAAGGACTTGATGACGTTGTACAGCGAGTCCATGTCCTCGCCGCGCCGCGTGTTGAGCCGGAAGAACTCCGACCAGCCGCGGGGGAAGAACACCAGCACGGGCAGGTTGACCACGAGCCAGGTCACCCCGGCGGCCACCGTCGTGCGGACCCACGCGCGCAGCTGCCCGGTCCGGATTCCCAGCAGCAGCATCGGGCCCAAGAACAGCAACGGATACAGCTTCGCCGCGGCACCCAGGCCGATCAGCACGCCGGCCGGCACCGGTTTTCGTCGCGCCCACGCCAATAGCCCGGCCATCGCGAATGCCGTTGCCAGCGCGTCGAAGTTGGTGAATATCTGAAAGATCAATATCGGCGAGCCCGCCACCAAGGCGGCGTCCCAAATCCGCCGCCCGGCCAGGCCCGCGGTCGCCCAGACGGTGGCCAGCCAGGCCAGCGCCAGCCCGAATGCCGCGATATCGAAGAACATCACCACCTCGGCGACAACCGGAAGCGGAGCGAGCTTGCTCAGCGCGGTGTAGGTCTTCGCCAGTGCCATCGACACGTACTGATAGACCCCCGTCAGCACTGGATACTCCATGTAGCGCACCGCGGGCCGGCCGTCGTAGCGGATCTGCTGGGCGCCGGTCGAGTCGGTCTCGATCCAGCTCGATTTATAGGGAAACTTGCCTTGGCTCAACAACTCTGCGCTGTAGAGCGGCACGGTGTCGGAGTAGCACAACTCGTAGTAAGCGCGTTGGTTGTCCCAGTTGGCCACCCGCTGATCGCCGGTCCCGGTGCCGGTGCTTTGCAGGCAGGCCGCCTTCGTCGACCAGCCCAGCGCCAGGAAGACCAGCCCGATCATGAACATCACCCGCAGCGGGGTCATCAGCCGCGAGCGGCCGATCAGCGCGTGCCGGCCCACCGGTCCACCGACGACGTCGGCGAGCGCGGCGCCCAGAAAGTCGTTGCGGCTCGGGCAATCTCGGGTGTCGGCGCTGCGCAGATCCGCCGCCAGCGGCTGCGGTGAAGTGGTCGCGCCGACCTCTGCGGCGTCGGTCACGGTGGCGGTTGCGGCGCTTGGGGTCCACCCGGCGGGACGCCACCACCCGGGGGGCCACCGAACGGGGGGCCGCCGAACGGGCCGCCCGGCTCCGGACCACCCGGCGGGCCGCCGGGCGCCGGTGGCGCCGCGGTGATCGTCGTGGGCGGACCGACCGGAATGGTGATGCCCGGCGCCACTTCGATGGTGGGCTGGATGACGGTCTCCGAGGGCGGCGGTGGCGGCGGTGGCGCGACGGGCACGCCCGCATAGCCGCCGATCTCGGTCGGCTTCGGGAAGGATTCGTTGGAGGTGCCCTTCAGGGCCCCGTCCATGGTGGATTTCCAGATGTCCGACGGCAGCCCCGAACCGTAAACCGCTCCGCCCGAAGCGGTTACCAGCGGGCTGTCGCCTTTGGCCGTGCCCACCCACACCGCCGTTGACAGCGACGGTGTGTAGCCCACCATCCAGGCGTCCTTGTTCGAGGTGGTGTCGCCGAGTTGGGTGGTGCCGGTCTTGGCGGCCGACGGCCTACCGCCGGCCAGCGCGTGGCCGCGGGAGTAGGCGGCGATCGGCACCATGGCCGCGGTGACGTTGTCGGCGACGGCCTTGGGGACGCGTTGCTCGCTCTTGTTGTCGGAGTTGGCGGCGTCGAAGAGCACCTGGCCGTCGGAGTTGACGACCTTCTGCACGAAGTGCGGTTGGTGATAGACGCCGGAGGCGGCCAGCGTGGCGTAGGCCGAGGCCATGTCGAAGACCCGGGTTTGATACTGGCCGAGCACAATTCCGTTGTTCGGTGGGCCGCCCTTGCCGTCCTCGGACAGGGTGTGGTCCACGCCGGGGAAGCTGGTGGCGACACCGGCTTGGTGCGCGGCGTCGGCGACGGCCTGCGGGCCGCCCTTGAGTTTGAGCATCAGCCGGTAGTAAGAGGTGTTCAGCGACATCTTGAGCGCCTGGGCGAGGTTACAGGTCCCGCAGCTCTCGCCCTCGACGTTGGTGATCTTGATGCCATCGACCGTCAACGGGGAACTGTCGACCTGATAGCCCAGCCCAATGCCCTGCTCGAGTGCGGCCACCAACGCGAACACCTTGAACGACGACCCGGTCTGCAGTCCGGCCTGAGCGAAGTCGAAACCGTTGGCGTCGGTGCCGCCGAAGTATGCGCGGATCGCGCCGTCGTGCGGGTCGACCGAGACCGCCGCCGAGCGCATATCGGGGTCCTGGCCGTCGAGGTACTTCGACACCGCCTTCTCCGCGGCCTGCTGAGCCTTGGGATCGATGGTGGTGGTGACCTGCAGGCCCTGCGTGTTCAGGGTGCGCTCGTCGATGTTGAACAGCTCCATCAACTCTCGGGTCACCTGACGCTCGATCAGCCCGTTGGGCCCGGTCGTCTGGTTCTGCGCGCGCGCCTGATCCGGCGGCACGGTCGGCGGAAACTGCTGCGCGGAACGGTCACTCGAAGACAGCGCCTTGGTTTCCACCATGCCGTCGAGCACCCACGCCCAGCGCGCACGGGCGCCCTGCGGATCGACCGCCGGGTCCAGTGTCGACGGGCGCCGGATGAGCGCCGCCAACAGCGCGCCTTCGGAGACGGTGAGCTGTTCGACGGGTTTGTTGAAGTAGGCCTTGGCGGCGGCCGAAATCCCGTACGCGCCCCGGCCGAAGTAGATGATGTTCAGATAGGCCTGCAGCACTTCGTCTTTCGACCACTCCCCCGACATCTTGGTGGCGATGACGAGTTCCTTGGCCTTGCGCATCAGGCCGCTGACTCCGTGCTGGGCCGATCCGACCAGCGCGTTCTTCACGTATTGCTGGGTGATCGTCGACCCGCCCTGCAGGTCACCGCTGCCGAACAGGTTGTTGTTCACCGCCCGGGCGAAGCCGCTGAAATCGAACCCGGGGTTCGAGTAGAAATTGCGGTCTTCCGCGGCGATCACCGCCTGGCGCACATGCACGGGAACCTGGTTGATGTTGACGTCGACCCGATTGCCCTCCGGCGGAATGATCTTCGCGATCTCCGAGCCATCGTTGGCCAGGATCGTCGAAACCTGGTTGGTGCGAAGGTCTCCCGGCTTCGGAATGTCGACGATGAAGTACGCCATCGCGAACGTGACGATCGGCAGCAGCACCAGCACCGCCGCGCCGATGTAAGCCCCGCGCCGGACCCACAGCCAGTTGATCCGCTCGGTCCAGGCCCAGTCGCGCCACGGTGGGGCGGGCCGCCCGCCGGGACCGTCAGGTCCTCCCGGACGTCCGGGGCGCGGCGGCCCTGGGGGCGGTCCGCCGGGCGGACCACCGCCGAGGCTGGCCCGCTCCTGCCGGCCGGACGCCGGACCCCGGCCGTCCAGTGCGGCCTTGACCTCGTCGAGCGCGTCGCGCCGCAGAGGCGTCGAAGGGGGGCCGGCCAGCGCGGCTTTGACTTCCTCGATGGGATCGGAGCGCCGGGGCGCCCGGTCATCTCTGACCGGCGGCAGGATCGTCGTCATCCGATCATCGGGCGGGGCCTGACGGCGACGGTTGATCGTCGGCGGCGGCTCCCGACGCTCGGGATCCCGCCTATCGGCGGCCGGGCGGTCGGGCCCCGGACGCTCGTCAGCACTCTGATTGCCCACACGCTCAGTCGCTGGCCCACGCTGGTCACCGGACGACTGACTGTGGCGTCCTTCGTTATTCAATGGCCGTGCGGGCGTTGTTGCGCGCCGTCCGCGTGCGTCCGGTGCCCCTGGGCGGAGGTGCCGGGCGCGCGGCGCCGAGCACATACGACTTGACGAGATGGTTCCAGCTGCAGGTCCGGCAAACCTCCACCACGTGGACGGCGAACTCGTCGAAGCGGGTTGCCAGCATCACCAATTCTTCGGCCGTGCGCGCCGAGCCCGACACCGCGCCGAGGTGTTCCCCGAACACCCATGACACCAGCGTCAACTGCTCCTTGCGGCAGATCGGGCACATGACCTGGCTCGGTTTCCCGTGAAACTTGGCGGCGCGCAGCAGATACGGGTTCGCGTCACAAACCTCGGACACGCCGGTGCGGCCCGAATACACCTCGGCCAGCAGTGAGCGCCGCCGGAGCGCGTAGTCCACCACTTGTCGCTGCAGTCGCACGCCCACCAGAGTACGTCGCCATCCCGAGCAGGGATACGCAACCGAAGCGTGGCGGTCCGTCCAAGGGAGTCGACGGCGGTTTCTGCGCCGACCGGGACCGGACTTCTACGATCATCCCCGTGGCGAAATGGCTCGGGACACCGCTGGCGCGCGGCGCGACAACGACTACCCGCGCCAAGGACACCGACCGCCAAGACACCTGCACGCTCCTCGACGACGCCCTGGCCGATGGCGAACTCTCCGCCGAGGAGCACCGGGAGAGGGTGAGCGCGGCCACCAAGGCGGTGACGCTGGGCGAGTTGCATGCCCTGCTGGACGATCTGCAGACCAATGCCGGGCGGCCACAGCCCGCGCTCGGCTCGGGGCCGAAGATGACGCGAGTCGGCGGGTGGGGGGTCCTGGCCGCCGCCTTCGTCGTGTCGGTGTTGCTGGGCATGGGGATCGGGTGGGGGCTGTACGGGAACACCCGCTCGCCGCTGGACTTCACTACCGACCCGGGAGCCAAGCCGGACGGCGTCAACGCCGTGGTGCTGACGGCGCCGACACAGCTGCACTCGGTCGGCGGGCTCACCGGGCTGTTCGAGCAGATGCGCAAGCGGATGGGGGACACCATCGGCTATCGGCTGGTGATCTACCCGACCTACGCGGTGTTGGACCGCCCGGACCCCTCCGACGACCGCCGGAAACTGGACTACACCTACCGCGGCGGCTGGGGCGATCCGACTAGTTCGGCCAAGAGTTCCACGGACGGCCCCGTCCCCGTCGACCTGAGCAGATTCGACGTGACCAAGACGGTGGGCATCATGCGCGGCGCCCCCGAGACGCTGCACATGAGGCCGTCTGACGTGAAATCCACGTACCTGATCGTCGAGCCGGCGACCGATCCGACCACTCCGGGCGCGCTCTCGCTGTCCGTGTACGTCTCCAGCGACTACGGCGGCGGACACGTCATCTTCTCGGGTGACGGCACCGTCAAGCAGACCAGTCTGCCCACGTAAAGGCCGGTCCCCCGGCGCTTTCCGCGCCCAGGCTGTGTGACGAACTCCAAACCAACACTTGGTGGTGTTGTGGCTAATATATCGAGACGATACGATTGCGCGAGGCGTCGAACCGTCGTAACCGGCCACGCAAATCCTTCAGGGAGGTGATTCGATTGCTGGAGCTTGCCATTCTGGGTCTGCTGATCGAGTCGCCCATGCACGGCTATGAGTTGCGCAAGCGGCTGACCGGTCTACTCGGCGCGTTCCGGGCGTTTTCGTACGGATCGCTCTACCCCGCCCTGCGGCGCATGCAGAGCGAGGGGCTGATTGCCGAGAATGCCGCCCCGGCCGGGACGCCGGTTCGGCGGGCCCGGCGTGTCTACCAGCTGACCGACGAGGGCCGCCGGCGCTTCGGGGAGCTGGTGTCGGACACCGGTCCCCACAACTACACCGACGACGGCTTCGGGGTACACCTGGCTTTCTTCAACCGGACTCCGGCAGAGGCGCGGATGCGCATTCTGGAAGGCCGCCGCCGTCAGGTCGAGGAAAGGCGGGAAGGTCTGCGCGAAGCCGTTGCGCGGGCCAGTAGCTCGTTCGACCGCTACACCCGCCAGCTTCATCAATTGGGGCTCGAGTCAAGTGAACGCGAAGTCAAGTGGCTCAACGAGCTCATCGCTGCGGAGCGGGCTATGCCCGGCCTCTCCGAGCAAAAGTAAACCCCGGCACGAACGCAGCATCCCAGTCAGTGGTTAGAGGTTAGGAGAACGCCCATATGAGTGAGCATCAGCCGCCAAAGGCGGAAGGAGCGCAGTCGGAGGTACGAGTCGCCATTGTCGGCGTCGGTAACTGCGCGTCTTCGCTGGTTCAGGGCGTGCAGTACTACTACGACGCCGATGCCAACAGCACCGTGCCCGGTTTGATGCACGTGAAGTTCGGCCAGTACCACGTCCGCGACGTGAAGTTCGTCGCCGCGTTCGACGTGGACGCCAAGAAGGTCGGCTTCGACCTGTCCGAGGCGATCTTTGCGTCGGAGAACAACACGATCAAGATCGCCGACGTCCCGCCCACCAACGTGACGGTGCAGCGCGGCCCGACGCTGGACGGCATCGGTAAGTACTACGCCGACACCATTGAGGTGTCCGACGTCGAGCCCGTCGACGTGGTCGCGGCGCTGCGTGAGGCAAAGGTCGACGTGCTGGTGTCCTACCTGCCGGTGGGATCCGAAGAGGCCGACAAGTTTTACGCCCAGTGCGCCATCGACGCAGGCGTGGCGTTCGTCAACGCGCTGCCGGTCTTCATCGCCTCGGACCCGGTGTGGGCCAAGAAGTTCGCCGATGCCGGCGTCCCGATCGTCGGTGACGACATCAAGAGCCAGGTCGGCGCGACCATCACCCACCGCGTGATGGCCAAGCTGTTCGAAGACCGCGGCGTGCAGCTGGACCGCACCATGCAGCTCAACGTCGGCGGCAACATGGACTTCCTCAACATGCTCGAGCGCGAGCGCCTCGAGTCCAAGAAGATCTCCAAGACGCAGGCCGTCACCTCCAACCTGCAGCGCGAGTTCAAGACCAAGGACGTGCACATCGGCCCGTCCGACCACGTCGGCTGGCTCGACGACCGCAAGTGGGCCTATGTGCGGCTCGAGGGCCGCGCCTTCGGTGACGTGCCGCTGAACCTGGAGTACAAGCTCGAGGTGTGGGACTCGCCGAACTCCGCGGGCGTCATCATCGACGCGGTGCGCGCCGCCAAGATCGCCAAGGACCGCGGCATCGGCGGGCCGGTGATTCCGGCGTCGGCCTACCTGATGAAGAGCCCGCCGCAGCAGCTGCCGGACGACATCGCCCGCGCCCAGCTCGAAGAGTTCATCATCTCGGGCTAAGCACCCTTTCGCCCGCGAACGTCGAGTTGTTGCGGCGGCAATGCCCCATAAGGCAGCCCAACAACTCGACGTTCGGCCGGGGTCGGTGCGGCGCGATCGCCGAACCATCGACACGATGCTGTGCAGCTGCTTAGCATCATGTCTCGATGACCGTTCAGCCCGCAGCGTTTCTGCGCACCACCCTCCCCCTCGACTTGTCCGGGCTCGCCGGACTCGACAGCGGTCGCTACCACTCCCTCTGGCTGCCCGATCACATGGTCAGCTTCTGGCCGGACTCGATCTGGACGCCTGAGTTCACCGACCTCGCGACCGCGTCCCCCTCGCCGCACCGCCACCTGGACGGCCTGGCGGTGGCGGCCGCGGCGGCCGTGCTGACCGAGCGGGTTCCTCTGGTCAGCGCCGTGGTCGACACCGTGCGCCGCCACCCGGCCATGCTCGCGCAGACGGCGCTGACCATCGATCACCTCGCCAAGGGGCGTTTCATCCTGGGACTGGGCAGCGGCGAGAGCGAAAACACGGTGCCCTACGGCTTCGACTTCTCGCGGGCGGTCAGCCGTTTCGAGGAGGCGCTGGCGGTGATCCAGTTGCTGTGGCGCAGCGACGACCCGGTCGACTTCGCCGGCCAGTTCTATTCGCTGCACCATGCCCGCTTGGACACCGAACCCTACGAAGGCAGGTTGCCGCCGATCTGGATCGGCGCAAGCGGTCCGCGGATGCTCGACATCGCGGGCCGGTACGCCGACGGGTGGTGGCCGGCGGGCGCCTGGACTCCCGAGCACTACGCCCAGATGCTTTCGGCCGTGCGGTCATCCGCCGAACGCGCCGGCCGTGATCCGATGGCGATCACCCCCTGCTTCATCCAGGTGTGCCTGATCGGTGCGGACGACGCCGCCCTCGCCGAGATTCTGCGGGCGCCCCTGGTCAAGGCGTTCCTTCTGCAAGTTTCAGCAAAGACGCTGCGCGACTTCGGCTTCGAGCATCCGATGGGTGAGAACTGGCGGGGCTTCCAGGACATCGACCCGGCCGTCCTCACCCGAGAGCGAATCGCGGAGTTTCTGGACAACGTGCACCCCGAGATGATTCTGGCCCTCGTCCCCCATGGCACACCCAAACAGGTCGCCAAGATCGTCAAGACGTACGTCGACGCGGGCCTGCGCGTGCCCAAGATCCTCGACTACGGCGCCATGGCCGGCTTGGAATACGCACAGGTTTCGGCAGCTAACGTGCGCGCGGCCGAGGACGAACTGATACAACTCTGCGGAGACCTGCCGTGACAACACATTTGGACGCCGCAGAGATGCTCGTCGCCGCCGGGGCGGAGACCGGGCTGCGCGACTACGGCGATCCCACCTTGCCCGAACGCTTCGCTGTCGCCGTCGACCACCTGAACGATCTGGGCATGGATGCCGATGGTCGCTTCGAAGCCGCGCAGGTGTGTCGTTGGCTGCTGACGTCGCGCCTCGAATTCATCGAGGACCGCAACCGCTACCCGATTGGCGCCGAAGTGATCGAGTCGCCGATGTTCGTCACCGGCGAACCACGTTCGGGGACAACGCTTATGCACGCCCTGATGTCGGTCGACCCGCGCGCCCGGGCGCTGCGGTTCTGGGAGGTGATGTATCCCTCCCCGCCACCGGGGCTGGCCGCACCCGACGACGACCGCCGGAGGCGCGCCGACGCCGACTGGCGCGAGATCAACGCCAAGATGCCGAAGTGGCTGCGCAGCCACCCGTACAACGACATGCTGGGCGACGGCCTTCCCGAAGACGAACGCACCTGGGCGTTCGATTTCCGGGTGATGACCCCGACCGCGTGGTGGCGGGTGCCGATGCAGTCGCTGGTCGGCGGTTTGGCGACCGACCCGGCCGCGCAGTATCGGCTGCACAAGGCCATGCTGCAGCAGCTGCAATACCAGCGGCCGCGAAAGTATTGGGTGCTGAAGGGTTTTCACGGCTTTCGGCTCAAAGAGATGTTCGACGCCTACCCCGACGCCACGCTGGTGTGGCTGCACCGCGATCCGGTGCAGGTCGCCGCCTCGCGCACGATGATGATGGCCGACATCGCCGAGGGCATGGTCGGTCCGGTCGACCTCCACGCCCTGGCGAAGCAGCATCTGGAGCTGACCCGCGCCGGTGTCGCCAATACGATGAGCAATCCCATGGTGGACGATCCGCGCATTCTGCATATCCGCTACACCGACTTCGTCGCCGATCAAATCGGCACGGTGCGGCGCTATTACGCATTCGCCGGCCGCGAGGTCACGCCCGAAGCCGAATCCGCCATGCGTGACTACCTGGCCAACAATCGCGGCGACCGGTACGGCAAGTTCCGCTACTCCACCCAGTTGCTCGTCGATATCGGCGAAGACCTCGACGCGCTGCATGCCGAATTCCGGCCGTTTCGCGAACGATTCGGCGTCGAAATCGAAACCCTTGACTGACGTGACGACACCCCACAAACGTCTGTCGGTCCACGACGTCACCTTCTTCGGAGCTTCGCTGGCGGAGATGGAACAGCATTGGGCGCAACTCGGTGTGTCGCGATTGAGCGTCTTGGACAGCGAACTGCTCGACCCGACATTCCCAAAGCTATTGCGGCACAACAAATACACCGTCGAGGCGGTATGCCACATCTTCGGTCACGGCCGACTGGACATCGGGGCGCACGCGGCACGCGACGCCCTGTTGCCCGTGATCGACGCCGCGGCCGGGGTGGGTGCGCGCGTGGTCTACCTGCTGACCGGCGGTCGGGGCGCTCTCACCTGGCCGCAGGCCGCCGACCGCTTCAGCGCCATGATCGGTCCGTGCGTCGAGCACGCGAAGCAGGCCGGCGTGGCGCTGGCGATCGAGAACGCCTCGAGCCTGTACGCCGACATTCACCTCGCCCACACCCTGCGCGACACCGTCGCGCTGGCCGAGATGAGCGGGCTGGGCATCTGCATCGAGTTGTTCCACTGCTGGGCGGAGGGCGATTTCGAAGCGATGGTGCAACGGGCACTGCCGCGAACCGAGCTCATCCAGCTCAGCGATTACGTGCTGGGTGACCGTGCGCTTCCGGGTCGGGCGGTGCCCGGCGATGGAGTGATCCCGTTCGAAAGGTTCATCGCCCAAGCCCTGGCCGGCGGCTACGCGCATGGATTCGACCTGGAACTGATCGGGCCCCGCATCGACGCGGAGGGCCGCCTGCAATCCGCCCGACGCGCCTGCGACGTCGTCGGCGCGATACTGAACAGATTGGGTGCCTGACAATGGCTTTCGGCGACGGTCCCGACGACGAGGCACTGCACTCGGCGTGGACCGAATTCTGTGCCAGGCTGCAACGCGCGGGCGAACAAGTCTTCAAAGACGCCAACCCGCCCACCGGTGTGCAGCGCGTTGACGCCTATCGATTCCTCACCCAGAACCTCGGGCAGGCCTTCGATCTCGCACTCGAGACCCGCGACACCGGCTACCCGGTGCTGCACACCTTCTGCGGCCCGACCCGCAAGCTCGGCGGCGACTGCGCCGACTTCACCTATCAGCAAGCCTGGATCGACGGGCACTCGACCTATCGGCTCACCGGCACCCGCGGCACCGCGCGCTTCTTCAACGTCACCGTGCAGGGGCGACGCACGCCCGGCCCGGGCGTCCTGCACGAACCGTTCGGTGATACACCGCAGGCCAACCTGCTCGGCCAGCAGCTCGATATCGATGACGGCGGACGGTTCGAGCTGTACATCGGCGGGCCCGAACGCGGACCGAACTGGCTGCCCACCACGCCGGAGTCACGAAAGCTGTTCATCCGCCAAGGGTTTGATCGCTGGGACGAACAACCGGCGCAGATGCGCATCGAACGCATCGACATGGCCTCCCCCAAGCCATTGCCCGCCCCTGCCGACATGGTCGACGCGATGCGCTGGGCCGGTGATTTCGTCGCCGGCCTGATGTCCGATTGGCCCGAATTCCCCTTCACCCACGGCGGGGTGGACGCCGAGCACCCGAACGCGTTTCCGCGCGTCGGCGCCAGCGACGCCGACAACAAGCGGGGCCGGGCCGCCGCCAACATGTATTGGGAGCTGGCGGCCGACGAGGCGCTGATCGTCGAGTTCGACGCCCATGACGGGCTGTGGATGTTCACCAACATGGGCGTCTTCTTCAACAGCATGGACTACCTGTACCGCCCGGTGAGCTACACGCCGAGCCGCACCAAGGTCGACCACGACGGCCGCATCCGGCTGGTTATGGCTCACCGTGATCCCGGTGTGCACAACTGGCTGGACACCCAGGGCTTCGAGCGCGGCAACCTGACCTACCGGCACATGCTCGAGGGCGAGCCCGCGGTGCTGGAGACCCGGGTCGTCAAGCACGACGAACTGCTTAGTGCCCTGCCCGAGGGCACCGCCATGGTGAGCGCATCAGAACGCGCCGCCGCGATGTGGGAACGCTTCCACGGCATTCGCCGCCGTTACCCTTTGTAGCCAGGTCTAGGGTCAAACATCGTGACCGAGATTTCTGAAGACGAACTGGCCGGGCTGTCCGAATTCTCGCTGCTGTCCGAAAACGCCGAGCAGGCCGGAGTCTCCGGGCCCCTGCCCGAAGCGGAGCGCGTCGAGTCCGGAACGGGCGAAAGCAGAATCAGCGCCCTGCGCTGGGGCAGCACTCCCCCGCGGATCGTATTCGTGCATGGCGGCGGGCAGAATGCGCACACCTGGGACACCATCATCGTCGGCATTGGTGAACCCGCGCTGGCGGTAGACCTGCCCGGCCACGGCCACTCCGCCTGGCGCGAGGACGGCGACTATTCGCCGCAGCACAATGCCGACACCTTGCTGCCGATTCTGCGCGAACACGCCGCGTCGGCGGACCTCGTCGTCGGCATGTCGCTGGGCGGGTTGACCGCGATCCGGCTGGGGGCGGTGGCGCCCGAACTGGTCAAAGAGCTGGTGCTGATCGACGTCACTCCGTCTGCGCTGCAACGACATTCCGAGATGACCAAGGAGCAGCAGGGCACGGTGGCACTGATGCACGGGGAACGCGAGTTCCCCAGCTTCCAGGCGATGCTCGACTTGACGGTCGCCGCGGCGCCGCACCGCGAGGTGAAGGCACTGCGCCGCGGGGTGTTCCACAACTCGCGCAAGCTGGAAAACGGCAAGTGGACGTGGCGCTACGACGCCATCCGCACCTTTCCCGACTTCGCCGGCCTGTGGGACGACGTCGACGCCTTGTCCGCTCCTGTGACCCTGGTGCGCGGCGGTTCATCGGGTTTCGTCAGCGACGAGGACGCGGCCGAGCTCAGCCGTCGCGCAAAGCAATTCCGCTCTGCCCACGTCGTCGAGAATTCCGGCCATTCCGTCCAAAGCGACCAGCCGCGTGCGCTGATCGACATACTGCGCGGGGTGCTCGACGCGCGCTGAGCCATCATGACCGACCACCACCGCCGCACCAGATCCACCGGGCGGCCGCGCGACGCCTCGATCGACGACCGCGTTCTGTCGGTGACGCGTGAGCTTCTGGTGGAAGTGGGCTGGGACGAGCTGAGCGTGCGCTTGGTCGCGGCACGCGCCGGCGTAGGACGGTCCAGCCTCAACCGTCGCTGGTCGTCCAAGGCGGAGCTTGTGCTGCACGCCATCCTGGGCGAAACACCCGATTTGGCACCGTTTTCCGGCACCGATCTGCGCGGCTGGATCGACTGGGTGGTGCGCGGCAGTCACGAGCTGTTCAGCAGGCCCGACGTGCGGGCCGCGGTGCCGGGTCTGCTGCTGGCGCTGCGCGAAAACGATGGCCTTCGGGAGAGGTTGTGGGAGAGCTTCAGCGGCCCGGCGGTGGAGTTGTTCGCGGAGCGAGTGCACCCGAACACGCCGTCGCAACGGCGGCGTGCCGATCTCGACGCGCGGGCGTCGCTCGCGATGGCGGCCGGCGCGGCGCTGTTCGTCACGACGGTCGCGCGTGACGACGACTCCGAAGCGCTACGGCGCCGGATCGCGGCCCTGTTGGTGACGGCCGTCAGCGCGTCCACCGGCGAGCAGTGACTCGACGATCGCCGCTCTAGGGGATCGCCAGGTGACGCCGAGATCCTGCACGGTCTTGCTGTCGTCGGTGGGAGTGGCGGCGGTAAGCAGCACCGCCGCTTCGTAACTGAGCCCGTCGCCGAGCGCGACGTATCGGCCGACGAAGTCGGCAAGACGACCGATGGCACGCAGCACGCCGGGCGACGTGGGGACCCGCCGCACCCGCCGACCCAGCCCCTCTTCGAGTGCGTCGATCATCTCGTCGAAGGTGAGCAGCCGCCCTCCGCAGACGTAGCGGCGGGGGCCCCGGCCGCTTTGCATGATTCGCGCGTGCGCCTCGGCCACGTCCCGCACGTCGACCATCTGCATGCCCCCGCGCACTGTCGGGGCGATTCCCCAGCGCACGATCGGCGCCCAGCCCTGCTCCGTGACGCCTGCGGCGGTGCCGAAGGCCGGCCCCACGACGCTCGAGGGATACGTAACCACGACCGGCGCGCCGGTCTCCTGCAACCGCCGGGCGGCGCGGTCGGCGTACCCCTTGGTCTTGGCGTACGCGCTGCGCCCGGGCGCCGTGGGAGTGTCGGGGGAAATGATGCCGTCCGGTGGGGGGAACAGCGCGCTGTAGCTGCTGACGAGCACCACCGGGTCGAGCCCGAGGTCGACCGCGCGGGTCAAGATCGCCTCGGTCGCATAGGCATTGACGTCCCACATCAACTGGGCGCGGCGTTCGTCGGTGCCCACCACGCCGGCGGCATGCAATACCGCGTCGGCTCCGGCGAGCAGCTCGTCGACCGTCGAGGCGGACCGCACGTCACCGGCGAGGACCGATACTGGCCCGAGCGTTCGTAGCCGGTCGATGACGGTGCTCGGCTCGTTGGGCGCCGCCAGCAGCTTCACGTGATGACCGGCCTCGAGCAATGCGCGCACCGTATGCGCCCCGAGGTATCCGGTTCCGCCCGTCACCGCGACATGCATCGATCATTCTCCGCCCTGGGATCCGCCGTCGTGCTATATTTCGGTGCCAATGGTATCGAAAGTGGCTTTCACCCCGCTTCGCCTGGGGCCCTTGCACCTGAAAAACCGCTTCGTCAAAGCGGCGACGTTCGAGGGCGTGATGCCGCGCGGCCGCGTCAGCGACGCGCTGATCGACTTCCACACCGAGGTGGCCCGCGGCGGGGTCGCCATGACGACCGTCGCCTACTGCGCGATTTCCCCCGGCGGCCGTGTGCACCGGGACACCATCGTTCTGGATCGCGAAAGGGTGCCGCAGCTTCGCCGGTTGACCGACGCCGTACACGCGGCCGGCGCGCTGGTGTGCGCCCAGATCGGTCACGCGGGACTGGTCGCGAACACGCTGTCCAACCGGACGGCGACCCTGGCGCCGTCCACCCGCGTCAGCGCACCGGCGATGGGACTGGTTCGGGCGGCCACCTGCGAACAACTCGGAGCTGTCGTCGACGACTTCGGCGCCGCCGCCCAAAACGCGGTCGACGCCGGATTCGATGCGGTCGAAATCCACATGGGGCACGGCTATTTGCTCAGCTCGTTCTTCAGCCCGAATCTGAACAGGCGCTACGACCGCTTCGGTGGCGACACCGTGCGCCGCGCGGAGCTGGCGCGTCGCGTCGCCGAACGGGTCCGGCTCGCCGTCGGTCAGTCCGTCGCCGTCACCGCCAAGTTCAATATGGACGACGGGGTCCGCGGCGGCTTCTGGCTGGACGACAGCATCCCCACGGCGCGGCTTCTCGAGCACGACGGACACCTGGACGCGTTACAGCTCACCGGCGGTAGCTCGCTGCTGAACCCGATGTACTACTTCCGCGGCGATGTTCCACTCGACGAATTCATCGCCTCTCAACCCCGGCCGGTCGGGCTGGGCCTTCGGGCAATCGGCCGGCGACTGTTCCGCAGCTACCCCTTCGAAGAAGCATTCTTCCTGCCGCTCGCGCGTCAGTTTCGCACCGCGCTGTCGATGCCACTGATGCTCCTGGGCGGCATCAACCGGCTCAACACGGTGGAAAGTGCACTGAACGAGGGCTTCCAGTTCGTGGCGATGGCCCGTGCGCTGCTTCGAGATCCCTATCTGGTCAACGGATTTCGCGAGGAGACAGCGACGGAGGGCTTGTGTATCCACTGCATGAAATGCATGCCCACCGTCTACAGCGGAACGCATTGCGTCGTCCGCCGGCAGGTTGAGGCGGCGCCGGCAGGTTGACGGGGCCTACGGTGGTGCCATGACCTCTGCGTTTCCGATCCGCATCGGTGTCCAGCTGCAGCCGCAACACGCGCCGCAATACGGCCAGATCCGCGACGCCGTGCGCCGCTGCGAGGACATCGGCGTCGACGTCGCCTTCAACTGGGACCATTTCTTTCCGCTCTACGGCGATCCCGACGGCGCGCATTTCGAATGCTGGACGATGCTCGGGGCCTGGGCCGAACAGACATCGCGCATCCAGATCGGCGCGCTGGTGACGTGCAACTCCTACCGCAATCCGGAGCTGCTGGCCGATATGGCCCGCACCGTCGACCACATCTCCGACGGCCGGCTCATCCTGGGCATCGGTTCGGGTTGGAAACAAAAGGACTACGACGAGTACGGCTATGAATTCGGGACCGTCGGCAGCCGCCTGGACGACCTGGCGACCGCGCTACCTCGAGTCCAAGCTCGACTGGCCAAACTGAACCCGGCTCCCACCCGCGACCTCCCTATCCTGATCGGCGGCAAGGGCCCACGAAAGACGCTGCGAATGGTCGCCGAGTACGGCGACATCTGGCACGGCTTCACCACCGTCGAGACCTATCCGGCCGCGGCGGCCGCGCTGGAAGACCATTGCGCCGCCGTAGGGCGCGACCCGTCCACCATCGAGAGGTCAGCCGGCGTCGAGGACAACAGCGGCGTTCGCCGCGGCGAGGGCGTCGACGGATTGATCGCCAACGCCGAAGGCCTCACCGCGCTGGGCGTGACGCTGCTGACCGTCGGTGTGAATGGGCCGGAATACGACCTGACCGCCGCCGAAGCGCTGTGCAAGTGGCGCGATAGTCGTTAAACCGGCCGCGCGGCATTGAATTGATCGGCCAAACACCTAAACGCACGCGCCAATTCGTGAGAAACTTCCACCGCCAGATGGCCGAGCCGGGTGTGAAAGAGACTCAACAAAAGATGCCGAAGAAATACGGGGTCAAAGAAAAGGACCTGGTTGTTTCGCACATCCTCCACCTTTTGTTGACCGGGAAGCTGCGCACTGGGGACCGCGTCGATCGTAATGAGATCGCAGTGGGCCTGGGAGTGAGCCGGGTCCCGATTCAAGAGGCGCTGGTCCAACTCGAACACGACGGCATTGTCTCCACGCGTTATCACCGTGGCGCGTTCGTCGAGCGGTTCGACGAAGACACCGTCCTCGAGCACCACGAACTCGACGGGCTGCTGAACGGGATTGCGTCCGCCCGCGCGGCGACCAGTCCAACGCCGCGGATTCTGGGACAGCTCGACGGGCTCATGCGCTCGCTTCGCACCGCCAAGGATTCGCGCACCTTCACCGACACCGCCGCCGAATACCGGCGCACCGTCAACGACGAGTACGCCGGTCCGCGGCTGCATGCCACGATCCGCGCCTCGCAGAACCTCATCCCCCGCCTGTTTTGGACGACCTTTCAAAGCGGGCGCGACGAGATGCTGCCGTTCTATGAAGACGAGACCGCGGCGATACAACGGCGCGACCCCGAAGCCGCGCGGGCGGCGTGCGTCGACCGCTCGTACCTGATGGCCCAGACGATGCTGGCCGAACTGTTCCGGCGGCGGGTCTTCACCCCGACCGACGACTTCAGTCGGGTGGTTGCGGGCCCGCCACAGGTCATCTCCGCGGACACCGCCCGCCGCGGAGCGCCGCTGTCGCTGTGAACGGACGCTGATCGGGCCCTGCCGCCGTTCAGTCGTTACGGTGACTCTGATGAGTTCGCGCGTGGGCCGGCACACCAAACGTCGCGGGAGGGCGTTCGGCCTGGCCGCGACAGTGCTCATGGTATGCGGCGTCGTGTTGGGCGGACCGGTTGCGCCGGCGGCCGCCGACTCGAATCAATGCGCACCGGCCGGCGTGGACAGCGCCCGGACCCTGCCCAAAGACCTGGCCGAGAACCCGACCACGGGCGAGGACGACCGCGACACAACGGCATCGGTCGAGCCGATCGGCGCGGTCGACGTCGACGGCCTGGGCCTGAGCACCCCGGGCGTCCTGACGGTCGGCACGCTGTCGGACGCTCCACCCAACATCTGCATCAATCCCACCGGCGAATTCAGCGGCTTCGACAACCAATTGCTGCGCGCCATCGCCGACAAGCTGGGCCTGCAGGTCCGCTTCGTCAGCACCGACTTTTCCGCGCTGCTCGCCCAGGTGGCGTCGCGGCGATTCGACGTCGGCTCGGCAGCGGTGAAGGCCACCGACGCCCGTCGGCGCACCGTCTCATTCACCAACGGCTACGACTTCGGCTTCTATTCGCTGGTGGTTCCGCCCGGTTCGGCCATCCACAAGTTCAGCGACCTGGCGGCCGGCCAGCGCATCGGCGTCGTGCAAGGCACCGTCGAGGAGTCCTACGTCGTCGACGTCCTGCATCTGCAACCCGTGAAGTACCCGGGCTTTGCCACTTTGTACGCCAGCCTCAAATCCCGCCAGATCGATGCGTGGGTGGCGCCGGGAGCCCTCGCGGCGACCGTCATCCGGCCGGGTGACCCGGCGGTGGTCGCCGCAAATACCTACAGCCCAGGCAATTTCGTGGCCTATGCGGTCGCACAAGGCAACAAGGGTCTGATCGACGCGCTCAATTCCGGGCTGGACGCCGTCATCGCCGACGGAACCTGGGCGCGCCTGTACACCCAATGGGTGCCGCGGACGATGCCGCCCGGCTGGAAGCCCGGCTCCAAAGCCGCGCCCTTCCCCAAACTGCCGGACTTCGCCGCGATCGCGAAACAACACCGCTCGGCCGCGGGCCCGCCCGCCCCGAAATCACCACTGGCGCAGTTGGGTGAGTCGTTCTTCGACTGGGATATGTACCGGCAGGCCATTCCCATTCTGTTCACCACCGGATTGCCCAATACCTTGATTCTGACCAACAGCGCCCTCGTGATCGGCCTGGCGCTGGGGATGGTGTTGGCGATGGCGGGAATCTCGCACCGGCGCTGGCTGCGCTGGCCGGCGCGGGTGTACACCGACATCTTCCGCGGGCTGCCCGAAGTGGTGATCATCCTGCTGATCGGGATGGGCGTCGGCCCGTTGGTCGGCGGGCTGACCGACAAAGATCCCTACCCGCTCGGCATCGCCGCGCTGGGGTTGATGGCCGCCGCCTACATCGGCGAGATTTTGCGCTCCGGAATCCAAAGCGTCGATCCCGGGCAACTGGAAGCGTCCCGGGCGCTGGGCTTCAGCTATGTCACCGCGATGCGGCTGGTGGTGGTACCGCAGGGAATCCGCCGCGTGCTGCCCGCCCTGGTCAATCAGGCCATCGGGCTGCTGAAAGCCTCTGCGCTGGTGTACTTTCTCGGCCTGATCGCCGATCAGCGAGAGCTTTTTCAGGTCGGCCGAGACCTCAACGCGCAGACCGGCAGCCTGTCGCCGTTGGTGGCCGCCGGTCTGTTCTACCTGCTATTGACCATTCCGCTAACGCATTTGGTGAATTACATCGACACTCGCCTTCGCCGCGGCCGGCGCGCCGACGCGCCCGAGGACGACGCCGACATGCTTGCGACGACATTCGGCCAGGAAATCACGTGACCTCCGGCATTCACGCACGCGCGTCAGTCTCGCTGGCGGCCAAAGACCTTCACCAAACCCTGGGCGCAAGCAAGGTGCTGCGCGGCGTCGACATCGAGGCGCCCGCGGGCAGCACCGTGGCGATCATCGGGCCGTCCGGCTCGGGCAAGTCGACGCTGCTGCGCACCTTGAACCGCTTGTATGAGCCGGACAGCGGGGACATCCTGCTGGATGGCAGATCGGTGCTGCGCGATGATCCCGACGAGCTGCGCCAGCGTATCGGCATGGTGTTCCAGCACTTCAATCTCTTCCCGCATCTCAGCGTTCTGGAAAACGTTGCGATCGCTCCGCGAAAGTTACGGCGCCTGCCCGCCGACGAGGCGCGCGACCTAGCGCTGATGCAGCTGGACCGAGTTGGCCTGAAGCACAAGGCCGGTGCGCGGCCCAGCATGCTGTCCGGCGGGCAACAACAGCGGGTCGCGATCGCCCGTGCGCTGGCGATGGCGCCGCAGGTGATGTTTTTCGATGAGGCGACCTCGGCGTTGGATCCCGAAATGGTCAAGGGAATACTGCAACTCATTGCCGACCTCGGCGCCGGCGGCATGACAATGGTTGTGGTGACTCACGAAATGGGTTTCGCGCGGTCGGCATCCGACGCCGTTGTGTTTATGGATCACGGCAAGGTCGTGGAATCGGGCCCTCCTGAGCAGATATTCGACGCCGCAGAGACCGAACGGCTGCAGCGTTTTCTGTCCCAAGTGCTTTGATCTGCGCTATCGAGTGCGCGATAGCTCCCTTGTAAGCCCCTGATATCGGGATAGACTCCCGATTTATGGCAGACAGCGAATCGACCCCGGCCGAGGTAGCCGAACTCGCCGAAGGTTTGCACCGCGCTTTGTCCAAATTGTTTGCCATTCTGCGCCGCGGAGACCCCAGCGGCGCTGCGGCCGGAGAGTTGACCCTCGCCCAGTTGTCGATCCTGGTCACGCTCCTCGATCAAGGGCCCATTCGGATGACCGATCTCGCCGCACACGAGCGGGTGCGGACTCCCACCACGACCGTGGCGATCCGGCGGCTGGAGAAGGTGGGCCTGGTCAAGCGCTCCCGCGACCCGTCCGACCTGCGTGCGGTGCTCGTGGACATCACCCCGAGGGGGCGGGCGGTCCACGGCGAATCGCTGGCCAATCGGCGCGCTTCGCTGGCCGCGATGCTCAGCCAGCTCCCGACGTCCGACCTCAACACCCTGATGCAAGCGCTGGCCCCGCTGGAGCGGCTGGCCTCCGGTGACCCGACGTCTGGACCCGCCGGCGTGCCACCCGAACGCAAGGAGGCCTGAAAAGCGCACCACATCAACGCTTTTCAGTTGATCCTGGGACATCGGTAAACTGCAGGACATGCCCAATGCACTCATCACCGGCGCCGGCGGCGGTATCGGATCGGCCATCGCCGCAGCGCTGGCACCCACGCATACCTTGCTGCTGGCGGGCCGCCCGTCCGATCGGCTCGACGCGGTCGCGCAGCGACTGGGGGCCACCACGTTTCCCCTGGATCTCACCGACTCCGGCGATATCCAGGCCGCCTGCGAAATCGTGGACGAACTCGACGTGCTGGTGCACAACGCGGGGGTGTCCATACCCGGCACTGTCGCCGACTCCAACGTCGACGATTGGCGTGCCACCTTCGCCGTGAACGTCTTTGGACCGGTGGAACTTACGCTGGCGCTGCTGCCGGCGCTGCGGCGCGCCCGCGGGCGGGTGGTGTTCATCAATTCCGGGTCCGGCCGGACCGCTTCGCGGAGTATGGCCTCCTATTCGTCCAGTAAGTTCGCGCTGCGCGCCTTCGCGGATTCGCTGCGCAGCGGCGAACCGGACTTGAAAGTGACGACCGTTTATCCGGGACGGACCGACAGCGACATGCAGCGAGAACTCGTCGAGTTCGAGGGCGGCAGCTATGACCCGGCCAACTTCCTGAAGCCCGAAACGGTCGCGGCCGCCGTCGCTAATGCGGTGGCCACCCCGCCCGACGGTCACTTGCACGAGGTGGTGCTGCGGCCCGCCGAGCGCTAGGTGCCGCTACACGACCAGGTTGACCAGTCGGCCCGGGACCACGATCACCTTGCGCGGGTTGGCACCCGCTAAAAACGCCTGGACCTTCTCGTCGGCCAGCGCGGCGGCCTTCAGCGTGTCCTGATCGGCGTCGGCCGCCACCAGCACCCGTCCGCGCACCTTGCCGTTGACCTGCACCGGGTATTCGATCGTGTCGTCGACCAGATAGGCGGGATCGGCGACCGGGAAGGGGCCGTGCGCCAGCGAGGTCTGGTGGCCCAGTCGCAGCCACAACTCCTCGGCCATATGCGGGGCCAGGGGCGCCAGCATCAACACCAGCGGCTCGACGGCCGCCCGGGGCACCGCGTCGCGGTGCTCCTTGGTGAGATGGTTGGTGTATTCGATCAACTTGGCCGCAGCGGTGTTATTGCGCAGTGCGGCATAGTCTTCCGCGACCCCGGCAACGGTCCGATTCAGTGCTCGCAGCGTGTCGGTCGCCAACTCATGTGCCGGGCCGTCGACCACGCGGGTGTCACCGGTCTGCTCGTCGATCACCAGGCGCCACACGCGCTGCAGGAAGCGGTGGGCTCCCACGACGTCCTTGGTCGCCCAGGGGCGCGAGGCCTCCAGCGGGCCCATCGACATCTCGTAGACCCGCAGCGTGTCGGCGCCGTAGTCGTCGCAGATCTCGTCGGGTGATATCGAATTCTTCAGGCTCTTACCGATTTTCCCGAACTCCTGGAAGACCTCGACCTCTCCCCCGGGTCCCGGGTAGACGAACCGGCCGTCCCGCTCGACCACTTCTTCCGCAGGGACGTACGAGCCGCGCGCGTCGGTGTAGGCGAAGGCCTGGATATAACCCTGGTTCACCAACCGGCGATAGGGCTCCCGAGAGCTCACATGGCCCAGGTCGTAGAGGACCTTGTGCCAGAACCGCGCATACAGCAGATGCAGCACCGCGTGTTCGGCGCCGCCGACGTACAAATCGACGCCACCGGGATCCTGCGGCCCATGCTCAGCCGGCCGCGGACCCATCCAGTAGGCCTCATTCTCCTTATCGCAGAACCGTTCCGAGTTGTGCGGATCGGTGTAGCGCAGTTCATACCAGGAGCTGCCGGCCCACTGCGGCATCACGTTGGTGTCGCGGCTGTAGGGCTTGAGGCCGTCGCCGAGGTCCAGCTCGACGTGCACCCAGTCCGTCGCCTTGGCCAGCGGTGGCGACGGCTCGCTGTCGGCGTCGTCGGGGTCGAACAGCACGGGCGAGTAGTCCGGCACGTCGGGCAGCTCGACCGGCAGCGCGGCTTCGCCGAGCGCATGCGCACGCCCGTCCGTGTCGTACACGATGGGGAACGGTTCGCCCCAGTAGCGCTGCCGGGCGAAAAGCCAGTCGCGCAACTTGAATTCGATGCACGCGCAGCCACGACCCTCAGCCTCCAGGCGCGCGGTGATCTTCTCCTTGGCCGCGGCCACAGCCAATCCGTCGAGGTGGCCGGAGTTGACCAGCACCCCGTCGCCGGCGTAGGCGGCCTCCGAAATGTCACCGCCGGCAATGACTTCCACGATCGGCAGCGCGAACTCGTGGGCGAAGTCCCAGTCGCGCTGATCGTGACCGGGAACCGCCATGATCGCCCCGGTGCCGTAACCGGCCAGCACGTAGTCGGCGATGAAGATCGGCACCGGTTTCCCGTTGGCGGGATTGACGGCGTAACTGCCCAGGAAGGCGCCGGTCTTCGCCTTACTCTCCTGGCGTTCGAGGTCCGACTTCGATGCGATCGCCTGCCGGTAGGCGGCGACGGCCTCGCGCGGTGTGGCGGCGCCGTATTTCCAACGTGCATCGGTGCCGTCCGGCCATGCGGCCGCCACCAAGTTGTCGACCAGGTCGTGCTCGGGCGCCAGCACCAGGTAGGTGGCGCCGAACAAAGTGTCGGGGCGCGTGGTGAACACCTCGACATCGACGGTCTCGCCGTCGGCGCCGGTCGCCGCGAACAGCGCTTTGGCGCCGGTGGACCGGCCGATCCAGTTGCGCTGCATGGTTTTGACCGGCTCGGGCCAATCCAGTATGTCGAGGTCGTCGAGCAGCCGGTCGGAGTATGCGGTGATTCGCATCATCCACTGCCGCAGTCGTTTCCGGAACACCGGGAAGTTGCCGCGATCGCTGCGGCCGTCGGGGGTCACCTCTTCGTTGGCCAGCACGGTGCCCAGACCGGGACACCAGTTCACCATCGAGTCGGCCCGGTAGACCAGTCGGTGGGCGTCGATGACGTCCGCCCGCTCCCCCGCCGACAGCGCGTCCCAGTCGCGCCCGTCCTCGAGGCCGCGGGCACCGGAAGCGAATTCGGCGACCAGCTCGGCGATGGGTCGGGCCTTGTTGGCGGCGGTGTCGAACCAGGCGTTGTAGATCTGTAGGAAGATCCATTGGGTCCACTTGTAGAACTCGACGTCGGTGGTGGAGAAGCTGCGCCGGCTGTCATGGGCGAGGCCCAGGCGTCCCAGCTGGCGCCGAAAGTTGACGACGTTGGCCTCGGTACGGGTGCGCGGGTGGGTCCCGGTCTGCACCGCGTACTGTTCGGCGGGCAACCCGAAGGCATCAAACCCCAACGCATGCAACACATTACGGCCGGTCATCCGGAAGTACCGGGCGTACACGTCCGTTGCGATGTAGCCGAGCGGGTGGCCGACGTGCAGCCCCTCCCCCGACGGGTAGGGAAACATGTCCTGCACGAACAACTTGTCGTCGGGGACCGGGGCTCCATCTGCCGGAGCCAGCGAACCGACCGGGTTGGGCACGTTGAACGTCCCGAGCTTCGCCCAGTTTCCCTGCCACGCGGCCTCGATACGGCCCGCCAACGCCGCGGTGTAGCGATGCGGCGGCGCGTCAGATTCGGGCACGGCGGCGCCAGAGCTGCTCGCCGGCGAAGCGGTCGGGGAGTCGGTCACCTGAACAGGGTATAAGGGAACCCCAGCGGCCCCGCCGGGCTACAGGTTGGTCTCGGTTCCGTTGCGCGCCGATCAGAGGTTCATCCCAGGTGTGTTTCGAGCCTGTTCACCGCCTTTGACCTCTAGTTACAGTCAGCCACTATCGACGGCTTCTGGTACTTGAGCCATTGGAAGGACCGACGCAGATGATTGAGATCGTCCCCGCCCACCGGGCACTCCTCGGCGGTGTGGTCGCTGGCCTGATCGGCCTGGCGGTTGTCGCGGGCGGCACGGCATCGGCAGACCCGTTGCCTCCGGCGCCGGCGCCCGCCCCCACGGTCCCCGCGCCGGCACCTCAGAACCTCGGGCCAGAGCTCGTGCCACCGAGCCGATACCTCGCGGCCCCGCCGGCCGCCAATCAGATTGCCCCGCGGGCCACCGCCCCGGTCCCCGCAACCACGGTTCCGGCCGCGGTCCCCCCGGCGGTTCCGGCCGCGGTTCCGGCGGCGGCCCCGGTTCCGGCGACGTCGGGAACGATTCACGAATTCCTGCAGTCGAAGGGCGTGAAGCTGGAGGCGCAAAAGCCCCAGGGCTTCAACGCACTCGACATCACCCTGCCGATGCCCCCGCGCTGGTCCCAGGTGCCCGACCCCAACGTCCCCGATGCGTTCGCGGTCATCGCCGACCGGCACGGCAGCAGCATTTATTCATCGAATGCCCAGGTGGTGGTGTACAAACTCGTCGGTGCCGTCGACCCCAGAGAGGCCATCACCCACGGCTACGTCGACAGTCAGAAGCTGCTGGCCTGGCAGCCCACCAACGCCTCGATGGCCGATTTCGGCGGTTTCCCGTCCTCAGTCGTCGAAGGCACCTACCGCGACGGCGATTTGACGCTCAACACGTCGCGGCGCCACGTCATTGCCACGTCGGGACACGACAAGTACCTGGTGTCGCTGTCGGTGACCACCGATCGCGCGGTGAGCGTCGCCGACGCGCCCGCCACCGACGCCATCATCAACGGATTCCGCGTCAGCGCCCCCGGCGCGGCCGCCCCGGCGCCGCCCCAGGCTCCCGCCGCCTCTCCGGTCGGGCTGCCCGCCCAGCCTCCCGCGGCTACACCGGTCGCGCCTGCCGCTCCGGCACCGGCCGCCGTTCCGGTCTCCCCGGCACCCGCAGTGGCCCCAGCCGCGCCTGCCGCCCCGGCACCCGGTGCCGCTCCGCTGGTACCGCTGGCCCAGACGTCACCCGCGGCCCCGGTCGGGCTTCCCGCGCAGGCGCCGGCGGCAAATCCGCAGCGCACACCCAGCCTATTGGCGATGTTGCCGGGACTGCCCCCGCTACCGAACTTCTCGTTCCTCCAGCACTGAAGGACGACCGCGCCGGCGCCCGCAGAGCCGGGTGCGTGGGCCGGTGAACCGGCTCGTATTGTGAGCCCATGCTGATTGCGGGCGTGCTGTGCGTGTGTGCGGCGGTGGTCTCGGCGGGGTTCGGCACCTGGTCGCTGGCGCATAACCGGAGTTTCGGCGCCACCGCATTGGCGCTGCGCGCGATGGCGCCGACACAATTGGCGGCCGCCGTGATGCTGGCGGCGGGTGGCGCGGTGGCGGTGGCCGCGGTCCCGGACACCGCGCTGGTTGTGCTCGTCGTCTGTGTGGTGGGCGCACTGGGGACGTTGGCCGCCGGCTCGTGGCAGAGCGCGCGCTTCGCGCTGCGCCAGGAAGCGGCCGCCCCCGCCTGCGCCGGCAGCTGCGCCGGATGCACGCAGTCGTGCCACTGATCTGAGCCGGGGGAACGGCCCTAGTTCCGGCTGATGTCGATGGGGTGGGTGGCGAGCAGCGAAAGCGGCAGCGGCTGACGACGCAGGACTTGGCCCCACAGGTCGGACCTCGGACCCACCAGCACGTCGGATGGCAAGGCGGACAACACAATCCAATCGTCGCGCTCGATCTCGCCTTCCAGCTGACCGATAGTCCAGCCCGAGTACCCCGCGAAGATCCGCACCCCTTCGACCGAAGGCGCGATCACGTCGGGATCGGCGTCGAGATCGACCATGACCACCCGCCCGTCCACATGCCGCAAGCCGGGCACGTTCTGGGGGTCCGCGCCGACGCGAAGCGTCGCCAGACACAGCGCCGCATCACGCTTCACCGGCCCGCCGATGAACATCGTCTTCGGCTTGGCCGACAACTTGGTCCACTGCGGCAAGACGTTGTACACCGCGGTGTCGCTGGCGCGGTTCAGGACGACGCCCAACGTCCCTCCGTCGTTGTGCTCGACGATGTAGATCACGCTGCGCCGAAACGTCGGTTCGAGAAGGTCGGTGTTGGCGAGCAGCAAAGTGCCCGCACGCACCCGTTGCGCGGCGGGTGCGACGTAGTCCTCTGGATCCTCCGGCGGCGGCACCCCACCATCATCGCATCCGGCGCATCGTGGCCCGGGCCAATCGAGACCGTGGGCCACGGAGATTTGTACTGTGGTTGGACGGCTCTGATCGCGCGAGCATTGTCAGCCCCAATCGTGGAAGTCGGTTTCGGTGATCCCTACCCGGATGCAGTCCAGCGCACCCGTTGAAGTGTGGCGGTCGGTGCGCGGCTTGCCGGATTTCTGGCGGCTGCTGCAGGTGCGTGTCGCGAGCCAGTTCGGTGACGGCCTGTTTCAGGCGGCGCTGGCGGGTGCCTTGCTGTTCAACCCTGATCGGGCCGCCGATCCTCTTTCCATAGCGCGCGCCTTCACGGTTCTGTTCTTGCCGTATTCGCTGCTGGGTCCGTTCGCCGGGGCGTTGATGGACCGTTGGGATCGGCGGCTGGTGCTCGTCGGCGCCAACGTGGCCCGGCTGATCCTCTTCGTCGCGATCGGCACGATCCTGGCGAGCCGGGCCGGTGATGTGCCGCTGCTGCTGGGCGCCCTGTTCGCCAACGGTCTGGCCAGGTTCGTCGGGTCCGGGCTGTCGGCCTCGCTGCCGCATGTGGTGCCGCGCGAGCAGGTGGTGACGATGAACTCGGTTGCCACCGCGGCCGGGGCCATCGCGGCGTTCTTCGGCGCAAACTTCATGCTGGTGCCCCGATTCATTTTGGGGGCCAGCGACAAGGGCGCCTCGGTGATCGTGTTCCTCACGGCGATTCCCGTGTCGATCGCGTTGCTGTTGTCCTGGCGGTTCGGTGCGCGGGTGCTGGGCCCCGACGACACCCGGCGAGCGATCCACGGACCCGTCATCTACGCGGTGATCACCGGCTGGCTGCACGGCGCACGCACGGTGGCGCAGCGTCCTACGGTCGCCGCCACCCTGTCCGGCTTGGCCGCCCACCGGATGGTCGTCGGCATCAACTCGCTGCTGGTCTTGTTGCTGGTCCATCACATGCCCAACTTGAAAGGTGGGGGATTCGGCACCGCCCTGATGTTTTTCGGCGCCGCGGGCCTGGGCGCCTTTTTGGCCAACGTCCTGACACCACCCGCGATCCGCCGGTGGGGGCGCTACGCGACGGCGAACGGCGCGCTGGCCACGTCGGCGATCATCGAGGTCGCCGGTGCCGAGCTGCTCGTCCCGGTCATGGTCGCGTGCGGCTTCTTGCTGGGCATCACCGGGCAGATGGTCAAGCTCTGTGCCGACACCGCGATCCAGATAGACGTCGACGACGCGCTTCGCGGGCATGTGTTCGCCGTGCAGGACGCGCTGTTCTGGGTCGCGTTCATCGTCTCGATCACGGCGGCCGGCATCTTGATTCCCGACGACGGGCACGCGCCCACCTTCGCGCTGTTCGGATCGGTGCTGTACCTGGTCGGCCTGGCCGTGCACGGCATCATCGGGCGCGGCGGCGGCCCAGCGAGCGATCGTTAAGGTACAGACGTGAATTGTGCGATGGCCGCGGCCGACGGTCCAGGCCCGCGATGACCGGTCCCGCCCCCATGGTCGACGACCTGCGCGCCGAAAGCGACGCGCTCGACGAGCTGGTCGCGCCGTTGTCGCCCGACCGCTGGGCCGAGGCGACGCCGGCGCCCGGCTGGACCATCGCACACCAGATCGGCCACTTGCTGTGGACCGATCGGGTGGCTCTGATCGCGGTTACCGACGAGGTTGGGTTCGCCGAGGTGTTGGCGGACGCGGCCGCCGACCCGGCGGGCTTCGTCGACCACGGCGCCGAGGAGCTGGCGGCGCTGGCGCCGGCCGAGCTGCTCGCCGAGTGGCGGCTCACGCGGGCGCGGCTGCACGACGCGCTGCTCACGGTGCAGTCCGGTCGCAAGCTCCCGTGGTTCGGCCCACCGATGAGTGCGGCGTCGATGGCCACCGCACGCCTGATGGAGACCTGGGCGCACGGTCTCGATGTCGCCGACGCCCTAGGCGTGACCCGCCCCGCGACCGAGCGCCTGCGGTCGATCGCTCACCTGGGAGTCCGCACCCGCGATTTCGCCTTTGCGGTCAACGATTTGGTGCCACCGGCCGAACCGTTTCTGGTCGAGCTGCGCGGTCCCGGCGGCGACACGTGGACCTGGGGGCCGCCCGAAGCCGAGCAGCGGGTCAGCGGGTCCGCCCAGGACTTCTGCTTCCTGGTCACCCAACGGCGTCCATTGAGAGCCCTCGACATCACGGCCCGGGGCCCCGACGCCCAGCGCTGGTTGGAGATCGCTCAGGCTTTCGCGGGGCCTCCGGGCACCGGTCGATGAGCGCGTGAACGCGCGAAGAGAGCCGGGGCCCCATCCGATCAAGCACCGGTCGATGAGCGCGTGAACGCGCGAAGAGAGCCGGGGCCCCATCCGATCAAGCACCGGTCGATGAGCGCGTGAACGCGCGTCAGTGCAGCGGCCCGCCGTAACTCGCCTGGTTCTCGGCCTCGGCCTCCTCGCGCAGCGCGGCAATCGCGAGATTCAACCTTTCGGCCAACTCGACGTGCCCATATCCGGTCATCACCCCGGGATGCAAAGTCAGTTTCAGCAGCCGGCCATCGGAGTTCGCGACGGCATACACGTCACCCAGATCGACGCTGTAAGTGACCGCTTCGGCGTGCGCCACAAGGGCTTCCCACTTGTCAGCCGCCTCGCTCAGTTCCCGAAGAACCGATTCGACGAGATCCTTCTCGCTGAGATTCGCGCGACTGCCCGAACCCGCCACCATGACAGTATCGTCGACCCCTCCGACCAGCGTCAATTCATATGCGAGCAGGTTCGCGGCCAACCTGCCAGGCGCTCACCCGGCAAGCTTCTGATACCAGGCGAGGTGGTAGTTCGCCGACACAGCATCTCCGCTGGCGATGCCCTCGGTGGCGGCCATCAGCAGGCACTTGAGCAGGAGCGCGGGATTGACGTTCGGATACTGAACCAGGAGCTGGTAGCGCGAGGTGTCGAGATGGACGCGCAGTACGTCGACCTCCTGATCGACGACAACCGTTCCGGCGGCGGCTGCTTGCGCCAACCTCGACACGATCTTGGGCAGATCACCGCGCCCACGCGTGGCCGCGCTCAGCACGCCCGCCAGATCGTCGATCGTGGGCAGCGCGCGCGGCTCCACCGAGGACTTGGTCGCCGCGAAGTTGACCGAGCGGTGCAACGAATCACCGGGAGCGTAAGTGACGGCGCGCACGGTTTCGCCGATCAGTGCGGCGACCCTGCCGCTGCGACGCTCGGGCTCCAACAACCGCACGCCCGCCGGAAGGGTGATGCCTGAAGGTATCCATCCGTGCGCGAGATCGGTGACCAGTACCGTCGTACCGTCGGCACGATCTCCGATCGCCCAATTCAGCCGCGGCTCCTGCCGGACCACGAACTCGAGCAGCCGGTTCAGCCGCTCATTGTCGAAACCCGCTGAGATCGAAGGCTTTTCGGCGCGAGGGTGGGTCGCGGAGGTGGCCCTGTCGCTGTCCGCGGCGGGCGCGGCTTCTGCAGTCGGTTCCTGCGCGACCGCTTGCGGCGTCGGCTCAACGGTGACCGGCTCATCGATGACCGCGTGGTGTCGCCCAGAGTCGGCCTGGTCCGGTGCCGGCCCGGGCGCACCCTGCACGGGTGCCTCGAACACCGGCTCCGCCTGTGTGACCACCGGAATGACCTGCGTCTGCTCGAGGTGCAACGCGTCACCCTCGGTGGTGGCCGGGCCGCTGGTCGCGCGCTGCTCATCCTCATCGGCCGGCTCGACGATCGCGTGGTGGCGCCCGGAATCGGCCCGGTCCGGAGTCGGTTCGGGGTCGGGCTGCGCGGGCGTCGCTGATTCGGGTTCGTCCTTGACCACCGGGATGACTTGGGTCTCGCCGAGATGCGCCACCTCGGCGGCGCGACGGGCGGCATCGTCGGCAGGCGCTCCCTGCCGGGCTGACAGCGGTGTACCGGGGTCGGCGACCGGCTCGACCGCGGGCTCGCGACGCCGCCGTCTTCCCGTGCGTGGGGCTGCCTCGGGTGGTGGAAGCCGCGCGGGCGCCTCGGCGGCGGGCTTGGCCTCGCGGATTGTCGGCAGTACCTGCGTCTTCTTCAGATCCGCGTCGGACGGCTCGCGCCTCGGTGGGGGAATGGCGGGGGCTTGGGCCCCGCTCCGCATGGCGTGCAGATAGCGAATCGTCGATTCGACTCGGCGTACCGCACGGCCGCGTGCCTCGTCGATGACCCGCGCCTCCGCCGCTTGGCGAGCAGGGTCGGTCATCCCGGATCGCTTCAGCAGCTTCAGCTCGTCGTTGGCGGCGTGCGCAATTCGTTGCAGGTCGGCCTTGAGATGCTCAGCGAGAGTGGCGGTTTCGGGGGTGACCGTCGACAGTTCGGCAGGCCACAACCCGCCTGTCACCCAGGGGGTGCAGTCGATAGGGGAGCTGAAAGCGGGCGTCGCCAGTGATTCCCGGGTAGCTCTCCGGAGGCGCTGACGCGCCGACATCCGACCGAAGACCGCCACTGGCTAAGCGTACCGGGAGCCAGCCGGCGACTTATGCGGTCGGTGAATTGTGCGGTCGCACGCCCCTGGGTAGCGTGAGGACATGGCTGATTCTGCACTGCAGCAGCAACTCGATGAGGTGCGTGCCTTCCTCGCTCGCGCGCGAGAGTTGTTCGGCCCCAATCCGGTAGAGCCGCCAGCGGGTATCGCTCCCGATCCCAGCGTCGCCAAGCCACGCTTACGCTAGGTCGGCGGCGCGCCTGCCAGGCCGCTAGATCGCGCCGCTACGGCGACGCAGTTTGTGTGCCAGCAACTTCTCGATGGCCGCATCGAGATCCCGGGGGGTCGGGACCGCTGCGGACGGGGTGTGCCCGGCCGCGACGATCTCGTCTCGGATTTCCAGCAACGCTTTGAGGCATGACACGTCGGCGGTCAGCAGGATGCCCTGCGCCAGCGTCTCGGCGTCGGTGTCCATCGCCTCTTCGCTCAGCGCGACGCTGTGCATATAGCCGCCGCGGCAGGAGCGGACCAGGATGTGTCCGCTCGGGTGGACAGTGTCGAAAGCGGGATTCGCGTCGGTCATCGACCGCGGTCGACGATGTCGCCGAACTTTCCGGCCGCCTCCTGCTCGTGCTGTTCCCACATCGTCGCCGATACGTTGAGTTTGTCGGCCAGATCTGCGTGGTCAGCAGCTTGCTGCTCATAGCACTGGCGTCGCAGTTCGAGCAGCTCACGGCCCGCGTCGCGCAGTTCGCTGAAGATCGGCCCGAGGGAATCGAGACTCTCCTGGATCGCGGCGTGCGACGACGGAACGGTACGCAAGTACTCCGAGGTGTCCTGGTGATGCGCGGCAGCCTGACGTAGGTGCGCAGGCACTACATGAATCGAATCTGCCATCCGCTGTCTCCTGTTGACGATCGCCGGTTGTTCCGGCGAGCTTGGTCAGGTGGTCGACGTAGTCGCCGGCCGCGTGGGTGTCGGTGGGTCAGGCTTGGCCGGCGCCGTTACTGCCGCATTCGACGCCGGCGGGTGCTCCCAGCCTAGGAAGCTGGGCCCACTCACGGTGGCGATGTGTTGAATTTGGCCATCCAGAAGCACCTTGCCGGGGCCGAGGGCGAGCGCATGACGATCGGTGAACATACCGATATCGCCGGGCGCAACCTGCAGGGAATCGATCGGGCTGGGGACCGCGGTTCCCGGTGGGGGAATGGTCATCCCCTGCTGTTGGAAGGCCTCCGCTATCGGCGTGCCGCCGACGGCGGCCGTGATCGCCGCTGCCAGCTGTGGGCTGGCAGCGGTGACCGTTTCCCCGTCAGGCAACGTCAGCGTTGTCGGATGGGCCGACGGCTCATCGGATGCCTCGCGTGGCGGCCCAGCGGCCTCGTCGCCCGGTTCGTTCGATCCGTCGCGCGAGCTCTGGTCCTCGTCCGGCAGCTCCTCGTCGGCCAGCTCGTCCAGACCAGGTTCGGTCCCGTCACCGCCCTGCAGCCCGGACAGCGGGAGCCTGCCGGGTCCTTCCCAACCAGCCATCGATGCGGGCAGAGAACCAAACCCGGGGAGCGATCCGCCGCCAAAGCTGGGCACGGCGGGCGCCATCGGCTGCTGCGGCACGGCCGGCATCGCGGCCACACCGGCCGGATCCGGCCCCGGAACATCGCCCGGCAGGGCGTCATCGTCGGCCAACAAGGAGTCCAGCAGCGGATCCCAGTCGGCATCGCCATCGGTCCCTTCGCCTGTGGCCGAAGGGTCAGCCGGCGCCGGAGCTCGCGGGCGTTCGTCCTCGGCGTTCGGCTCGTCTTTGGAGGCGTCGTAGAGCGACGTCCAGGCGGCCATCAACGCCGACTTCGACGTGTCATCCAGGCTGGCGTTCAGGACAACCTCGCGAATGTCCCGGAGCTTGCCGATGAGGAACCGCTGGAAGTCACGCGCCCCGGCCGGGGTGTCCAGGTCCGACCTGATCCGCACCGCGGCTTCGGTCTCGTGCTGCAATCTGGTGAGGGCTTCGCTGCCGTCAACCGCATGCAAATGCGCGTTGAGGATCGCCGAGATTACCTGCAGGTCCAATTGCGAGCTCGCCGAATTCTGTTGTGCAAGAGCAGCTTCGGCGTTAGCGATGGCATCGGCCGCATCGCCCGTTTCGCGATCCGGGGGTGCCGGCGCTTCGGCGGATGGCCGCGCCGGCGGGTTGGCCGTCTTTTCGGCGCCGAATACGACGGCGTGCTGTTGGCGGATCTTGCGCAGGATGGCCTCGATTTGTTCGGGGCGGGTGGTCGGGTTGAGCGCTGCGGTCACTTCGGCCGGCGCCAATCCCGCCTGCCATGCGCTCGGATCGCCGGTGCGTTCTCGGACGTATTCGACCGCGGCAAGCAGGTCGTCGTAGACCGACATCAGCCAAACAGCCGGCGCGGCTTGCCCGAAAGCTGGTGCGGGAAACGACGCGACCCCTCCATGTCCGGCGACAGTACTCAGGGGCATAAGTGCCGACAATTCACTCTGCTGCATGGTGTGGACTATTTCGGGTTAGCCGCTATCGGCGCCGTACTGGATCCGAAGGCTCTGCAACACAGCGGCTTTCGCCTGACCTAACTCGCGGGCTTCGGCCACGACCGACGCGATCTCACGTTGCTTGTCCAGTAGAAACTTTCGGAACTCGCGTGCGCCCATGGGGGTATCGAGGGCGAGGTCCGCCTGGTTCACTGTTGCGTGGTCGATCTGCTCGGCGATGGAATCCAGGCGCCTGACGCTCTCGCGCGCTGCGTCGTGAGCGCTGGTCAGCACCTCGTTCAGCACCCGATCGGCTTCCGACGCAATGCCGTGCTGACCCGCCAGCGCCGACCGCCGCGCCTCGACGGCCTCGAATGAGGGCCCCGGCTGCTCCGTCATCGGCTCACCCCCGTCGTCGTGCCCGCGTCACCGGGCGGTCGTGGCTCGTCATACCGGTCGGCGGATCGCAACGTTGTTGCCCAGCCGGCTTATTCGCACCGAGGCGCCCGAATAGGGCGCTTCCACTACGAGATTGTTCCCGATGGCCAGCTGCACATGGCCGGCGTGCGGAAACACCAGATCACCCGGCCGCACCTGGGAACGGGGCACCGCGATGCCGTCGTTGATCTGCTGATAAGTGGTGCGATCCAGGTGAATACCGGCCTGCGCGTAGCTCCACTGCACCAGCCCGGAACAGTCGAACTGGTCGGGTCCGGTCGCACCCCAGACGTAAGGTCGGCCCAGTCGAGACAAAGCGGCGCGCACCGCCAGTCCGGCCCGATCATTCCGAAGCCCGCGCAGTCTCGATACCCCAAGCCGACGATCGTGCCGGAGCCAATAACGTAAGGCCAGCAGTTCGGCGTTGCGGTGTCGCGCACGCGCGCGCGCCGACACCACATGCGCCCGCTGGGCCCGCAGGCGAGTCACGCGTCGGCGCGCGGCCTCCCGCTGGGCCAGCGGCGTCGCCGGCCAATCGTTATCCGCCCGGGCCGCATCCAGTACCCTTCGGGTCAGGTCACCGGCCTGTGCTCGATCGCGGTGCGCGCCGGCAATGATGTCGGTGGCCGCGGCGTCGGTATCAGCCGCCGCGGTGAAACGTTGCCGGCCGTGCACCACCGCGAGTTGATAACCGCCGTGGGCCATCCTGTCGCTCAACGTGGCGGCTCGCTGCAACAGGTTGCGGAAATGCGCGGTGTCTGCGTTCAGGGAGGGCGGCTGGGTGGTGCCGGCGAACAGTTGGTGGGCACGGCTCAACGCCGCGATTTCGGATCGACTCACGACGCCCCCTTGTCGTCCTGGCTTGCCTCGTGTCGGCCCGACTCGACCGCCTCCGTGAAGGCGCGGACGCGGGGAAGCGCACCCGGCGCGATCACCCCCCGATTGCGGATGTCCCACATCTCGTCGACATCCACGCCGACCAAGGCGGCGATGATCGTCTCCGGTAAGGGCGACTGGGCGCATGCCCGATCGAAACGCGCGCTCAAGCTGGTGGGCATTCGCTCCAACAGCGCCGCACGCGTCGCCTCCAAAGCTTGCAAATGCTCCATCAGCCGGCCGGTCGAGTCGGCGCCGGCGTTCACGGCCACCCGCCAGGAGCTGGCGGCGAGCATCTCTGCCTTCACGCATTGCGCGATCACAGACAGAATATACGTCTCATATTCGTTTGATGTTGTCGCGGGCAGTCGATCGATGACGGATTTGAGGGCATCGAGCTGCGCTTCGGCATAGCCTTCCAGCACTTCTGTGTCGCTATGACGGTCAACCACCACCGGGCCGCTGCGTCGCGCGGGCATGGGCGCCGGTGGCTGCGCGGACATCAGGCGCGCCAGCTCGGCCTCCGGGTCGGCGGCCACCAATAGCCGCGAGTAGGTGCCCGGCGGTAGACCGAGCCCATTCTCAATCTTCTGAACTGTACTTTTGTGCGGCTTTCGGGCACCCCGCTCGAGGAAACTGAGTCCCATGATGCTGACCCCGGTCGCGGCCGCGAGGTCAGCCAGTGACCAATCGCGTGATTCACGCAATGCGCGGATGGCCGCGCCGGCCGACTCACGGGTCACCGCACGCTCCGGCCATGGGCCGGATATTACACAGCCAGCGGCGCCGATATCGCTATATACGTTTTTGTCACGTTTCTCTTGCGTTCGCGGGCCGCTTATGTATACGCTTCTGCCTACGTTTCACGCTCGACAAGGAGACCGACATGGGACACCCCTGCGCAGCCAATCCGGAACTTTGGTTCGGCTACCCCGACGACGACGGCGGCGACGGCGCCGCGAAGGCGCGCGCATACGAGCGGTCGGCCACCGAGGCTCGCATCCAGTGCCTGCGCCGCTGCCCGCTCGCGCAGCAGCGCCGCTGCGCCGCGCACGCCATCGCGCACCGCGAGGAGTACGGCGTGTGGGCCGGGGTGAAGCTGCCGGGTGGCCAGTACCGCAAGCGTGACCAGCTCGCTCGGGCACACGACGTCCTACGGCGTATCGCTGCCGGCGAGGTCAATGCTCGACAACTGCCCGAGAACGCGGCTCTGCTGGCACGCCACGAACACGAGTCGGTCGCCGTGCCGGCGGTCGTGCTCCACCTGCCGCTGGCGCAAGTCAAACCTCGTTCGGCTGCCTGACATTTCGTCCGAAGCCGGTGGTGGCAGTTTGCTAAGCCCGTCAACGGGGTAGTCCGCGTCGGCAAGACCAGTCTGTCGACCTAGAGGCGCCACATGACGTTCGACCTGACCCCGACGGCGGCACAACATGACCTTGCCCGGCGTACGCACGAGTTCGCAGAATCAGTAATACGCCCAGTAGCGCTGGACTACGACCAGCGGCAGGAATTTCCCTGGGCAGTGCTGGAAGAAGCGGCCCAACAAGGTTTTTACAGTCCGCTTTTTTACCGCGATCTGATCGGCGATCCAACCGGCATCTCGTTGCCCATGTTCATGGAGGAGCTGTTCTGGGGCTGTGCGGGCATCGGCTTGGCCATCGTCATGCCGGCGTTGGCACTTTCAGCGATCGGTCAGGCCGCCTCGCCGGAACAAATGCTGGAATGGGCGCCCGAATGTTTCGGCACACCAGGAGATCTCAAGCTTGCCGCCCTGGCCATCTCCGAACCCGAGGGCGGCAGTGACGTGCGCAACCTGCGCACCCACGCGCGGCGCGACGGTGACGACTGGATCATCGACGGCCACAAGATGTGGATCGGCAATGGCGGCATCGCCAATGTGCACGTGGTCAACGCCGTGGTCGACGAGGAGCTCGGCCATCGCGGCCAAGCCCTATTCGTTGTGCCCGGTGGCACACCCGGACTGAAACTGGTGCGAAAGCTGGACAAATTGGGCTGCAGGGCGTCCCATACCGCCGAGTTGCTCTTCGAAGGCGTTCGCGTTCCGGGTGCCAATTTGCTTGGCGGACAAGAGAAGCTCGAACACAAGCTCGCCAAAGCCAGAGAAGTAGTAGCGGGTGGAAAGCGGTCCGGATCGGCAACGCTGGGCACCTTCGAGCAGACCCGCCCGATGGTGGCCGCTCAAGCCATTGGCATCGCTCGCGCGGCGCTCGAGTACGCCACCGCGTACGCCACCGAACGCGAGGCTTTCGGTGGACCCATCATCGACAACCAGGGCATCGCCTTCCCGTTGGCGGAGTTGGCCACCCAGATCGACGCCGCTCGGCTGCTCACCTGGCGTGCGTCGTGGATGGCGGCCAATAACGTTCCCTTCGAACGGGGCGAGGGTTCGATGTCGAAGATGGCCGCCAGCGAAGTCGCGGTCAAGGCCACCGAACGTGCGATCCAAACCATGGGCGGCTGGGGCTACATCACCGATCATCCGGTCGAGAAGTGGTATCGGGATGCCAAGCTGTACACCATCTTTGAGGGCACCAGCGAGATTCAGCGGATGGTCATCTCCAACGCGCTGGGCGCCGCCGTGGGCACCCCGCCGCTGCATGTGGTGCTGGAGCCGTCCGGCGGACCGCTGAACCGGGTATTCGGGCGGGGGACTCCGCTGCGATCCCGCGTCGCCGACAACGCCCTGTCGGTGAAGGATCGCGTGCCCGAGCCCGTCATGCGGCTTGCCATGAAGGTGCTGCGGCCGCCGCGCAAGTAAGAACGCCGGGTACGGTCGCGGTGGAAGGCGCCGCATGAGGAGGCCCGCGACGGAGGGTGGAGGATGAGCAATCTTGAAGCCTCCCCGGCCGAAGTCGCTTGTGCTGCTTCACAACATCTGGGCGATTCACCGACGGTGGAAATCCTGCAACCGCGGGACGTCCCGTTGGGCGGCCCCAGGGCGATCCGGGTGCAACGTACCCTTCCGCAACGGCAGCGTTCGCTCGTCGGGGCGTGGTGCTTCATCGACCATTATGGGCCGGTCGCCGCGCGAATGGACGTTCCTCCGCACCCCCACACGGGACTACAAACAGTCAGTTGGTTGTTCGGTGGGGAAGTGGAGCACCGTGACAGCGCCGGCGTGCGTGCGGCCGTTCGGCCCGGCGAGCTGAATCTGATGACCGCGGGGGCGGGCATCTGCCATTCGGAAGTTTCGGTTGATTCCGACGCCCGACTACACGGTGTCCAGCTCTGGGTCGCGTTGCCCGCATCCGCTCGCGAAACAGCGCGAGATTTCGCTCATTACGCGCCCGAGCCCGTGGCGCTGGCGAGTGCGCAGGCGCGCGTCTTCTTGGGCGAGCTGGCCGGCAGCCGATCGCCGGTACCGACGTTTACGCCGTTGCTGGGCGCCCAGATTGACCTCGAGCCTTCGGCCACGCTGGACATCGACGTGGACCCGGCCTTCGAGCATGGGGTGCTGAATGATTCGGGGACCGTAGACGTGGACGGGACGGCCCTGGCGATCGCCGAGTTGGCCTACCGAGGTCCCGGCCGGGCCCATTTGCAGGTGCACAACGCGGGGGAGGGACCCGCGCGGGTGCTGCTGCTCGGCGGTGCCCCGTTCACCGAAGAATTGGTGATGTGGTGGAACTTCGTCGGACGAAGCCACGAGGACATCGTCAATTACCGCCGACTGTGGGAGGACGCCGACGACCGATTCGGCGCCGTCCAGGGATACCGGGGAGCGCTCGCCCGCCTACCCGCCCCGCCGTTGCCGACCGCTCGGCTGCGGCCCAGGCCTACACCGCAAAGAAAGGGAAGCACAGATGACAACCGATAAGACCGGTGCGGAAGCCACCGTTAGCCTTCAGGACGGCAAGTACACGATCGCCGTCGAGGGGAAGACGGTAGGGCTGGCCGATTTCGCCGACCGCGGTGATCAGCGCGTCTTCTACCACACCGAAATCGATCCGGCGTATGGCGGACGCGGGCTGGCGACCATCCTCGTCGAGGAGGCGCTCAACGAGGCGCGGGATGAGGGCAAGCGCATCGTTCCGGTGTGCTCGATGATCGGCACGGTGCTCAAGAAGCATCCTGAATTCGACGACATCACCGACCCGGTCACTCCGGAGATCACGCAGTGGGTGCGCTCGTAGGTGGCAAGTTCAGCGGTGAGCCACATTTAGCGGTCGCTCGCTGCTGTGCCCCAACCATCGAAGCATCAAACCCGAAAAGTGGCTCGCCTATCAGGCTCGGCTACTCGCCCTCCGGAGCACAAAAGTATTTAATTGCAAGCGACTTCGCCAAATTTAGAAGTTCCTGACACGATCGGTCCGCCTCTGCGTCACTAAAAAGTTGTTCGAGGCGTGCCAAGTTTTCGCGAATCCAAGCTGCTGTTTCCTCTGAAGATACGGAGCTCATCTCATCGAAGCCATCCAGGTACTGCCGAACCAGCGGTATCCGAAACCAGTTATCTGGCACCGTTGCCAACTTGGTTGGTGCAACGGCAAAACGAACCTGACCCCTGTCGTTGGAAAGATCCCAGCTGACGACCGGGCCAGCCAAGCTCAGGGAAGCGTTAATAGATGGGCTTCCTGAAGTGGTCGAGTCGGTAATGCGGTAGTCGGGGTTTAAATACAGAAAATCGAAGTACCGCAGGAAGAATTCTAGGAGGGTTTTCACTCTATCGCGCTCCTTCGGGTGGCGTGAGTCGACTGCTGCACGACGCCGACAGAGAGCGTAAAGCGTTCGCGATCGGTTTTCCCTAGATTGCGGGCCGTAAATGTAGCTAGCTCGCGCCGTCTGATTTCGGCCATCCCCAGCTTTTGGATGAGTTCGAGAGACGTAAAGCCGCCAGTTCGTCACATACGCGCGGCGCGGTCCACTTATCCGCGAATAGTTCCTCAACACGGTGCAGGTTTTGCGACAGCCAATTGGCCTGTTCCACTGGCTGGCCCTGCGCTGCGTCATCGGTCTGCTCCAAGTACTGGCGGATGAGTGGAAGCGCAAAATAATCGGAGAGATTTTGAATGAATGGTATCGCTACGAAATAGATTATGCCGCGATCGTTCACAATATCCCATTGAAGTTGCTCGCTGGAAAACGAAAGCGATGCATCAATATACTGAAGACCTCGAGTAGACGAGTCTGCGATTTTGTACCTTGGGTCGAGGTAAAGAAAGCCAACATTGTGAACGATGAACTCTAACAGCGTCTTCACTGCTAACCTCCGATCTTTGGCGGTAGCACGGTATAGCAATCGATTACTTGTATCGGTGCGCCTCAGGGTGGTGACAGTCCGAGAGTTCGCAGCGGTATAGGGTTTTTGTTCAGTTCGATCTTTGCGGTGGGACTACTTCGGCCCTGCGGTAACCATGAGTTCGATGTCATCTACAGATTTGTCAATGAGATGGCTGAAAATGGTGGCATTCACCACGGACAGGACGGCACAACCGTGGTCCGAACAAATCTTGTACCTGCTATCGACTTCAGATACTTCCACATCCGGGGCAAACCCTTGCCTTGCAAGGTCAGCGCCCAGGGGGCCCGACGCGAGGTCAGACCGCACGGTCGTAGCCCAATTCCAGATCAGATATTTCTCTGCTAAGGCGAAGTTCGACAGCTTTGCCTCGCCGCTACGTCGCTGGCCGCGGTCATTAACCGTATCCACTATCCACCAATTACCATCGTCACGTAGATGCACAGAATAGCCGTCAGTTTCGAAGCAAATCGCGCAGTCTTCGCAATCGGACGTGATGCGAATATCGCCGCCGCCCAATCCTGGCGCCCAACGACGCCAATTTACCGACAAGCGAGAGAAATCTACCATTAATTAATCCTTCTCAAGTATCCCCACCTGACCAACTCCGCGACATCACCAGTCTCTCCATATTCGTTGATGATGCGAAACTGCTGGCCACCCCCCGGCTGATGGAACCAGGGAGCTACTTTTGACTGCTCGATGTGCCAGCCCGGCGGGAGCCGAGCGGGGTCGTTCACGACGTACTGAAAGTACGGTTTGACAGCACTATCTGGTGGTAATGCCAGCTCGGCAAACGGAGTTCCTTCGGGAGCTAAGTATCCGCCGACGGGATAGCCGAACCGGCCGATTACCGTCCCAGCCGGCAGTTGAGCGTCTGGAACGACAGTCCCGGGTACTGCATAAGGTTTGGTCGCTAGCGTGTCGTCGGGATATCGCAGGCTGCCGTCAGGATGGGTGAATTCGGGGCCCGGCTCAACGGGATGGTATCCGTCGAACAGAGGATGGTCGGAGGCAAGTGGTGGCGGCGGCGGGTGATCCGGCGGCAGCGGCACCAGGCTATCGGGCACGGGCGCGACGGGAGGCGCCGCGGGTGCGTGTTCGACGGGTACGTCGGCCGGCGGAGTGTGCTCGACCGGAGGCGGCTCAAGCGGGTGAGTGCCCGGAACGGGTTCACCGCCGATTCCGGGCGTGCTGCGCGGGGGGAGATCAAAAGCCTCACGCAGCTGTGTGCCACTGAGGCTCTGGGCCGTCAGACTTTCCGACGTCAGGCCCTCGAAAGCTTCACGGCCGAACAGCATTTTCGCGCCCTGTAAAAGTGCCTCCCCGCCTGCCTTCAGCCCTGGCCCACCGACGGCAAGGGTGATGGCGGTCCATAGCGGTTCGGGCGTGGCCTGCACCTGCCCGGGGTCAGGCGTGCGCATGCCGGTCAACTTGCCGCCGTTGAAGGTGTAGTACGTACCGGTGGCTTGGTCGAAGAACTCACCCGTGCCGTTCTTGAGCTGGCCGAAAGCTTGTACGGACTGCCCGTTGACGTTGTAGGTGAACATGAAATGCCCGTCGGGAGTGACATTTATCGATGCGGGGTCGATGCCGTCGTAGTCGGGTATCTTGCGCAGGCCGTCGAGAGCTTCCTTAAGGTCTGCCTTCAGTTTGGGCAGCCTGGCATTGGCGGCATCGCCTTCCGGCGAGCCTGGACCGTGGATATAGAGGTCTGCCGCGGCTTTGTTCAGCGCGTCTCGCGCAGCGCGCACCTTGGCCAGCTGGTCGGCTACCGCCTGTTTTATGGCTTGGCGAATGTCGGCCAAGGCGGCTTGCTGGTCGGGAGACGGCGGAGCGACCCCGTCGGCGTCGGCACCATGAAGTGGCGCGCCGTCGTACCCTTCGGCGTGAAGATTGGTCAGCGACTTCTGCAGGCCGTCGGAATAGCCGTTGCGAATTGATTGCAGTGCAGCCAGTGCCGCCTTGGTGTCGCGCACGGCGTCGTCTTCGCAGGTGTTGATGAAGGCATGCACGGCGTCCTTATCGGCGCCGCTGAGGCTGGTGTCGTTTAGCAGCGCCACAGCGTGGACTACCGAGTCTGAAATGTTTTTCAGTTGCGCATCTAGGGTGGCGATCCGCGCGGCGCCTGCCTTTTGTGCATCGGCCAATGCCGCAGCGATGTTTTCAAGATCTGTACCGATCTTGGGCAGTTGCAAGGACTGCGCGCCCAGAAATTGCACGACCCGTTGAACTTCTGCGGAGTCGTTGATCGGATGACCGCCATCCTGGTGATTCCAGGCGGCTTCAAAGCGGGTGAGGGCTTGCTGGAAAGCGTTGTCGGATTCCGCAGTGCATCGGCCTGCGCGATGGAATGCCTTGGCTAGATTGGAAATTTGCAGAGGGCTGCCGGATTGCAGACTCGCGTTGATCGCCCATGGGTCGCCGCCAGCTTCAGCGATCAGCGCATTCTTATCTATATAGGGAAGTCCCATGACACCGTTGAGGGCTAGCGAGCTGCGGGCATCTCATCGCGGGCAGAAATTTCCAACCGTCTGAGCTGCCCATAGCGTTACTTATCACTGGACGCGGGTCAATTCACTCTGCTCGCGGAGCCCGGTTAAGCAGTTGAGCGCTCCAGCGCGTACAGCACCATCCGCCGATTCGGCATGTCGTGTTCGCCGAGGAATTCGCAACCCAGCGACTCGCAGAGGCGGCGCACCGTCGTGTTGCGGTGGTCTGGATCGAACATGATCCGTTGACACGCAGGGTCTTTGACCAGAAGGCTCGCGATGACCTTGCGCAGCATCAGGGGACCAAGGCCCCGGTTCATCAGCTCCTCGTCTGCGATTGCCCCGTGCAGTCCCAGATCGTGTGGCTGGCTGTCGTAGCACCGAGCGATCGAGTCCCTGGCGGCCCGGTAGATCTCCAAGTAGCCGCGGTCCACACCGTCGATGCTGAGGATCAGCGGCCGCGAGTAGGCGCCGTCGACCTGTGCTCGCAAGTGTTTGCGCCAACGGGTCACCGGCCAGTCGTACTCCCAGGTGGTGGCCAGGTGCGGGCGGTTCATCCACTCCGCCACGATCTCTGCGTCTGCTCCGTCGGGGTCGGCGACGCGAATCATGTTTGGCGGCAACAATTCTGGAACCGGCGGAGGAGGAACCTGGCGGACCGCCTCGGAGATATGGGTGAGCTCGCGGGGGAGCGCGGCTACAGGTACGCCGGTCACGACGGAAGAGTGCCGAGCGGTTGATCGTCGACGGCGCGGGGTCGAGGGGGATTAGTCAACGTCACGGGTCGGACCCTACCGCGTCAAATTAGGTTAGGCTACCCTGACCCGCCCTTGGGTGGCGTGTCTCAATCTCGGTCGAGGCCATCAGCCGCCCGATCGCGCCGGCGATCGGCGGCCCGCATCCTGTGGGCCTGGGCCTGCTGGCAATCACCACAGCCACAACAGGTTTGAATCGTGCCGTCACTCTCACCGTTTGGTGCGGACGCTCAAGGTCCGGTCTGAAATGATGATCCCGTGACGGGCCCCTGCGCCGAATGCGGTTTCAGCTATGACCTGCGGCGTGCCGCAACCGCCGGCGATGACATCCGCGAAGGGGCAGCCGAAGTCGGTGCGCTTCTTTGTAGTGACGGCGACGTACGGTTGCGTGCGCGGCCCGACGTGTGGTCTCCGCTGGAGTACGGGTGCCATCTACGCGATGTGCTGCTCGTGCAACGCGAGCGGGTGCTCGCGGCGCGGCGGGTCAATGGCGCCGACTGCGCGTCCATGGGTCGCGAGGTACGCGCCGAGCACGACGGCTACATCGAGCAGGATCCCGTCGGAGTTGCTCGTCAATTGGCCGACGCCGCAACGCTATTCAGCAATGTGCTAGCCCGGCTTTCCGCCGATGACTGGGACCGCACGCTCGTCTATCACTACCCCGAAACCAGTGAGCGGTCGTTACGCTGGGTCGCGGTGCACACCGCGCACGAAGTGCAGCACCATCTTCTCGACATTCGTCGCCAACTATGACCCCGACCCGGCGTTCGGCTAGAAGCGTCGCTGAATCCCGGCGCTACAGTGCCGACATGCATGTCGATGCGGTCGCGTTCAGCGAACGGTGGGTGCGCAACTGGAACGCTCACGACGTCGAAGCCGTCCTCGCCGACTTTCATGACGACGTCGTATTCACATCGCCGGTGGCAGCCGAGCTCTTCCCGGAAACGCAGGGCGTGGTCCGCGGCAAGGCAGCCTTGCGCCAGTACTGGACAGGGGCCTTGGCACGCATGCCGGATCTGAGGTTCTCCGTCGAAGGCGTCTACCAAGGCATCGACACGATCGTCATCGCGTATCGCAACCAGATCGGCGAGCCGGTCAACGAGGTCTTGACGTTCCGCGACGGCGCGATCGTCGAGGGACACGGAACCTATCGCCTCGCCGGTACGTAGCGAGGCGAATGCAGTTCCACAAAAACGAAAGTCACGACCCCTTTCGAGGCCGTGACCTGTCGTCGAACCGCTCAGTGTGGGCGAAGGGGGACTTGAACCCCCACGTCCCGAAGGACACTGGCACCTGAAGCCAGCGCGTCTGCCATTCCGCCACTCGCCCGGAAAAACAACCGATGGACCATATCACTCTAATGGCCCGATTCTCGAACCGGCGAAGCGGGATCCGAAGCCGTACCGCACCGAACGGCCGGTGGCGCGCACGGCTCTGAACTGGGCCGATTCAGTTCTCACGATTTCGAAAGTGCCGCAGCGCCACGATGTCCCGATACGATGCGGGAGTGTGCCAGCGCTGGGGTGATTCGTTTGCCGACCAACGGCAATACCTGATGGCAAGTGCACGCGAACGGTAGGACATGAGTAGCCAACGGGGGCTGGTCACGCGGATCGAGCGCAAACTCGAGGCGACGGTAGACAACGCCTTTGCCCGGGTATTCGGTGGATCGATCGTTCCGCAAGAGGTTGAAGCCCTGTTATGCCGCGAGGCTCGTGACGGCGTGCAGAAACTTCACGGAAACCGCCTTTTGGCCCCCAACGAATACATCATTACCCTCGGTATGCACGACTTCGAGAAGGTGAGCGCCGATTCGAATCTCAGGTCGAGCGGTTTCGCGAGGTACTTGACTGACTACATCCACGAACAGGGGTGGCAAACGTATGGTGAGGTGGTCGTTCGGTTCGAGCAGTCGTCGAACCTGCACACCGGCCAGTACCGCGCCCGCGGTGCTGTCAACCCTGATGTCCAGCCCCGCCCGACGGTCGACGACCCCGTCCGGCCACAATCAAATAACGCGTTCGGCGAAGAACGAGGAGTAGCACCAATGACTGACAATTCTGGCTACCGCGGGGGTCAGGGGCCGGGCCGATCCGGCGACGAGTACTACGACGACCGCTACGGGCGCCCGCAGGACGACGCGCGCGGTGGCCCAGACCCGCAGGGACCACCAGACCAGCGGGGCGGATATCCACCCGAACAGCAGCACGGCTACCCACCTCAGCAGGGCTACCCGCCGCCCCGCCAACCCGAGCAGGGCAGCTACCCGGACCAGGGTGGTTACCCCGAACAGGGACACGGCGGCGGCTACACACCTCAGCAGGGCTACCCGGACCAGGGCGGCTATCCGGACCAGCGCGGCTACCCCGACCAGCAGGGCCAGGGCGGCTATGCCCCTCAGCAGCAGGGCTACCAAGACCAGCGCGGCTATCCCGAGCAGGGACAGGGTGGCTACCCGCAGTCCTACGAGCAGCGTCCGCCCGCGCCCGGCGGCTACGGCGGCCAGGGCTACGACCAGGGGTACCGGCAGGCCGGCGGTTATGCCCCTCCCGGTGGTCAGCAGGGCGGTGGCCAGCGGGGCTACGGCGGCTACGGCGATTACGGTCGCGGTCCGGCCCGCCAAGACGAGGGCGGCTACGCCCCGCCAGAACAACGACCCGGTTACCCCGAGCAGGGCGGCGGATACGACCAGGGCTACCAGCAGGGCGGGGGATACGGCCGCCAGGACTACGGCTCCGCCGAGTACACCCAGTACTCCGAGCACGCGCAGGGCGGGGCGTACGGCGGTCAAGCCGGCGGCTACCCGGAGACCGCCAGCCCGGAGTACGACTACGGCCAGCAGCCGGAGTACGGCCAACAACCGGAATACGGACAGCAGGCCGACTACGGCCAGTCCGCCGACTACGGGCAACAGGGCGGTTACGGCGGCTACGGCCAGGGCGGCTACGGCGCCGGTGGAACGACGATCACCCTTCAGCTCGATGACGGCAGCGGCCGCACCTATCAACTGCGCGAGGGCTCCAACATCGTGGGCCGCGGACAAGACGCCCAATTCCGGTTGCCCGACACCGGCGTGTCACGGCGTCACCTCGAAATCCGCTGGGACGGACAGGTCGCGCTGCTGTCGGATCTGAACTCGACCAATGGCACCACGGTGAACAACGCACCGATCCAGGAGTGGCAGCTGGCCGACGGCGACGTGATCCGCTTGGGCCATTCGGAGATCATCGTCCGGATCCACTAAGCCACTGGGCTTAACGCTGCCGTGCTTTGCCCCGTGTCATCCGCCGTCCAAGTATCGTGACGTAGCCGATGTGCTCGGAGTCACGGGCGCCAGGGATGCGACGCTAGGACGGAAAGGACGCCAGATGCAGGGACTGGTACTGCAGCTGACGCGCGCCGGTTTTTTAATGCTGCTGTGGGTTTTCATCTGGTCCGTGCTGCGAATACTTCGGACCGACATCTACGCGCCCACCGGTGCCGTCATGGTGCGCCGCGGCTTGGCGCTGCGCAGCACTCTGCTGCCGTCACGCCAGCGCCGGCATGCGGCCCGCTATCTGGTTGTCACCGAAGGCGCGCTGGCGGGCGGCCGCATCACGCTGAGCGGACAGCCGGTGTTGATCGGAAGGGCTGACGACTCGACGCTGGTGCTCACCGACGACTACGCCTCGACGCGGCACGCCCGGCTGTCTCAGCGCGGCTCGGAGTGGTACGTCGAGGATCTAGGATCGACCAACGGCACTTACCTTGACAGGGCGAAGGTGACGACTGCGGTACGAGTTCCGATCGGAACGCCGATTCGAATCGGCAAAACGGCGATTGAGTTGCGCCCGTGATCCGGGCCTACGACGATGGTGCCGGAGCACCGGGGATCGTGGGGGCACGCCCGTGACCTTGGTCCTGCGATATGCCGCGCGTAGTGATCGCGGCCTGGTACGCGCCAACAACGAAGACTCCGTCTATGCCGGCGCGCGACTGCTCGCGCTCGCCGACGGCATGGGTGGTCACGCGGCCGGCGAGGTGGCCTCCCAACTGGTGATCGCGGCCCTGGCCCACCTGGATGACGACGAGCCGGGCGGCGACCTGCTGGCCAAGCTCGACAACGCGGTGCGTTCCGGCAATGCGGCCATCGCCGCCCAGGTGGAAGCCGAGCCAGAGCTCGAGGGGATGGGCACCACCCTTACCGCGATCCTGTTCGCGGGCGACCGCATCGGAATGGTGCACATCGGCGACTCGCGCGGCTACCTGCTGCGCGACGGGGAGCTGACCCAGATCACTAAGGACGACACATTCGTCCAGACCTTGGTCGACGAAGGCAGGATCACCCGGGAAGAGGCGCACAGCCACCCGCAGCGGTCGTTGATCATGCGGGCGCTCACGGGTCACGAGGTCGAGCCGACGCTGACCATGCGCGAGGCGCGCGCCGGTGACCGCTATCTGCTGTGCTCGGACGGGTTATCCGATCCGGTGAGCGACGAGACGATCCTCGAGGCCCTCCAGATACCCGACGTCGCCGAGGCCGCCTACCGCCTCATCGAGCTGGCGCTGCGTGGCGGCGGCCCGGACAACGTGACCGTAGTGGTCGCCGACGTGGTCGACTATGACTACGGGCAGACCCAACCGATCCTCGCCGGCGCGGTGTCGGGCGACGAAGATCAGATGACCCTGCCCAACACCTCGGCCGGGCGCGCCTCAGCGATTCGGCCCCGCGATGAGTCTGCCAAACGCGTTGCGCCGCAACCGGAGACACCGCAGCGACCGCGGTGGCCGCGGCGCAAGATGTTCTTTGCCGGCGCCCTGGCGGTGCTGTTGGTGCTGGCGGGCCTCGGCGTCGGATGGTGGGTTATCCAGCGCAACTATTACGTGGCCGAGTACAACGGTCGGGTCTCCATCGTCCGCGGAATCCAGGGCACCCTGCTGGGCATACAGTTGCAACATCCCTATCTGGTGGGCTGCCTCAACACCCGGAACGAGCTCTCTCTCGTCAGCTACGGGCAATCCGACGGCCATGCCAATTGCCAGCTGATGACGCTGCAAGACCTGCGCCGCCCCGGACAAGTCCAAGTTCAAACCGGACTGCCGGGCGGCAGCCTGGACCAGGCCGAGTCGCAGCTGCGCCAGCTGCTGGCCGAATATCTATTGCCCATCTGTCCGCCCCCGCGCGCCACGTCTCCCCCCGGATCACCGGGCACCCGCGGCGAAACACCAGAATCCGGCACGACAGCACCACCAGCACCACCGAACACCGGCTCTCCGAGCCCCAGCCCCCCACCGGGCGCGAGCGCCAACGGCCCCGCGAACTCCGCGCCGGCAGGCCCGACGACCACGTCGCAGCCAGTGACCGCGCTTCCCGGGCCGCCACCTCAACCAGGCATCGATTGCCGGACGGTGGCATGACGACACAGCTGCAGCCGCCGGTCGCGGTCACACCCCCGTTGCCTACCCGGCGCAATGCCGAGTTGCTGCTCCTGGGCTTCGCCGCACTGATCACCGTCGCCGCGCTGCTGATCGTCGAAGCCAACCAACAGCGCGATCTGCACTGGACCGCCATCAGCTACGGGCTGGTGTTCCTTGTCGTGTTCGGCTCGGCGCACATGGCCATCAGGCGCTTCGCGCCCTACACCGATCCGCTATTGCTGCCAATAGTGGCACTACTCAACGGCCTTGGCCTGGTGATGATTCACCGATTGGATCTGGTCACCAATCAGCTCAGCGGCCGGCACCACCCCAGCGCGACCCAGCAGATGCTGTGGACCCTGATCGGCGTCGTGACCTTTTCCCTGGTGGTCACGTTTTTGAAAGACCATCGGCAGCTTGCGCGCTACGGCTACATATGCGGCCTGGCCGGTCTGATCTTTCTGGTGATTCCCGCCCTGTTGCCGGCATCGCTGTCCGAACAGAATGGCGCCAAGATCTGGATTCGCCTGCCCGGCTTCTCAATTCAGCCCGCCGAGTTCTCCAAGATCCTGCTACTGATTTTCTTCTCCGCGGTGCTGATCGCCAAGCGCGGCCTGTTCACCAGCGTTGGCAAGCATTTCATGGGTTTGACGCTGCCCCGGCCCCGCGACCTCGCGCCCCTGCTGGCGGCGTGGGTGATCTCGGTCGGCGTAATGGCCTTCGAAAAGGACCTTGGCACTTCGCTATTGCTGTACACGTCATTCCTGGTGGTGGTCTACCTCGCCACCCAACGCTTCAGTTGGGTGGGTATCGGGCTGGTGCTGTTCGCCGCGGGAAGCGTTGTCGCGTATTACATTTTCGCCCACGTCCGCGTGCGGGTACAGATGTGGTGGGACCCGTTCTCCGACCCCGACGGCAGCGGCTACCAGATCGTCCAGTCGCTCTTCAGTTTTGCCACCGGCGGGATCTTCGGGACCGGCCTCGGTAACGGTCAGCCGGATACGGTGCCCGCCGCCTCAACCGATTTCATCATCGCCGCGTTCGGCGAAGAGCTGGGGTTGGTGGGTTTGGCGAGCATCCTGATGCTCTACACCATCGTCATCGTGCGGGGCCTGCGCACGGCGATCGCCACCCGTGACAGCTTCGGCAAGCTGCTGGCCGCGGGCCTGGCGTCGACCCTGGCCCTTCAGCTGTTCATTGTCGTCGGCGGGGTAACCCAGCTCATTCCGCTGACGGGGCTGACGACTCCCTGGATGTCCTACGGCGGCTCATCCCTGCTGGCGAACTACGTGCTGCTGGCCATACTGGCGCGGATCTCGCACAGCGCCCGTCGTCCCCTGCGCACCCGCGCCCGCAAGCCGTCGATCGCCGCGGCCAGCACCGAGGTGATCGAGAAAGTATGAACGCCTCGCTGCGCCGTATCTCGGTGACCGTGATGGCGTTGATCGTGTTGCTATTGATCAACGCCACGATGACGCAGGTCTTCGCCGCGGACTCGTTGCGCGCCGATCCGCGCAACCAGCGGGTTCTGCTCGATGAGTACTCGCGCCAGCGCGGCCAGATTGTGGCGGGCGGGCAGCTGTTGGCTTATTCGGTCGCCACCGACAACCGCTACCGCTTCCTGCGCGTGTATCCCAACCCGGCGGAGTACGCCCCCGTGACCGGCTTCTATTCGTTGCGCTATTCCAGCACCGGTCTGGAACGCGCCGAAGATCCACTGTTGAACGGGTCCGACGAGCGGCTGTTCGGCCGCCGGCTGGCCGACTTCTTCACCGGCCGCGACCCGCGTGGCGCCAATGTCGACACCACGCTCAAGCCGCGGGTCCAGCGCGCCGCCTGGGATGCGATGCAACAGGACTGCGGCGGACCGCCGTGCAAGGGCGCCGTCGTCGCCCTCGAACCGGCGACCGGCAAGATTCTGGCGATGGTGTCATCGCCGTCCTATGACGCCAACCTGCTGTCGTCGCACGATCCCGAAGTCCAGGCGCAGGCGTGGCAGAAGCTGCGTGACGACCCGAACAATCCGCTCACCAACCGCGCGATCTCCGAGACATACCCGCCGGGGTCCACCTTCAAGGTGATCACCACGGCGGCGGCGCTGCAGGCCGGCGCCTCCGACACCGAACAGCTGACCGCCGCACCCTCCATTCCGTTGCCCAACAGCACCGCAAGTTTGGAGAACTACGGCGGCGAGCCGTGTGGAAACGAGCCGACGGTGTCCCTGCGGCAGGCGTTCGCCCTGTCCTGCAACACCGCGTTCGTCCAGCTCGGGCTCCTCACCGGATCCGATGCGCTGCGCAACATGGCGCGCTCGTTCGGTCTGGACAGCACGCCGAGCGTCATCCCGCTGCAAGTCGCGGAGTCGACCGTGGGGATCATCCCGGACGCCGCGGCGCTGGGGATGTCGAGCATCGGCCAGAAGGACGTCGCGCTGACGCCCTTGCAGAACGCCGAGATCGCCGCGACCATCGCGAACGACGGGGTGACGATGCAGCCCTACTTGATCGACAGCCTCAAGGGGCCCGACCTGACCACGATCAGCACCACGGCACCGTATGAGCAGCGGCGCGCCGTGTCGCCGCAGGTCGCCGCTAAGCTGACAGAGCTGATGGTCGGCGCCGAGAAGGTCGCACAGCAGAAAGGGGCCATTCCCGGCGTGCAGATCGCATCGAAGACTGGTACCGCGGAGCATGGCAGCGATCCGCGGCATACACCGCCGCACGCTTGGTACATCGCTTTCGCGCCCGCACAGACCCCGAAGGTCGCTGTGGCGGTGTTGGTGGAGAATGGCGCCGACCGCCTGTCTGCGACGGGGGGTGCACTCGCCGCGCCGATCGGACGGGCTGTGATCCAGGCCGCGCTACAGGGAGGACCATGAGCCCGCGAGTTGGTGTGACGCTGTCCGGCAGATACCGTCTGCAGCGCCTGATCGCCACCGGCGGCATGGGTCAGGTGTGGGAGGCGGTAGACAGCCGGCTGGGCCGGCGCGTCGCGGTCAAGGTGCTCAAGCAGGAGTTCTCCCAGGATCCCGAGTTCATCGAGCGGTTCCGCGCCGAAGCGCGTACCACCGCGATGCTCAACCACCCGGGCATCGCGGCCGTCCACGACTACGGCGAGAGCCAGCTGGACGGGGAGGGCCGGACTGCGTATCTGGTGATGGAGCTCGTCAACGGCGAGCCGCTGAATTCGGTGCTCAAGCGGACCGGCCGACTGTCGCTGCGGCACGCACTGGACATGCTCGAGCAGACCGGTCGTGCGTTGCAGGTGGCGCATGCCGCCGGCCTGGTGCACCGCGACGTCAAACCCGGCAACATCTTGATCACCCCGACGGGCCAGGTGAAGATCACCGACTTCGGTATCGCCAAGGCCGTGGACGCCGCTCCGGTGACCCAGACGGGAATGGTGATGGGCACCGCGCAATACATCGCGCCGGAACAGGCCCTGGGCCACGACGCCACCCCGTCGAGCGACGTGTACTCGCTGGGCGTCGTCGGGTACGAGGTGGTATCGGGCAAGCGGCCGTTCACCGGTGACGGTGCCCTGACGGTGGCGATGAAGCACATCAAGGAACCGCCGCCGCCCCTGCCCGCGGAGCTGCCGCCCAACGTGCGCGAACTCATCGAGATAACGCTGGTGAAGAACCCGGCGATGCGGTACCGCAGCGGCGGGCCGTTCGCCGACGCCGTGGCCGCGGTACGGGCCGGCCGTCGCCCGCCGCGGCCCAGTGCGACACCGCCCGCCGGCCGGGCCTCGCCGGCAGCCATCCCGTCCAGCCCGACCACCCGCGCCGCTGCGGTGTCCCCGAGCCGAAGCGCCGCGCCCCGTCGCTCGCGGCCGACGACCGGCGGCCACCGCACGCCCCCTGCCCGTCGCACCTTCTCCTCTGGTCAGCGCGCGTTGCTGTGGGCCGCCGGTGTGCTCGGCGCGCTGGCAATCATCATTGCGGTGCTGATCGTCATCAATTCGCGGGCGGACCAGCAGCAACAGCCGCCGACGGTGACCGACACGGGGACACCGCCCGCCTCGGGGCCGCCGCCGACCAAGACTCCGAGCGGTGCTGGGGCCCGTCCCGAAATGCGAATTAATTGGCCCGATGCCGGGACAATAGGGACCTCCGGCTTCCACAACGTGCCGGCCCGACACGGAACACCGCAATGACCACGCCGCAACACCTGTCCGACCGCTACGAACTGGGCGAAATCCTCGGCTTCGGCGGTATGTCCGAGGTTCACCTGGCCCGTGACGTCCGACTGCATCGCGACGTCGCGGTCAAGGTGCTGCGCGCGGATCTGGCCCGCGACCCGAGCTTTTACCTGCGCTTCCGGCGTGAGGCGCAAAACGCCGCCGCGCTGAATCACCCGTCGATCGTCGCCGTCTACGACACCGGCGAGGCCGAGACGCCCACCGGGCCGCTGCCCTACATCGTCATGGAGTACGTCGACGGGGTAACCCTGCGCGACATCGTGCACACCGACGGCCCCCTGCCACCGCGCCGGGCCATCGAGATCATCGCCGACGCGTGCCAGGCGCTGAACTTCAGCCACCAGAACGGCATCATCCACCGAGACGTCAAGCCGGCCAACATCATGATCAGCACCACCAACGCGGTCAAGGTGATGGACTTCGGCATCGCCCGCGCGATCGCCGACAGCGGCAACAGCGTTACCCAGACCGCCGCGGTAATCGGAACCGCGCAGTATCTCTCCCCCGAGCAGGCTCGCGGTGACGCCGTCGATGCTCGTTCCGATGTGTATTCGTTGGGTTGCGTTCTCTACGAAATCCTCACGGGCGAACCACCTTTCACCGGTGACTCGCCGGTGGCCGTTGCCTACCAACATGTTCGGGAAGACCCGATCCCGCCGTCGCAGCGGCACGAAGGCATCTCCGCCGACCTCGACGCCGTGGTGCTCAAGGCGCTGGCCAAGAATCCCGACAACCGCTATCAGACCGCGGCGGAGATGCGTGCCGACCTGATTCGGGTGCACAACGGCGAGAAACCCGAGGCGCCCAAGGTGCTTACCGACGCCGACCGGAGCTCACTGATGTCGGCCAATGTGGGCAACTCCGGCCCGTCCCGGACCGACCCGCTGCCCCGTCAGGTTCTCGCCGACGCGGGCGAGGACCGCAGCGTCGGCTCGGTCGGCCGCTGGATTGTCGCGGTGGCCGCGCTCGCGGTGCTGACGATCGTTGTCGTCATTGCTTTCAACACATTCGGCGGCAATACCCGTGACGTGCAGGTGCCCGACGTGCGCGGGCAAGTGTCCGCCGATGCGATCGCGGCGCTGCAGAATCGCGGCTTCAAGACCCGCACCCTGCAGAAGCCGGACTCGGCCATCCCGCCCGACCATGTCATCGGCACCGATCCGGGCGCCAACGCGTCGGTCAACGCGGGCGACGAGATCACCATCAACGTCTCCACCGGGCCGGAGCAGCGCGAGGTGCCCGACGTGTCCTCGCTGAGCTACTCCGACGCGGTCAGCAAGCTGAAGGCCGCCGGCTTCAGTAAGTTCAAGCAGGCCAATTCCCCGTCGACCCCGGAACTGCTGGGCAAGGTGATCGGGACCAACCCGCCGGCCAATCAGACGTCGGCGATCACCAACGTTGTCACGCTCATTGTCGGATCGGGGCCGGAGACCAAGCAGGTTCCCGATATCGCGGGCCAAACCGTCGACATCGCACAGAAGAACCTGACCGTCTACGGATTCAGCAAGGTCACCCAGGTGCAGGTGGACAGCACCCGCCCGGCCGGTGAGGTGATCGGGACCAATCCGCCCAAGGGACAGATGGTTCCGGTGGACTCGGTGATCGAGCTGCAGGTGTCCAAGGGCAACCAGTTCGTCATGCCCGACCTGTCCGGCATGTTCTGGACCGACGCCGAACCGCGGCTACGCGCGCTGGGCTGGACGGGAATTCTGGACAAGGGCGCCGACGTCGACGCCGGCGGCTCCCAGTCCCATCGGGTGGTCTATCAGAACCCGCCGGCCGGCTCCGGGGTCAACCGGGACGGCATCATCACGCTGAAGTTCGGTCAGTAGCGGTCGGGTCGGCCGGAAAGTACGGCCGCACCGCGGCGTGCACGTCGTTCTCGAGCCGCCGCACCAATGTGTCGTTACGCTCCCACCCGCAATCGGCGAGCCAGTTCGCCAGCATTCGATGACCGCCCTCGGTCAGGATCGACTCCGGGTGGAACTGGACGCCGTGAATCGGCAGTTCGGTGTGCCGCACGCCCATGATCACGCCACTGCGGGTCTGAGCCGTCACCTGAAGCACGGGCGGCAGCGACTCGGGCAGAATGGTCAGCGAATGGTAGCGGGTCGCCGTGAAGGGATCCGGAAGTCCTTGTAGCACACCGGTATTGCTGTGGTGGACGCTGCTGGTCTTGCCGTGCAGCAGTTCCGGGGCGCGGTCGACGGTCGCACCGAATGCGACGCCGATGGCCTGGTGCCCCAGGCAGACCCCGAGCAGCGGAGTCCGCTCGGCGGCACACGCCCGAACCATCTGGATGGACGCGCCCGCGCGCTCCGGGGTGCCCGGCCCCGGGCTGAGCAGCACCCCGTCAAACTGACCGGCCACTGCGGCCTCGTCGGACAGGCGGGTGTCGTCGTTGCGCCAGACTTCAGCGTCCACACCGAGCTGACCGAGGTACTGCACCAGGTTGAACACGAAGCTGTCGTAGTTGTCGACGACCAGGATCCGCATCGTGCCAGGTTACCGTCCGATGGCCGTGCCGATACCGGTCAGTAGGCGTCAGTAGCCGATCGGGCCGTCGGGCCGCGCGGAATGCAGCCGCTCGGGCTCGAAATGGCCGACGACCTGCACGTCGGACTTGACCTCTTCTTGGTAGCCGAGGCCGAAGCGGACGACGTACTGCTTGTACAGGACCACCAGGGGAGCGGCGGCGAGGGCGGCTTGCATGGCCGTCGCGTTGCCGATCGCGGTGATCGTGTACGGCGGGCTGTAGGTGCGCCCGTTGAGCAGCAGCGTATTGCCGACACAGCGCGGCACCGATGTCGCGATGATCCGCTGATCCTGCATCTGGATCGCCTCGGCGCCGGCGCTCCACAACGCGTTGAGCACCGCCTGGATGTCCTGCTGATGCACCACCAGGTCGTCGGGGGATGCATCCCGGGGGAACCGCCCATTGGCGTCGCGCTGCGCATCCGCGAGGGTCACCACCAGGCCCGGTCCGTGCACCGGGCTCATCCCCGCCTCACCGGCGAGCTGGGCGGAGCGCCGCAGCATCGCCGCGAGCGCCGCATCCGGCGACCGCCCGTGCGCGGCGTCGATCTTGCCCGCCAGGGCTTCGCGCTGGGCATTCAGCCGGTTCACCGAAGACTGGGTCTCGCGGACCAAGTCCACCAGCCGCGGGGCATCACTGCGGCGGATTTCGGCGCCGCCGGAGACTCCGTGGGTGGCGGCGAGCAGAAGTCCGGCCAGCAGACAGACGACCGGGACGCCGAAGCGCCATGGCGACCGGCGCGTCTGCGTCATCGCGTCTCCATTTCCTGGTCACCGTTGCAGGTGAGTTAGTCTCGTAGCCAAGCCATGGGTTGCAGTTGCAGTGTTTATCGTTGCACCCCGTCCCGCTCACCGTGTCGTTGAGGTAATCCGCGAGGTAATCATGCCCAAGTCCAAGGTCCGCAAGAAGAACGACTTCGCCGTCAGCTCGGTCAGCCGCACCCCGGTGAAAGTCAAGGTCGGACCATCGAGCGTGTGGTTCGTCGCGCTGTTCATCGGCCTCATGCTGATCGGTCTGGTCTGGCTGATGGTGTTCCAGTTGGCCGCGGTCGGCAGCAACGCGCCGACCGCCCTGAACTGGATGGCGCAATTGGGCCCCTGGAACTACGCCATCGCGTTCGCTTTCATGATCACCGGCTTGTTGCTCACGATGCGCTGGCACTGACCAGGACGGTCGGCGTAATGAATTCATTTTCGGTCTAATTCGACACCGCGTCAGCAACTATCCGGCCACCCAATCACACGCGTGTGATTTATCCCCACTGTTGATAGCTGATGTGGATAACTGCATAGGCAGTGGTGGGAGGGGTTAAGAAGCGCATGCAGCAAACACAATGGGAGCCGCACGCCGCCGGAATCGCTGGTTGTGGAGCCGCGGGCGTTTTGATGGCTATCGCCGCTGTGACCGTGGTCACAGACCCGCCCGGCCGGATTCTTGCGGGCGTTGCCGCGGCAGGTCTGATCTTGTTTGCCGGCGTGTCGTGGCACGCGCGTCCCAAGCTGGCAATCACGCCCGGTGGTCTCATGCTGCGCGGCTGGTTCCGGACGCAGGTATTGCAGCATTCCGACATCAAGATCATCCGCATCATCGAGTTCCGCCGCTACGGACGCAAGGTGCGGTTGCTCGAGGTCGAGACGGCCGACGGCGACCTGGTGCTGTTCTCTCGCTGGGACCTGGGGACAGACCCGGTAGGCGTGCTCGACGCACTGACTGCAGCCGGCTACGCGGGCCGTCAGCGGGACTGACCTACGCCCGTCCGGGCCGGTTCAGGAAATCGTGATCGACTCGATGACGACCGGCTCGGTGGGGCGGTCGTTGCCGTCGGTGCCGGTCGTCGCGATCGCATCGACGACCTTCTGCGACTCGGCGTCGGTCACTTCACCGAAGATCGTGTGGCGACGGTTCAGGTGCGGGGTCTGGCCCACCGTGATGAAGAACTGCGAGCCGTTTGTGCCCGGGCCGGCGTTTGCCATCGCCAGCAAGTAGGGCTTGTCGAATTGCAGTTCGGGGTGGAATTCGTCGGCGAACTTGTAGCCCGGGCCGCCGCGACCGGTTCCCGTCGGGTCGCCGCCCTGGATCATGAAACCCCGGATCACCCGGTGGAAAACCGCGCCGTCATAGAAGGGGCCGGAGGAGCCTCCCGATGCATTCTGCGTCGAGTACTCCTTGGTGCCCTGTGCCAGGCCGACGAAGTTGGCGACGGTCTTGGGCGCGTGGTTTCCGAAGAGGGCGACCTTGATGTCGCCGCGGTTGGTGTGAAGCGTGGCGGTAGCAGTCTGAAAGGGGCTGTTGGTCACGGCATGAGAGTCTGCCACTACGGGCGGGCGTCGCCGCACGCGGTGTCACCCACGCCGAATCCCGCGCAAATCGCGGCGAGTACACACCGCGGACGCCGACGTCCCTATGCTGGCAGTCTGTTCAGAAATCGGCCGGCGCCACGGCAGGCTCAATCGGCGGGACAGAGAGGCGGCAGATGAGGGCGAAGATGGATTCCCGGCTGACCCCGCGGCAGCGACTTTCCCGCGGCCTGACCTATTCGGCGCAGGGACCGGTGGACGTCACCCGGGGAGTTGTCGGGCTGAGTGTTCAGTCCGCGCGGTCGACCGCCTCGCAGTTGCGCCGCCGCTACCAAGAGGGGCGGCTGGCCCGGGACCTCGCCTCTGCCCAGGAAACCTTGGCCCAGGAGCTGGCCGCCGCCCAGGAAGTGGTCACGAGCCTGCCCCAAGCGCTACAGGACGCGCGCCGCGCGCAGCGTCGCGGTAAGCGCCCGTTGGTTCTCGCGGGGGTCGCCGTCGCGGTCCTGGTCGGGGGTGCCGCCGCGTTCAGCGTCGTCCGGCGCTCCGTGCGCGCGAAGCCTCAGGAGCCGCAGTCGCGGCCGCCCAGCGTCGACGTGCAGCCGCGTCCCTAGGGTCACCGCACGACCAACCCCAACCGTTCGCGGCGCCGGACCAGGATGCTCGGCAGCCATTCCCCGATATCGGCCGCATCGATCCAGGTGGTGCGCTGCAGCAGCATGCGCAACACGATGGTGGCTTCCAACCGGGCCAGTGCGGCTCCAACGCAGAAGTGCACGCCCTTGCCGAAGCTCAGATGACTCTTGGCGGCGGTGCGGTCCAGGCGGAATTCGTTTGGGGCCTCGAAGTGCACCGGGTCGCGGTTGGCCGCTCCCCACATCAGCAGCAGGTGGGAGTTGGCCGGCACCTGGGCCCCTCCTAGCGTGGTGTCGCGCCACACGTGGCGGTAGTGACCGCGAAATGGCGGCTCGAACCGCAAGGTCTCTTCGATGAAAGTGCCTAGTAATTCGGGGTTCTCGCGAAGCTGCCGTTGGATTGCGGGACGGTCGGTGAGGATCCACGCCGCGCTGCCCAGCAGCGATGCGGTCGATTCGCCGGCGGCGCTGAACAGCGTGAGCATGATGCCCAACGCCGGGAGTTGCTCGAGTTCCCCCGAGGCGCAGCGCGCCGCAAGGTCGCCCATCAACCCGGAATCTGGCTTGCCGCTGGCCTTTTCGAAATGCTCCAATACGTAGCCGGACAGCTCCATCGCGGCCAGCCCGGCCTGCGTGACCTGTTCGGGAGTGACGATCCCGTCGAGCAGTGTGGTGGTGGCGTAGCCGAGCCGAATGAGTTTGTCGGCGTCGTCGTCGGGCAGGCCCAGCAGCTTGCAGACCACCATCATCGGCAACCGGTTGGCGATGGCGCTCATCCATTCGATCTGGCCGTCGCGCAGGTTCTCTTCCCAGAGCCGGTCCGCGGTTCCGACGGCGAATTCCTCGATGATCCGCACGCGTTTGGCTGATAAGTGCGGCAGCAGAAGCTTGCGATGCAGCGCATGCACAGGGTCGTCCGCGGTGGCCAACGCGTGCATCGGGGCTCCGGGCAATCCCATGTCGAGCGGTGTGACGGTGCCGTCCTCGTGAAAGACCATGGTCGCCGTCAGGTTCGACGAGAAGTCGTCGACCCGTTCCACGGCCTCTTGCACCGCATCCCAACCGCACACGGCGTAGAACACCGAGTCGCCGATCCGGTGCACGGGTGCCTCGGCGCGCATCCGGTCATACAGCGGGTAGGGATCCTGTATCGCCTCGCTGCCGAAGAACCGGGTTGCGCTGTCCAAGACCGTCATGCGCTTCAGGCTCGGTGCCTCTCGCCCCGGCGGTCAATGGATCGCGGGAAAGTTGAGGGGCGGTCGCGGCAGACGTCGAGCGCGGATGACCGCGTGGACCGCCCGCCAGCAGGCCGTTCGGTTGAGAGAGATCGCCACAAAATTCTCAGGCTGCGAGAACTGTTTCTGTGCTCCGCATTGTGGGGGAACATGGGTGGATGCCGCGTGACGACTGGTTGGTGGGCCGCGACCGCCGTGGCGAAGCCGTCGAACGGATCTACGCCGCGGCCGCCGACATCATCGCTCGCCGGGGATACGAAGGATTCACGATCGAGGCCTTGGCGGCCCGGGTGCACTGCTCACCCGCGACGATCTACCGGCATGCCGGCGGTAAGGCGGCCATCCGCGACGCCGTCGTCGGTATTCAAGCGGCTCGCATCGTCGATAAGATCCGAGAGGCCATCAAGGACCTTCGGGGCCCCGAGCGCGTCGTGACGGCCACGATCATGGCGCTGGAGCGCCTGCGCTCCGACCCACTGGCTCAACTCATGCGGTCGATCCACGCGGCCCCGGTCAGCGATTGGGTCATCAGCTCGCCGACCGTCACGGCCCTGGCGGCCGAAATGCTGGGGCCCGACAATGACGATCCGCTGGCCGCGCAGTGGCTGATCCGCGTCTTCCTTGCGCTGTGGGGATGGCCGCTCAAGGATGCGGCCGCCGAGCGCGCCTTGGTGGAACGGTTTCTGGGTTCGTCGTATACGAGGCAGCGGGGCTAGGCCCGCAGCGAGCAGCCGCCGCTGTCAGGGCATCTCCTCGCTCCACGCGATATGTCCCTCGAAGCCAAGGGTTTTCGCCAAGTCACGGTAGCGATCCCTGAGGCGCGTGTAGGCCTCGACGTCGCCTTGGGCGCGCGCCAGCGCGGCGCGCATCCGCTGCAGCCAGGTCTCACGCATCGCCAGGTGCCCATCGGCAGGCTCGGACGCCACCCGTTCGATTGCGGCCGCGGCTTCGCTGACATCGCTTTCGGTCCCGCGGTCGAGCAGCGTCTCCACCAGGACACCGGTGGTCAAAGTACCCCACGAAAGCCCTTGTCCCCCAAGCATGAGATGGTCGACCGCGGCGCGCATGAGCGGTATCGCATGGTCGCGCTCGCCGCGGCGCGCCTGCTCGCGTGCCACGTACACGTCGAGCATCGGTATGTCGCACAGGAAGTGCCCCCCGCGCCGGAACACTTCGCGGACCTCGGCCAGAAGTTGCTGTCCGCGATCACGCTCGTCGTCCGTGGGGCGGTGCACCAGCGCCAGCCCCAAAGTCAGCCAGGCGACGCCCAATTGGAGGTTGTCGCCGGACGGTTGGGCGATCACCAGCGCATCCTCGATCTCGCGCAGGGTGGAATCGTCGGGTCGAAGCGCACCGGCCGGTATGCCCGTGGTGTACACATAGCTGACGACCGTGACGTAGGACAGGGAGTCGGCGCCGTGCGCCATGGCAACGCCGCGCTTCAGGTCGTCTCGCCATCCGGTACGACCCAGGGCCCAACGGGCGGTGCCCCGCTGGGCGAACGCGAGCGCGAGGGGCGACCCGAAGAGGAAATTGCCCTTGGTGGGGTCGCCGTCGGCCAGGTCGATGACCCGCTGCGACAAGCGGTGCATCTCGGCCCACTCGCCGGTCCCTATCTTGGCGCGGATCGCGGTGAAGGAGAGCCCAACCGTCAAAGTCGGGTCTCCGATGGACTCGATGAGGGCGACGGCCTCCGAAGCCAGCCGCGACGCCTCGCGCACCCTGTCCTGAAACGCGTGATCGACCACCAGCCCCGCCATCGCGATGGCCAGCGACGCCTTGTCCCCCGCGGCGTTGCACAATGTGCGCAGCTCGTCGAAACGGTCTCCGACGTCGTTCACATGCAGCCGCCAGGCGATCCCGCACAACATGGTTCGGGGGGCGATGCACATGGTGACCAGGTCTGGGTCATCGGCGGTCAACGCGTCGGCGATCCGCGTTGCACTTTCCCAACTGAGCCGCGCCGCGGCGATGTCGCGGTATGTCGCCCAGGTTGCCGCGCGCATGTGCCAGCCGTAGGCGTCCCGCAGGTCGCCCGCGGCTTCGAGGTGTTCGGCGATCAGCGCCGCGTTCTGGTCGGCGGATTCCGGCTCACGCGCCTCGATGGCGCCGGCCAGCCGCCGGTGCATCACGGCGCGATCGGACCGCAGTTGTGACTCGTAAGCCACGCTGCGAATCAGCGGGTGGCGGAAGGCGAATTCCGCGGTGGGCGTGAAACGGACCTGATCGATCAACGCGGCCTTCACGAGCGTATCGAGGACGGGTGCATTGCCCACCGCCTCGAGTAGCTCGGGCGTGAATCGCGAGCCGATCACGGCCGCGGCGTTCAGCGTCTGCTTGGCATCAGGGTCCAGACGGTCGATGCGCGCGGCGATGGTGGCCTGCAGCGTCGCCGGGACGGTCACCTCGGCCAGATCCGCACCACAGGTGAAACCGCCGCGGTCGCCTTCGAGCACCGCTCGCTCGGCGAGCTCGCGCACCATCTCCTGCGCAAAGAACGGGTTCCCGCCGGCCCGTTCGGCGACAAGCGCTTTGATCCCGGCGACTGACGGATCGGGGCCCAACAACTCGTCGAGAAGCGCCGCGGTTTCCGCCTCGCTCAAGGGCGAGAGCGAGATCGTCTGCGCTCCAGGCACACTCGCGAGCAGACCGGTGTATTCGGGGCGGTAGGTGATCAGCACCATCGACGGCGTCCGCGGAATGACCGCGAGGAAGTCCGCCACCAGCGAGTCGCTGACCTCATCGATCCAGTGCGCATCCTCGATCACGTAGAGGACAGGTTGGGTGCGGGCCAGCGACATCGAGTTGATCAGAGCGGTCAGCCGCCGTCGCCGCGCGTCGGGATGAATCGTCGGAGGGGGGGTGTCAGGGTCTCGGATGCCCATCAGGTCGTAGAGCAACAGCACGTCCTCATCGGAGGCGTCGGGGATCCTGGCCCGTACCTGTGCCCGGGCCGGCTCGTCATCGAGCTCGGCGATTCGGAGCCCCGCACGCAGCAGCGCCGCCGCCCCGACAAAAGGGACATCACTGGTGTGTGACTCACAGAAGGCCGAGACCACCTCGACGCCCTTGCTGAGCGCCAACGCGACGGTCTCGTCGGCGAGTCGCGTCTTGCCGATGCCCGCCGGCCCGGCGACACAGACCACGCATCCGCGCCCGCCCTTCGATCGATCCAGCAGGCCGGCGATCGTTGTGACTTCCAGCTCTCGCCCGACCAATGCGCCTTGCAGGTCGCGACTTCGTTGCGGCCCGCCGGTCAGGCCGATCAGACGACGGGCCAGCACCGGGTTGGCGCTGCCTTTGATGCGCACCTGCTCGGCGTCGGCCAGCATGGCGACTTGCTGAACGAGTCGGGCGGTGGATTCGCTGAGCATCACTCCACCCGCCGGCGCCACCGATTCCATCCGCTGCGCCATTCCGACCTGTTCACCGATGGCGGTGTAGCCCAACGCTTTCGAACCGAGTTCGCCCGCGATCACCTGACCGGAGTTGAGCCCCACCCGCAGTTGAAGGTCCACTCCGTCGCGCTCGCGAACGTCGACGGCGAGCGACTTGACCTCCTCCTGGAGGCCCAAGGCCGCCAGACAGGCGCGAAACGCGTGGTCCTCCATGGTTACCGGTGCCCCGAACACCGCCATGATGCCGTCGCCGGTGAACTTGTCCACCGTGCCCCCGTAGCGGTGCACCACCTTGGTGCAGCGGTGCACCAGTGCGGCCATGATTTCGCGCAGTCGCTCGGGGCCGACGGTCGCTGCGATGTCCATGGAATGCACTACGTCGGCGAACAACACCGAAACCTGCTTGTATTCCGCAGGTGCGGCGGGTTCGGCGACTGCCGCGCCGCAGCCGTGGCAGAACCGCGCATCGTGGAGGAGTTGGGTACCACACGCCTGGCACGCTCCTACGGCCGCCATCCGACCCTCCGCCGATCCTTGCCCCCCGCGTTTGCTGGAATCTTCACAGAATAGGCCGTCGGGCCCCCCACTAGGGAGTGTTAGCTCCTTCACTCAGACGCCTGCGGCACAAGATTTTGGTGCCAAGCGCCTCAATCCTTGGCAAAGGCGAACATCCGGTAGGAGGCCTGGCCGTTTTGCAGCCGGCGATGGATCAACGACCCAACCCCACCCGCGTAGTCATCAGCCAGGCCGCGCAGCAGCGCGATGTTCGGTAGGCGACGCGTGATTTGATCGACGAACCGATTCTGCTCCAGTCCGCGCATGACCTCCGCGTTGATGACCCGTTCGGACAGCAGCCGCATGGGGATGTTGGCCAGGTCCGCCTCCCAGGCGGCGATTTCGTCGGCGTAGCGCATATCGGCGTACAAGAACCGCCCGCCGGGGCGCAGCACGCGTTCCACCTCCGCGAAGAATCTGGGAACGTCCTGATAGTTGATCGCGGCTTCGACGTTCACCACTGCGTCGAAGGACCCGTCGGGGAAGGGCAGGCTTTCGGCGTTGCCCTGCACGAACTTCAGGCCGGACAGAGTGTGCCTCTTTCTGCAGAACTCGATGCCGACCGGGTTCAGGTCCAGGCCCGTATAGGTCGCCGGGCGTAGGGTCCGCATCAAATACGATGCGCCGCCACCGTGGCCGCAGCTCACCTCCAGCACGTCCTTGCCCGCCAGGTCCGCCTGCGCGGCCGTGCGGTGGTAGAGCTGAATCGGAAACCGATCGAGCTCATCGGCCGCCGTCAGCGGCAACGCCATCGGCGGGTCCTCTTCGTATCCGTAATTCAGGAACAACACGTCGTCCCTGATGAGCAGGCGGCTAAGAAATTGGTAGCCGTATTTGAAGCGCAGGTTCAAAAGCTTCAGCAAGACCGGGTTGCGATTCAGCCGGTCGATGATGCCTTCGATCGGGGTGTGTTGGAGCCGCTCATCGTCTTTGCTGCAAAACCGGCGTGGTGATAACGGCCGAGGTAACCTGACGCCCATGCTCAAGTCTCCCATTCCGGCCCTGCTGCGCGAACGAGCCAGTCTGGCGCCGAATCGGACGGCGTTCACGTTTATGAATTATCAACGGGACTGGGCCGGCATCGAGGAGAGTTTGACGTGGGCGCAGCTGTACCGGCGGGCGCTGAACGTTGCCGACGAGCTTCGGCTGCACGGGTCAACCGGTGACCGTGCCCTGATACTGGCGCCCCAAAGCCTCGACTACGTCATTGCGTTTCTCGGCGCGATACAGGCCGGCTTCATCGCGGTTCCGCTGGGCGCCGACAGCGACGAACGGGTCGGCTCGGTGCTGCGCGACGCGTCGCCCGCTGCGGTTCTCACGACGTCCTCCGTCGCTGACGATATCGCCGGTTGTCTCGGCCCGAAGTCGCGCGATGCGGCCCCATCGCTCATCGCAGTTGACTTGCTGGATCTCGATTCGAAGAAGGCGCCCGCTACCAGGGTCGAGAGTTCAACGGACACAGTGTATTTGCAGTACACGTCGGGATCGACGCGCACCCCGGCCGGGGTCATGGTGTCGCACAAGAACATCCTGGCCAACTTCGAGCACATGAATGCCGCCTTCTTCGGGGACCACGGGGGAGTCGCCCCACCGGACAGCACGATGGTGTCCTGGTTGCCGCTCTATCACGACATGGGTTTGCAACTTGGGGTCATCTTTTCGGTTCTCACGGGATTTCGCAGTGTGCTGACGAGTCCGGTTTCCTTTCTGCAGCGGCCGGCCCGATGGATGCGATTGCTGGCACAGAACAGTCGGGCGCATTCGGCAGCGCCTAACTTCGCCTTCGAGTTGGCGGTCCGAAAAACCTCAGACGATGACCTTGCCGGGCTCGACCTCGGCGACGTGTCGTGCATCTTCAACGGTGGCGAGCGGGTACAGCCCGCCACCCTGCAGCGCTTCGCCGAGCGGTTCGCCCGCTTCAACCTCCAGTCCAAGGTGTTGCGCCCATCGTATGGATTGGCCGAGGCAACGTTGTACGTCTCAACCCGTGAGGCGGGTCAGCCACCGCGGATCGTGCATTTCGACTCCGAAGAACTGACCGCGGGCCACGCGAAGCGCCAGTCAGACATCGGCGGCACGGCGCTCGTCAGTTACGGCGTGCCGCGGTCGCCGATGGTGCGTGTCGTGGATCCCGAGAGCCGTATCGAGTGCCCGGCGGGAACCACCGGTGAGATCTGGGTGCACGGCGGCAACGTCGCTAGCGGATATTGGCAGAAGCCGAGCGAGACGCAGCATACGTTCGGCGCAACGTTGGTCGCCCCGTCGGCCGGAACCCCTGAAGGGCCTTGGTTGAGAACCGGGGACCTGGGGTTCATCTCCGACGGCGAACTGTTCATGATCGGCCGTACCAAGGATCTTTTGATCGTGTACGGGCGCAACCACTGTCCCGACGACCTCGAGGGGACCATCCAGAGTGTCGCACCGGGACGGTGCGCGGCGATCGCTGTTCCGGACAAGGGCACCGAAAAGCTCGTCGCCATCATCGAACTCAAGAACCGGGCTGCCTCTCAGGAGGGGGCGGGGGACGGGTTCGACGTCGTCAAACGCAAAGTCACTTCCGCGATTTCCGATGTGCACGGGGTCAGCGTCGCGGATCTCGTTGTGGTAGCCCCGGGTTCGATTCCCATCACCACCAGTGGCAAGGTCAGAAGAGCGGCCTGCGTCGAGCGCTATCGCCAGAATCAGTTCGCCCGCTTGGACGCTTAGTGCCCCGGACACGGACGATCACGGAATTGACGTACTGGTACCAGTATTCGTCGCGGGAGAACGGGCCGGGGTTCACGATGCGACACGCTCGGTGGCGGCTACCGCTACGTCACAGGTATCAGTCATTCGTCGACGGCAAATACGGTGTCGAGATCGGCGGCCCGAGTGTGCTTTTCAGAACCGTGCTGCCCCTTTATCAACGGGTCAGGGGGCTCGATGGCGTCAACTTCTCCGCGGACACCATCTGGGAGGGACGCATCGAGGCCGACGCGGGTTACCACTACCACCGCAACAAACGCGGTCGCCAATTCATTGCCGACGCCACCGACCTGCCCGGGCTCTCGACCGCCCGATACGATTTCGTGCTGTCCTCGAACTGCTTGGAGCACACCGCAAACCCGTTGAAGGCTCTGGTCGAATGGAGAAGGGTCGTCAAGGCGGGCGGAGCACTGGTGCTCGTGGTCCCGAACAAGAAGCACAACTTCGACCACCGGCGCCCGGTCACGAAGTTCGAACACCTGCTGGCTGATTTCACCGCCGATGTCGGCGAGGACGACCTGACTCATCTCGATGAGATCCTGGCCCTCCACGACTTACGCAGGGACTGGCCGGCACGCGGGCGTCAGCGGTTCAGGAAGCGAAGCCTGAACAACTTTTACAACCGAACCCTTCACCATCATGTTTTTGATGTCGAGCTGATCGAGGAGATGCTGGAGCGCGTTGGATTCGGCATCGTGGACGTGACAACCACGCGAACCGACCTTTTCGCGCTCGCCGTGAAGACCGGCGCCGCGGCCACACTGCCGGCACCGCATGCAGCCGATCTCGTCGCGGCGCCATGAAACGCGTGCTGGGTACGAAATCCGCGCGCGCCATCGATACCATTCGATACCGACTGAGCCCCAACGCTTTACGGTTCATCTGCGAAAGCCATCTGGAGCTTCCATCGCAGCCGCCTTCCGGTCGTCGCACCCTCCTTTTGTTCGCACACTTCGATGTCCAAGGCGTCGTCGACCCATACGTCACCTACTACCTGAAGGCGCTGCACGGGCTCGGGGCAACCATTGTCTTCGTTTCTGCCTCGCCCGTCCTCTCCGCGGAATCGGTCGCCACCATCCGCCCGTTCTGTGCGGGCATTTACACCCGTCGCACGCTTTCCTTCGACTTCGGCTCGTGGCACCTCGCGTGGTGCGTCCTCCGGCAGCGCGGATGGTCGCTTGATCAGTTCGACCGTTTCGCCATCGCGAACGACAGCGTCTTCGGTCCCCTCTTCCCTCTCGAGGAGATGTGGGGTTCCTTCCGCGGTGCCGACATGTACGGCGCCATCGAAAACACCCAGATGTTTTCCCACCTCCAGTCCTTTTTCCTGGCGTGGGATCTCAATTCACGCACCCGCCCCTTCCTCAACGACCTGTGGGCCGAGTTCCAGTACCCCGTGCACAAAGGCACTCTCATCTGGCGGTACGAGGTTGGCCTGTCCAGGCGCGCGCGTAACGCCGGGCTCAGCGTCAAACCGTACGTCTCCGCCGCCGCCATAAGAACCTGCGGTGGGCACCCATCGCAGCGATGGGGCAGCAAACGGTCGGGGCGAAACAACGGCACCCTCTACTTCTGGGACGACCTCATCGAGGACTTCGGGTTCCCCTTCCTCAAGGTGACCGTGGTGCGCGACAAGCGCTTGCGCAAGTCGATGACGCACCTGCGCGATGTCATCGAGCAGCACACTCCCTATCCCTATCGACTCATTCAATCGAACGTCGAAAGGCTCGGCGGCAGAAACCATGTCCTGCCCTAGGCGGGGCTCAGATGCTGCCCAGACCCGCCGCGATCAACGCAAGCCCCGCCACTGTGGGCACGGCGATCAGAATCCGCCGCCGGTGCGCTACGGCAAGCCTCTGCAGCTGCAGCATGAGCGCCCGGGTTTTTGCCGGCATGACCAGGTAGCCGATGAGCGGGATCTCAACCAGAGCCAGCACCACGAGGGTGAACATCACGACCGCGCTCAGCTGAGTGCCGAATGCGGCGCCCGAGGAGACGATGACGATGAGCACGACCAGGTAATCGATCGGCGGCATCGTCGACACCAGACCGATCCCAAACGCGAACCACGGGTTGCCGCCTTGCAACGCGCGACCGGCGCGGGCCCTGATCCGTGCGATCGCGGTTGACGTGCTTTGGCGATCCGGGGCCTCCGAAACGGCGCCGTAGATCGACACTTCGACACGCTGTCGCGTCCGATACCTCGTTGACAGCACTCCCGCGATCAGCAGCGCGAGCACGCCGATGGTGATCTGGAAATACCCGCCGGTGAATCGGAAGACTGCGGAGCTCATGTCTCCCATGACCAGCGGCACCGAATCGCGCATCACCAGCTTCAAGCCGAAGACCGCGATTCCAGGGGCGATACCGGCCGCCAGGCCGCCCAGCCAGTATGCGATCAGGTTGTGCTTGGGCCGCATGCGCGACATCAGGGCCACGACCACGACCAGGCGCGTCGGGTCCGTCGCGACCCATAACGCCACTACCAGCACCGTGGCCCACATCAGGCAACGCGCTTCCGGTGAACGACCCCCTCGATGAGATCGGCCGCCACGGTGACGCTTTCGGCCGGATCGGTCAGGTGGGTGGCGACTTCACCGGCGCGCGCGACGTAGTGCGCCGCGCGGATCCGGCGTAGGTGTGCCACCAGCGAATTTCGGGTGATCGTGCAGAAGCGTTGAGCGCGGCCGACTTTCAGCCGGACCGTCGCGGCCGCCCATAGCGGCTGATCGGCTACGTCCCAAAGGATCAGCATCGGGATTCCGGCCCGAAGGGCTGCGGCGGTGGTACCCGCGCCGCCGTGGTGGACTGCTGCGCGACAAAGCGGAAGGATGGCCCCATAGTTCACCGGGCCCACCAGTTTCACCTCGTCGGGGTGCTGGATGCCGGTGGAATCGCGCGCATCGCCGTAGATCAGCGCACGTTCACCTAGTTCCGCGCAGGCCGCGCCGATCATGGCGATCGTGTCGGCGGAGGATTGGATCGGCGTGCTGCCGAAGCCGAAGTAGATGGGCGGCGCGCCCGTGCCGATCCATTTCGCGACCTCAGCGTCGGCATCCGTCGGCAACTGCAACGTCAGCGCGCCGACGATGGGTCGCCGGCCGTGCCATTCGGCGGCAAGCTTGGGAAAGCAAGCCTGCTCGTAGGCCTGGATTTCGAGAGATCCGCGTTGCGCCATCCGCTTGGCCGCGGGCGCGGCTGCCCGCGGCAGCCCCAGTTCGCGTCGTTGCGCGTCGTCGGCGTCCTTGGTGATGCGCCAATACAGCCACCACGCCGCCCTCAATGTAGAGCGAACCAGGGGAGTGGGCGACGGTATGGAAGGCAGGGCGAGTTGCCCGTTGACGCAGATCGGCATGTGGTGGATCGCCGCCAGCGGAATGTCGTAGTACTCAGCGACGTTGGCGACGACGCCGTGGTAGGTCTGGCCGGTTACGAGCATGTCGGCGCCGTCCGCGAGTTCGGCCAACGTCCGGCTCATCTGCGCCCAGCCCGCAACGAAGAGGTCCCTGCCTGAGCGCATGAAGTCGATGGGATTCTGCGGCCTGAAGGCGTGGTGAACGAAGTCGGCAACCGCGCTGACCTGCTCGTGCGAATCCGGGCCATACCCGACCGCGCTAAGGCCGGCCGACCGCACAAAGCCGATGAGGTTGGGCGGGGCCGCGATGCGCACGTCGTGCCCCCTGCGCAGCAGTTCCACACCGACTGCGGCGCATGGCTCTACGTCCCCGCGAGTCCCATGGGCGGCCAACACGACTTTCATCGGCGCAACCCGATATCAGGTTTCATCAGGACACCTGAACCGCTGCACCTGTATACCGGCCGTCCGCGGCACGGTGCAACACCGATTTCATCGCACTGACGTACCGGATCACCGAATCTTTGGCGATCGTGTTTTTCGGCAGGTTCACCCACATCGACACCTCATCGAAGAGGCGGATTATCGAGAAGTAGAGGTGCGCCGGATCCCTGGGGTCGCAGTAGATGCTGACATTCGCATCCTTCATGTGGGAGGTGACGGTGGCAGAGAAGGGAGGAAGGCCCGCGTCCATGTAGTTGACCATCGTGCAGTTCGGGCCCCATGCCCTGAGCCACGGTGCCAACTTCAATATCTCGTTGAACGACACGTTGGCGAGGTCCATATTCGAATCGAAGGACGCCTGCGCGGCCCGGGCGGTCGCTTCGAAGGATGCCGGGTTCACCGGCACGGTGAAGGGCACCACGCCGGTGAACCAGCCCATCGTCGAGAATTCCGCCAACGACCTGCGCTTATCGGTCGGTGCAAGGCCGTAATATGTTGTAGCGCCCGTCAACTCGTGCTGCGCGAGAGCTATGCAGGCGAACAAACCGCCGCTGACTCGGGCACCCGCCGCGATGCAGCGGGATTCGAATTCGGCCGTCTGCTTCTGATCCATCAGCCGATCGACCACCACGTCGCCGCCCGTGGCCTGCGAGAGATCACCGAGCGGCAGCGGGAAGTCCGGCAAGGTCCCGCCGTTGCGCTCGGCGAATTCGATCCACCTGCGAACCTGGGTGGAGTCCGCGGACAGGGATGCTACGTGCTGCTGTTCTCTGATGCAGAAGTCGTCGTGACTGGCCGGGGGCGGCGCCTGAACGAGCGCACGGCCGGCCACCAGGACGCGATAGTTCATCACGATCTCGGTGTAGAGGCCGGCGATAATCGTTGGGTCGCAGTGCAGGTGGTCGACGATCGCAAAAATGGTGAAGTGGTCGTCGCGCGCAATGATGCCGAACCTGAAGCAATCCCACTGCAACGGGTCCGGAGTCGACAGCACGAACTGGTGCCACTCCCGTGGCGTCATGTTGTCCTGCCGGACCGGAACGAAGTCGATGTCGGCGGGGTCCACGATCGTGTGCCGCACAATGCTTTCCTCATCGCCGTACTCGAACCAACTGTGATACGTCTTGTGCCGGCGCAGGTGAGAGTTGATGACGTAGCCCATGGCTCGGACATCGCATCGGCCAGGCTCGTCGCCGGAGCCGATCACCAGCCGCGCATAGTCGAGCCCGCGTGCGGCGTAGCGGGAAAAGCCGCGAAGGTGTGCGTCCTGCATCGCGCTCAGCGGCACCGCACTGATCGGAGCTTGCCGGGCTTTCGCCAGCGAAGCGGGCGATGGCTGCCAAGTCACGATCCTTCCCGCCTCGGGTGTCCAGTCGTAGACGGTTCCCACGAACAGCCCCCGCGTTGGCCCTGCACCTATGAACACCCACGCCTCCTTCAGTCCACCTGCGGCTCGGCCCACGCCTTGACGTGTTGACTTGTCTCAAGGCCGCCGAGACGACCCGCGGGAGCCAGCCTTTCGCACAGGAGCCCGGCCAGGCCCTGGATGGTGGTGATGTCGTTGGTGGTGACCCGGATCCCGGTTTCGGCCTCGATGCGGGTGCGCAGCTCGAGGTTGCCCATGGAGTCGAGGCCGTATTCGGAGAGGGGATGATCAGGATCGATGGTGCGGCGCAGAATCAGGCTGACGGCATCGGAGATCATCCGGCGCAGTCGAACGGGCCATTCGTCCGATGGCAGCGCGTATAACTCGTTCAGCAGTTCGCCCGTGTCCGAGGTGCTTTGGTCGTTGGACCGGAACAGTTCAGCGAACCGGCTGCGTTGCGCGTAGGCGGCGAACCACGGCGTTCCCGTCAACGTTGCGTAACCGGAGTACGGACGGTCGTAACGCAGCAGGGCCTGAAACGCGTAGGCACCTTCGTCCGCGGTGAAAGCCGTGTCACGCCAGTGTGCGATGGCGGTGCCTTCGCCGTCGCGGCCGGGCGTCGTTTCTTCGCCCCCCTCGGCTCGGACTTCGGCGGCGCGACCCACCTCGGCCCACAACGCCCACCCGATCGCCGTGGCGGGCAGACCCTGGGTTCGCCGCCAGCGCGCGAATGCGTCCAGCCAGCCGTTGGCGGCCGCGTACGCCCCCTGCCCGGGTGAGCCCACCAGGCCCACGGCCGAGGAGAACACACAGAACCAATCCAGCGGGAGCGCGGCCGTGGCCTGGTGTAAGTTCCACGCGCCGTGGACCTTTGGAGCCCAGTTGCGGCTGATGAGATCGTCCGTCATATTGGCCAGCATCGCGTTTTCGAAGACCGCAGCGGCGTGCAGCACCCCGCGCAACGGAAGCCCCGTCGCGGTCGCAGCGCTCACCAGCCGCGGCGCTGTGTCGGCTGCGGTGATGTCACCGCATTCCACCGCGATGTCGGTTCCCATCGCCCGTATGAGCTCGATCGTTTGCAGCGCCTTGGGATTCGGCTCTGTGCGTGAGCTGAGCACGATGCGACCGCAGCCGCCTTCGGCCATCTTCTCGGCGAGAAAGAGGCCTATGCCACCGAGGCCGCCGGTGACGATGTAGGAGCCGTCGTGCCGGAAAGGCCGGGCCTGCTCGGGCGGTACCACGACACTGCTGTGTCCGGACTGGGGTATGTCGAGCACCACCCTGCCCGCCTGCTCTGCCGCGTTGATCGCGCTGACAGCGCCGGCGGCATCGCCGAGCGGACAGCGAACGATCTCCGGTAGTGGCAACTCGCCGTCTGCGACGAGCCGGTACACCGCGCGCAGCAGGTCGCCGACTCGGTGTGGATGACTGTGCGACATCAGTGCCAGGTCGACGTGATGCAACGTGAGATTGCGATGCAACGGGACAAGTCCCGGCCGGGTGCCTGCGTAGACGTCGCGCTGACCGATCTCCACAAATCGTCCCCCGATGGACAGCACTTCTAACCCGGCGCGCTGCGCGGCGCCGGGTAAGGAGTTGAGCACGATGTCAACCCCGCCGCCGTCCGTTTCCCGGCGGATCTGCTCGGCGAAGTCGGTGCTACGGGAGTCGTAAACGTGTTCAACGCCCATGTCGCGCAATAGATTCCGGTGCTCGTCGCTGCCCGCGGTGGCGAAGATCTCGGCTCCCGCGGCGCGCGCAATCGCGATGGCCGCCCGTCCCACGCTGCCGGTGGCGGAGTGAATCAACACTCGGTCACCCGCGGCGATCCTGGCCTGATCGTGCAGCCCGTACCACGCGATCGCGTGCGGCGTACTCACCGCCGCCGCCTGGGCATCCGTGAGGCCCTGCGGCAGCGTCACGGCCAGGCGGGCGTCACATGTGACGAACGTGGCCCAGCAACCGTTCGTGGAGAAGCCGCCGACGTGGTCGCCCGGACGATGGGTTGTGACCCCGGATCCGACCGCGGTCACCACGCCGGCAAAATCCGTACCGAGCCGGGGTGTATCCCCGTCGGCGCTGGAATACGGGTCGCAGGCCAACAGCACATCCGCGAAATTGACGGCTGCCGCGTTCACCCTGACCTCTATCTCGCCCGGCCCGGGCGGAACGCGTTGAAGCGCAGTCAGTTCCATCGTGTCCACGTCGCCGGGCGTGCGGATCTGCATGCGCAGGCCATCGTGCTGGTTGTTCACCGCGACCGTTCGCCGCTCCTCGGTGCGTAGCGGTGCGGGGCTGAGGCGCGCGGTGTACCACTGGCCATTCCGCCAGGCTGTCTCGTCCTCGTCCGAACTCCCCAGCAGTTGCCGCGCCAGCTGCTCGGCCTCGCTGTTCTCGTCCATGTCGATCTGGGTGGCGCGCAGATGCGGATGTTCGGTGCCGATCGCTCGCACCAGGCCGCGCAGCCCGGCCTGCTGGAGGTTGGCCACGTCACCCGGCAACACGTTTCGTGCGTTCCGCGTGACGACGTAGAGGCGGGGAGGTGCTTCGCCAATGTCCGCGATTCGCTGGGTAATTCGCCCCAGGTGACGCACTTGGTCCTCGCCGAGCCGGGCCCACTCCTTCTGCGGGGCATCGTTCTCGGGGTCAAGGAGTATGGCGATTGCGCTGACCTGGTCGGCAAGGTGCATGCCGAGCGCCTCGGCAGTCGCCCCGTGATCTGCATGCCGCGGCCAGGTCATGGTCGCGCACCGGGCGCCCTCGGCTTTCAACGCGTCGGTGAGCCTGGTCGCCACGACGTCGGCGGTCGCGGAAGCGCTGATCAGCAAGCACGTTCCGACGCCGATGGGCTCCACATCCGGCAGCGTTCGCTGCCTCCACTCGACGGACAGCAGCCGCTCGTTCAGCACGCGATCGCGGTTGACGCTCTCCGATGTCCCGGTGCCCAGTTGCAAGCCGCGCACGGCCAGCAGGACCGTCCCGCGCTCGTCGAGCACATCGAGATCCGCCTCCAACCCGGCCGGGTCGGCCCGTGTCACCGTCGTGTAGCAGTAACGCGCGGTGCGGGCGGAACCGTAGGCACGGATTCGGTCCACGCCCAGCGGCAGCAGCAGACCAGCGCTGCCGGCAAGCCGGGCCCCGGGATGGGCGGCGACCGATTGGAAACAGGCGTCCAGCAAGGCGGGATGCACCGTGTAGAGACCTTGTTGCGAGCGGATGGGCCCGGGCAGGCCGACCTCGCCCAGCACCGTGTCGAACGTCTCGTCGCAGTGGTGCACCGCAGCCAATCCCGCGAATGCCGGTCCATACTGCAAGCCGTGCGCGTCGAACTGCTTGCGCAGTTCGGTCCCGTCGAGCCGGCGCGGGTGGGCCTTGATCAGCTCGGCCATGTCGTACGCCGGTGGCTGGTCCTCGTCTGCCCCCGGATGCAGCATCGCGGCCGCCCGCCGAATCTGGATGCCGTCCTGGACGGTCTCTACCGCGAAATCGATTGCGCCCGTTGGGGTCACCGCCGCAGCCACCGACACCGGTGTCTCGTCGTCCAGCAACAGCATCGCCTCGAAGCGGATGTCGCGAACTTCGGACCTCTCGTCAAACACCGTGCGAGCCGCGGCCAACGCCATCTCACAGTAGGCCGCGCCTGGAAGCGCCGACACATTGTGGACCCGGTGGTCGCCCAGCCAGGGCTGAGCCGCGGTGCCGACCTCGCCCTGCCACACGTGGCGCTGCGGCTCTTCGTGCAACCGGACATGCGCCCCCAGCAACGGGTGCACCGGAACCGTGCTCGCGCCGCGCGCCCGCAGATCCGGGCTCTTGCGGGTCAGCAGCAACTGGCTGTGGCTCCAGCTGGGCAATGGTGCATCCACCAGCTGACCGCCCGGGAAGAGCACCGAAAAGTCGATTGCCGCACCGCTACCGAACAGCTCCGCCACCAAGCCGCGAAGCCCGTGGGGCAGCGCTTGCTCTCGGCGCATCGCGGCGAGAGCGGCCGCCGGCATGCCGATGCTTCCGGCAGTCTGCTCGACGGCGTGGGTGAGTAGGGGGTGCGGGGCCAACTCCGCGAAGACCCGGAAGCCGTCTTCCAACGCCGCCTGCACCGCCGCGGCGAAGCGCACCATATGGCGCAGATTGTCCGCCCAGTACCAGGCATCACACCTGGGCTGTTCACGCGGGTCGAACGCGGTCGCGGAGTAAAAGGGCAACTCCGTTGTCCTGGGCTCGATCTCAGCCAGCGCGTCGACCAGCTCGTCGAGGATCGGATCGACCTGCGGAGAGTGCGAGGCGACATCGACCGCGATCTCGCGCGCCAACACGTCCCGCTGCTCCCATGCGGTGACCAGATCGCGCACCGTCGCTGCGCCACCGCCGATCACCGAAGAATGGGGTGAGGCCACCACCGCCAGCACGACGTCGTCGATGCCACGCGCCATCAGTTCCAAAAGCACTTGCTCGGCCGGCAATTCCACCGATGCCATCGCTCCGGAGCCGGCGATCGTGGACATCAGCCGCGATCGGCGGCAGATCACGCGGACGCCGTCCTCCAGCGTCAGCGCTCCGGCCACCACCGCGGCCGCCGCTTCGCCCATCGAGTGGCCGATCACGGCCCCCGGCCGCACACCGTATTGCCTCATCGTGGCCGCCAGTGCGACTTGCATGGCGAACAGCGCGGGCTGTATCCGGTCAATCCCGCTCACCGTGTCGGGTCCTGAAATGGCCTCGGTGACAGAGAATCCCGACTCCTCGGCGATCAAGGGCTCCAACTGGGCCACGGTCGCGGCGAACACCGGTTCCGCCGCGAGCAACTCGCCGCCCATCGCCGCCCACTGCGAACCCTGGCCGGAGAACAGCCATACCGGGCCGCGATCGTCGTGTCCGGCCGCGGCCTGATAAGGGAAGTGGCCTGCGGCGATCTCGCCCAGACCGTCGGTCAGCTCCTCGATGCTGCGTGCGATGACCGCCGCGCGGACCGGCCGGTGCGCCCGCCGGCGAGCGAGGGTGTACGCCAGATCCGTTGGGGCAAGGTCCAACGCGTGTGCGCCTGCCCACTCGGCAAGACGCGCCGCGGTTTGCCGCAGTCCGCTGGCCGACGTGGCCGACAGGGCGAACAGCAGCGGACCGTCGGGGCCGGGACCGGTTTGCGCGGCCGCCTCGGGTGCCTGTTCTACGATCGCGTGCACATTGGTTCCCGAGAAGCCGTACGACGACACCGCGGCCCGCCGGGGGCCGTGGTGACCGCTGCTCGGCCAGCCCGTATTCTGCCGTGGCACAAAGAGGTTGGTCTCGATCTCGGCCATGTCGTCGGGCAGCCGGGTGAAATGCAGATTACGTGGAACCACGCCGTGCTGCAGCGCGAGGACCGTCTTCATCAGCCCCAGCGCCCCGGCAGCCGATTGGGTGTGCCCGAAGTTGGTCTTCACCGACGCCAGCGCGCACGGCCCGTCGTGGCCGTAAACCTCTGCCAGGCTTGCGTATTCGATGGGATCACCCACGGGCGTACCGGGGCCGTGCGCCTCGACCATGCCGATGGTGCGGGCGTCCACACCGGCCACGGCCAATGCCGAGCGGTAGACCTCGACCTGTGCCGTCCTCGACGGGGTCACGATGTTCACGGTGTGGCCGTCCTGGTTGGCGGCCGTACCCCGGAGTACGGCCAGGATCCGGTCGCCGGCGCGGAGCGCGTCCGGCAACCGCTTGAGCATCAGGACGACGCATCCTTCGCCCGCCACGAATCCGTCCGCGGCGACGTCGAACGCGTGGCAGCGTCCGGTCGGCGACAGCATTCCGATGGCGGAACCCGAACAGGACTTGCGGGGTTCGAGCGACACCGAAGCGCCGCCCGCCAGGGCGATATCGCTTTCGCCGTCGTGCAGGCTGCGGCAGGCCACATGGACCGCCGCCAGGCCGGACGAACACGCGGTATCCACGGTCATCGCCGGACCCCGCAGTCCCAGCGTGTAGGCGATCCGCCCCGAGCCCATGGCGAAGCTGTTGCCCAAGTATCCGTAGGGCCCCTCCAACGCGTCGGCCTCGGCATGCACGAATTGGTAGTCGTCATGCATCAACCCCATGAACACGCCGGTGCGCGCGGCGGCCAGCGCATGGGGGGTGAAGCCGCCGTGTTCCATGGCCTCCCATGAGGTCTCCAGCAGCAGGCGATGCTGCGGATCCATCGCGGTCGCCTCTTTCTCGGTGATGCCGAAGAACTCGGCGTCGAAGCCCGCGACGTCATCGAGGAACGCCCCCCACTTGCACACCGACCGGCCCGGCACCCCGGCCTGCGGGTCGAAATATTCGTCGGCGTCCCACCGCTCCGGTGGAACCTCGGTGACCAGGTCGTCGCCGCGCAGCAGCGCCTCCCACAACTGGTCCGGGGAGGTGATGCCGCCGGGCAGCCGGCACGCCATGCCGATGATCGCGACGGGGGTTACGGGTGCCTTGCCTAGCGGGACCACAGACACGGCCGATCCTGAGTCCACACCCGATGACGAACTGGCCCGAACAAAGCCGTTTCCTCCTCCCCGCGAAGGTGGAGTTTGCGCTATGGGCTGCCTTATCGCTCGGTAGCGACCGGTCAGTTGTCGGGCATGTTAGCTGATCACCACGGGTCCGCGGGGGTATCCGGAAACCCAGGTTGTGTGCGAGACAAGAGTTAACTAGAAGGCGGTCGGCCCGTCGCTGCGCGTGAGACTTGTGGAGCCTAGGGGAATCGAACCCCTGACACCCGCCTTGCAAAGGCGGTGCTCTACCAACTGAGCTAAGGCCCCTCATCGTGACCGAGTGGCTGACCTTGGTCATCCACAGCCACGTGCCAGACCTCGACTCCACGTCGCGACCACGCCACCGCCGCCAATACGGCGATAAGTCCCAGCGGCAGTGCGAGTCTTACGCAACGTCTTGACGGGCACATGGTTGTGGGCCTAGGAGGACTCGAACCTCCGACCTCTTCGTTATCAGCGAAGCGCTCTAACCGCCTGAGCTATAGGCCCGTACTCGCGTACGGCCGAGCGACGAGATTACCGCAATCCCCGCCCGACTCCCAAAATTGCAGCACTCATGCTAGTCGCGGTCCGCCAACGTGACCTCGATGCCGCCGATCAGATCTGTCGTCAGGTTGTAGACGAATGCGGCGATGGTGGCCGCCGCGGTCAGCAGCACAATGTTCACCAGCCCGATCAGAACGGCACCGCCGAAAATGGTGCCGCTGGACACCAGTTCGCCGCTGCTGCCGCTGGTGTTGTTCAGCAAGTCCCCGACGTTGCTGTTCAACTTCGACCACACACCCATGCCGCCGAGCACGAGGTACAGGAATGCGACGGCGATCATCCAGACGAAGAACAGCGCCACCGAGAGCAGCAGCGACACCTTCAACGTGCTCCACGGATCGATGCGGCGGATCTGCATGCTGGCGCGCACCGGGCCGCGCGTGCGGCGTGATACCTGCACCCGGCTATCGCGGTTTTCTCGGCCCTCCCGGGTTTCGCCGGCGGCCGGACGTCCCGCCGATGAGGCCGGCGATTCCGCGGCCCGCTCGGGGGCGGGCTTGCGGTGCGGGCCGCGCGGCACCGGGCCGGACAGGTCGGGTAATTCGCTGGCGTAGGCCTCGGTCGGCGAATGTTCACCGCGGGTGGCCGCGGGCTCCGGCTCTTTGGCGTGCGATCCGGCCCCGGCCCCCGGCGCCGCGGTGCCGGAGATGAATCGGTTCAACCGGGCTTCGACGCCGCCCGCCTGGCCCGGTGGTCGCTTCTCGGTGAACGGCTCGTTCTGGCGAAGGCCCGGGTCCTGCGGCCGGGCACCACTGCGCTGCCACGGTGGTCCATCCCCGCCCTCCTGAGCGCGGCCCGCCTGTGCGGGCGGCGCCCCGTGGCGCGCACCGGCGCGTTCGGTCGAACCATCCCCGTTGGGGCCATCCCCCTGCTTGGGGGTGCCCGGCTCGTTCGGTGAGGTCACCCCGACTCCTTTGGTCAGCTACCCAGGCCGCCCAGGCGGTGGCAGTCGCGTTATGTCTGGTCGGGCTGAGTCTAGTGGCTCGCTACCGACTAACTGTCTGACTCCGCACCGTCGCTTTGCTCGACGACCTCGTCCGCGTTTTCTTCGGCGTTGCGGGCGATGGCCAACAGCGTGTTCTCCTCACCCAGGTTCATCAGGCGCACGCCTTTGGTCTGCCGTCCCGCCTTGCGGACCTGGCCCGCTGCGGTGCGGATGACGCCGCCTCCCGAGGTGATTGCGTAGAGCTCGCTGTCCTCATCGACAATCAACGCACCGACCAGCCTGCCACGCCGGCGGTCGTACATCACCGTCAGGACTCCCTTGCCGCCGCGGCCCTGCACCGGATACTCCTCGATCGCGGTTCGCTTGGCGTATCCGCCCGACGTCGCCACCAGCAGGTAGGTGTCTTCGCGGACGACGTTGAGTGACAACAGGTAGTCGTCGGCGTTGAACCGCATGCCCTGGACGCCGGACGTGGCGCGGCCCATCGGGCGCAGCGCTTCGTCGGTCGCCGAGAACCGGATGGACTGGCCGTTGGCCGACACCAGAAGCAGGTCATCCTCGGCGGAGCAGAGCACCGCACCAACCAGCTCGTCGCCGTCGCGCAGGTTGACCGCCACGATCCCGCCCGACCGGTTCGAGTCGAAATCGGTCAGCTTGGTCTTCTTCACCAGACCGTTGCGGGTGGCCAGCACCAGATAGGGCGCGTCCTCGTAGCTCTTGATCTGGATGACCTGAGCGATCCGCTCCTCGGGCTGAAAGGCCAGTAGGTTCGCGACGTGCTGACCGCGAGCGGTCCGCGAGGCCTCCGGAAGGTCGTAGGCCTTGGCCCGATACACGCGGCCCTGGGTGGTGAAGAACAGGATCCAGTCGTGCGTCGAGCACACAAAGAAGTGCCGCACGATGTCGTCCTGCTTCAACCCGGCACCCTGGACCCCCTTGCCGCCGCGCTTCTGGCTGCGGTACAGGTCGGTCTTGGTCCGCTTGGCGTAGCCGGTCTCGGTGATGGTGACCACCACGTCTTCGCGGGCGATCAGGTCCTCGTCCGCGACGTCACCGTCGGCGGCGATGATCCGGGTACGGCGCTCGTCGCCGTGCTTGTCGACGATCTCGGCGAGCTCGTCGTGCACGATCCGGCGCTGCCGCTCGGGCTTGGCCAGGATGTCTTCCAGGTCGGCGATCTCGGCTTCGATCTTGGCCAGGTCGTCGATGATGCGCTGGCGCTCCAGGGCGGCCAACCGGCGCAGCTGCATGTCCAGGATGGCCTGGGCCTGAATCTCGTCGATGTCCAGCAGCTCGATCAGGCCGGCCCGCGCGATCTCCACGGTCTCCGACGCCCGGATCAGGGCGATCACCTCGTCGAGCGCGTCGAGCGCTTTGACCAGACCGCGCAAGATGTGTGCGCGTTCGTTCGCCTTGCGCAACCGATAGGTGGTACGCCGGATGATGACGTCGAGTTGATGCGCGACGTAGTAGCGGATCATCTGGTCGAGCCGCAGCGTGCGCGGCACCCCGTCGACGATCGACAGCATGTTCGCGCCGAAGCTGGTCTGCAGCTGGGTGTGCTTGTAGAGGTTGTTCAGCACCACCTTGGCCACGGCGTCGCGCTTGATCTCCACCACGATGCGCAGACCGACCCGGTCGCTGGACTGGTCTTCGATGTTCGAGATGCCGGCCAGCTTGCCGTCGCGGACCTGCTCGGCGATCGAGGTGATGAAGTTGTCGTGGTTCACCTGGTACGGCAGCTCGGTGATCACCAGCGAGGTGCGGCCGCGTGAATCTTCTTCCACCTCAACGACTCCGCGCATCCGGATGGAGCCGCGGCCGGTGTTGTATGCGTCGTGGATGCCTTGCGACCCGACGATCAGGCCGTAGGTGGGGAAGTCCGGGCCCTTGACCCGCTCGCAGACCGCGGCCAGTGTGGCCTCTTCGTCGGCCTCGTGGTTGTCCAGGCACCAGTAGACGGCTTCGGCCAACTCCCGCAGGTTGTGCGGCGGGATGTTGGTCGCCATGCCGACCGCGATACCGCCGGAGCCGTTGGCCAGCAGGTTGGGGAACCGGCTGGGCAGCACGGTCGGTTCCTGCACGCGGCCGTCATAATTGGGGATGAAATCGACTGTCTCCTCGTCGATTTCACGCAGCATCTCCATCGCGAGCGGGGTGAGTCGCGCCTCGGTATAGCGCATTGCGGCCGGCGGGTCATTACCCGGCGAGCCGAAGTTGCCCTGCCCGTCGACCAACGGGTAGCGCAGCGACCACGGCTGCGCCATCCGGACCAGGGTGTCGTAGATCGACGAGTCGCCGTGCGGGTGGTAGTTACCCATCGTCTCGGCGACCGAGCGGGCCGACTTCGCGTGGCCACGGTCCGGGCGGAAGCCCGAGTCGAACATTGCGTAGAGCACCCGGCGGTGCACAGGCTTGAGGCCGTCCCGGACTTCGGGCAGCGCCCGGCCGACGATCACGCTCATCGCATAGTCGATGTAGCTGCGCTGCATCTCCTGCTGGATATCGACCGGCTCGATGCGGTCGGCGGCATCGCCGCCGGGCGGCAGCGTGGTGTCTGTCATCTATTCCTCGTTCGAGTTAGACGGGTACGTCTTAAACATCCAAGAAGCGAACATCTTTGGCGTTGCGGGTGATGAAGCTGCGGCGGGCGTCGACGTCCTCGCCCATCAGGATCGAGAACAACTCGTCGGCCGCGGCGGCGTCGTCGAGGGTGATCTGGCGCAGCACCCGCACCGACGGGTCCATCGTGGTCTCCCACAACTCCTTGGCATCCATCTCGCCCAGACCCTTGTAGCGCTGAATGCCGTCCTCGGCGTTGATCTTCTTGCCGGCCTTGCGGCCCTCGGCGAGCAACCCGTCGCGCTCGCGGTCGGAGTAGGCGAATTCGGGGTCGCTGCGCTGCCACTTCAGCTTGTACAGGGGCGGCTGCGCCAAGAACACGTGTCCGTTCTCGATCAGCGGCCGCATGAACCGGAACAACAGCGTCAACAGCAATGTCGAGATGTGCTGCCCGTCCACGTCCGCGTCGGCCATCAGCACGATCTTGTGATAACGCAGCTTGGTGATGTCGAACTCGTCGTGAATGCCGGTGCCCAGCGCGGTGATGATCGCCTGGACTTCGGTGTTCTTCAGAACCCGGTCGATGCGGGCCTTCTCCACGTTGATGATCTTGCCGCGCAGCGGCAGGATGGCCTGGAACATCGAGTCACGACCGCTCTTGGCCGAGCCGCCGGCCGAATCACCCTCCACCACATACAACTCCGACTTGCGCGGGTCGGTGGAGCGGCAGTCGGCGAGCTTGCCTGGCAGCCCGCCGAGGTCGGTGGCGCTCTTGCGGCGGACCAACTCTCGCGCTTTGCGGGCGGCGATGCGGGCCTGGGCCGACGACACGGCTTTGTTGACCACGACCTTGGCGTCCGCGGGGTTGGCTTCGAACCAATGCGTGAGTTGTTCGTTGCAGACCTTCTGTACGAACGACTTGACTTCGGTGTTGCCCAGTTTGGTCTTGGTCTGGCCCTCGAATTGCGGTTCGCTGACCTTGACCGAGATCACCGCGGCCAGGCCCTCGCGGATGTCATCGCCGGTGAGGTTCGGATCCTTGTCCTTGAGCAGCTTCTTGTCTTTGGCGTACTTGTTGACCACCGTCGTCAGGGCGCTGCGGAAGCCCTCTTCGTGGGTACCACCCTCGTGGGTGTTGATGGTGTTGGCGAAGGTGTGCACCGATTCCGAGTAGCCGCCGTTCCACTGCATCGCGATTTCGACCTCGTGGCCCGGACCCTTGCCGTCGAAGTCGATGATGCTCTGCTGGATCGGGCTTTTGGTGCGGTTGATGTGCTTGACGAAGTCGACGAGCCCACCGGGGTAGTGGAAGGTGCGGTGCTTGACCTTATGTGGCGCAGTGGATTCCGCGGCTTTTTCCTGCGCGGACTTGGGCGCTTCGGCGGTGTCGCTGACGACCTCGTCGACGACCTCTTCGTCGCTCACCCGCTCGTCGGTGAGGTTGATCGTCAGCCCCTTGTTGAGGAAAGCCATTTCCTGCAGCCGGCGCGCGACGGTCTCGAAGTCGTACTCGGTGGTCTCGAAGATCTCGGGATCGGCCCAGAATCGGATGGTCGTGCCGGTGCGCTTGGTAGCCTCGCCCTGTTTGAGGGTGCCGGGCACGGCGCGGTCGTAATATTGCGACCATTCGTGGCCGTCGCGGGCGATGTCCACCTCGAGGCGCGTCGAGAGCGCGTTGACCACCGACACACCGACGCCGTGCAGACCACCGCTGACGTTGTAGCCGCTGTTCTCACCGCCGAACTTGCCGCCGGCGTGTAGTTGCGTCATCACCACGTCCACGGTGGGGGCACCGGTCGCGTGCATCGCCACCGGAATGCCGCGGCCGTTGTCGGAGACCTCGACGCTGCCATCCCCGAGGATGCGGACGTCGACCTTGTCGGCGTAGCCGGCCATCGCCTCGTCGACCGAGTTGTCCACCACCTCCCAGATGAGGTGGTGCAGGCCACGCTCTCCGGTGGATCCGATGTACATGCCGGGGCGTTTGCGGACGGCCTCGAGGCCTTCGAGCACGGTGATCGCCGAAGCGCCGTATTCGTCTTGTGCCTTCTTCTTCTGGGCAGCCACGGTCGGAATGCTCTCCTTGGGGTTTCATGCGGGCGGTTCCTGATCACCGCAACAGTCGCATCCCGTCAGTCTAGCGTGAGCACCCGCCCGCACCGATATTCTGGGCGCGTTTCTACCCAGCTAACCGCGCCGTGCGGACGATTTCTCTATTCTGGCCGCGTCCCGACGTATGTCGAGGGGGTCCGCGTCGTCCTGGCGGATTTCAGGGGCTGTGGACAAACCCGCGTCTGGGGATCCGCGGCCGGGTCGTCGACCCCCTAACCGTAGGTGTCGCGCGGGCCCCGTCCAGCGATGTGGCGCGGCCCCTTGCGCCACGAGGGCGCGGCCGGGCCGGTGATTTTCAGCGACGTCACCACTCCGTTGCCGACGGCGGCCGCGATCTTGGCCAGTAACTGTGACTGGATCATCCGCAATTGGGTGGCCCACGCCGTCGATTCGGCAGCCACGCTGAGCACCCCGTCCTTCAGGGCGGTCGGTGCGGCGTGGTCGGCGATCTGGTGGCCGACGACGGTCGCCCAGTTGCCGAGCACCGTCCCCTCGGCGACTTGGGCCGACCAACCGCGTTTCTTCGCCAAATCACGCGCCAGCCTGCCCAGGGGCTGGGGATCGCGGGCATCGGGACCCGGTCCAGACCAACTGCGTCGCTGGCCCGCCACACGGCGCGGGGCGGGGGCGGCCGCGCGGCCGCGGCCGGCGTCTTTCCCCTGAGCTCGGGCCGCCGCGCGCGCTTCCTCGAGGGTGCGCCGGACCAAATCGATCCCGCTCAGGGCGTTCGACGGCTCGGTGCGAGGCGACCCTTCGTCCCCGCCGGTCATGAGCGCATCTCCGATACCCGCCCGGCGTCGCTGTCGCGCAGGTCGACATAGATCTGCCTGGCATCCCAGCCCGCCGGAATGTCTTCGAGCACAGCCGCCGTGACCAACACCTGTTCGGCCGATTCGGCCACCGTGGCCAGCGCGCGGCGGCGGGCGGCGTCGAGTTCGGCGAACACGTCGTCGAGCAACAACACCGGTTCGCTGTCTTCGGTTCGCAGCAACTCGTAGGCGGCCAGCCGCAACGACAACGCCAACGACCACGATTCCCCATGGCTGGCAAAGCCTTTCGCGGGCTGGTCGCCGAGCCACAATTCCAGATCGTCGCGGTGTGGCCCGACGAGGCACATGCCGCGTTCCAGCTCCGCATCGCGGCGCGCCGACAAGGCCGTCAGCAAGGCGGCTTCCAGGAAGTCACGGTCGGCATCGGCGATATCCGCCGCGGCGCCGGCACCCAGGCTGGATCGATAGCCGATGGAAGCGGCACGCGATCCGGGGGCCAACAGCTGATAGGCCTTCTCCACCTCGGGTGCCAATTGGTTCACCAAACCGATGCGGGCGGCCATCAATTGGGCACCGTGCTCGGCGAGGCGGCTGTCCCAGACGTCGAGAGTGTCCAGTGCGCTCTGGTCGCCGCGATAGCGGACGCCGGACAGGGATTTCAACAGCGCGGTGCGCTGCCGCAGGACTTTGTCGTAGTCGGCGCGCACCGCGGCCACCGCCGGTCTGCGAACAGTCGCCAAGTCGTCGAGGTAGCGCCGCCGGTCCGACGGGTCACCCCGGACCAGGGAGAGGTCTTCGGGAGCGAACAACACCGCGCGCAACACCCCGATCACCTCGCGGGTGCTGCGCACCGGTGAGCGGTTCAGCCGGGCCTTCTTGGCCCGGCCCGCCGCGATCTCCAGATCGACCGCGCACTCCCGGCCGTCGTTGACCACGATCGTGGAAACCACGGCGCGGTCGGCACCGGCGCGGATCAACGGCGCGTCCGTTCCCACCCGATGGGAGCCCATGGTGCTCGAATACCACAGTGCCTCAAGAAGATTCGTCTTCCCAAAGCCGTTGGATCCGATGAAGACCGTCCGACCAGGCTGCAATTCGAGGTCGGCGTGTGCCCAGGACCGGAAATCGCGCAGTCCCAAATGCCGGACGTACACCTAGCCAGGCAACCGGACAGGCATCAACAAGTAGACGTAATCGGTCGGTAGGGCGCTGTAGGGGCCCGTGCCCGTCGGGTGGCTGTCGTCGCTCAACGCCGGGCGCAGCAACGCCGGTTTGCCCGGAGTCGTGAAACCAAAAGACACCCGCTCGGAATGGACCGATCCCAGCCCGTCGGTCAGATACGTCGGGTTGAACGCGATCGTCAGCGGCTCTCCGACGAAATCGACCGCCAGATCTTCCTCGGCGCGGCCGACGTCGTCGGCGCCGGCGGATAGCCGCAGCGACCCCTCGGTGAATTCCATCCGGACCTGCGCGCCCCGGTCGGCCACCAGTGCGACGAGCTTGATGGCCTCCGTCAGCTCCGCCACATCGATGGTCGCGACCGCCGTGTGCTCGGCCGGCAGCAACTGACGGAACTTCGGGAATTCGGCATCGAGTAGGCGCGTGGTGCTGCGCTTGCCGTTACCGCTGATGCCGAGCAATCCGTCTTTTCCGACGCCCGATCCCGCGCCCAACGACAAGCGGACCTCGGAGCCGTCGGCGCCGGTTCGGGCGGCTTCGGCCAGCGTCTTGGCCGGGACCAGGACCGCGGCGTCGATGTCGGGCGAGGCCGCCGACCAAGTCAGCTCACGGACTGCCAAACGGAACCTGTCGGTGGCTGCCAAAACCACCGTGTCCCCGGAGATCTCCACCCTGATCCCGGTCAGCATCGGCAACGTGTCGTCACGGCCGGCCGCGATGGCAACCTGGCTGATCGCTTCGGCGAACAGATCAGCGGGCAACGTCCCGGTCTCCTCCGGCAGCGCCGGCAACGTCGGGTAATCCTCAACGGCCATCGTCGGCAGCGAGAACCTGGCGTTTCCGCAATGCAGCGCCACCCGGTTACCGTCGACGTAGAAGTCGATCGGTTTGTTGGGCAACGCCCGCACGATGTCCGACAGCAGCCGACCGGATACCAAAACGCTTCCCGGAGAAGCTATTTCGGCTGCAACCTGCGCTTCGGCGGAAACCTCGTAATCGAATCCGGAGATCGTCAGGCCCTCGTCGGTCCCCGACAGCAGCACACCGGAAAGCACGGGCACGGCAGGCCTGGACGGCAGATTCTTCGCCACCCATGACACCGCGTCTGCGAAAGACTCCCGCACCAAACGAAATTTCAAGTCGCTGAGGCCAGCCGTTGTCGTCGCCGCGTCCATAGCGTCCCTTCACCTACCCAGCGTTTTCGAATCCAATTGGCTAGCCGCCCCCGCTAGCACGGGGCTCCGCCACGAACGCCGATGGCGGTAATGCCAACGACGACCGCAACGGCAGTCGAAGAACAACCGTAGATCCTTCGACGCCATCTTGAAAGCTAATCGCAAAGCCCGACAACCCGGCCCGACGAAGGTCCGGACGACGGATGTGCGCGGCGCGTCCCCAAGCCTGTATTTCAAAGAAGAACCGATGAAGATATCTCAGTACCAGTATTAAGTCCTGTGCATTCTGGGGACAGCATCGCCTTGGTGCAGCTAGCGCCACGATCGGGTTGTGCATCGCGCAGTGAACGCCTGTGGGTGACGTGTTGGGCGGGTGGGGACGAACGACGGCTGTGCACCCCGGCGGCGTTGATACACGGTTGATTAATCGCGTTGTGCACAGCCCTGCCCACATGCCCTCGGTGGGACTCGTGTGACAGACGCGCGTGAAGTTTCTCGAAAAAATTCCGAACACGGGCGGCCGAAGCCCGAAAATCGCTCGTTCCGCGGCGCTGGGGAGAGGAGGGCTCAGCGCTTGGAGCGCTGGCGGATGCGAGTGGTGAGCTCCTTGACGTGATCAAAAACCTCACGCCGCTCGGCCATCTCGGACAAGATCTTGCGCTGCGCGTACATGACCGTCGTGTGATCGCGGCCGAAGGCCTGCCCGATCTTGGGCAGTGAGAGATCGGTGAGTTCGCGGCACAGATACATGGCGATCTGGCGCGACTGCGCCAGCGCCCGGGTCTTCCCCGGGCCGCGGAGTTCCTCCACGGTGGTGTCGAAGTATTCGGCGGTAGCCGCCATGATGGTGGCCGCGCTGATCTGCATGGTGCTGGCATCGGCGATCAGGTCGCGCAGCACGATCTCGGCCAGCGCCTTATCGATCGGCGTTTTGTTCAGCGAGGCGAATGCGGTCACCCGAATGAGGGCTCCCTCGAGCTCTCGTATGTTGCGTTCGATGCTGCTCGCGATGAGTTCCAGCACGTCGTCGGGGACCGCCAGGCGCTCCATCTGAGCCTTCTTGCGCAAGATGGCGATGCGCGTTTCCAGCTCGGGGGGCTGCACATCGGTGATCAAGCCCCACTCGAACCGCGTTCTGAGCCGGTCTTCGAGGGTGGCCAGCTGTTTGGGCGGCCGGTCTGACGAGATGACGATCTGTTTGTTGGCGTTATGCAGGGTGTTGAAGGTGTGGAAGAACTCCTCCTGGATACCTTCCTTGCCCTCGATGAACTGAATGTCATCGACGAGCAGCACGTCGACGTCGCGGTAGCTGCGCTTGAACGCGACCTTGCGGTCGTCGCGGAGCGAGTTGATGAAGTCGTTGGTGAATTCCTCGGTGGAGACGTACTTGACCCGCATCCCCGGGAAGAGCCGCTGCGCGTAATTCCCGGCGGCGTGCAGTAGATGGGTCTTGCCCAGACCGGACTCACCCCAGATGAACAGCGGGTTGTAGGCCCGGGCCGGCGCTTCCGCGATCGCCAGGGCGGCGGCGTGAGCGAACCGGTTGGAGGCGCCGATGACGAAGGTGTCGAACGTGTACCGGCGGTTGAGGCTCGTTCCGGCGGCCACGGCCGGATCGATCGCGTGCGGACGCTCGGTGAAGTAGTTGGGCCAGCCCGGCTGGTTGTCGTTGACGGTTTCGCTGTTTTCGAAAGCTTCCTCGGTGTCGACGGCCGCGTCGTTGGCGGGGAAGGGCTGGTCGGATCCGGGGAACGGTTCCGCCGGCGGGATGAGCGCGTCGTCCACGTCGTCGGGCGGGGGAGCGATGCGGACTCCCAGCTGGATCTGCTGCCCGAGCCGGCGGCTGAGCGCGTCGGTGATCGGGGCCCTGAGATGTCTTTCGATCTCGTTTTGCACGAAACTGCTCGGCACCGACAGCAGGGCGAATCCCTCGACGATGGTCAGCGGGCGGACCAGATTGAGCCACGCTCGTTGCTGCGGAGTGAGGGGAGTGACAAGGGTCGCGCGATTGGCGGCCATGCCGTCTGCGGTGGGTTCCCCGTTGAGTTCGGAAACGACCGCATTCCACACTGTCGTGAAACTGGAACCGGGGTCATCGGTCAACGACGCATCTCCCTGGTTCTCGAACGTCCCGACCCGATTACACCGCGCTTGGTGACAAAACAACTGTCCACATAGTTATACACAGGTGTGGACAGGATGATCGTAGGCGAGCCACAGCCTACTGGCCGGCTCGCGATCTCCGCGCTGAAAGAGAACCTCGAGGGGTTGTCTCAGCTAGTCGATCCACCATCCTCGCTTCGTTGCCGAGCGCCGCTTGTCGTCTAAAACGACTTCGCAGAAGCTAACAGTTTTCCGTTCGGCTGCCAACAGTTCTGCCGCATTCCAATCGGGTCGTTTAGGGTACGTGGGGCTTGCTTCGGCTCGTTATGGTAGCCACGGCCGCGGCGAGTGTGATCGAAACGGAAATCTTTCTTCTCGCCACGCCGCGGGTTCGTTGTGGCAAGCCAGGTTTGACCAGGCGAAGGCTCGTCAGTACCCTCAAACAGTCGCCCGAAAGTCGGCGATACGGCTGCGACCCGAACCACCTGGGGACCGCGCCGGCCAGCAGCACCAAGACCACCTCCGGTCGAACCGCAGACGAGCCCGATGCGAAACGTCTGAGCGGCCGGACGGCAGCACAACGAGGAGAACGTCGTGGCCAAGGGCAAGCGGACCTTCCAGCCGAATAACCGGCGCCGAGCCCGCGTGCATGGCTTCCGCTTGCGGATGCGTACACGTGCCGGGCGCGCGATCGTGTCCGGTCGCCGCCGCAAGGGTCGCCGCGCGCTCTCTGCCTGATCGCAGCGTCAGGTTTTTCAGCGGTGCTTCCCGCACGCAACCGCATGACGCGGTCAATCGACTTTGACGCGACGGTGAAGCACGGGATTCGTCTCGCGCAGCCGGACGTCGTCGTGCACCTTCGCCGGGGATCGGACTGCGATGAAACCCGCGCGCCCCGCGTCGGATTGGTGGTGGGCAAGCCCGTCGGATCCGCCGTCGAACGGCATCGCGTTGCTCGCCGGCTGCGGCATGTCGCCCGCACCCTGCTGGGAGAGCTCGGCCAATCTGATCAGTTGGTGATCCGTGCGCTGCCGAGCAGCCGGACCGCCTCCTCGGCCCGACTCGAGCAGGAGCTGCGCCGCTGTCTGCGACGAGTGCCAACGGCCGGGAGTCCGTCGTGACCGCGTGGGCGCGGCCGCTCGCGTTCGCCCGTGCGTCCGGAAGGCTGGCCGCGCGCGGCGTGATTTTTCTGATCCAGCTGTACCGGCAAATGGTGTCGCCGCTACGCCCGGCGACCTGTCGCTTCGTCCCGACCTGCAGCCAGTACGCGGTCGATGCGCTCAACGAGTACGGCCTGATTCGGGGGAGCTGGTTGGCTGCGGCCAGACTCGCCAAGTGTGGACCATGGCATGACGGCGGATGGGATCCGATACCGGACCGCCCCGGAAGCCACGTGAATTGCCAAGATGCCAGCGACGCCCGGGCTGTCCGAGCGTCGCGAGGGGAGAGTGGATCCTTTGTTTGATTTCTTCAGCCTCGACTTCGTCTACTACCCGGTGTCGTGGATCATGTGGGTCTGGTACAAGTTGTTCGCCTCCCTGCTGGGGCCGTCGAACTTCTTCGCCTGGGCGCTGTCGGTGATGTTCTTGGTCTTCAGCCTGCGCGCGCTGCTCTACAAGCCTTTCGTTCGGCAGATCCGCACCACTCGCCAGATGCAGGAGCTGCAGCCGCAGATCAAGGCGCTGCAGAAGAAGTACGGCAAGGATCGCCAGCGCATGGCGCTCGAGATGCAGAAGCTTCAGCGCGAACATGGCTTCAACCCGATCCTGGGATGCCTGCCGATGTTGGCGCAGATCCCGGTGTTCATCGGTCTGTATCACGTGCTGCGCTCGTTCAACCGGACCACCGGCGGCTTCGGGCAGCCCCACCTGTCGGTGGCGCAGAACCGGCTGACCGGAAACTACGTCTTCACCCCGACGGACGTCGGGCACTTCCTGGACGCCAACTTGTTCGGCGCACCGATCGGCGCCTTCATGACGCAGCGCACGGGGTTGGATGCGTTCACCTTCTTCAGCCGGCCGGCCGTCATCGCGGTGGGCCTGCCGGTGATGATCCTGGCCGGTGTCGCGACCTACTTCAACAGCAGGGCGTCGGTCGCGCGGCAGAGTCCGGAGGCGGCGGCCAACCCGCAGACCGCGATGATGAACAAGCTCGCCCTGTACGTGTTCCCGCTCGGCGTCGTGGTCGGTGGGCCGTTCCTTCCGCTCGCGATCATCCTGTACTGGTTCGCGAACAACATCTGGACCTTCGGGCAGCAGCACTACGTCTTCGGGATGATCGAGAAAGAGGACGAAGCCAAGAAGCAGGAAGCGATTCAACGCCGGGCGGCGAATGCGCCGGCGCCGGGTGCGAAGCCGAAGCGAAATCCCAAGGCGGCATCGCCGACCGGAAACGGTTCGCCGGCGCCCGACGGCGACACCGACGCGCCCGCGGCGACGGATGCCGATGTGGCTGACGGCCCGGCACCTGACGCGAGCGGGGGCCCGAGCAACCGCACGCCGCGGCCCGGGGCCAGACCGAAAAAACGCAAACGCTGATACGGGCGGAATAGCTATCAGGGCCGCCCGCACAGGGCGATCCCAATTGGGCTGGGGCCCATGGATTGAGGAGAGAAGACATGGCAGACGCCGACACCACCGAGCGCGACGTTGATACGGAGATCGACGCACGATCGGCCGCCGAAGATGCCGCAGATGCCGGTTCGGAGGAGATCGATGACCTGGAGGAGCGGTTGGTCGCCGAGGGAGAGATAGCCGGCGACTACCTCGAAGAGTTGTTGGACCTGTTGGACTTCGACGGCGACATCGACTTGGACGTCGAGGGCAGCCGCGCCGTCGTAAGCATCGATGGCAGCGACGACTTGAACAAGTTGGTGGGTCGCGGCGGCGAGGTTCTCGACGCGCTCCAGGAACTCACCCGACTGGCGGTGCACCAAAAGACCGGAGTGCGAAGCCGATTGATGCTCGACATCGCGAGCTGGCGCCGGCGGAGGCGGGAGGAGCTGGCAGCGTTGGGAGACAAGGTCGCGCGTCGGGTGCTCGAATCCGGCGAGCGCGAAGAGCTTGCGCCGATGACGCCGTTCGAACGCAAGATCGTGCACGACGCCGTCGCCGCGGTCTCGGGGGTGCACAGCGAGAGCGAGGGCGTTGAGCCCGCGCGTCGCGTGGTTGTCCTGCGCGGCTGACCCCACAGAGTTACAGCGGTGTAGTTTCCCGCCGCCCGCCGGCCTGCGTGGGTCGCGTGCACCGACTAGAGGATGTTTCACGTGAAACATGGCGGCCCCACGAACCCCGGGGCGGACCGCTCGGGGGACGCCGGGAACCACAGCGGCGAAGACGCCGCAGCCGCGATCTTCGGCGACCGGTTCGAAATCGCACGACGGTATGCGGAAATTCTCGCTACCGCGGGGGTGGAACGTGGGCTGCTCGGCCCGCGCGAAATCGACCGCATTTGGGACCGCCACATTCTCAATAGCGCGGTACTCGCCGAGCTCCTCGACCGGGGCGAGCGCATTGTCGACATCGGCAGCGGGGCGGGGCTGCCGGGGATACCGCTGGCGATCGCGCGGCCCGATATCGAGGTCGTGTTGCTCGAGCCGCTGCTGCGGCGTAGCGAATTTCTCAACGAGGTCGCCGACGAACTAGGGTTAGCCGTCGAGGTGGTCCGAGGCCGTGCGGAGGAACCGGGAGTGCGTAACCGGTTCGGGGAGAGGGATGCTGCGGTGTCGCGAGCGGTTGCGTCGTTGGACAAGTTGACGAAGTGGAGCTTGCCTTTATTGCGGCCCGCCGGGCGGATGCTCGCCATCAAGGGGGAGCGGGCCTTCGATGAAGTTGAACAATTCCGGCGTGTGATGACAGCATCGGGCGCCGCTGATGTCAGGGTGGTGACATGTGGCGCGAACTATTTGCGTCCCCCCGCAACCGTAGTTTCAGCGCGACGCGGAAAGCCGCCGCACCACAGATCGGCACGGACCGGGAAGGCCGGAAACCGATGACTTCTTCAGGCGATTGGCCCCCGGCCTCGCAAGCGCCGGCAGGCGTCCACGGAGCGGGCGCGGCGGGCCCAGCGGCGGCGAATTCGGACGTGCCGGCACCGCCGCCGGTCGCCTCCGCGCCGACCGCGACGGCGAATGTTTCACGTGAAACAGTGGTCGATTTCGACACCCCGATCGGAGCGGCCGCCGAACGCGCGATGCGGGTGCTGCACACCACCTACCCGCCGCTGCGCAAGCCGTCCCGGCGCCGGGTCTTCACCGTCGCCAACCAGAAGGGCGGAGTCGGCAAGACGACGACCGCCGTCAACCTCGCCGCCGCGCTCGCACTACAGGGACTCAAGACCCTCGTCATCGACCTCGATCCGCAGGGCAACGCGAGCACAGCGCTCGGCATCACCGATCGGCAATCGGGGACGCCCTCCTCCTACGAGGTCCTACTCGGCGAGGTCGCCGTGCACGACGCGCTGCGGCAAAGCCCGCACAATGAACGCCTGTTCTGTATCCCGGCCACGATCGATTTGGCCGGCGCCGAAATCGAATTGGTCAGCATGGTGGCGCGCGAGAACCGGCTGCGCACCGCACTGGCCGACCTCGAGAACCTCGATTTCGACTGCGTCTTCATCGACTGCCCGCCATCGCTCGGGCTGCTGACCATCAACGCGCTCGTCGCCGCGCCGGAGGTCATGATCCCGATCCAATGCGAGTACTACGCCCTCGAGGGCGTCTCGCAATTGATGCGCAACATCGAAATGGTGAAGGCGCACCTGAATCCGAAGCTCGAGGTGAGCACCGTGGTGCTGACCATGTACGACGGGCGCACCAAACTCGCGGACCAGGTCGCCGAAGAGGTACGCCGGTATTTCGGGAGCAAGGTGTTGCGCACGGTCATTCCGCGCAGCGTGAAGGTTTCCGAGGCACCGGGCTACAGCATGACCATCATCGATTACGACCCCGGCTCACGCGGGGCGATGAGCTACCTCGACGCGAGTCGCGAACTCGCCGAGCGCGACTGACCACCGAAGGGACGACCATGACGCAGCCGCTACGCAAAAAGGGTGGCCTCGGCCGGGGCCTGGCTTCGCTTATCCCGACCGGTCCCGCGGAGGGCGACTCGGGGCCGGCGACGCTTGGCCCGCGGATGGGCGACGCCGCCGCGGACGTCTTGATCGGGGGTCCGCCACCGCAGGACGCGTCGTCGATGGGGGCGGTCTATCGCGAGATCGCGCCGGCCGACATCGAACGCAACCCGCGTCAGCCCCGGCAGGTTTTCGACGAGGAAGCCCTGTCGGAGCTGGTGCACTCCATCCGCGAGTTCGGCCTCTTGCAGCCGATCGTGGTGCGAGCCGTCAAGGATTCCACTACCGGTGCGCGTTACCAGATCGTGATGGGGGAGCGGCGCTGGCGCGCGGCTCAAGAGGCCGGCCTGGCGACCATCCCGGCCATCGTGCGCGAGACCGGCGATGACGATCTGCTGCGCGACGCCCTGTTGGAAAACATCCACCGGGTCCAGCTGAACCCGTTGGAAGAGGCGGCCGCCTACCAACAGCTGCTCGACGAATTCGGCGTCACCCACGATGAACTGGCGGCGCGGATCGGCCGGTCGCGGCCGTTGATCACCAACATGATCCGATTGCTCAAGCTGCCGATCGCGGTTCAGCGGCGGGTGGCCGCCGGAGTGCTGTCCGCCGGTCACGCTCGCGCCCTCCTGTCGCTCGAGGCCGGCCCCGAGGCTCAGGAGGAGCTGGCCACCCGGATCGTCGCCGAGGGACTCTCGGTGCGGGCAACCGAGGAGGCCGTCACGTTGGCCAACCGGAGTGGTACGGCCACGCCGACGGCCCCGCGCCGCAAACCCATCCAGATGCCGGGCCTGCAAGACGTTGCCGACCGGCTGTCGAACGCCTTCGATACCCGCGTCACGGTCAGCCTGGGCAAGCGCAAGGGCAAGATCGTGGTCGAGTTCGGTTCGGTGGACGATCTACAGCGGATTCTCGACGTTATGTCCCCGCCCAAGGCGTGAACGAGGACACCGTGTAATTACGTCACTGTGACACTCGGACAACTTCTGTGACAAATTCATCCGTCCCGGGTGCTGTGGCTCGACGAAACGGCATGCGCATCAACGACTTTCGAACATAGGCGGCCGCGGCGGCGCCACGAGGCCGGCCGTGATGCGCGCCAATCTCGATGACCAGGCCAAAGCTGGCCCGATGACGACCACCTCTCCTATCCTGGAGGGGTTGCCGGCGCAGATGGCTGCAGTACCGCACAAGAGCCAGGAGGCTAGTGTCCGCTCGAATCATGCCGCTACGGCTCGAGGCGTTCGAGCAGCTTCCCAAGCACGCACGCCGGTGCGTCTTCTGGGAAGTCGATCCAGCGACCCTCGGTAATCAGGACCACCTCGCCGACCCCGAATTCGAAAAAGAAGCGTGGCTGTCGATGGTGATGCTGGAGTGGGGATCGTGTGGGCAAGTCGCCACCGCGGTCCCGGACGAGCGAAGCCAAGCCGAGCCCCCGTGTCTGGGATACGTGTTCTACGCGCCGCCGCGGGCGGTGCCGCGGGCACAGCGGTTCCCCACCGGTCCGGTGTCCGCCGACGCGGTGCTGTTGACGTCGATGGGCATCGAACCCGGGCCGGCGGCCGACGACCTCCCGCACGGCTTGATCGCCCGGGTCATCGATGAACTGGTACGCCGCGGCGTGCGCGCACTCGAGGCGTTCGGGCGTACCCCGGCGGCGTCGGAATTGCAGGATCCGCGCTTGGTCGGACCCGACGTACGGCCCGTGCTGGAAGCCGTCGGCGACTGCTCGGTGGACCACTGTGTCATGGATGCGGAATTCTTGAAGGACACGGGTTTCGTTGTGGTAGCGCCACATACGTACTTCCCGCGGCTGCGGCTGGAACTCGACAAGGGCCTCGGCTGGAAGGCGGAGGTGGAGGCCGCCCTGGAGCGCCTGCTGGAGAACGCACATCTGGAGCAGCCGGTCGGCGCCGGCTCCACGGCAGCGGGGTCTACGACAGCGAATGCGCCCGAAACCGCCCCGGGCGGTTGAGGATTAGGAGCCGCCGAGTTGGCTGGTGCGTTCCACCGACAGCTCGTGGGCCAGCAGTTCGGCGAACGTGAAGGTGCCGGTGGGGCGGTCGTTCTTGCCCAACAGGTAGAGCCGCTTCACCGCGGCGAGGATCCCCTCGGCGATGGCGTCGCGGGCCTGCGTCGAGACCAGCATCGAGCGGTCCCGAGGGTTGGTGATGTAGCCGACGTCGACCTGTACCGTCGGCATCCGGGTCAGGCGCAGCAGATCCCACGTCCTGCCGTGCGTCCGACAGTCCCGTAAACCGGTGCGAGCCACCACTTCTCGCTGAATGAAGTCGGCGAGGTTGCGCCCGATGGTGGACACCGAACCGTGCGAGTTGCCGAAGTGAAAGGAAGCCACCCCGTTGGCCGCGGCGCTGATCTGACTTTCGCAGCGCAGGCTGATCATCAGGTCGGCGCCGACGTTATTGGCGGTGGCGGCGCGTTCGGCGTCGAGGGGGCTGCGGTTGACCGGTCGCGACAGGAATGTCTCCATGCCGATGGCGGCCATCCGCCCTTCCAAACGACTGCCTAAGTCCCACAACACATCTGCTTCGCTGATCGGTCCCGACGGGCCCTGCATGATCGTGCCGTGGTCCGCGCCGCCGCGGCCCGGATCGATGATGATCCGCTTGCCAGACAATTTGGGGCCAGATGAGCGAACGAGCTCTTCTTCGCGGAGCGCGTGCGGAGATCCGCCGGTGACCCGCGAACTCAGGAAATGGAAGGAGCGCAACGTTTCTGGGCCGCAGATACCGTCGGCGGAAAGCCCGTACTCGCGCTGGTAGGACATCAATGCGTTGTGGGTCTGCAGGCCGAAATATCCGTCGACCAGGCCGGTGTAGAAGCCCAGATCTTGCAGCCGCGCCTGCAGCGTTGCGACGTCGTCGCCGAACAGCGGGGCCCCGAATTGGTGATACAGCGTGCGGGCACCGAGCCGATACGACGCCTCCTTGAGCGCGCGGTAGGTCGCTTCGCCGACGATGCCGTCCACCAGCAGGCCGCGATGCTGCTGGAAGGCACGGACCGCTTGGTCGAGTTCGGCGTCGAAGAGTTCGAGGGCCACGTGCCGGCCGGTGTTGAGATCGTCCTCGGAGCTATCCAGCAGGCCCAGTGTGACCAGCGTCGCCCGAATTTCGGTCACAGCTGCGCTGTGGTCACCACAACGCAGCGCGTCGCCGTATTCGCGGCGCGGACTCGACATACCAAGGGCCCTCCGGGACTATTGACAAGCTCAGATGTTGGGCAACAGCTACCGGTATTGTCGCAGACGCTTCTCAGATTTCGGAAAACCGCAGGCTGTGCGCGGGGCGTGGTGCGGCGACGTAATCGAAATCAGCTGAGGTTGGGAACCGCGTCCGAGAGCTCCCGCAGTAACGCCGCCTTGCCTTTCGCGCCGACGATCCGCTTCACCGGCTGCCCGTCTTTGAACAGGATGAGGGTGGGGATGGAGACCACCTGGAAGTTCTGTGCGGTTTCGGGGTTGGCGTCCACGTCGAGCTTGGCGACCGTGAGCTGTTCGCCCCGCTCGCTGGCGATTTCCTCTAGAACCGGCGCCACCATCTTGCAGGGGCCGCACCACGTTGCCCAGAAGTCAACCAGCACAGGCTTATTGCTGGATAGCACGTCGGTTGAGAACGACGCGTCAGAGACTTCTATTGTGGCACCGGCTTTTTCGGCGTCGGTCATTGTGGTGCTCCAATCAATGTGTCGGTACTGCCCGGAAATTCGGTTGCGTCGCCTTGCGCGGCGGCGCTGGACTCTTCGTGGTCCGCGAGCCAGCGCTCGGCGTCGATGGCCGCCGAGCAGCCGCTGCCGGCGGCGGTGATGGCCTGGCGATAGGTGCGGTCCACCAGGTCCCCGGCGGCGAACACCCCTTCAATCGACGTACTGGTGGTGCGGCCACGCACCAGCACATAGCCCTCGGGGTCGGTCTCCAAAACGTCGCGCACCAGCTCCGAGCGCGGGTCATGGCCGATCGCCACGAACACCCCGGTCACCGCCAACGTCGAAACCTCACCGGTGCCGGTGTCGCGCAGCCTCAAACCCGTCACCGTGGACTCGCCCTCGACCGCCTCGACCGCCTTGTTGGTCACGATGGTGATCTTGTCGTTGGCCCGGGCGCGGTCCAGCATGATCCGCGACGCCCGGAACTCCTCGCGCCGGTGCACCAACGTCACGCTGCGGGCAAACCGGGTCAAAAACGTCGCCTCCTCCATCGCCGAGTCCCCGCCGCCGATCACAGCGATGTCTTGATCCTTGAAGAAGAACCCATCACAGGTCGCGCACGAGGACACGCCGCGGCCCAGCAGCTCCTGCTCGCCGGGCACCCCCAAATACCGCGCGGCGGCACCCATCGCCAAGATCACCGACCGCGCCCGCACCGTCTCACCCTCAGCCGTGGTCACCGTCTTGACCGGACCGTCGAGCGAGACCGATTCGACGTCCTCCATCCGCAGATCCGCACCGAAGCGCAACGCCTGCTCACGCATCTCATCCATCAACTCCGGACCGGTGATCCCGTCGCGAAAACCCGGAAAATTCTCCACCTCGGTGGTCGTCATCAACGCCCCACCGAACGACGTCCCCTCAAACACCACCGGCGCCAACTGCGCCCGCGCCGTATACAACGCCGCGGTATACCCAGCAGGACCCGAACCAATAACGATCACGTCATGCACAGTGTCGGAGGTCATGAAAACCTTTCAAACGATTCGTCTCTGGATCTGTGTAAACACCAGCGTAGGCACGGCTGTTCCCGGGTGGGTCGCACCAGCTATCGCACCACATTAAGGGCGGGGAACCCCGGTGTTGGCCAGTAGGCCGGTATCGGCGGCGCTGCAGTTGGGGGAGACCGCAAAGACGGCCAGGACGTGAGGGCTGTCGCCGGGTACCACCAGAACGACGCCGGGGCGGGCATTGATCTCGACCGGGCGTGCGCCCAGGATCGGCGTCGACGCCGGATAGCCGAGGCCGGTGAGGCAGGAGGCGCGCCGCCCGGGGTCGTCGAGCGTCCCGTAGTCGGGGCTGCGGTCGAGCAGGCCGAGGATCTCGTTCCGCGAGAGCGGGATCTCCATCGGTGGTGTCGACAGCGTGATGTGCTGGACGTCGCCAGGGGTATCCGGGACGGGTTCGGGAGCATGCAGGAGCGCGACGGTCCCGACGCCGATCGCGAAGAGCACCGCGCACAGGCCCGCCGCGGCCGCGATAGCCCGGGCCGGACGGATGTGTGGGCGAGCGGAGTGAACGGGCGGTTCCGCCGCATCACCGGAAGCGGGCTCTGCGGAACGCAGCGCCGCCGCGATCCGGGCCGTTACCCGCGGGGGCGGGTCGGGTGCGGAGCCCTGGTCGGCGCCGACGGCGGCGACGTCGTTGCGGACCCGGTTCAAGGCACCCAGCACGGCGGCGGCTTGCGGGTCAGCGCGGACTTGGCTGCGGAGGCGGGCGGCGGTCTCGTCGTCGAGGAGCCCGGCCTGTAGGTCGGCGAGCAGTTCGACGGTCAGCGGTCGGTCTGATCCCGGGTTGCGGTCACTTGCCGCATCGTCGTCCGGTGCACTCATCGCACACAGTGTCCGTCATGCGCGCCCCGATGGCCACGCATAGCCCCGCGCGGCCGGTTGCATGTCGGACACAGTCAGGGCTGGCCGGCGGCGTCTGGCAGGGCGTGTGTGTCGGCGTCGAGATAGCCCAGCAGCTCGGCAAGCCGGACCCGGCCGCGAGCGCAGCGACTCTTGATCGTGCCTTCGGCGACGCCGAGCAGGCGGGCGGTGTCGGCCACCGAGTAACCCTGCATGTCGACGGCCACCACCGCGGCCCGCTGTTCGAGGGGGAGCCGCATCAGGGCGCGCTGCACGGCCAACTTGGTCTCGACCTGAGCCGTGCGGTCGGCAACCGGATAGATGTCTTCCAGCGGCACGGTCGGATGCGCTTTGGTGCGGCGCAGCCGGTCCAGGCAGGCGTTGACGACGATGCGGTGCAGCCAGCTGCCGACGGCGGCGTCGTGCCGGAATGCGCCCGCACCGCGATGCGCGGAAAGCATGGCATCTTGCAGCGCGTCTTCCGCGTCCTCGGGCGTGCGGGTGGTCAGCCGGGCAAGCCGGTGCAGGTGCCGCTGGTGCCGTCCGAAGAGCTCGCCGAAGGCGTGACGGTCGCCGGCCACATGGGCTGCGAGCAGTTCGGCGTCACTGCGCTCGTGCTTGGCGTTTCTCCCGAAGCCCACGGCCGGACATTAACCAATCGCCTATGGCGCGGCACTTCACTTGGACGGGCTCATGTGAGTGGGTCGAACGGGCCGCGGATCAGGACGCGGCCTGGACCGTGATCTCCGAGAATCCGGCTTGGCTCTTGCCGTTGGTGGATCCCAGGGTGGAGATCCACACCAGCAGATTCGACGTCGGCGAGCCCGCCTTGACCGGGATCACGTTGTGGCCGGGCTTGAGCGTGAAGCCAGGGGTCAGCACGGTGGTGTCGCTGAGGCTGGACGGCGTCGGCGAGGATGCCGCGCGGATCTCGACCTTGGTCCCGCTGCTGGGGGTGTCGATGCTGACTTGGCCGACGACGGTGGGGCTGGGCAGCTGCAAGATCAGCCCCTCGCCCTGCTTGAAACTGGGGAAGGGCACGGCGTCGGTGTACACCTCGGTCGCCCAGGCCGTCGAGGGATCGCCGTCGATGGCCTGCCCGGCCGTCCCCGCGTTGTCGGCGTCGCCGTCGGGGGAGAAGACCGTCGCTTTGGTGGGTTTGACGACGCTTCCCGCGGCCGCGGGCGGCGCGCTCGACGACGCAGGCGCGGATGACGACGACGAGGGCCCGTTCAGTCCGAGCTCGTCCTTGTTGAGGCCACCGCCGACGTTGCCGAAGATCTTGCTCACTATCGACGCCAGCACCAGCAGGGCCACCACGATGACGGCGAGGCCGGCGCCGACCCCGATGAGTACGTTGCGCCGACGGCGGGCGAAGGCCGCCTGCTCCTGACCGGGTGAGATCAACGCCGCCGAGGGCGAAGGCGAATCGTCGATGGGGCCGAGGACCTCAGTGCGGTCGGCGACCGCGGTGGCCTGCTGAAGGAGGTTCAAAAGCGTTGAGGCGCTGCGTATTCCGCCGTCCTCCTGGACCGCTCGGACGGCGACCGCGGAGATCTGGAAGGGGATATCGCGGTCGAGGGACATCGGCTCGACGGGGTTGCCGGACGGGTCGCGTTCGGCCGCCGCGAGCCCGCTGCGCACCCCGCTCTCCACGATCGGCCACCGATTGACCAGTAAGGCGTAGAGCGCGGCGCCGATGCCGCGGATGTCGTCCTGCGGGTTGGCGTCGGGCATCGTCGCCGGGTAGGCCAGCACGACGTCGCCTTCGATGCTGACCCGCACTCGGCTGGGGTGGTCGATCGACAGGGCGACGCCGGCGCGGTGGGCCGCGTCGGCGGCGGCGGCCAGCGACTGCATGGCCCGCACAGCGCCCACCGGCGAGGGTGCGGTGTCGGCCACCTCCTGCAACGAGCCGCCGCGGATCCATTCGGATACCACCAGGCCGCCGGAGCCGGTGTGCACGACGTCGAGGACGCGGGCGATGCCGGGTTTGTCGATGCGGCTGAGCCGCAGGGTGCGCGACAAGATCTCTTGGAGGACCTCGTCGGGCAGGGCGCCGTCCGGGTCGACGAAGGTCAGCGCGACCTGCCGGTCCAGGGCGGTGTCCAGCGCCTGCCAGAACTGCAGCGGTGGGGCGCCGCCGTGGAACACCAGCAGCCGGTACCGGCCGCCGGCGATGCGGGCGCCGGGAACAAGGTGCACGTCATCTCCGGTGGAATCCGCCGTACGGCCGCGCGGCGCCTCGAACGGGGTCTGTGCATGGCGGGAGCCGGGGATATCGCCGTTGAACTGGTCCGACGGGCGAGACGGGGCGGACGGCTTTGGCCCGGCGGCGGGAATGTCGGGCTGGAAGTCGTCGGCGATCGGCCGCGGCAGCGAAGTATCTGAGCCTGTACCGGGGCCAGAGCTGGGGGCTGCGCTCTCCATCGGGCGGTCGGTCACCTCCGGTCCTTTCACTAGCCGGGCTCGGTTTGCCCGCTCCGGAGGCCTGCGCCGGATCGGCTCCTGGACCGCATTTACCCCAGGCGGGGACGAATTCCTCTGCTCAGGGTACGTGACCGGGCGCCGGTGGGACGATCGATCCGTGGCACTCGGCTTGCGCGGGCGCGGTCCGCGGCCCGTGATGCGGTAGCGCAGGGCGTCCAGGGCCGCCCGCGCCTCGGGGACCTCGGCGCGCAGCATGACCGCGGCGGTGATCGGCAGCATGATCAGCCCCAGCGCGACCAGGCGAAGCAGGGAACCGGCGCCGCCGTGGTCGGTCAAAGTGTTCAGCCCGAGCAGGCGGTCGACCACATGGGCGATCAATCCGGCCAGCATGGACGCGGTGAGCGTCACCAGGATCGTCCGGACTTCGCCGACGCCGATCAGGTGACCACCGGCCGGCAGCAGGGCCCTTCGCAGCAGGACGTAGCCGATGATGGCGCCGGCGAGGAACCCGGCGCCGTTGGCCAGCCCCAGGAAGCCGGCCACCAGCTTGGGGTCGTCGGTGAGGTGCGGCGCCAGCACTGAGCCGAGGATCTTGACGGCCGTGATGACCAGGATGATGACGATCGGCGTCCACGGCTGTTCGCGCGCGTAGAACACTCGGAGCTGCAGAAGCACCAGCCCGTAGGGGATCAGTGTGAACGCCGAGAGGGTGATCGCGGCGCCCAGGTATCCGGCGTCGACGGTCCCGAAATGGCCATAGGCGAACAGCGCGCTGCCCATCGCGGGCCCGCCGACGGTCATGAACGCCACGATCGGGATGAGCGTGATCAACGTCAGCCGGGTGGCCAAGGACAGGTCGCCGAGCACGGCCTCGGTGTCGTCGGCGGCGGCGTTGCGGCTCAGCCGCGGCATGACGACCGTCAGCACCGTCACGCCGATCATGCCGAACGGCAGCATCAGGACCAGCCAGGTGTAGTTGTAGATCGCAGGTCCCGATGCCGCTGCGGTGCTGGCGATCTGGTTCCCGACCACCAGGCCGAGCTGGCTGATCAGGACGTAGAGCACCATGGCGGCGGCCATGGTGCCGAAGCGCTTGAGGCGCTGGTCTATTCCCCACAGAGGACGCAGGTCGACGCGTTGGCGGCGCAGCGCCACCAGCAGCAGCCCGGTTTGGGCGAACACGCCCAGCGTGGTGCCGACAGCGAGCACCAGCAGCTTGGCGTTGCCCATCCGGACGGGATCGACCGAGAGCTCGCCGGGAACCAGTGCGTAGACCGCCAGGGTGACCAGCGCGACGACGTTGTTGACAACCGGCGCCCACGCCGTGGGCCCGAACACGTTGCGGGTGTTCAGGATCGCCATGAACACCGATGTCAGCCCATAGGCCAGGACCTGGGGAAGCAGCAGGTAGGCGAAGGCGATGGTCAGCGGCTCGTTGACTTGCGGGTTGCGGCCCAGCATCAACCGCACCAGCAGCGGGGCGGCCACTACCGACAGCGCCGTGGCGAAGATCAGCAACGCCGTCGTCAACGTGACCAGGCGCCGCACGAACGCCGCGCCGCCGTCGGGGTCGCTTTGCTCGGCGCGGGCCAGCACCGGCACGAAGATCGCGGTGAAGGTCGCCTCCAGCACCAGCGCCGCGACGAGGTTGGGCAGCTGGTTGGCCACCGAGAACGCGCTGGACAGTGCGGCGCCCAAGATCGCGGCCAACAGCACCACCCGGGCGAAGCCGGTCAGCCGGCTGATCAACGTGGCGAAGGCCATCGCCCACGACCGCGATACCAGCGCCGCGTCAGACAGCTCGGGGCGCCGCCGATCGATCTCGGCGGCAACGGGCGGCAGTGGACCGGTCGGCGGCGAGCCCGCCGCACGGGACTGCGACGGCTCGGGCAGGCGGTGGTGCGGGTGGGCCTGCCGATAGGTGGGGGTCATACTCGGTGCTCTTGTTCGACCCGGTCGTCGTCGGGGTCAGCGGCGGGCCGGGCATCGGGTGGGTCGGGGCGGTCCAGGTCGGCGGGGTCGGGCTGGCCACGGAAGCGATGCCACAGCCGTCGGCCGGCCAGCAGGATCAGGACCGCCGCGGCGGACAGCGTGATGGCGAACAGGACCTTGCCATAGGCGTTGGAGTGCACCGACAATCGCACGGGCTCCCCCAGCCGCAAACCGTCCGGAGTCCGTAGGGTCGCGTCAACGGCGACGCGCTGGGTGAAGTTCACTTCGACCGGGATGCGCAGCGGCAGGTAACCCGGCGGCAGTTCGATCTGGCCGATGTCGGTGACGTTCATCCCCGGCGGCGCGTCGACATGCAGCCGCACCCGGATCGGGACGGCCAGGCCGTTGTGCAGCGCCAGCGGCAGCGGGCTGTGCTCGGTGGCCAGGGTGTAGGAGCCGCCCGGGTTGACGATCGTCACCGCGCCGAACAGGTCGTTAACCGTTTTGCCGACCACCACGAGGCGCTGCTGGGCCAGCCCGTTGCGGGTGTCGGGTGGTTCGGATTGGCTCAGCGCGCGCAGCATGTCCTCGCGCAGCGGCGCGGTGTACTGGACGCCGGTCAGCCCGGTGCGATCGTCGGTCATCAGCGATGCCGTCAGGCCCCACAGCCGGCCGACCTGCCCGCTGATGCCGGCGGTGACGTCGTCGCTGAACTGGCCGGGTGCGGAGGCGTAGGCGCCGACGCCTCCCTGCGGCTCGGTGCGGGCTGGTGCCGATTGGTTGGCGTCGGCGACCACGGCCGGCAGCGGTCGCGGTACCGCCAGACCGGAGCGGATGGTGGTGGTCAGGGCGGTCAGGATGACCTGGGCGTCGTCGGCCTGCAGATTCCACGTCGACGGCGGAACCAGGATCTGGGTGCGGGGCTCGTCGCGGTCGAGCGCATGCCAGAAGATCGAGCCCAGCGCGTCCTGCCGGCGCGCGGTCGCGGAGTCGTGGCCCAGGCGAACCGTCAGGGACGAGTCCAGGTACGTCGGCACCCCGGGGGTGGTGCCCGCCCCGGCCAGCGCGGCGCCGACGGCGGGGTCGAACGGCGCAACCATGACTTGCGGGGACAACCGCCGCGGCGCGGTGTCGGCGCCGCTCCCGGGGGAGCCCTGCGCCTCGGTGGCCGACAGGTCGGCCGCGGCGATGGCGACCGTGTTGTCGCTGGCGCTGAGCAGCTTGACCATGCGGTTGGTCAGCGGACCGTTCGGCACCAGCGTGGCGCCGCGGATCGAGGAGACGTCCAGAATTTTGTCGACGATGCTGTTGGGATTCGTGGTGGCGATGGCGCTCAAGCCGGGATCGTTGACGCGCTGGACGGCGTCCAGGTCGGCTTGCGCGTAGGGGAGCGGGGCCACACACGTCCGGTGGGCCAGGGCGCGTAGGCGGTTCAGCCATTCGGTCGCGGCGGCCTGCCCGGCGCCTGGGTGGGTGGGGGTGCCGGGCAGTTGGGCCGAGTCGTCGGGGGAGTTGGACACGACATAGCCGGCGGTCATCGCGTTGACCGTGACCAGCAGATCCGGGTCGATCGCCAGGCACAGCGCACGGCCGACGGCGCCGTCGGGGTCGACGTCGTGACTGGTGGCGACTTCGGCCGAGGCCAGCAGGATGTCGAGCCTGCCGCCGCCGGCCAGCGAGGTGGCCAGCTCGTCGTCAACCAACCGCACCGGGATGGTTCCGCCCGGCACGCCGGGAGCCAGCCTGGGCCGGTCGGCCAGCGGCCACAGCATGGTGATCAGCACCGGTTTAGAGGTGTCGGGTGCGACGGCGGAGCCCACGTCGTCGGCGCGGTCGGGCGGCACGCCCACCACGGGCAGCAGGAAGCGCGCATTGTCCAACCGGGCGGGTGCACCGTAGTCCGGTGTGCCGTTCACGTTGACCAGGACGGGGTAGATGCCCGGCTTCTCCGCGCCCAGCGACGGCTTGGTCAGGGCGCGCAGTGGGGCCGACAGGGTGAAGCCGACCTCTTGCCCGCGTTGCATTTCGGGCGCCACTGTGAGGAAATCCGCGGCCGCCTGATACCCATCCGTGTCGCCGTCGAGGGTGGTGCGCAAACCCGCGGAGGCGGTGACGGGTCCCGCGTGCTCGAGGCGGACCATGACGTCGCGGACCGGCCGGTCGCCGATGTTGGTCACCATGCCGCTGACGGTCACGACGGGCGGACTGCTCGTGGTGACCACGTCGGGAGTGACTTGATCGATGCGAACCCGGACGAACGGTGTCACCCCCGGCTCGCCCGCCGCCGCACGCGGCGTCACCGGCCCGGTGAGCACCGCAAGTCCGGTCACGATGGCGAGCACGGCGGCGATACGCACCAAGCCGGCCCACCGGAGACGCGGAGCTGTCACGGCCCCGGTCCGTGGCCGTTCTTTCGGCCCGTGGCCGGTTTGTCAGCATGCCGAGTCCGCGAATGGGTCTGAGGGCGGCGCCGCGGGGAGCCGGGCGGCAGCGGGGGGAGCGAAGCGGGACCGTCGCTTTGTAGCTTGTCGATCAGCTCGTCGGCCACGCGGGCCAGCCGGCGTTCGTCGGCGTAGGCCAGCCGGGACGGCAACTCGCCCATCGGGACCCAGGCCACTTCGGCGACTTCGAGGTCCTCGTCGGACAACTCGCCGCCCGAGAAACGCATTAGATAGTGGTGCACGGTCTTGTGCACGCGGCGGCCGTCGGTGACGAACCAGTAGTCGATGCGGCCCAGCGCGGCGAGCACGCTGCCCCGGATGCCGGTCTCTTCGGCCACTTCTCTAATAGCGGTCTGCTCGGCGGTCTCACCGAGTTCGATGTGCCCCTTGGGCAGCGACCACAGCATCCGCCCGCGCCGGTCGATGCGTCCGATCAAGGCCGCGACCTGAGACTCGCGCGGTCCGTCGAGACCGTCGATGACCAGCCCCCCGGCCGAGGTTTCGTGGACGGTCCGCAGCTGATCCGGTCCGCGGCGAGACGCCTGGGATCGGCGCGATTTGGTGGCTGTCGAGTCTCCGGTCGCTTGACCGGTGGCCTGCTCCTCGGACGAAGCCGCGGCGCCACGGCCCCGGCGCCGCCCCCGGCGCCGACGCGGTTTGCCTTGTTCGCCGTCCGACACCCAAGCGATAGTAGCTGGCACGGCATATTCTCCTGGAGATGCTCGCCGCGGGCTGAGTGCGCGAGGTCACGGCGGAAGGCGTGCGTCTCGTCCAGTTCCCAGTCCTGGGTTTCGGTCAGATGGGGCCTATCGCGTGGGCGATAGCCCACACAGCGCCAAAGATAAGTAGCGAGAGCGGCCCGGAGAGGCTGCCGATGAGCATGCCGCGCCCGATCTGACCAGTTGTTCCCGGAGCCTGCATGACCACAGCTGAGATCGCCATGTAAATCAATACGACCGGCAGCACGAAGACGATTGAATACGGCATGAAAAGCCACGTGGTGAACTCGACGATGAGAACGTGAAGAATTGCAACCACGAAAGCGACCGGGCCATAACGCGGTTTCGATACCTGGACCATCGATTCGTCGGCCAACACAAGACCTTTCAGCGCAAGATTAGATAGGCGTAGACAATCCCACCGATAAGCACAGTGGCGGACGATCCCGCAATGCTAAGCGCAAGACCGTGATTGCGCGGCGACGACGACCTCAGGAACGCGACGCTGACTAGCAGCGCTGTCACGGCCGTAACGCCGGTCGAAGCCAGCATCCATGCTCGCTCACCGGCGTACGCACTGTGCGTTTCGAACGGCCACTTGCCCAGCAGCCACATCGTGGCAAGCAGCAATCCCAAGACGATCTGCACGACGACTGGCGCCGACAATGTCGCCACGCGCCATGCGCCTGAGTCCAGCTCACGAACTCGAAGTAAAGACCGCATCTTCTGTTGCTTTCAATAATCCATGGTCATGCGGGAACCGCAGTTCCGGTGGGCAAGGGAGGCACCGACGGTATGTCGGTAACCGGGCCAAAGTCAGTCGCAGGCAAAGGAGCCGGCACATCGTATTTCGTGTTCCAGCCACCTGTGTCGAACGGTGCGAACGCCTTTCCGCCGAGGGGGCCGACGTCGTGATGGCCGGGCAGATTGAACGCCGGCCCCCAGGATCGGCCGGATTTGGCGGGGTCGATCAGTACTGTGCGGGTGCCGCCGTTGGGCATGTCCTGATACACCTCCAAGGACGGATAGTCGGTGCGCGTTCCGTTAACCTGCACACCTCCTGGCCCGGGCGAGAAAACGAGGTCGCCGTTGACCGTTACTGTATGGCCCGCGAACGGGCCCGTGGGATCTCCGGTGATTACAGGAGCAAAAGGGTTGCCCGCGTCGTATTTGATCCGAACGGATCCATCTGGAAGTTGCGTCACGCTGCCTTTGGGTATGCCGACCTTCACCCGGCCGGGCCCGCCGGTGGAATTCTCCTCGACGGAAGGATTCTGCCGTAACACGACGATGCCGTTCTCGTAGTCGATGTATGTGGTGACCTTGGTGTCTTCCGGGTCGAAGTTTGCATTAGGTCCTCGGTTGTTCCCAAGGTCTCGCTTCCATGGCGGAAAGCTGGTCACGTCGCGTTGTTCGATCCACTGCGAGACACGGACCACTCCCTGCCCGGGTACGGGGCGGATCCTGACCACACGGATCTCCGATTTGGCGCCGTTGAACTTGGGGTCATACGTCTGCGAATCCAGCGCGGCCGCAGTCTCCCAGTCGGCGTCCGACGTCGGTTCACGGCCAAAGACCTGTTTGAAGGCCTCAATCTGGTTATGACGACGCTGATCCTGCGAGGGCGATTCCGGAACATCGCCGTCAAGTGCCTGGATCGGCGGGTCGTACCCGTCCTGCTTACGCAGGTTGGCCATCGAAGCGTGCAGCTGATGAGAATATTGATCGCGAATTCGCGTCAGATTGCTTACCGACGCCTTGGTGTCATCGATCGCGTGCTTCTCGAGTCCGTCGATGTAGTGATCCAGCAACTGCCTCTCCGAAGCCGTCAACTGAGCGTTCTTCTCCAGCTCCACCGCCTCGCCGATTTGATCGTCGAGATCTTGCAGCGCTCCTTCAAGCGACGAAATCTCGCCCTTTCCGGACCGCTGAGCCTCGGCCAGGGAGGCCGCGACGTTCTCCAGATCCGCGCCGATCCTGGGCAACTGAGCTGCTTGTACCCCGAGCGCGTTCGTGGCCCGCCGTACCTCGGCCGAGTCGTTGATCGGGTTCTCGCCGTTCTCGCGTGTCCAGGCTTTGTCGAAGCGACTCCGCGCCAGGTTGAATGCGGCTTCCGCTTCGCCTGTGGATCGCCCCGCGTCATGAAACGCTTTTGCGAGATTCGAGATCTGGGCCGGCCGCCCGCTCTGCAATGTGGCATTGATCTTCCACGGGTCTCCGCCCGCGAACATGATCAGTGCGCCCTTGCTTATGTATCGGAGATGCACCGCATCGTCCCGCCGCCAACCCTTCTTGTCGCACGTAACGGTACTGACGCGCCACGCCGGGTCAATTCACCCTTGGTGACGTGCGAGGCTCCTCACACGGGCTTTTCGCGAGCGGCCGACTAGGCTGATCGAACGTGCCAGACGCCGCCCAGGATGCCGACCTGCTGACCGCCGCCGCGGTCGCCCTGAATCGGCATGCGCCCATGCTGGCCGAGCTCGGCTCCGCTTTCGCCGCCGCCGGCCACGAGCTCTACCTCGTCGGCGGTTCTGTACGAGACGCGTTGTTGGGCAGGTTGAGTCCCGACCTGGACTTCACCACCGACGCACGCCCCGAGCAGGTGCAACAGATCCTGCGTCGGTGGGCCGACAACATATGGGACACCGGGATCGAATTCGGGACCGTTGGTGTCGGTAAGGGCGAGCACCGCCTGGAGATCACCACTTTTCGCGCCGACACCTACGACCAGGTGTCCCGGAATCCCGAGGTGCGATTCGGCGACCGCCTGGAGGACGATCTGGTGCGGCGCGATTTCACGGCCAACGCGATGGCCGTGCGGATCTCGCCAGAGGGGCCGGGCGAATTCCTGGATCCGCTGGGCGGTTTGGCGGCGCTGCGCGCGCGGGTGCTGGACACGCCTGCCGCGCCAGAGGTGTCCTTCGGCGACGACCCATTGCGGATGTTGCGCGCGGCGCGGTTCGTCTCACAGCTCGGCTTCGGCGTTGCACCGCGAGTGCGAGAGGCGATCGATCAGATGGCCCCGCAGCTGGCGCGGATCAGCGCCGAACGAGTAGCCACCGAACTGGACAAACTGGTGCTCGGCGACGACCCAACGGCCGGCATCGATCTGCTGGTGCAGACCGGCATGGGTGAGGTGGTGCTGCCCGAGGTCGGCGGCATGCGGATGGCCATCGATGAACATCACCAACACAAGGACGTCTACGAGCACTCGTTGACGGTGTTGCGCCAGGCGATCGCCTTGGAGGACGAGGGTCCGGACTTGGTACTGCGTTGGGCCGCACTGCTGCACGACATCGGCAAGCCCGCGACTCGGCGCCACGAAGCCAACGGCGGCGTCAGTTTTCATCACCATGAAGTCGTCGGCGCCAAGATGGTGCGAAAGCGCTTGCGGGCGTTGAAGTATTCCAAGCAGATGGTCGAGGACGTCTCGCAACTGGTGTATCTGCATCTGCGGTTTCACGGCTACGGCGACGGGAAGTGGACCGATTCCGCGGTGCGCCGCTACGTCACCGACGCCGGCCCGCTGCTACCCCGACTGCACAAGCTGGTGCGAGCCGATTGCACGACCCGCAACAAGCGCCGCGCCGCGCGGCTGCAGGCCAGCTACGACCGGCTCGAGACGCGGATCGCCGAGCTGGCCGCCCAGGAGGATCTGGCCCGGGTACGCCCCGACTTGGACGGCAACCAGATCATGGAGTTGCTCGGCATCCCGGCCGGCCCCCAGGTCGGCGAGGCATGGCGGTTCTTAAAGGAGCTCCGGTTGGAGCGCGGACCGCTGGACAACGACGAGGCGACCGCAGAGTTGTTGGCGTGGTGGAAGTCTCGGGGGAACGAGTAGCGGCAGCCACGCGTCCGAATATGCATGGACTACTGCATGGCTGGTGATAACGGCGCCGCCTTCTGGCACGGGCAACCCGACCTCGATCTGGACCACGACGGGCGCTTCGAATCGATCGGACTGGATTTCGACCACGACGGATTGCGCGACGACGCCCTCGCCGATCTCGACGGCGACGGCATCGTGGATCACGCTGTGCTGGATATCGACAACGACGGTACCCCCGAGGCGTACTTCACCGACGACGGATCCGGGACATGGGCGGTGGCCATGGACCGAGGCGGCCAGCTGCGCTGGTTCGGCCTCGATGGTGTCGAACACACCGGCGGCCCCCTGGTCGACTTCGACGCGCACGGGCGTGCCGACGCCCGCCTCGTCGATACCGATGGCAACGGGTTGGCGGACCGCGTCTTGCGTTCCGACGAAAACGGCGTGACCGGCTATGTCGACACCGACGGGGACGGCAAATGGAATGTGCGGCTGACCGATTCGGATGGCGACGGCCTCGCCGACGGTGCGAGTTCGCTCTGAGGGTGGCGCTGGCCTAGCGACGGCGCGATGTTATTGCGCCACATAAGCATTCCATTTCTCGTCGCCGAAGCCGGCGGAGATCCCTGGTCGACCGATGCCAGCGTGCAAGCGGGCCGCCCAGCACAGATCTCGTCGTTGGCGCGGGCGTTCCGCGACGCCGGAGCGAGCACGTCTGAGGCGGTCGTTGCCTTCGAGGCCGCTCGCCGTCGCTTCGAAGCGTCGTGGAACCGCCAGAACAACGAGCATCCGATCAACGACGCCGATGAGGTAGAACGCGTGACCCGGTCGTTGGGTCTGCAGGCCGAGCGATTGCCCATGATCGCAGTCGAATTGGAGACTATTGCCGCAGCGTTGGCCGAGGCTCAGCGAGCCTCCGCGTGGTACCTCGCCGCACTGGAGTACGACCTGGAAGTCATCGACGACGAGCTCTGCGAGGCCCTCGCAGACAACGACCACTGCGCGGCCGACGATCTGCGCGGTGAGGCGGTTACCGAAACGAAAGCGATAGTGCTGGTACTCCGGCAGGTTCGCGATCGGTATTCGGTCAACCTTACGGCTGCGTTAGGGGATCTCCGCGTCGAGGGGGTCGACCCGGCAGACATTCAAGGCGTCGACGAACTATCGATTCCGTCGGCGGGCAGCAGCTCAGAGGAGGGCAGGCGATGGTGGGAGTCGTTGAGTGCCAACCAAAAGCGACTGCTGATAGACCAGCACCCGCGCGAGTTAGGCAACATGAACGGCATACCGGCCGACGTGCGCGACGCGGTGAACCAGGCGGCGATGAAAGACGACCTGCGCAAGGTTGAAGACGCCGCCCATCAGCGCGGGCTGGTGCCCTCGGCGCTCCGCGAGGACGCGCTCAACAACCGGAAGTCGGATGTGTTCACCGACCCCGGTGATTACGGGTTGTGCGCCACCGACATTTCGCGATACCAGAACGCGGTGAAGACGAACGACTTTCTCGAGCGCGACAAAAGGTCCGATCTGCCGGAGGGGCACCCGGTCATGCAGTGGGCCTACGACCCGCTGGCTTTCAACGGCAAGGGCAGGGCGGCCGTCGCGATCGGCAACCCGGACAAGTCTCGTAACACGGCGGTCATCGTCCCGGGCACCAACAGCAGCGTGCGGGGAGGGTGGATGTCCGACGGGACTGACGACGCGATCAACCTTTACGTACAGTCAATGAAAGCCGACCCCAGCCACTCGACGGCGGTGCTGGCCTGGATGGGTTACGACGCACCCGAATTCGGCCAACCGCATTGGCAGCAGGCCATCACCGATCCCGCGGAATTGGAGCAGGTTGGCACCCCGTGGCGGGCGAGGCAAGCAGGGGCGCTGCTGGCCGCGGATGTCAACGGCCTGGCCGCGACACATGAGTCGTCGTTCCCGTCGCACGTGACGGTTCTTGGACATTCCTACGGTGCCACCACCGTTGCCGATGCGTTTGCGAACAGCGGCATGCGCGCCAACGATGCTGTGCTAACCGGTTGCCCAGGAACCGATTTGGCGCATCGCGCCGCGGACTTCTTACTCAACGGCGGCAGACTGTATGTGGGCGCCGCGTCGACCGATGCGATCAGCTGGATCGGTGAGACGGGCGGCGGCCTCCCGAACGGACTGAACGAGACGCTAGGCGGGCCGGTGGGACCGTTGGCAGGGCTGGGCAGCGACCCGGCGCACGCGGGATTTGGGGCGGTGCGGTTCCGTGCCGAAGTCGCGGGCTCGCACAGCGTCATGCCCTGGTTCACCGACCATTCGCGCTATTACGACGTGGGCAGCGAATCGCTGCACAACATCACCGAGATCGTCGTCGGGCACGGCGATCGGCTGGCCGGCGAGGGCATGCTGGCGCCGGACCGGGCCGCAGCGCGCATCGCCCTTCCTTTCCAGTTACACACCCCCTTGGGCACGGTTTCGCTGCCGCATGTCGAAATCCAGGTGCCCGTGACTGTCGATCCGGAATGGGATCGGCCCGCGCGATCGGTCACCAATGACCATGGTTTCTAGGGGTCCTCGTGCTGGCGGCTCCGCCTGGTCCGTGGGTGAATTGACCACCCCCGAAGGCGCATTTAGCCTGATCGAAAGGTGTACGCGGCGTCGAGACCGTTTATCGGATCAGATCGGAAGGAGTGCCAGTGTTCGTCGATACGGATCTTTTGCATTCCGGAGGCAATCAGTCCCACCGCGCAGGAGGGCACGCCCAGGACGGGGCGGATCAGTTGGCTGGCGGAACCGTGGCAGCGGGGATGTTCGGTGACTTCGCGGCGGCCGACGCCTTTCACGGCGCGGTCTCGGCCGCGCACGGTCAGCATGTGAAAACCCTGCAGGCCCACAGTGAGACGCTCACGGGTGTCGGCACCAAGGCACATCACGCGGCCAAGGGGTTCACCAACATGGACGACAACAACGCCGACGACATGAAGGCGTTGCGACCGAGTTCTGGTCCCCCTGTACAGAGCGTTTAAAGAGTGCCGTGACGGAGGACCCAGCTTCGCTTCTGGGTGAGGGTTCGCGACCCAACGCCGCGGCCAAGTTCGCGGATGTGGCCCCCGATCACTTTGGGTGCGATTGTCTTGACTTCAGCCTCGACCGCAGCAGCTGTCGTTGCGCTGAGGGCGGCCACGTCGCGGTCGTCGGGTGGGAGTCAGGCACCCACGGTACCTACAGCGTCGCGGAACCATTTGCGGCGCAGCAGGAGTTGTGTGACGCGTACAAGCTCGCCGGGCGTCGGTCGAGATCGACACGAGCGGAGCCGTAAGGGCTGTGGCTCGCGTCGCACTTGTGAACGGACCGCGCATGCTCGACGAGCAGTTGCCAACGGACCGGCTCTGAACGCCAAAGATCTAATGCACCTCGCGCACCGGCAAAGGCCTAACGCAAATTGGATGCGCTTGGCAGCTTCCTACAGGTACCGACTACCGGACCGCGCTCGATGACATTGTCGCCGAGGACGCGGTCATCAGGCAGTGATGCGGGGGGAGGTGGCGTCTGACCCGCGGCTGCACTATTTTGCGGATTGCGTACACAATCGTCGATATGCCATTTGGCGCGCCGTCCATAGATGAGGAGGATGCATGGTGGGGGATTTGCCTCCAGCTCCAGGGGAGGGGCCGACCACCGGCCCACCGCCAAGCCCAACGCCTTGGGCGGCAACCTTTCCCACGCAGCCGCCGCCACGCCCTCGGACATGGCCGGCGATCGCCCTAGCCGCATTTGCCGTCCTACTGGGTGTTGCGGCCCTGGTTGTCGCGTTGACACGACCTACGAGCAGTCAGTCAGTTGCATCATCAACCACGTCGACGACAGCGCCGTATAGCGCGGACCAGACTGCGGCTGCACATCAAAAGTTGTGTGACGCCTACAAGCTCGCCGCGCGTGCCGTGCAAATAGAGACGAACGGCAACAGCGCGGAGCGTGCAGGGATTGCAACTGTCAACGGGGCGGTGCTTATCGAACAAGCATTAAGCGCTACCCCAGCGTTATCGGCCGATGACCGGGCAACTGCTGCTGCTTTGGCCGGGGCATACAGCAATGCTGCGGCCGTGGCTAGCCTGGGCGATCCTGCAGCGTGGCAGTCGACCATAACTGATGTGAACGCCAAGGATGCCGCGATGAAAAAGGTATGTGGTATCGGATGAACTTGTCGTCGTAGCGCTTTCCTCACGATCGGTGGGCCCGCATGCCTCTGAAGCGCTTAAGGACGCGTAAAGAGGCTGCGAGGTGAGGAAAATTCGCGGTGTGCGCGGTGAATTGCTTGGCTTCCGGTTGCCTGCTCCACTATTGATGGGGAGTGAAGGAAGCGTATTCGTTTTGCATGGTGGCGCATGCGTGCTTGTCGATTAGAGGAGGACATGGTGGGAGACCTGCCTTCAGGCCATGGTGAAGGGCCATCTGCCCCGCCGCCCGCCGGAAGTTGGCCGCCACCGCATTTCCCGCAGCCAGCATCTCATGCACGCCCATGGTTGCCGATCGCGGTAGTCGGGACCGCAGCAATAGCTGTGGCTGCGTTAGTCGTAGCACTAATACGACCGACAACCTCGCAACCGTCGGTGACCACCACCACGACGCGCACCCCTACGCCCGCTGAGACCGCCGCCGCGCAGCAGCGACTTTGCGAGACCTATAGGGTGGCGGCGCGGGCCGTGCAAGTTGACACGAACGGCAGCGATAAGGCGTTCGCACGCATCGCGCTTACCAATTCCGCCGTGTTGCTTTACAACGTTTCTAACGACCCAGCTCTAGACGAGCAGCATCGGAGCGCTGCCCAGGCTCTAGCTACGGCATACCTGACAGACACGGCGAAAAGTAGCGACGGAGCTGCTACCGAGGCGGAATTTCAAGAGGCTGTCGCGGAAGTGAACGCCAAGGATGCCGCAATGAAGAAGGTATGTGGTGGCGGTTGATCTTCCGCCTGGTAAATGGTCAGCTGCGCTTGTCGGTGCGTGGTGGCCAGCGCCGTCAACGAATCTGCGCGCAGGCGCGCAACATTGGAGTCGGGCGTCTGCGGAGCAGCAAGGCTACTCGCAGCACCTCCGAAATCTTTGGACGAAGATCGCGGCCCACAACGACGGCCACACGGCCGACGATCTTATCTCCCGATATCAACAGGGCGAGAAGTTTCACTTGGATCTCGCGGAGAAGTACCGGACGAAGGCGGCGGCCTTCACTTCAGGCGCGGACGCCATCGACTATTTGCGCAGCCGTCTGGCGGAGATAGCGAATACGGGCAATAAAGAGATAGACGACATACTCGCTTCGAAAAAGCCGCCCCCCGAGCAATTAGCGGAAGTGCAAGCTGTCCAGGCGCGATGTAATGCCGATGCGGCGAATGCCAGTCGGGACGCTGTCGACAAGCTAGTGGCAGCGACGCAGAAGATCCTTGATGCCGAAGGTGCCGGTGGGGATGCGCGGAGTTGGGCGCGTGCAAATGGGTTCGATGTCGGGGAAGCGCCACTACCCAAACAAATCAGCCAGCAGGATTTGAATCCGCCGGCCACGACCGCTTTCGGTGGCAAGCAAGGCGTCGATGCACCATCGCCTGGCAACGGGCCGCCGGCCCCGGCCTTCGGGCCGAAGCAGGGCACCGGTGCACCTTTAGGCGCTGCCCCGGCCGGGCCTGCACCTGGTCAATCCGCTTTTGGCGGCGCGCAGGGAGCAACTGGAACGGCTCCAGGCGCGCCGCCAGCAGCCCCCGCAACAGGCGTCCATATGCCCACCACCGGCGGATCGGTATCACCCGCAATGCCTGGCGCCCCCAGCGCGGCGCCAGTGCCAGCTTCACCTGTCGGCATGGGGCAGGGCCTCCAACCCGGAATAGGACAAGCCTTCACATCCGGCTTAGCGACCGGCCAGTCGACAGGGCCTGGCGGGCAAGCGTTTACGGCGGGGCCGCTCCAAGCGATGGAGGCCGGCGGGCCTCAAACTCCTCCGGCGGCACCGTCGGTGACACCGACCGTGCCCAGTGCGGGAGCATTCATCCCAACGGGCACACCGGTCGACGCGCCACCACCGCCGGCGCCCGCGCCAGTAGCCACCGGAGGAGGCACACCAGTTGCGCCCGTAATGACCGCCAGCTCATGGTCGTCGCCCGCACCGACACTGGGCGGCACCTCGTCCATTCCCTCTGGTTCGCTGCCCGCCTACGGTTCCGACCTACGCCCGCCAGTGGTGGCGCCCCCGTCGGTGCCTTCTGCGCCCTCCGGTCCCGTGTCGGGTGCGCCGGTAGCGTCTTCGCCAGCATCATCCCCCTCCGCGGGCGGGGCAGGCGGACCACTTATGTCTCCTGTGGAACGGACGGCCTCCGGGGCGGCCGCAGGCCCGGCCGGCGCGGGGTCATCCACGATGGTTGGCGCATCGGCAGCTTCAGCGGCGACGGGCGCGACCGCTGGCACCGTGTCCGCAAGGACGGCCGAGCAGCAGCGGTTACAGAGGCTGGTCGACGCGGTCGCGCGCCAGGAGCCGCGGCTGTCGTGGGCGGCGGGACTGCGGGACGACGGCACCACGACGCTGCTGGTTACTGACCTCGCCGGCGGTTGGATTCCACCCCACGTCCGCTTGCCCGCGCACGTGACCCTGCTCGAACCCACGGCGCGGCGTCATGATGCCAATGTCGTGGATTTGCTGGGCGCCGTCACGGTCGCGGCTGCCCACCACGCCAACACCTACGTCGGCGAGCCGGGTCCCGACGAGCCCGCGCTCAGCGGTGACCGGCCAGCCCGGTCGGCTGCGCCCCAAGTCGAAGAGCTGGGGCCAACCCTGGTTGATGCCGTGCGCCGCCGGGACGGCTTGCCACGCATCGCCCAGGCCGTCGCGGCGCCGGCAGTGCGGAAAACCGGTGTTCTGGACAGCGAAAGCGGGATGTTGCGCGAATGCGCCGCAGCAATCCAGCATGCGGTGCTCGCGGCCTATCCGAATCACGACCCAGCAGTGGTGGGAGATTGGATGCTCTTGGCGGCCATTGAGGCGCTGATCGATGGCCACGAGTACCTCGCGAACTATCATTTGGCGTGGTTTGACGCGATCAGTCGTCGGAGTCACTAGAGCCGATTTACGACCTGAATACCGATTTAGCGGCGCTGTGACAAAATAGTGCGACATAAGGATGCCGTGGTGAGCGGCTCAAGCACTTGTGGGATCTGCGAATGGGGTGGAGGTGAGTTGTGGGCGGCGACCCGAAAACAAAATTCACACCCGGCTCGACGGTTGACCCAGTCCCTGTGCACCTGCCGGGTGCCGGTCCGCTTCCGCCCGGAGGCACCTCATTCGCCGACGGTTGGCAGGGGGTTTTAGGCGGAGCCGGAAACGCCGGCGTCCCCAAAGACGCTGCGGACGCAGCCGCGGCAGACGCGGATCGCCGTGCCCATGCCGCCGATGCGGAGGCCAAGTTCCCGGCCAACGAGGCAAATAGCCAGCAGGACATGCAAATGGTCCAGCAGATGCTGCAGAGCGTGACCGGTGCCATCGGTGGCGCGATCGGAGGCATCATGGGCCCGATGACGCAGCTGCCACAGCAGGCGATGCAGGCTGGTCAGAGTGCCCTTCAGCCGCTGATGAGCGCAATGCAGGGCGCCCACGGCGCGGGTCTTGCCGACAGCGCGCATCTGGTCGACAACGTCGGCAGCGGCGGTGGCTCCGGCCTGGGCGGTGGCTCGGGCTTAGGCGGCGGCGGTGGAGGCCTCGGGGGCGGCGGCACCACGCCGGCCAGCTCGCTGGGGCCACCGCCGGTGCCGACGTCGTCCCCGCCAACCACACCCGCGGGCGCGAAGGCGCCGATGATGCCGCCGACCGGTGGCATGCCCGCCATGCCCGGGCAATCCGGCATGACCGGCATGCCGATGATGCCACCGGGCGCGATGGGCGCCGGCGGCGAAGGCGGCAAGAAAGACAGCCCGGTCGAGAAGCGGGTGATGGCACCCGGCGTGCCCAACGGCCAGCCGATCAAGGGCCGTTTGACGATTCCGCCGAACGCCCCGGGCAACAAATCCGGCGAGGCAAAGCCGACCGTCGTCACCAATAGGCCCAACCGCCGGATCGTGATCATGCCGTCCGAGGACGAGCCAAAGGAATAGCCGGCGAAACATCCCAGCCCACCGGAAGGTGACTGGTCGGACGGTTCGCCCGGCAGTAAGGTCGCTACGTAATCGCGGTCGGCCGATCCCAACGCACGCACCAAGTTGGGTTGCCCGTTATTGACAGCAGAACTGTCGATACGTGCACTATTGGTAAGTCTGCAGCGACCGCGCAATGCGCGGCCAGGAGTGTGTGGGAGTACTAGCGCGAAGTGTCCGGCAAGGATGCGGCGTCAAGAGGGCGCACAGGTGAATCACGGCGGGGAAGTCGGTGACCGATCCTCTGAAAATGCAAGCGGTCACGGCGTTGTCTCGCGCCCACAATCTGTTCGCGGGCTTCACCACCGACCACGGCATCGATGATGCACAGGCCCGCGCCGCGGCGCTCACGCATCGCACCGCTGGCCTGCCCAGCGCGGCAGCTACTCGGTCGGATACCTCAAGAAAGCGGTTGACACGGTCGGCCCATGCGGACCGGATGCTGGGGCAGATCATCACCGCGGCGCGGGCCGATCACACGCACAGCCACGCTGCGACGCGAACGGTGCTCGATGCCGCCTTAACCGACACGACACCGGCCGCCGATACACCGATGGGTCGACGCGAGGCAGAAGTCCGTATGGCGGCGCGGCTGCGGACCCAACATCGCCATGTCGCCGGATCGCGCCGGCGGGCGAAGCTGCTCGCGCGCAGACTGCGACGCTTGCACTACCTTCGGGGGCGGTCGATGCACCACAGCCAGGCCAGCGGACGCCCGGCCGTGTTGGCGGCCATCCGTAAAGCCTTGGACATCAAGGGCATTCACGACCCGGCGGCGCGCGCTCGCTGGGAACGCGGCATGGATCTGGTGGCCCGCCGCGAATCCAACTACAACGCCAACGCGGTCAACGACTGGGATTCCAACGCGGCGCGGGGCACACCGAGTAAGGGCGCCTGGCAATTCATCGCGCCGACCTTCGCGGCGTATCACCAGCCGGGGACCTCGCGCGACATCCACAATCTCGTAGCGCAGGCGTGTGCGTTCATCAACTATGCGATGGGCCGCTACGGGGTGGCAGTGGACGCCGCGAATTTGGCTGATCGGATTCAGCAGGCCGATCCTCACCGAGCACCCAAGGGGTACTGAGCATGCCGCTGAGTTTGTCTAACCGCGACCAGAACTCCGGGCACCTGTTCTACAACCGGCGGCTGCGCGCGGCGACCACCCGTTTCTCGGTGCGCATGAAACACGACGACCGCAAGCAGACGGCCGCGCTGGTGTTGTCGGTACTTCTGGTGGCCATCGCGTCGGGCTGGATGCTGCTGCTGAATGTTTTGAAACCGACTGGCATCGTGGGTGATTCCGCGATCATCGGCGACCGCGATTCCGGGGCGCTCTACGCCAGGATCGACGGGCGGCTGTATCCGGTGCTGAATTTGACGTCCGCGCGGCTGGCCACTGGCACGGCGAATCAGCCGACATGGGTGAAACCGGCTGAGATAGCGAAGTATCCGACCGGGCCGCTGGTCGGTATCCCGGGTGCGCCGGCGGCCATGCCGGTTCATCGGGGGGCGACGTCGGCGTGGGCGGTGTGCGACACGGCGGGCCGACCGCGCAGCTCCGAGCGGCCGCTGGTGACTTCGATTGCCGGGCAGCTCGAGGGCTTCGACCGCGCCACACCGCTCAGTGATGACGCCGGGGTGTTGGTCACGTTCGAGGGCAACACCTATGTGATCTGGGGCGGAAAGCGCTCGCAGATCGATCCGTCGAACAGGGCGGTCACGCTGAGCCTGGGTCTGGACCCGGGAGTGACTCTGCCGGTGGAGATTTCGCGGGCCCTCCACGACGCGTTACCGGCGACCGAACCACTCGGTGTGCCCGCGGTGCCCCTGGCGGGGACGCCCTCGACGTGGGTGTCGGGCTCACAGGTCGGCGCGGTGCTGCAGGCCCAGACCGCCAGTGGCGGCAAGCAGTTCTACGTCCTGTTGCCCGACGGAGTGCAGAAGATCACCAGTTTCGTCGCCGACCTGTTGCGCAGCGCCAACTCGTACGGCTCCACGGCGCCCCGCGTCGTGGCTCCCGACGTTTTGGTCAACATCCCCGAGGTGTCCTCGCTCGCGGTGGACTACTACCCGACCAAGCGCCTGAATTTCATTGACACCGCCGCCGATCCGACCACCTGTGTCGGATGGGAGAAGGGCTCGACGGATCCGCAGGCGCGCGTTGTCGTCTACAACGGGCGCGGACTTCCCACACCGTCGTACCTGGACAACCGCATCGTTCACCTGGTGCGTGACGACCGCGACCCGGCCTCGGTGGTCGCCAACCAGGTGCTGGTGTTGCCGGGCGCGGCCAACTTCGTCACGTCGACCAGCGGCGTGGTCACCTCCGATTCCCGCGAATCGTTGTTCTGGGTCTCCGACAACGGGGTGCGGTTCGGCATCACCAATGACGACACGACGTTGCGCGCGCTCGGGCTCGATCCGGGATCGGCGGTCCAGGCCCCCTGGCCGCTGCTGCGGACCTTCGCCGCTGGCCCGGCGTTGTCAAGGGAGGCAGCGCTTTTGGCGCGGGACACCGTCCCGGCGCTCGGCAAGGTGGCTGTGGTGACGACATCGGCGAAGCCGGGAGGCTAGAGAATGTCCAAGAAAGCGTTCCCCATCAACCGCGTCAAGATCGAGCCGCCGAAACCCGTGCGGGTAGCGCCCAGCGCGCCTATCGCGCTGCCAGAACGCGAGCCGCGCAACATCTGGGTGATGATCGGGGTGCCCGCGCTGATCGTCGCGCTCATCGGCACCATCGTCATGCTCTACGTCTCGGGCGTGCGCAGCCTGACCACCGGCTTCTTCCCCCTGATGGGGATCGGCGCCTTCAGCATGCTGGCGTTCTCCGGCCGCTTCGGTCGTGCCCGCAAGATCACCTGGGGCGAAATGGAAAAGGGTCGTCGCCGCTATCTGCGTGACCTCGACGGCAACCGCGACGAGATCCAGACCGCGGTGTGTGCGCAACGCGAATGGCAGAACTCCGTGCACTCCGATCCGCGCGGGCTCGGCGCCATCATCGGCGGCCCCCGGATGTGGGAGCGCGGGCGCGGCGACGCCGACTTCCTGGAGGTGCGGCTCGGCACGGGCGTGCAGCACGCGCCGGACTCGGTGCTTTCGGTGACCTGGCCCGACATCGCCTCCGATGAGGAGCTCGAACCCGTCACCGGGCAGGCACTTCGCGATTTCATCCTGGAGCAGCGCAAGATTCGCGACATCGCCAAGGTGGTCAACCTGCGCTCGGCGCCCGGATTCAGCTTCGTCGGCGAGGATCTCGACCGGCTGCGGTCGCTGATGCGCTCGGTGCTGTGCTCCCTGGCGGTGTTCCACAACCCGCGCGACGTCAAGTTGTTGGTGGTAACCCGCAACCCCGAGGTGTGGTCGTGGATCGTCTGGCTGCCGCACAACCTGCACGACGAACTGTTCGACGCGTGCGGGTTTCGGCGCCTGATCTTCGCCACGCCCGAGGAACTCGAAGAGACCCTAGGTGCTGAGCTGCACATGAAGGGCAAGCGCGGCGCCTGGACGCCGCTGGCCGCGGCCAGCCCCACCGCGATGGGCTCGGCCCTGGAAACCGGCAGCGACACGGTCGATCTCGGCCCGCACCTGGTGATCATCGACGACAACACCGGCAGCCCCGACGCGTGGGAGAGCGTCGTCGGGCAGGTCGGCAAAGCGGGAATCACGTTGCTGCGCATCGCCTCACGCATCGGCACCGGCGTCGGCTTCGCCAATGACCAGGTTTTCGACCTCAGCGAACGGCACAGCTCACCCAACGGATCGGTCAACGGCGAAGTAGCCCTGCACCGCAACGGCTCCGACGCCGACGGCGAAGACGACCGCCCGGCGCCGCTGCTGCGGGTGCGCAACAAGTTCTTCGCCCACGCCGACCAACTGTCCGTGCACCGCGCCTACCGGTACGCGCGGGCGATGGCCCGCTGGTCGCCGACCAGCCGTAGCGAGATCGCCGACTCTGTCAGCGGCGCAACCGAACTCCTGCGGGCCCTGGGCATTAGCGACCCCCGAGACCTCGACGTCGACCGGCTGTGGGCCGAGCGGCGGGGACGCGGCGACGAGCGTTGGTGCGAGGTGCCCGTCGGCGCCAAACCCAACGGCGAGCTGCAGAACATCACCATCCGCGCCAAAGACTTCGGCGGCTTCGGGTTCCACTCCGTGGTCATCGGTACCAGTGGCTCGGGGAAGTCAGAGTTCTTCTTGTCGTTGGTCTACGGCATCGCGCTGACCCACTCCCCGGAGACGTTCAACGTCATCTTCGTCGACATGAAGTTCGAATCGGCAGCCCAGGATATTCTGGGCATTCCCCATGTGGTGGCCGCGCTGTCGAACCTCGGCAAGGACGAACGGCATTTGGCCGAGCGAATGCGCAGGGTCATCGACGGCGAGATCAAGCAACGCTACGAGCTGTTCACGTCGGTGGGCGCCCGCGACGCCAACGACTATGAAGAGATCCGGCTTGCCGGGCGCGATCTGCCCCCGGTGCCGGTCCTGCTCGTCATCGTCGACGAATATCTGGAGCTGTTCGCCAATCACGAGAAGTGGATCAATCTCATCATCCACATCGGCCAGGAGGGCCGCGGCGCGAACGTTTTCTTCATGCTGGGTGGGCAGCGGCTGGACCTGTCGTCGCTGCAAAAGGTCAAGTCCAACATCGCGTTCCGCATCGCGCTGCGCGCCGAGTCCGGTGACGACAGCCGCGAGGTGATCGGCTCGGACGCCGCCTACCACCTGCCGTCGAAGGAAAACGGCTTCGGTCTGCTCAAGGTGGGGCCGCGTGATCTCGAACCGTTCCGCTGCTTCTATCTCTCCGCCCCGTTCGTGGTGCCGAAGGCCAAGGAGGTCGCCACCACCGTCGACATGACGCTGACCAAGCCGCGGCTGTACAACTGGCAGTTCCAGCCGCTGGACGCCTCCGATGCCACCGCGCTGGAGGCGGCCGCGGCCGTCGACGCCGAACCCGACGAATTCCTCTACTACGACGACGGTTTCAAACGGAAGAAGATCGTCGACGTGCTGCGGGAGTCGCTGCACGAGGTGCCGCACCGCTCACCGCGCCGGCCGTGGCTGGAGCCGCTCGAGGAGCCCGAGTCCATCGACGCCCTGGTCGCGGGATACCGCGGCAAGCCCTGGCACGTCGACTACGGGCGCAACGCGGGGCTGATGTTCCCGGTCGGCGTCATGGACATCCCCGAAGAGTCGAAGCAGATTGTCCATGCGGTGGACGCGTTGCGCAGCAACGTGATCGTGGTGGGCGCCAAGCAGCGCGGCAAAACCACCACGCTGATGACGCTGATGTGCTCGGCCGCAACCATGTACAGCCCGTCGCGGGTGACGTTCTTCTGCATCGGCGGCGCGACCCTGGCCCAGGCCGCCTCGCTGCCCCATGTCACCGACATCGTCTCGCCGAAGGACGCTGAGGGCATCGAGCGCATTTTGAGCAGCATGGACGCGTTGATCGACGCCCGCGAGGACTCGTTCCGACGCCTCAAGATCGACCTCGACGGCTTCCGGGAACGCCGCTTCGCGCCGGGCAGTGACGGATTGGGCGGCACCGACGCCAACGACCCGTTCGGAGATGTCTTCGTGGTGGTCGATGACTACGACGACCTGTACTCGAAAGACACTGTGCTGGGCGACCGCATCATCTCGCTGAGCAGCCGCGGCCCCGAATACGGCGTGCACGTGATGTGCAGCGCCGGTGGGTGGATTCACGGCCAGCGGCAGAGCCTGCTGCAAAACGCCACGGCACGAATCCAATTGCGGTTGGCCGACCCCAGCGAGAGTCAGATGGGGCACTCGTCGCTGGAGTCACGCGACGCGGCGCGGCGGACGCTGAACCGGCCCGGCTTCGGCCTGACCGACAGCCTGCACGAACTGCGGGTGGGTGTTCCGGCCCTGACCGATCCGAACACCGGCGTGGTGGTGAGCATCGTCGACGTCGGGGCCCGCATCGCGGAGGTCGCCGGAGTCACCAAGCACGCCACCCTGCAGCGTCTGCCTCAGCGGGTGGCACTGAAGGCGATTCTGGAGTACGAGGCCGCACACCCCAGCGGCGAGGACCTCTCGCTCGCGTTCGCCATCGGTGAACGTCACGAGCTGGGGCCGGTGCCCATCAAGCTGCGCGAGAGCCCCGGATTGATGATTTTGGGACGGCAAGGGTGCGGAAAAACCATGTCGCTGGTCGCCATTGGCGAGGCGATCATGAACCGATTCAGCCCCGAGGAAGCGCAGCTGACGCTGATCGACCCCAAGACCGCACCGCACGGTCTGCGCGACCTGCACGGGCCCGGCTACGTCAGCGCCTACGCCTACGACCAGGACGAGATCGACGAGGTGATCACCGCGCTCGCACAGCAGGTCCTGCTGCCCCGGCTGCCTCCGAAAGGCCTGAGCCAGGAGGAGTTACGCGCACTCAAACCGTGGGAGGGCCCGCGGCACTTCGTCCTGATCGACGACATTCAGGACTTGCGTCCGGACCAAAGTTACCCGCCCAAACCTCCGGTGGGCGCCGCGCTGTGGAAGCTGATGGAGCGTGCGCGGCAGATCGGATTACACGTCTTCACCACGCGCAACAGCGCGAACTGGGCGACGCTGCAGATGGATCCGTGGATGCGTTTCCAGAACTCGGCGAAGGTGGCGCAGCTCTATATGGACAACGACCCGCAGAACCGGATCAACCGCAACGTCCGGGCCCAGACACTGCCGCCGGGGCGCGGCCTGCTGGTCAGCGTCGACGGAGACGTCGAAGGCGTACTGGTCGGACTGCCCTCATCTGTCATACCGCCCCAGCAGTAACCAGTTGCGGCTCAGGCGTTTTCGCCGATGGCGCGACGGTGCGGCGGGGGAGCGGACTCGGCCACCAGAACCACCGGCCCAACAGCGCCATGATCGACGGCACGATGAACGCTCGCACCACCAGCGTGTCCAGTAACAATCCGACCGCGATCGTCGTACCGATCTGGGCGATGCTGAGCACGCTGCTACTCAGCAGCGCCAGCATGGTCAGCCCGAAGATGACGCCGGCAATCGTGACCACCCCTCCGGTACCGCCAAACGCGCGGATGATGCCGGTCTTCAGGCCCGCCGCCGCTTCCTGTTTGATGCGCAACGCGAGCAGCAGGTTGTAATCCGCGCCGACGGCGATCAGCGCGATGAAGGCGATCGGCGCGACGGCCCAGTGCAAGTCATGATGAAGCAGGTGCTGCCAAATCAGCACGCTGGCACCGATGGCCGAAGCGTATGAAGTGACGACGGTCCCGACGACGACCAGTCCAGCGACGGGGCTGCGCAACATCGCGGTGACGATGAGGAAGATGAGGACCAGCGCGGCACCGACCAACAGCTCGGTGTCGCCGGCCACGAAGCGCTGTAGGTCGGCGGTCACCGGGCCCACTCCAGCCAGGTCGATCTCGGTCGGGGTGAGGGTGCCCTCCTTGGTGGCCTCGTCGATGGCGGCGCGCACCTGCCCCGCCCGTTTGGCACCGTCGGCGCCCCACTCCGACCCGTCGCCGTACACCAGCAGGTAAGCCGCACGCCCGTTTTCGGAGATGAGGTGGCTAAGCGCCGTGGTGTAGCGCGGGTCGGTCAACGCCCGCTGCGGCATGTAGAAGTCCCCTGCCGCGCTGCCCTGGAACTGCGTCGCGATCTCGTTCATGTAATCGGTCAACTGGCGCAGTTGCGGACCGAGCGTATCGGACAGACTCAGCAAGTCGCGGGTGGCCGAACGGGCTTGCCCCAGGGCGTCTTTCATCGACGCCACGCTCTGCGGCAGGGTGGCCATCGCGGCGGCGGCCGTGCTCGACCCGCTGGTGAGTTTCGCCGCGCCCGAGCCCAGCCGGGTAGACGTCTGCACCAGGCTATCGACGGGCTGGAGGACACGGTCCACCGTTGAGCAAATCGGATTGGTGGCGCAGTCGGGAGTGCGCTCGACGAAGTCCCGCAGCGGGTCAAGGTAACCCGATACCGTCGTGACATTGCTCTGCAGTCCGTCCATCCCGGCCCGCATGTCTTGCGCGGCGCCGGACATGTCGGCCAATCCGGCGCTGCCACCGCGCAATCCGTTGCCCAACCCGTCGACCGCGGCTTGGGTCCGCGCCAGCGCGCTGTCCAGCTCGGAAACCCGCTTGAGCCGCTGGGTCAGCGAATCCATGGTGTCACCGAACTGACGACCGAGCACACCGGCCTGATAGGTCAACGTCGCCTGTTCGGGCACCTTGCCGTCGGGACGGCTGGCGGACTGCACTGCACGCACACCCGGTACGGCCATGACGTGGCGGGTGATCCGTTCGATGGCGATCAGCCCGGCCGGGTTGCGCAGGTCGTGGTCGGCCTGGACGGCGATGACGTCGGGCAGCAGCGCGTTGGCCGCGAAATGCCGGTCGGCGCTGGCATAGCCACGGTTGGAGTCGGTGGCCGACGGCGTGGCCGCGGGTTCGTTGAAGCCGACCCGCATGCTCACCAACGGCAGCGCGACCAGCAGGGTCAACGCCAGCGCGGTGACCAGGATCGGGCCGGGCCAGCGGGCGACGGCCGTTCCGACCCGGCGCCAGCGCCGCGCGGTTTTCGACGGCCGCGGCTCGAGATACGCGCGCCGTATCGCCAGGCTCATCAGCGCGGGCGTCAAGGTCAGCGCCGCGACCATTGTCGCCAGAATGCCGATGGCGCAGGGCAATCCTGCGCTGCGGAAAGAGCCCACCTTCGCGAAGACCAGGCACGCCAGCGCCACCGACACGGTGAGCGCCGATCCGATCACCACGGGCGCGATGGACCGGTAGGCCTGCGTCAGCGCCTGGGCCGGAGCCACGCCGCGGCGCCGGCCTTCGTGGTAGCGGCCGACCAGGAAGATCGCATAGTCGGTTCCGGCTCCCAGCGTCATGGCCGCCATGAGCGCCACGGAAAACAGCGACACCTCAACCACATTGGATTGACCGAGCGCCGCGACGACGGCGCGGGCCAGCGCCAGGGCAAGTCCGACCGAGATCAGCGGGATCGCCGCCGCGACGGGTGATCGATAGACCACCAGCAGCAACAGCAGGATGAGGCCGATGGTGGCGGCGGTGATCCCGAGCATCTGCCGATCGATCGCGGAGAATTCGTCGACGATCGTGGCTCCGGGGCCCGTGACATGGACTGCCAGACCGGTAGGCGGTGACAGCTTATGGACGGTCCCGCGCACGGCGTTGATCGAATCGCGCGCCTGCGCGGTGCCGAGCATGCCGGCCAGCCGGACCATCACGCTGACGGCCTTGCCGTCCGAACTCTGCGCGCCCGCGGCCGTGGCCGGCTGCGACCACAGGTCTGTCACCGCATACACGTGGCGCTGATCCGAGCCCAACGCCGTCGTCAGCGCGTCGTAGAACTGGCGATCCTGCGGCGTCAGCCGCTGATCGCGTTCCAGCACAACGTAAACGAAGTTGTTGCTGGGCGTCTGGTTGAACAACTGTGCGGCCCGGGCGGCGGCCGTCGCGCTCGGCGCGCTGGGCGGCATGAAGGACCGGGCATGGGAGTCCACCACCCGCTCAAGTTGTGGCACCGCCACATTGGCGATTCCCGCCGCCAGCACCCAGAGGCCGACGATAAGGACCGCGTACCGGCTGGTCCATCGCGCAAGGCTGCCCATTCGGTCATGCAACGGTCTGCCGATCACCGTTGGGCCCGCCGAACAAGCCGACGGCCACGTGCTCACCGCGCGTAAGCGAGCGCACGCGCAGCGAGCGACGAGTGCCGATCTTCACCAACGCGTGCAGCCCGGCATGGGCGGCCTCGAGATCGGCACGCACCTGTTCGGCAGGCGCGCCCTCGTAGGCGGCCTGATCCAGCTTGGCCACCAGCATGGTGATCCAGCGTTGGCCGAGCGAGAGCATCAAGCCCTCCTGGTCGCCGAACAGCTCGGACACCTCGGATGAGTTGTCGATCAACGCAAGTGCCGCCTCGGGGTCCGTCTCGGCGGCGCGTATCACCTCGGCCATGAAGGCCATGCGGTCGTGCAGCAGTGTCCATGTCATGACTGAAACGCTAGGAAAGCAGCGGCCCGCGGCGCGTCGTGCCGAAGTGCAGTCTTTGTCTCCTACCACGGGCGGAGGCGGGTGCCGCCCGCAGGAGGATGTGACGAGGCAGCCGGCTCTTCTAGGATTGGACGATGTTGCATGCCGCAGCGGATCACTTGCGGGAACTGCTGCGCCGGCGAAGCGAGCTGATTCCCGTCGGTATCACCTGGGCGGCGCTGATCTCCGTCGATGTCGCCCTGGTGCTCGGCGGGGTGATCGGGACGCTGCAGCGGCCCGTCTCGGATCTGCCGGTGGCGCTGACGGCGTTCGCCCTGGCGCTGTCCCCCTCGTTCGCGTTCTTGATCTTCAACACGAAGATGACCCCGGGGCCGCTGTGGGCCACCTGGACGGCGTCCACCGCGCTGACGCTGTTTGGCACGTCCACGCCCATCCACGCCGATTTCGCCCCGGCGTTGCTGGTCCTGATGGTCTTGGTCGTCGCGACGTTGGCGTCGGTGCTGGGCGGGATCCTGGCGAGCCTCTCGGCGGCGGCGCTGTTGCTCACCGCATCCGCCCTGCATCGCCTCGACACGGTGGTGCTGTATCTGGGTTTCATAGCGGTGGGATGGCTGCTCGGTTACCTGATGCGAACCCAGCGGCTGCTGCTGGCGGAACAGATTGAGGCACAAGACATGTTGGCCGAGCACGCCGCCGCCGACGAACGCCGCCGCATCGCGCGCGAAGTGCACGATGTCATCGCCCACTCGCTGAGCATCACCCTGTTGCACGTGACGGGTGCGCGCCGCGCGCTGCAGCAGGATCGCGACGTCGATGACGCGGTCGAGGCCCTGGAGCAGGCCGAGCGGCTCGGCCGCCAGGCCATGGCCGACATCCGTCGTACCGTCGGGCTGCTCGACAACTGGCCGAGCAAGACCGCGCAGACCGCTCCAGAGCCCGGCATCGACGACATCGCGGTGCTGGTCGAAGGTTTTCAGCGGGCCGGTTTGACCGTCGCGCTGTGCGTCGAAGGGCCCACCGATCACGTGTCGGCCGCGGTCGGCCTCGCGCTGTACCGCATCACCCAGGAGTCGCTGGCCAATATCGCCAAGCACGCCCCAGAGTCGAAAGCCGGTGTGGTGTTGGATATTTCGGCGGTGTCGGCGAGGCTGGCCATCACCAATCTGCTTCCCGCGGCGGTGGCGGCCTCGCCGTCGGCCGAGGGACGCGGCTTGCGTGGTATGCGCCAGCGGGTGGAGCTGCTCGGCGGCGCGATCGACGTCGGCCCCACCCGCGACGGCTGGTCGGTGTGCGCGGAAATACCGCTGCACGAAGGCGATGTCGCCTGGCGCCCGTGGTGGTGCAAGGGATGATCCCAGACAATTCAGCGACGCCCGAGATCACCGTGCTGCTCGTCGACGACCAGGACCTGGTGCGGTCGGGCCTGCGCCGGATCCTGCGCCGCAAGGATGGTTTCGTCGTCGTCGCGGAATGTGCCGACGGTGACGAGGTGCCGGCCGCGGTGGCCGAGCACCGGCCCGACGTCGTCGTGATGGATCTGCGGATGCGCCGCGTCGACGGGATCGAGGCGACGCGCAGGCTGGGTGGCAGGCCGCCGGTGCTGGCCCTGACCACCTTCAACGAGGACGAGCTGCTGTCGGGAGCGCTGCGTGCCGGCGTGGCCGGCTTCGTGCTCAAGGACTCTTCGGCCGAGGAGTTGATCCGCGCGGTGCGGGCGGTCGCCAGGGGTGACAGCTATCTCGATCCCGCGGTCACCTCGCGCGTGCTCACCACGTACCGCAAGGCCGCACCCGGTCCCCGCGGCATCGCCATCGGCGAACTGACCACCCGCGAGCTCGACGTCCTGACATTGATCGGCCAAGGGTTGTCGAATACGGAGATCGCCGACAAACTGTGCATCTCCGGCGTCACCGTCAAGAGCCATGTCGGCCGCATCTTCGGGAAGCTCGATCTGCGCGACCGGGCCGCCGCGATCGTCTACGCCTACGACAACGGCATCGTCGTGCCGCGCTGAAGACCTAGTAAGGCGCCGACTGTTCCGCCAGGTTCAACAGCACGTAGGCCATGCACATCAGGAAGTTCAGCACCACCACGATCAGACCCGCGAACATCAACGAACGGGCGCCGCGCTTCTTGAGCCGCTTGTAGCGCGCGGCGCGAGATTCGCGGTCGAGCTGCATCGCGATCAACGCGAAGTTCACGTTGAGCAGTTCGTGCGCGGCCAGCGGCGCGCCCGCTAACATTTCTCGCAGCCGCTCCGGTGCCGTTCGAACGCCCACCCGTTCGAAACTCTGGCACAGACGTCGCGTCCGCCGCCGGCGGAGCGTGTGATACGGCAGCCGAAGGTGCCGCGCAAGTTGCCCTCGATTGCCCCCCCAGGGGTAAGACGGGGTCATCACAAGCGGGATTCTAAATCGCTGGACGCCACTTTCGCGCCGTGAACGCGAATTATGTTGCGAGATATCACTTCGGCGTTCCGACGCTCATTTGCTGGGACGCGGGAGCGCCCGGCGCAGAATCAATGCGCTACTAGTGGTGTCGATGCGCGAGATACGAGGTTTCCACGATGTTTGCGGCCGGTAGAGCAGGGCGAGGGTGACCCGTTGAGCAGATCGGGCGGTCGGGTTTGTCGGTGGTGGCTGCGATGATGGCGCCATGTCTCCGACCGCGATTGCAGCCAGCGTCGAAGTGCGCCCCAAGGATCGTCTCGAGGTGCTGTTCGAGGAGATGGCGGAGTTAACCGGTCAGCGCAACGCGATCGATGGGCGCATGGTCGAGATCGTCGCCGAGATCGATCGCGACGGGCTCTGCGGGATCACGGGCGCACGCTCGGTTGCGGCGTTGGTGGCCTGGAAGCTCGGGGCGTCCTCGACGAACGCGCACACGATGGCTACCGTCGCGCGCCGGTTCGAGGAGTTTCCCCGCTGCACGCAGGGCATGCGGGAGGGCCGGTTGTCGCTGGATCAGGTCGGGGTCATCGCGGCGCGCGCCGGCGAGGGCTCCGATGGGCACTATGCGGCGCTGGCCCAGGTCGCCACGGTCAACCAGCTGCGTACCGTGGTCAAGTTGGAACCGCGGCCCGAGCCCGATCCTGGGCCGCAACCAGAGCGATCGATCACCAAAGCCGCCAACGAGGAGTTCACCTGTTGGCGGATCAAACTTCCACACCTGGATGCGGCGAAATTCGACGCGGCGCTGGCGTCTCATCGGGATGCGCTGATCGCTCAGTGGAAGCGCGAGCACGGCGAGGGCGTCAGCGATCAGGCGCCGCCGCTGCCAGGCACCGCCGACGCGTTCATGCGCCTGGTCGAGACGGGTTGGGACGTCGAGGCGGCGCGGCGTCCCCATGGGCAACACACCACCGTGGTGGTGCATGTCGACGTGGAAAAGCCCGCCGCGGCGCTGCATCTGGGTCCGCTGCTGTCCGAGGCCGAACGCCGCTACCTGAGCTGTGATGCCACCTGTGAAGCCTGGTTTCACCGCGACGGCGAAGTCATCGGCGCCGGCCGTGCGACGCGGGTGATCAGTCGGCGGCTGCGCCGCGCGCTGGAGCATCGCGACCGGATGTGCGCGGTGCCAGGCTGCGGGGCCACCCGTGGTCTGCACGCCCATCACCTCCGGCACTGGGAAGACGGCGGCCCCACCGAACTGGCCAACCTGGTGTTGCTATGCCCGTACCACCACCGGCTGCACCACCGCGGCGTCATCACCATCACCGGACCCGCCGACAACCTCAGCGTCACCGACAACTCCGGGCGACCCCTGCACCCGGGATCGCTCGCGCGCCCACCAACCCAACCCCCACCCGCCGTCCCTCCCTGCCGTGGGCCGCTCGGCGAACGCGCCGACTGGTGGTGGTACACACCGTTCCAACCCCAGCCACCACCGACCAACAATTGAGTCGGGTTAGCGGGGTCACTACCGGCAGTGCATCGTCAAGTGTCAAACACGTTGCTACATCAAGACTTTCGTTGATGTGACCGGGGCCGATCACCCGACCCATACCGCCTGCGACCCAAGACCCGTCAACACCCGCCGCCGGTCATGCGCTCTGAGTCGGGCAGTTCGAGGTAGCGCTCCAGGTTGCGATGCATGTTGATCACGCGGCGTTCCTCGCTGGACAACACCAGATGCGTGAAGCCGGGTTGATGCATGCCCCGTTGCAAGCCGGGAAGCACCGCGATGTCCTGGGTGAGCACCAGGCCCGGTTCGGCCTCCCCGGCGGTCGTCCGCATATCCGTCGGCTTGTTGTGCTGCGCACCGGGCGGCAGCCGGGTCATCAAGAACATGATCAGCTCGCCCTTGTCGGGGGAGGGGTCCGCGGCGGGCCGCGAGCACATCACGGTCAGGTGATCGGCGTTGGCCAGCAGCGTCATGTTGGGAAAGACGTTGTACTGGTGCAGCCGGGTCATGCGATCGGTATCGGCCCAGGCGAGGTCGACGCCGCGCTCGGCCGCGAATGCTCTAGTGCGCGCGGCGATAAGGTCCTGAACGGTCTGGCCGGACTCGCGCGCCGGGATGGGCGTGCCTTCGGCAGCCCCCATCAGCGCGCCCTGCGTCTCAACGTAGGCGTCCCAGACCTCTTCGTCGGACAGGGCGCCGTCAAAGCGTGGGCTCTGCACGCCATAGGGCTGGTCCGATTTCCCGGTGTGGCCCCAGATCTGTTGCGGCGCATGGATATCGTCGACGCAACGCAGCAGTTCCGGATGCAGGGTCTGGATGTGGTACGTCTCGCTGTAGCCGTCGGCGATGGTCTTCCAGTTGGCGTCGACCTCGATGGTGAGCGTGGCGTAGCAGCGGAAATCCTCCAGGTGGCACCACGCGATGTCGTCGGGCACCGCCTCGAGGTATTCGGTCAACGAGACCGCGCCAGGATCGAGGTTGACGAAGACGAGCCCGGCCCAGGTCTCGACCCGCGCCGGTATCAGGGGAAAATCGGACATCCGCAGCGAGCCGAAGCCCTTACGGTTGGGCACCCGTTTGAGCGCACCGGCCAGGTCCCAGGTCCAACCGTGCTAGCCGCATTTGACTTCGCGCAGGCCGGAACCGGATCCGGTGCACAGCGAATTGCCGCGATGCCGGCAGACGTTCTGGAAGGCGCGGAGAATCCCGTCGTCGTCACGGACGATCAGCACCCCATATGGGCCGCAACGGTATTCGAAGTAGTCGCCGGGTGTCGCCACGTGGTCGACCATGCAGGCCAGTTGCCACACCCTCGGCCACATCCGCTGCGCCTCTAGCGCGGCGAAGGCGGGGGAGTAGTAGCGCTCGGCGGGCACCAGCGTCGGGCTTTCCGGCGGGGTGCCGATGGCATCCTCATCGCGGGCGCGCGCCGGATTGCCGGCCACCGTTGCCATGAGCTCTTAGCGCGCCCCGCGGACCAGGCGCCCGGGGCGGGCCCCGGTGTCGACGTCCTTGCGGCGGGTGACGGTCCCGCTGACGATGGTCGCCGCATAACCGCTGGCGCCCTGCAATATTCGGTTCCCCCCGGCCGGCAGGTCGAAGGCCATCGCCGCCGGGTGCAGGGTCAGCGCGTCCATGTCGATGACGTTGATGTCGGCCTTCTTGCCCGGCTCGATGGTGCCGCGGTCGGTGAGGCCGAACAGGTGGGCGGTGTCGCGAGCTTGCTTGCGGATCACGTATTCCAGCGACAGCTTCTCACCCCGGTGCCGGTCCCGTGCCCAGTGCGTGAGGAGGAAGGTGGGGTAGGACGCGTCACAGATCATGCCGCAGTGGGCGCCGCCGTCGGAGAGGCCGAGCACGCCCGCCGGGTGCAGCAGCATCTCCCGGATCGCGTCGCAGTTGCCGTCGGCGTAGTTGAACAGCGGCAGCATCAGCATGGAAGTTGCATTCGACTCCAACATGAGGTCGTACAGCGTGGACAGCGGATCGTCGCCGCGCGCCTTGGCGATGGCGGCGACGGTGCGGTCCGGGGTGGGCTCGTAGTCCGGCGGGTCGCCGAGCGCGTACAGCCTGCCCAGCGAGTGCTGCACCAAGGCGAACATCCCGTCGAACAACAATGTGGGATCGGCGGGCAGGTCATCCTCCGACAGGATCGCCGCCTTCACCGCGGGGTCGGCCAACCGCTGCGCGAGCTCGTCGCGGCTGCACTCGGCCTTCAGCCGGCGGTAAGTGGGCCGATGACTGAAACCGTGATGGCCTTGGAAGCCGATCATCATGCCGAACGGCCGCGCCGCGATCTGGGGGTAGAGGCGGGCGCCCGCGGCGTGCGCGTCCGCGGACAGGTCGAGCATCTCGCGCCACAGTTTCGGATCGGCGTCTACCTGGATCAGGGCGAAGGACACGGGACGGTCGATCTCGCCGCTCAGTCGCCGCATCCAGTCCAGTTCTTTCTTGGGCCCGATGATGTCCTCACCCGCCGCGCCCTGCGGTGCCAGCTCGAACACCGCCTGACCGCCCGCCGCCATCGCGCGGCCGAGACCGAACAGCTCCTCCTCGGCGGCGAACGTGCCGGGCACCGGTTCGCCGTCCATCGCGCGATGGCCCATCGTGCGCGAGGTGGAGAATCCGAGCGCGCCGGCCTCGATCGCCTCACGAACCAGCCGTCCCATCGCCTCGATGTCCTCGGGGGTGGCCGGCTCGTTGCGCGCGCCGCGCTCGCCCATCGCGTAGGCCCGGACCGCGCCGTGGGCGATCTGGCTGCCCACGTCGACGGCGAACTTCTGCTTGCCGACCGCGTCGAGGTACTCGGGGTAGCTTTCCCAGCCCCAGGTGATGCCCTCGGTCAGCGCGGTGCCGGGAATGTCCTCGACGCCCTCCATCAGCTCGATCAGCCACTGCTCACTGCCGGGCCGCACGGGCGCGAAGCCGACGCCGCAGTTGCCGGTCACGATCGTGGTCACACCATGGCCGCTGGACGGCTCGAGCAGGCTGTCCCAGCTGACCTGGCCGTCGTAGTGGGTGTGGATGTCGACGAAGCCGGGGGCCACCACATGCCCTGTCGCGTCGATGGTTTCGGCCGCTTCCCCGCTCATCGCGGGGCCGTTGGCCGAGCGTCGCACGACGTCGACGATCTTGCCGTCCTTGATGCCGACATCGGCGGCATAGCGCTCCGCGCCCGTGCCGTCGACGACCGTGCCACCGATGATCTTCAGGTCGAACATGAGACTCCTCTTCGCCGCCGGTGCTGTCTCGGGAGGGCTGAGCGGCTAGCCGCGCAGCATTTCGCTACGGTAGGTAGCGTAACTCTCGGCGCGACGAAGGCAATAGCCTCAGCCGAATTGGGTCTGTTCTACAGAGAACCCTTCAGCCCGGCGACGGTTTCCAGATCATCGAGCGCCGCGACGCCGCGGCGCAGGCCCTCCATCGCGATGTTCTGGACCTGCATCCCGCCCATCCCGGCGGTGATCAGCGCGGCGACGTATGCGTACAACGCGCCCTGGCGGAATCGCAGCCACAGGTCGTCGCGGTCCAACTCGGGTCCGCCGGCCGCCATCAGCGCCCGACGGTAGTCGTCGAGGAGGTCGCGCTGGTTGGCCTGACGGTCCTCCGGCGTCAGGCTGGTGATCAGCGTGTAGGCCAGTTCGCGCGACGGGTGTCCCCGGCGCACCGCCTGCCAGTCCAGCAGCCCGGCCTTCCCGCCCTGGAAGTACATGTTGCCCGGATGGGCGTCGCCGTGCATGACGGTGTGCGGGGGAGCGTCGATGAGCGTGGCGACGGCGCGGTAGTTGTCGGCGATAAAGCGGCCAGTGTCGACGGGGACGTCGACCAGGGAAATGCGCTCGGCGAGCCGCTTGATCGAAAGGTGCATCAGCGAACCGGTCAGCAACGACGTGACGTCGCCGGACGGCGTATACAGCCAGCCCATCGGACCGCGCCCGTCGCGCGGGAGCCGGCCCCAGAAGGTGGCATGCAGTTCGGCCAGCAGCTCGATGATCAGGCTCGCCTGATCGGCCGACAACGGATGCAAGGTGTCGGGGAACTCGCACGACTCGGCCGGCAGGTCCTCCAGGACCAGCAGGTAGCGGCCCGTCCGGGCGTCGAATGCCGCGCCGTAGCAATAGGGCACACCGATGACTTGAGGCGCGAGCTCACGGTAGAACCGCACCTCGGTGTGTCCGAGGCGACCGAGTTCGCCCATCAGCCGAGTGGCGGCGCTTTGCGCCGCGACCTTGACGAACACCGAGTCGGGCACGTTCTTTCCGGTCAACACCAGCCGGCCCCGCGAGGACGTGCCCGCGGCCCGGCTGAGAACGCGGATCGACCGGACGGTGGTACCCATGACCCGGGACAGGACTGTGGGATCGATCCCGTCGACCGTCCGCGGCAGACCGAATCTGCCGCCGATCGCTGCGTCGGTGGCCACCCGGCCCGCGCCTCGGCCCAGGTGGGCGGCCAGACCGAGAATCGAGAAAGCTTGCGCAAGAGGAGTCTTCATGTCCATCCACCCTGATTTGCGAGCCGTCCGCCCATGCCGGTGATGTTACGGGATGCGTTGTGCCGCTTGGCTGTCTGACGCGAGCTGACCGCGCCACGGGCGGTTTGTGCGATGAATCCTTTTGCCGCCCAATGGCTTAGCCAGGAAAGCGTGATTGCAGCAATGATCAGGCGCTACAGCCGGGCCGCGTCAGGCCGGTCCACGTCAACGTGACACGAGTTCCCTGCCGAGTGCGGTTGATGCTGACGTCGTCGGCGAGCGCCTCCATCAGCGGGATGCCACGGCCGCGCATCTGCTGCTGGTACTGAACCGGCTTTTTCTGTCGCCACCGGCCGCGGTCGTCGACGGACACCGCCAAGGTGTCCGAGCCGCCGTCGTAGGCCGCCCGCACGTCGACGGTCCCGCGCTCCGCGGCGTCGACGTACGCGAACTCCGCCGCATTGGCGATCGCCTCGTTCACCGCAAGCAGGAGATCACTGAAGCGGTCGTCGTCAAGGGAGAAATATCGTCCGAGCCACACCCCGAACTCGGCGCGGATCCGGGCCGCGCTGCGCGCGTCGGCGCCCACTCGCGTCCGCACGAAGCGGGATTGGTCATCGATGTTCGACACGTTCTGCGGTTGATCAGAGCGGCCCATCGTCCCCAGTTGCGTGCTCACTTCGCCGAGGCTCACTCACCAGCGATGCCGCTCAGCGCTCCGTCGAGGCTGCTGTAGAGCGAGAGCACGCTGTCGATTCCCATCAGCTTGATCGGCCGGCTGGTGGCCGAGCCGTTGGCGACCACCGCGAATTTCGTCGGCGGCTCGATCTCCGCCTGCGTGGTCACCAGGACGGTCATCCCGGCCGAGGCCAGGAAGCCGACCTTGGAGAGGTCAACGATCAGTGCCGCGGGCTTGGTGGCCATCGCGGTCTGGATGGCGTCGGCCAGCAGCGGCGAGCTGAGCATGTCGACCTCGCCGGAGACGGTGAGTACAACCGCCTGGTCTACCTGATGTTTGCCGACTTCGAAAGCGGTTGGATCGACAAGATCGCCGGATTGTTCGCCCATGGTCTATCACTCACATTCGGTTCCGTGCGGGACACCGCTAGCTCTAACAGCCATTGCCATATCCGGGGGCTGTGTATTCAACCCTCGGGGAACACGGTTGCCTACGGAGGAGACGCACTCCGTCGATCTGCGCTACTGAATGCAGATACAGCTACAAGTGTTTAGTCAATGGTAGGACACGCGGCGTACCACGCTCAAAACGCTGAACGATTTCGGGCGCCGCGCCGTCGTCCGGATGTGCCTAATGGGCGGCGCAGAAGTTGCACGGGGCAGCGGCCCGTGCGTGAATTGCTACCACCGGCTTCGTCCTGCGCTTGTGCGGCGTGGCCTGCGCAAACGGGAAGGGCGGTGGGCCGTGGAATCCCGTGATCGCGACGGCGGGCAACACGATGACGGGTCGCCCGCCGAGCCGCCGGAGACCCCGGCCACGCCGTCGCAATTCGGCGCGCTGAACCGGCGTCGCGCGCTACTGGGCATGGGCGCGGTAGCCGGGTTCGCCGCGGTCGACGTCGGTGGGTTCGCGTATGCCGGTGGCTGGCTGCGTCCCGGCGCGCTGACTCCGCCCGGGATCACGGATCGCTTTGAGCGCGTCTACGGCCGCCATGACGGCTTCCGGCGAAACCACGCCAAAGGCCTGAGCGCCACCGGGACGTTCGTCAGCAACGGAGCAGCCGCGGCGATATGCCGGGCCGCGGTCTTCCGGCGCGGGAGCATTCCCCTGATCGGGCGGTTCTCGCTGTCCGGTGGGCTGCCCGACCAGGCCGACAAGTTCGACACCGTCCGGGGGCTGGCATTGTTGTTCGACGGCCCCGACGGACGGCAGTGGCGCACCGCGATGATCAACATCCCGGTCTTTCCGGACAGCACGCCGCAGGGGTTCTACGACCGGTTGCTCGCGTCCAAGCCGCTGCCAGGCACGGGCAAGCCCGACCCGCAGCAGATGGCCGCGTTCCTGCAGCGCCACCCCGAGACCGCCGCGGCCATGCGCGTCATCAAGCAGACACCGCCGAGCATGGGATTTGCCGACAGCACCTTTTACGGGCTGAACGCCTTCCGGTTCACCAACGGCGCCGGCGTGACGGTACCGGTGCGCTGGTCCGCGATTCCCCAGCAAGGCGTCGACGTGACGGCGTCGCCACCGGCGAGGGACTACCTGTTCGACGCCCTGATCCGCACCCTGGCGTACACGCCGCTGAGGTGGCGGCTCGTCCTCACCGTGGGCGAGCCGGGCGACCCGACCCATGACGCCACCCAACCCTGGCCTGCTGCGCGGCGCACCATCGACGCCGGCACCATCACCATCGCTGCGGTCCAGACGGAAGACGCCGGCAACGCGCGCGACGTCAACTTCGACCCGCTGGTGCTGCCCGACGGCATCGCCGCCTCCGATGACCCACTGCTCGCCGCGCGATCGGCCGTGTATGCCCGCTCGTTCACCCGCCGCGCCGGCGAATCCAAAGCGGCCAGCGCGGTCGACGTCGAAGCGGTCCTCCAATGACGCGCGCGACCGCCGGGGCGCGCTTCACCGTGCCGTCGCGCGTTCTGCACTGGTTGATGGCGCCGATGGTCATCGCACAACTGCTCATCGGCGTGACCATGATCGCCGCACTGAGCTACTACCCGCTGCTGCTGGCCGTCCATCGGCCCCTCGGCCTGCTGATCCTCGCCTTCGCGCTGGTTCGGCTGGCGAACCGGATCAGGCACCGGCCGCCCGCTTTTCTGGCCACGATGAGCGCAACCGAACGCCGCATCGCGACGTGGTCGGAGTACCTGCTCTACGGCCTGTTGCTGGTCCAGCCCGTGACCGGGTGGGCGATGTTGTCCGCGGCGCGATTCCCGATCACGCTGCTCGGGCCGGTCGCGCTGCCCGGCATCGCGCCGCGCGACGTCGACGTTTTCGCGGTGCTGCGGGGGTGCCACGGCGCTTTCGCGCTGCTGCTCTTCCTGGCGTTTACCGCCCACATCACGGCGGTACTCTTCCACACGCTCGTTCTGCGTGACCGGCTGCTGGACCGCATGGCGCTGTGGCGCTGAAGCTCGGCGGTCAAACTGCTGAGACCGAAATCGCAGTCTGACGACCTGTCTGCTCGGGCTCGAAGTGGCCGAATATGATCGGCACGATTCAGACTTGAGCGCGCGGGCACGGGCCGGGCGTGCGGCGGCCGTGAGGGCCATGAGGAAGCGGGAGAGTTCAATGTCGAACCAGCAGCAAGCGGAACGGATGACGTCGGGGAAGGGCTTCATCGCGGCGCTCGACCAGAGCGGCGGTTCGACGCCCAAGGCGCTGCGCCTGTATGGCATCGAGGAAAACGAGTACTCCTCCGAGAAGGAGATGTTCGACCTCATTCACCAGATGCGCTCGCGGATCATCACGTCACCGGCGTTCACCGGGGACCGCGTGCTGGCGGCCATCCTGTTCGAGCAGACCATGGACCGTGAGATCGCGGGCAAGCCGTCGACCACGTACCTGTGGGAGACCAAGGGCGTGGTGCCCATCCTCAAGATCGACAAAGGTCTGGCGGACTCGTCCGACGACGTTCAGCTGATGAAGCCGATCCCGGGCCTCGACGAGCTGCTGGACCGGGCCGCCGGCCTGGGCGTCTTCGGCACCAAGGAGCGCTCGGTGATCGGCGGCGCCAACGCCAAGGGCATCGCGGCCGTGGTCGCGCAGCAGTTCGAGCTCGGCCACCAGGTGCTCTCGCACGGCCTGGTGCCCATTATCGAACCCGAGGTGACCATCTCGATATCCGACAAGGCCGAAGCCGAAGGCATCCTGCGCGACGAGATCACCAAGCAACTCGACGCGGTGCCCGAGGGCCAGCGCGTGATGCTCAAGCTGAGCCTGCCCACCGAGGTGAACTTCTACCGCCCCCTGATCGAGCACCCGAAGGTGATGCGGGTGGTGGCCCTTTCCGGCGGCTACTCCCGCGAGGAAGCCAACGAGCTGTTGGCGAAGAACACCGGCTTGATCGCCAGCTTCAGCCGCGCCCTGACCGAAGGCCTGACCGTCGACCAGTCCGACGAGCAGTTCAACGCGACGTTGGACAAGGCGATCCAGTCGATCTACGACGCCTCCGTCGCCGGCTGAGCTATCCCGATGGCGGCGACCCGCTGCGCCCGGCTTCGCCGCGCTTGCGATCGCCGCTAATAGCGGTGCCGGGCCATGCGCGGTGGCCCGGTGCCGCCTTCGTCGGAGACCAGAGCGGGCACCATTTCACTGGTCACCAAGCCCTCGTCGCACGTCAATTCGTCGATGACGCCGAAGGATTCGGCGATATTGGCCGGGGTGTCGATCACGATGGTGACGACGGGCACCCGGCGGGTCAGCGAGAGCAGTCCGTCGCCGTGGGGCGGGCGTTCGCCGTGGAAGCCCCAGACGCCGCGCAGCACCGTCGCGCCGTCCGCGGTTCTGGCCCGGCGCAGCCGCTGAACGATCCCGCGGTGGATCGGCACACCGCCGTGGTGTGCCGACTCGGAGGTGTAGATCGTCAGCTGCTGGAACAGCGGCAAGCCGCGCTCGTCGACGCCCGGTAGGGCGTGCGGCCGCTCCAGGAACTGGCCGTCACGTTTACACACCCGGACCCGTTCGAGGGTGATCAGGGGCCTGCGTAGCAGTTCGCCGATCTCCGGTAACACGCGACCGATCAGCCCGCCGGATCCGACGGCGACGATCATCATCGGGACGTCGGCGTTGCGGCCAAAGAAGCTGGCGCGCTGGCGCTTTCCGTGCGTGACACCGTCCACCCCGAGCAGCACCGTGGCGCCTGCGAGCCCACGCCGGTGCATCAAATCGCAGAGGGCGATGTATGCCGGTGAGCCGTTGACGCGTTGCTTGCGGCCGACGTAGATCGTCATCTTGACGGCGTCGCCCAGGTCCTCGGCCGGCTGCGGCGCCCCGACGTTGTCGTAGAGCAACCGGGCGCGCTCCAGGGTGACCAGGCCGCGCTGCTTGACGGCGAGCACCGGTTGGAGCAGGGCCTCGATCTTCGTCCTCGTGTCCACCGCGATGATCGCCACCGGCGGGTCCTCGGACAACGTCAACGACTCGTCGGTGCGCAAATGGTGACCGGTGCCGAATCCGCCGATGCCCCGCAGCAGGACGCCGCAGGCGATCCGGTGCTCTGCGTACAGGCCGAGCAGGACATCGGAGACGAAGCTGTCCCCGGTCCGCCTACGCTCGGCCAGATAGGTGGTGAGCTTCAGGCAATCGTCGTCCATCGCCGCTCCCGTCGCCTTGCCGGCAGCCTACCCGTTCGCAGACGTCAACCGCCGCAGCGTGTTCGGCGGACTGCGTCAGGTTCCGGTTAGGGCGTCCACGATGAGCCGGGTGGTCCGTTCGGCTCGCCGCCGCGAGTAGGGCTGCGCGCCGGAGAGAATCGGGTACACCACCCCGCCGACGATCGCGTCCGCCGCGGACTCGGCGGTGGCCTCGCTGACGCCGTCGGCCAGCAGCCGGGCCCGCACGCTGTCGTGCAGCGGCGCACTGAAACCGGCGCGCAGTTTGACGGCGGTGTCCTCATGCTCCATGCAGGCAACGGTCAGCGTGCGCAGCATGGCCGAACCCCGCGGTGTCGTCAGGCTTGTGAACAGCTTGCCCACCCAGCCGACCAGATCGGCGGCGAGGTTGCCGCTGTGGTTGACCGACGCGATCAGCTTGTCGGCGTCTTCCAGCATGACGTCGGCGACCAGCGCGGGGCGGGTGGGCCACCAGCGGTAGATGGTCTGCTTGCCGACACTGGCGCGCGCGGCGACCGCTTCGATCGTCAGCCCGTCGAAGCCGCGCTCGAGGAGCAGTTCCCGGGTGGCGGTGACGATCGCTGTGCGGGACTTCTCGCTGCGCCTCCTCGGCGAAGTCGCTTGCGCGTTCGCCGCGCTCAGATCGGTTGGCATCTGGTGGTCCTCGCTTCTGCGAACTGAAGATCGAAAGCCGGTAATCGGGCGCGCTTTACATATCCTGACTCGCGCCGGTACTCTTCCACAAGACGAGACGGTCCGTCTTGTAACGAAAGGATAGCAGTCCGTGCGGCCAACGCCAGTTACCTCTGGGCCGTCCTCGTGACCCTGGGACTGAGCCCGGAGCAGCAGGACCTCAGCGACGCCGTGGGCCAATTCGCCGCCCGGAACGCTCCGATTGCCGCGACGCGTGACAGCTTCGACGACCTTGCCGCAGGACGCGTGCCGAGATGGTGGGATGCGCTGGTTGCCAACGGTTTTCATGCGGTACATCTGCCCGAAGACCTCGGCGGCCAGGGTGGACGGCCGATCGATGCCGCGGGCGTTCTCGAAGCGGCGGGCAAGTCGTTGTTGCCCGGACCGCTGCTGCCGACGGTCGCCGCCGGAGCCGTCGGGCTACTGGCCGACTCGACGCCGAGCGCAGAGTCGTTCCTGCGCGACCTCGCGTCCGGCAGCACTGCGGCGGTGGTGTTACCCGACGACGACGGCGGTCTGCAGGCCCGCGCCGAGGACGGGCACTGGGTGATCAGCGGCGCGTCACAGGTAACCCCGGGCGTCTGCGCGGCGCGGGTCATCCTGGTCGGCGCCCGGACCCAGGACGCCGCAATCGTCTGGGCGCTCGTCGACCGCGAACGGCCCACGGCCACAGTCGAAGCCATTGCCGGCACCGATCTTGTCGGCGACGTCGGGATCCTGCGCCTCGCGGACTACCGGGCGCCGGAGGCCGATCTGCTCAGCGGCATCGACCCGGAGCGGGCACGCTGTGTGGTCGTCGGACTCGTCGCCACCATGACCGCCGGCATCGTCCAGTGGTGCGTGCAGGCTGTCACCGCGCATCTGCGCAGCCGGGAGCAATTCGGCAAGGTGATCGGCACCTTCCAGGCCCTGCAGCACAACGCGGCAATGCTTTTGGTGAACAGCGAGCTGGCCACCGCGGCCGCGTGGGACGCGGTACGCGCCGTGGACGAACCACTCGACCAGCACCGAATCGCCGCCGCCGGCGCGGCCGTCATCGCGATCTCGCCGGTCCCGGATTTGGTGCTCGACGCCCTGACGATGCTCGGCGCCATCGGCTTCACCTGGGAACACGACGTGCACCTGTACTGGCGGCGGGCCATCAGCCTGGCGGGATCGATTGGTCCGGCGAACCGCTGGGCGCGACGGCTGGGCGAGCTCACCTGCACGCAGACGCGTGACATGTCGGTGAACCTCGGCGACGCGGAATCCGAATTCCGTGCCTGGGTCGCCGAGACACTGGATGCGGCAATGCAATTGCGCAACGACACACCCGCGCCGCACGGCGACTACGCGGACCAGGCCTCCGGACCCCAGCGCACGTTGATCGCCGACGCGGGCCTGATGGCGCCGCACTGGCCGGCACCCTGGGGCGTCGGGGCGGATCCGTTGAAACAGCTCATCATCGACGAGGAGTTCGCCAAGCGGCCCGGGCTGGTCCGACCATCGCTGAACATCGCCGAGTGGATCCTGCCCTCGGTGATGGCTGCCGCACCAAAAGACCTGCAGGAAAAGATGATTCCGCCGACCCAACGCGGCGAGATTCACTGGTGCCAGCTGTTCAGCGAGCCGGGAGCGGGCTCCGACCTCGCGTCGCTGGCCACGCGGGCGACCAAGGTCGACGGCGGCTGGCGGATCAACGGCCACAAGATCTGGACATCGCTGGCGCAGTACGCCGACCTCGGCGCGCTTCTCGCGCGCACCGACCCCGAGGCCAGCAAGCACCGCGGCATCGGCTATTTCATCCTCGACATGCGATCCCCCGGGGTTCAGATCCAACCGATCAAGACGGCGACCGGGCAGGCACACTTCAACGAGGTGTTCCTCAACGACGTCTTCATTCCCGACGAGATGCTGTTGGGCGCGCCGACCGACGGTTGGAACCTGGCGATCGCCACGATGGCCGAAGAGCGTTCCGCCATCGGGGGATACGTCAAGTTCGACCGGGCGGTCGCCCTGCGCCGGCTCGCCGCTCAACCCGGGCCCGACCGTGAGGACGCGTTGCGTGAGCTCGGCGAGCTCGACGCCTACACCAATGCGATCAGGGCGCTCGGGGTGCGCGAAACCATTCGGCTGCTCGACGGCCAGGCGTCCGGTCCGGCGTCCAGCATCGCCAAGGTGGCGATGAATGTGCTGCTGCGCCGCACCTTTGCCGCCACGCTGCAGTTGACCGGGCAGGTCGCGATGGTCGACGACCCCGACGCGGCCGTCGTGGAACCCTATTTGCACCTGCCGGCCGAGCTGATCGGCGGTGGAACCAGGGAGATCCAGCTGAACATCATCGCGCAGATGATCCTCGGCCTACCCCGAAAGTAAGGCACAGCATGGGATTACGTGGAGAAGCCGCGATCGTCGGATACGTCGAGCTGCCGCCCGAGCGGCTCAACAAGGCCTCGCCCGCGCCGTTCGTCCTCGAACAATGGGCGGAGCTGAGCGCCGCCGCGCTCGAAGATGCGGGCCTGCCCGGCGACGTCGTCAACGGGATCGTCGCCTCACACCTGGCCGAGTCGGAGATCTTCGTCCCCTCCACGATCGCCGAATACCTGGGCGTGGGTGCACGATTCGCCGAGCATGTCGACCTGGGCGGGGCCAGCGCGGCCGCCATGGTGTGGCGAGCCGCCGCGGCCATCGAATTGGGGATCTGCGACGCGGTGCTGTGCGCGCTGCCGGCCCGCTACATCACGCCGATGTCGCCGAAGAAGCCCAAAGCCTACGGCGACGCGCTGTACTTCGGCTCGTCGAGCAACCAATACGGCTCTCCCCAAGCGGAATTCGAGATACCCTACGGCAACCTCGGCCAGAACGGGCCATACGGCCAGGTCGCCCAGCGCTATGCCGCGGTCCACGGCTACGACGAGCGCGCGATGGCCAAGATCGTCGTCGACACCCGCACCAACGCCAACCACACCGACGGCGCGATTTGGAAGGACAAGCCGCTGACCGTCGAGGACGTGCTGGCCAGCCCGGTCATCGCCGACCCGCTGCACATGCTCGAGATCGTCATGCCCTGCGTCGGCGGCGCCGCGGTCGTCGTCGCCAGCGCGGACGTCGCCAAGCGGTCGCGTCATCGCCCGGTGTGGATCAAGGGATTCGGCGAACACGTGCCGTTCAAGACCCCGACGTACGCCGAGGACCTGCTTCACACCCCGATCGCCGCCGCGGCGGACACCGCGTTCGCCATGACCGGACTGAGTCGTGAACAGATGGACATGGTCTCCATCTACGACTGCTACACCATCACCGTCCTGCTCTCGCTAGAAGACGCCGGCTTCTGCGAGAAGGGCAAGGGCATGGAATTCGTCGCCAACCACGACATGACCTTCCGCGGCGACTTCCCCCTCAATACGGCCGGCGGGCAACTGGGCTTCGGTCAGGCGGGTTTGGCCGGCGGGATGCACCACGTGTGCGACGCCACCCGCCAGATCATGGGCCGCGCGGGGGCCGCGCAGGTCGCCGACTGCAACCGGGCCTTCGTGTCCGGCAACGGCGGCATCCTGTCCGAGCAGACCACCCTGATTCTGCAAGGGGACTGACAGATGACGTTCGAACGACCGGTGCCGGTGAAAACGCCTACCAGCGCACCGTTTTGGGATGCGCTGGGTGAGCATCGCATCGTCATTCAGTACTCGCCATCGCTACAGTCCTACGTGTTCTATCCGCGGGTGCGCGCGCCGCGCACCCTGGCCGACGACCTGGAGTGGCGCGAGATCTCCGGAATGGGCACCCTGTACTCCTACACGGTGGCCCACCGGCCGGTCAGCCCGCATTTCGCCGATGCCGTGCCCCAGCTGCTCGCCATCGTTGAATGGGACGAGGGCCCAAGGTTTTCCACCGAACTGGTCAACGTCGAGCCGAATGCCATACGGGTCGGAATGCGGGTGAAGCCGGTGTTCTGCGACTACCCCGAACACGAGCTCACACTGCTGCGTTACGAGCCCGCGGATTGATCTAGGTCGACGACCGCACCACCAGGCGGGCGATGTCGGTCAGCTCGGGAGACGGGGGCGCGGGGTGACCCAGCCGTTCGAAGACGGCGGCAAGCGCGGCGTCGGCAACCGCGCAGGGATCGAATTGCACGGTGGTCAGCGGCGGTGTGCTCACGACGCCCATCGGGCTGGCGTCGACGCCCATCACCGCGAGGTCGCCGGGACAGCGCAGGCGTGCCTGATGGATGCCGTACAGGACGAGGCAGGCGATCTCGTCGCTCTGCGCGCACACGGCGGTGACCCCGTCGCGCACCCAGCCGGTGACGACGTCGGCGGCGTTGTCCAGGGTGACCTCGTCGACCCGCACGGCGGGGAGGTCGCGCCTCTGCGCCGCCCGCGAAACACCCTCGAACCAGTAGTCACCCAGCGGGCGCCATCGGGCAATCCCGGTGTAGGCGAACGCGATTCGGCGGTGTCCGCGCTCGACCAGGTGATCGACCCGCATCTCGCCCACGGACAGATGCGGGTCCTTGAGCGCGGGCAGTGTTCCGATCTCGATGTGGGGAATGCCCGCGTTGGTCACCGCTTGGCGTGCGGCTGCGCTCAGGGGGAACAGGCTGGTGATCGCGACGGGGTCGAGATTCTCGATCGCGTCGACCACGTGCTGGTCGTCGTCGGTTTCGAAAATCTGCACCTGCAGGAAACCCTCGCGGGCCAGCGCGGTGGTCATCCGGCTGCCGGCCTGCATCGGCATCTCGCCCACGGCCACGTGGGGCACCACGTAGAGCACCACGCCGCTTTTGCCGCGCGCCAGGTTACGGGCGGCGAGGTTGGGCCGATAACCCAAAAGTTTGGCCGCGCGGTACACCGCGTCGCGGGTTTCCGGCGAGATGCGGCGGCCCCGCGCGTTGTTCAGCACATAACTCACCGTGGCGGTCGACACGCTGGCCAACCGGGCCACGTCGGCGGTGGTCGGACGCGCAGCTTTGTTGGTGCTCAACTTCCGTTACCTTCCGGGCCCGGTCATGCCCCATGGTGGCACGCGACGCGCAGAGGTATCGCGCCGTATCGCTCGGGAAGTTCGTGCCGCGGCAGCTCCAAAGGACTAATAGTCACTACTACGGCGTGTGCGCGAGATTCCGGGCTGGACGGCTGCGCGCACCTGTGCCGTTGCACTCCAGTGGTTTAGCTCGTCAGCGCACCGCGACCGACGTTGACACTGTGATGCACGGCATTGTCTACTAGTCGATAACCGGCGACCGAGGAGCGCGGCATGAACAAGGACGATCTGATCCTGATCAGCGTGGACGATCACATCGCCGAGCCGGCCGACATGTTCGACGCGCACGTTCCCGACGCATACCGGGATCGCGCGCCCCGGGTGGTCCTCGAGCCGGACGGCGTCCAGCAGTGGTACTACGGCGAGATCCGGGGACGCAACATGGGTCTCAATGCCGTCGCGGGGAAACCGCGCGAGATGTACAACATCGACGCCTCACGCTACGACGAGATGCGGCCGGGCTGCTTCAACGTGGACGAGCGGGTGCGGGACATGAACGCCGGCGGCCAGCTGGCGGGGTTGAACTTCCCGAACTTCACCGGCTTCTCCGGTCAGGTGCTCAACCAGGGCCCCGACCGCGAGACGAACCTGGTGATGATCAAGGCCTACAACGACTGGCACGTCGACGAATGGTGCGGGGCCTACCCGGGCCGGTTCATCCCGTGCGGCATCCTGCCGCTGTTCGACGTGGCCGAGGCCGCCAAGGAGGTGAAACGGCTGGCCGACAAGGGTTGTCACGCCGTCACGTTCTCCGAGAACCCAGAGGCGCTGGAGATGCCCAGCATCCACACCAAGTACTGGTACCCGCTGTTCGAGGCCGTCTGCGAAAGCGACACCGTGCTGTGCACCCATGTCGGCTCCGCGTCTCGGTCTCCGCAGGTGTCGACCGACGCCCCGCCCAGCGTGCAGATGACCGCCTCGTCGATGATGAGCATGTTCACTTTCACCGAGCTGATCTGGGCGCAGTTCTGGGCCGACTTCCCGCAACTGAAGTTCTCGCTGACCGAGGGCGACGTCGGCTGGATCCCGTACTTCCTCTGGCGGGCTGAGCACGTCTACAACCGGCACTCGGGCTGGACGCTGGCGACCTTCCCACCCGGCTATGACGGACCCACCGACGTGTTCAAGCGGCACTTCTACACCTGCTTCATCAGCGACAAAGTCGGTGTGCGGAACATGGATTGGTTCAACGAGGACATGCTGTGCTGGGAGTCCGACTTCCCCCACTCCGACAGCAACTGGCCCTTCGCGCCGGAGGACATCGTCGCCACCATGGGCCACCTCGACGACTCGGTCATCGACAAGATCACTCACCAAAACGCCATGGCCGCATACTCATTCGACCCGTTCCGATTCATCCCGAAGGAGCATGCGCGCGCCGGCTACCTGCGCGCGCAGGCGACCGACGTCGACGTGGTCACCCACGTCGGCCGCAAGGCAAGTCAGCGTGACCGTGACGCCTGGACGCGGATGACCCAGTTCGCCCTGCAGGCGCAGGCATCGGTGACGGTCGAGGCTCCCGATATTTCCGGGCGATCCGCCCGGCGTCGCGCCACTACCCTGGGCAACTGAGCGTGGGAGCCCAAGCGCCCTTCGCGGACTGGCGCGTGCTGGAGTTGTGCAACGGCCTGGCGGCGTCATACTGCGGCAAGATGTTCGTCGACGCCGGGGCCGAGGTCGTGAAAATTGAAGCGCCGCAGGGTGATTCGATGCGCGACTGGTGGGCCGGCGGGCCGCCCGGGGCGTTGTTCGGCTATCTGGCCGCCGGTAAGAAGTCCGTCGTCAATCACGGTCAGGCCGAGATTGCGTCGCTGCTGGCCGGCGCCGACCTGATAGTCACCGACCTCACCGACGGATGGACGCTCGACGCCATCAGCGCACACACCGCCGCGTCGGCCGTCGTGGTCGCCATCACACCATTCGGCACCACCGGCCCCTATGTCGAAAACCAGGTCATCGCAAACGAATTCATCCTCCAAGCGCTGTGCGGATCGATCGCCGGTCGCGGTTGGCCCGACGACGAACCCGTCCAAGCGGGTGGCCGGCTCGGTGAGTGGCTGGCGGGGACGTTCGCGGCGGCGGTGGCTGCGGCGACCGTCCGGCACGCGGCCCGAAGCGGCCGCGGTCAGGTCATCGACGTCTCGACGTACGAGGCCATGGCGCTCGCCATGGGTGGCCTGTCCGCCATGTCGGCCAGCGTGTTGGGCGCCGATTCGCTGCTGCACGAACGCAGTTTGGAGCTGCCTTCGATCGTTCCGACGGCCGACGGCATGGTCGGGTTCTGCACCATCACCGCCCAGCAGTTCCAGGACTTCTTGGTGATGATCGAACGCGCGGATCTCGTCGGCGACGCCGAGCTGGCGTCGTTCACCGGGCGGGTGGAGCGCCGCGACGAGTTCCTGCGCATGGTCACCGAATGGACCGGGCGCCGGACCACCGAAGAGATCGTCGACCTCGCGGTGGCATTTCGGATTCCGGTGGCGCCCATCGCGACTCCCGAGATGCTTCCCAAGATCGACCACTTCGTGGAACGCGGCGTGTTCGTCGAATCACCGTCCGGGGTGCTGGCGCCGCGGGTGCCGTATCGCAGCGACGCGATGGCGACCGGCGCGCCCGCGGAACCGCCGCAGCTCGGCGCCGACACCGGACGCGTGCGGTGGCCGGCGCGCCCCGAGTCGCCGTGTGGCGACGACGCCGACGCGCTGCCGTTGTCCGGCGTCCGGGTCACCGACTTCACCGCCTTCTGGGCCGGGCCGGTCGCCACCCAACTGCTGGGCGCCTTGGGCGCCGACGTCATCAAGATCGAGGGCGTGCGCCGGCCCGACGGCATGCGGTTCTCCGCGGGCCGGCCGCCCGACTGGGACCAATGGTGGGAATGGGGCCCGGTGTTCTTGTGCAGCAACAACAACAAGCGGGGCGTCAGCGTCGAACTCGGCACTGAGGCTGGACGACAGCTCGCGCTCGGGCTCATCGCCGCGAGCGACCTCGTCGTCGAGAACTTCTCCCCCCGGGTGATGGCGAACTTCGGTCTGGAATGGGATGCGGTGCGCGCGGCCAACCCGCGGGCGATCATGGTCCGGATGCCCGCGTTCGGCCTCGACGGCCCGTGGCGCGACCGGGTCGGCTTCGCGCAGACGATGGAACAGGCGACCGGCATGGCGTGGATGACCGGGCACGCCGACGGCCCTCCGGTGATCCCGCGCGGGGTGTGCGACCCGATCGCCGGCCTGCACGCCGCCTTCGCCGCCGTCGCGGCGCTGGCGATCCGCGACCGCCAGGGCAACGGAATGCAGGTGGAATCGACCATGGTCGAGGCCGCGCTGAATGTGGCGGCCGAAATGCTGGTCGAGTACTCCCGCAACGGAATCGCGATGCGCCGCAATGGGAATCGTGGCCCGGCGGCCAACCCCCAGGGCGTCTACCGATGCCGCGGCGAGGACGAGTGGGTTGCGCTGGCCGCTTTGGACGGCGCCGCCCGGGCGTCGCTGGCCGGCCTGCTCGGCCAGCCCGCGCCGGAGGAATCCGGCTGGGCGGAGCGGGCCGACGACGTCGACAAACTGATCTCCGCCTGGGCCGCGGGGCAATCGGTGTCCGAGGCGGTCGAGGCGCTGCGCGGGGCCGGTTTGGCCGCCGCGCGTGTCACACCGGCCGCGGCGCTGCTCACCGATCCGCAGCTGCGGGCACGCGGCTTCTGGGAGACGGTCGACCATCCCGTAGCGGGCTCGTTCCTTTGCACCGGGATGCCTTTCGCGTTCCTCGGCAGGACGCGGCGCTGGATCCGGCGGGTGCCGCCGCTCTATGGCCAGCACACCGATGAGGTGCTGACCGAGGTCCTCGGGCACGACCGGGACGACCTGGCGGCCTTGCGGCGGTCGGGAACCATCAGCGCCCGGCCGGCAGGTCTGTGACATGGCGGTCAGTCTGTGCGTGCCGCCCCGGGCCGGGGAGCTGTGTGCGCCGGTGCGATTCTTGGTGCGTCAGGACTCCGTGGTGATGGAGCTGACGGCACGGCACCGCATCACCAGCGTCGAATGGGACGACGACGAGCATGCGGTCGCGATGGTCGTCGAGATCACCGACCCGCAGACGGCACGGCCGGTGGACGTGCGAATCGATGTCGTGGAGCCGGGCGCAGTGCCCGCCAACTCACGGGCCACGACGATCGGGACCATCACGCGCGGCGGGCGTGAATACGACGTCATGGGAACGTATTTGGGAGTTGTCGCGGATGAGAACTAGCCCGACCACGCGCACCGCGGCGATCGTCGGAGTGCACAACACCCGGCAGGGCCGCCGCCTGGACGGCGAAACCTCGCGCGGCCTGGCGATCAAGGCGATTGTTGGCGCGTTGGACGATGCGGGACTGACCCTCGACGACGTCGACGGCATCAGCGCGAGCCCGCACTCGACGTCGCTGATCTACGACCTGCGAATCGGGCCGGCCTGGCAGGGCCTGGCTTTCGGCGTCGGTATGATCACCGAAGCCGTCACCGCCATCGAGCACGGCATGGCCGACGTGGTGGTGCTGGTCGCGGCCCAGGCCGGCGAGTACCGGGATCACGAGGCCACCGCGCCCTGGACCCGGCCCGAAAACGAATTCGTCGCGCCCTGGGGCATGTTCACCACCGCCGAGTTCGCACTCATCGCGCGGCGTCACATGCATGTCTATGGCACGACGCGCGAACAACTTTCGATGGTGGCGGCCACCATTCGCAACAACGGCTCGCGCAACCCCGAGGCCGTGTACTACGACCGTGGGCCGTTCAGCCCGGAGGACATCACCGCGTCCCGGCCCATCGCCGACCCGTTCCACCTGCTGGACTGCGCCACCACCTCCGAGGGTGGGTGTGCTTTGGTCGTGGCCAACATCGATGCCGTCGACGTTGCGGGCCAACCGATCTACGTGCTCGGCAGCGGCGCGGACTTCCACGGCCCGTCCTACCAGCATCCGCCCGCGTACGACCTCGCCGGCCGGCGCGGGGATCACGTCAACGGTGTAGTGGGCCGGCGCGCCGCAGAGTGTGCGTTCAACCACGCCGGGCTGCGCCGCGACGACGTCGACGTGCTGGAACTCTACGATCCGTTCTCCTTCGAAATCATCCGTCAACTCGAGGCTTTCGGGTTCTGCGGGGACGGCGAGGGCGGCCCGTTCGTCGCCGATGGTCACATCGGCATCGACGGCAGCCATCCGATCACCACCGACGGGGGGACCATGTCGTTCAGCCACGCGGGAGCCAACCCGCAGATGATGCAGCGCGCGATCCGCGCGGTGCAACAGCTGCGCGGGCAAGCCGGCGACCTTCAGGTCCCCGACGCCCATGTCGCGTTGTGCAGCAACGGGGGAGCGGGGGCCCTGTTCACGACCGTGCTGATCCTGGGAGACGAACCACGATGACCTCCGACCCGTTGCGGCCTCAGACCGGACCCGTCCCGCACGCGAGCAGCCACGTCAGCGGGCCGTTCTGGGAGGGATGCCGGTCCCACGAGCTGCGCTACCAGCGCTGCGCGGCTTGCGGATCGGCGAACTTCCCGCCGACCGAGCATTGCCGCCAGTGCCTTTCCGAGGACATCAGCTGGCAGCGGGGCAGCGGGCGTGGCGAAATTTACAGCTGGACGGTCGTATATCGGCCGGTCACAGCGGAATTCGAGCCACCCTATGCGCCGGCCATCGTCACTCTCGACGAGGGCTACCAGATCCTGACCAATGTCGTCGGCGTGGCGCCCGAGGATCTCGAGGTAGGCCTGCGGGTGCGCGTGGAGTTCCACGCCACCGGGCCCGACGTGATGCTGCCCTACTTCACCGGCGCGCAGACGGACAGCTCGTGAGCCCCAGGACCGCGAACGGCCTGCCGGTGACCGCCTACCTGGTGCTGGGGGTGCTGGCGGCCAACGACGAGCGACTCACCGCCGGCGAGATCAAGATGCGCGCGGAACTGTCGGTCGGCCACTTCTATTGGTCCCCGTCGGTCAGTCACGTGCGGCGCGAACTGACCCGTCTGCTGCAGCGGGGGATGGTCAGCGAGACCGGCGCGCAATCCGGCAAGCGTGCGATCACCTTGTACGAGACCACCGATGCCGGCCTCGACGCGCTGCGTCGCTGGGTCCAGCACTTCCCGGGCCAGGACCAGGTGGTCATCAAGCATCCGGTCATCCTGAAGACCTGGCTGGCCCGCGGCCAGGACCCCGAACACGTCCTCGACACCCTGGAGCGCCACCTCGACGCGACCCGGGCCCGGCTGGACGAGGCACTGTGGTCGCGGCAGCGGTCGGTCGATCTCGGCATCACGAACGACCCCGAGCAGCGCTACTCCTTTGCCGTGTTGGACTACGCGATTCGCGGGCTGTACGCGGAGATCTCCAACATCTCGCAACTGCGCGACGAGATCGCCTGCGGCACAGCCCGAGACCCGGTCAAACGGGTGCGACGGTCGAAGGGCCAGATCCGCCGCCGGGCACCGAGGAACCCGGGGTAGCCGCGTAGGCCGTGCCCCGGGGCTCGCGCTCCCACAGCACCTCGTCCGCCCCGACGTCCGTTCCCTGAGCGATCAGCTGGCGCTTGAGCACCTTGTGCGTTGCGGTGCTGGGCAGGTCGGGGGCGATGCGGACGTAGCGCGGGCGCGCCTTCGGGGACAGGTCGGGCTGTGCGTCCAGGAACGCTTCGAATTCGGCGGGCGCGATCCTCTGGCCGTCGTTGAGGACGATCGCTGCCATCACCTGGTCGCCGACGTGGTCGTCCGCGACGGCATACACGGCGACACGGCTGATAGCGCCGTGACGCAACAGGATTCGCTCGATGGGGGCGGCGGCCAGGTTCTCGCCGTCCACCCGCATCCAGTCGGCCGTGCGCCCGGCAAGGTAAATCCAGCCGTCGGCGTCGCGGTAGGCCAGGTCGCCGGACCAGTACATGCCGTGGCGCATACGTTCGGCGTTGGCGTCCGGATCGTTGTAATAACCGGTGAAGAAACCCGAGCCCGCCGTGTTGACCAGCTCGCCGATCGCCTCGTCGGGGTTGGCCAGCGCCCCGTCGGCGTCGAACCGGGCCACCGCACATTCGGTCACGGTGTCGCTGTGGTAGATCGCGATGCCGTCCATGCCCTTGCCGATGGATCCCTTGGGGGTGCCTTCCTCGCGGATCACGATGACGGCATTCTCTGTGGAGCCGAAGCCGTCCTCGACCTGCACACCGAAGCGGCGGCCGAATTCGTCGATGTCCTTGTCGTTGGCCTCGTTACCGAAGGCCACCCGCAGGGGATTGTCGGCGTCGTCGTCGCGTTCCGCGGTGGCGAGGATGTAGGCCAGCGGCTTGCCGACGTAGTTCATGTAGGTAGCGCCGTAGCGGCGGATGTCGTCGAGGAAACTGCTCGCCGAGAACTTCGCCGGCACCATCGCGGCACCGGAGCACACCGCGGGCGCCCATCCGGCGACGACGGCGTTGGAGTGAAACAGCGGCATCGAGACGTAGCAGGTGTCGCGTTCGGTGAGGGCGAAGCGCTGGACCAGATTGAGACCGGCGAACGTCGCCATGAGGTGGGATACCTGCACCGCCTTCGGGTTTCCGCTCGTCCCGGAGGTGAAGATCATCATGAAGGCGTCCGCCGCGGTGACCTCGCGGTGCGGCTTCAGATCCCCTGCGGCGTCGACGAATTCGCTCCACTGCGGCGTCGAGGAGTCGAGGATCTGCGTTGCGCCGAGATCCAAGCCGTCCAGCAGCGGCCGGTGTTCGGCGTCGGTGACGACAAACTGGCAGTCGGCGCGCCGAATGTCGGCCGCCAGCGCCTCACCGCGCCGGGTGGTGTTCAGGCCGCACAGGACGTAGCCGCCCAGCCCCGCCGCCGCCATCTGGCTGACCATCTCGGGCGTGTTTCCCAGCAGGGCGCCGATGTGCATCGGCCGTTGCGGGTCGGCGGCGGCCAACAGTGCGGCGGCCCGCGCGGCGGCGCCCGTCAGGTATTGACGCCAAGTCCATTGCATATCGCGGTATTTCACCGCGATTCCAGCATCGGATGAGCGGGTGCGCAGCAGCGCTTGAATCGTGTCGTCAGCCATCCGTTTGGATCCACCCTCACTCCGCTCGCCCTACGAGACGAGACGGTCCGTCTTATAGTAGCGGGCGGCTCGGCGCCGCGGTAAGTGCCCTGCCGCCTTGCACCACCTCTGTGTTGTGAAGTTTTCATACTTATTTCGCTCACGATTCCGTTTCGGGGACCGCGTGTATCGCGAGGCCGTTGAGGTCGAACGGCCATCATTGGCTCATGCTGTTCGAGTTGCACAGGTCGCTGCTCCTGCTCAGGAATCGCGCGCGGGAATTTCGTCGTGAACTCTCACAATCGCGATCGGCGGACTTGTCCGGCCGGCGGTACCAGGCCGGACCGCCAGCGTCGAAGGACGACGGCCAAAGTTGATGCGCGGCAGCGCTATCCGCCCACCATCATCAACCCGCCATCCACGGCCAGCAGTTGGCCGGTGATGAAACCCGAGCCGGGTCCGGCCAGGAACACCAGCATCGGACCGACGTCGCGGGCGGGATCGCCCAACGTGCCGCCGAGCGGGATCATCATTTGCATCTGCTGGTCGATCAGCGCCGCGGCGTCCGGGCCGAGGAACTCGCGCAGCCGGTCGGCACCGGCCGTCTGCACCGCGGGCGCGAGGGCGTTGACGGTGATGTTGTCGGCGGCCCAGGCTTTGGCGGCCGATCGCGTCCACGCCTGGACCGCGCCCTTGGTCGCGGCGTAGACGGCCGAGATCGGGCTGCCCATCACGGCTTCCGAGGAGCCGAAGTTGATGATGCGCCCGCCCTTGGGTTCCTGGTCCTTCATCACCGCATGGGCGGCCTGATTGGTGAGGATGGTCGCCTTGATGTTGGTGTCCAACAGAAACGAGATGTCGTCGGCGCCGATGTAACCGGGAACGCCCGCCTGCCACAACCCCGCGGCGTTCACCAACACGTCGAGCCCACCGAGGCGCTGGGCGGCCGCACCGACCATCGCCGCGACCGCCTCGGCCTCGCGCACGTCGCACTGCAACCACTCGGCCGCGAGCCCGTCCGGCGGTGGTGTCTGGTGATAGGTCGCCGCGACCTCGGCTCCCGCCGCCGTGAGGACTTCGACGGCGGCCGCGCCGATGCCGGTGGCGCCGCCGGTGACCAGGATTCGCCGGCCGAGCAGGGGAGGCGTCGAATCTGACATGCGTTGACGCTACCGCGAGCGGCGGGATCCGCCGCGGTGGCGTCGGCCGGTCGGCGGTCAGGCGCGCACCGCGATCGTCGAGAGCAAGTCGGCGAGCCGGTCCGGCTGATCGACCATGGAAAAGGTTCGGGCCCCCGCGATGACTTCGAGGCGGGCGTTGGGAATGGTCGCGGCCAGCCTCGCCCCGTCTTCCTGCTCGAAGAACACGTCGTCGGCCGACCACGCGATGAGCGTCGGCTTGTCGAAGTCGTACAGCCGGGCCGCCACCGTCGTGGTCACCTCGGTGCGCATCGAAAGCGTGAACTGGCGCAGGTCTTCGGCGATGCGCGGGTCGGAGAGCCCCGGCTGCACCCAGGCCTCGGTGAGGGCGTCGATGTTGCGATGCGCCAGCCCGTCGAACGCGCGCTTGCGCGCCGCCGGCAGCCGCATGGCCTGTGCGGCGGCCCGAAAGGTCGGCTTGGTCTTCGCCGCCAGAATGACCGGCTTGAGGATTGGCGGCGGAAAGTGTTCGAACGCATCGCAACTCGTGAGCACCAGCGCACCCAGCCGCTCGCGATGGTGCACGGCCACCAGCTGGGTGACGACGCCGCCGGTGTCATTGCCGACCAGCACCACGTCCCGCAGGTCCAGCGCGTCGAGTACCTCGGCGACCATGCCGGCGACACCGGTGATGGTCCGGTCGGCGCCGCGGCGCAGCGGCTCCGGATGCGCGCCCAACGGCCAGGTCGGCGCGATGCAGCGCAAACCACGGGCGGCCAGGCGCTCGCTGACTTGGCGCCACAGCTGCCCGCCCATCATGTACCCGTGCACGAAGACCACCGGCCTGCCGTCCTCGGGTCCGGTTGCTTCGTAATGGATGGTTCCGGCACTAATGTCGATCGTCGACATAGCAAACTCCTACTGCAGAGATACACTTACAAACAGGCTGCCTGTTCGTAAGTTACCAACAGGTTGTATGGAAAGCAAGAGACGGACCCAGGAAGAGCGCTCCGCGGCGACCCGCGACGCGCTGATTGCGGCTGCCCGCAAGCTGTGGGGACTACGGGGCTACGCCGACGTGGGCACGCCGGAGATCGCCACCGCGGCCGGGGTCACCCGGGGCGCGATGTATCACCAATTCGCCGACAAGGCAGCCCTATTCCGTGAGGTCGTCGAAGTCGTCGAGCAGGATGTGATGGCGCGGATGGCCGTCGTTGTGGCCGAATCCGGGGCCGCCACGCCGACCGAGGCGGTCAGGGCCGCGGTCGACGCGTGGCTCGACGTTTCCGGCGATCCCGAGGTGCGCCAGCTGATCCTGCTGGATGCGCCGAGCGTGCTCGGCTGGGCCGAATTCCGTGATGTCGCACAGCGATACAGCCTCGGCATGACCGAGCAGATGCTCAGCGAGGCCATCCGGGCCGGCGAACTGGTCGAGCAGCCGGTGCGGCCGTTGGCGCACGTGCTGATCGGCGCGCTCGACGAGGCGGCCATGGTGATAGCCACCGCCGACGACCCGCAACGGACCCGTCGAGAAATCGGTCAGGTGTTGCACCGGCTCATCGACGCGATGTTCGACGCGCGGTGACGGCTGTGGCCGCTGAACCAAAGCCTATGGCGTAGGTTGTCAATGCCCTTGCCGCAGTGCATGAGTCGCGGACGCCTTGGTGAACTGGCTGATAGCATCGGCCGCCACTTCGGCGCCGTCGCGCCGGCGGATCTCCGCACCGAAGCGCCCAGCCGCTTCCCGGTAGGTCGGGTCCTGCAACACCTTGCCGATCGCCGCACGGATGCGCCGCACACCGGCGTGTTTGCGCAGCAGGATCCCCGCACCGAGGCGTTGGATGGCGGCACCAACGCGACGCTGGTCGATCAGCGTGTTGGCGGGCACGATCACCAGTGGCACACCAAAAGACAGCGCCCGCATCGCCGTGCTGTGCCCGCCGTGGCCGACGACCAGGGAGGCGGTGGCCAGAACCTCGTCGTGGTCCAGCCAAGCGTGCAGCGACGAGTTCGCCGGCACGCGCAGCCCGGCTGAGTCGATGGCAGGTCCGACCGTTACCGTCGCGCGCACGGGCAGGGGTTCGATGGCGTCGAGGATCCGTTGTAGCATGCGCCGCTGCCCCGCATAGGCGACGGTGCTCAGGCTGACCAGAATCCGGGGCTCCGGCAGCGGGGTCGCCGCAGCCGGAATGCCTTGCCAGACAACGCCGACATGTCGGACCGCGGGCGCGCCCCGCACCGGGTCGAGTTCGGCGCGGGCGGTGACGATGTGGAGCGCGCCGGTTCGCTCGAGGTGGTCGGCCGGGGTGCCCTTGAGGCGCAGGAGCCATCCGATCGGGCCGGCGGCGAGGTCTTGCAGGGTCCGATGAAAGTAATGTCCGAACACCACTGTTGGGAAGCCTTGCGCCGCAACCTCGTAAACGGCCGCGGTCAGTAACACGTCGACCACCACCACGTCGGCGTGGTACCGGCGTGCGGCTCGCACCGCCTCCCGGCCCAGCCGGCGGTCCATCGCGACCCGGACCATGCTGGCCATCATGCCAAGCAGCGGCCGCTGCACCGTCGGATCGAAATGTGTTGCGGGCGTGAAGGCCTCGAATCCGAACCCGTCGGCCTCAACGCGCTGACGCACGCCGTGGTGACCGAGGAAACGAACCTCGGCGCCGCGGGCGCGCAGCGCCCGGGCGACCGCCAGCTCCGGCGGAATGTTGCCGCCGCCGTCGAACACGACGAACAAAACCTTCATGGCGCCGCCCGCGCGCCGGCGCCCTGTGACACCGTGAGTACGCCGTCGATCATCAGCAGCATGCGGTTGCGGACCTCGGCGACGGTCAAACCCCGGTCGCGCCGAAGCAGCTTCCAGCCGTATACGTCGGTGGCCACGACCAGCGCATCGATGATCCGATCCCGTTCGATGGGTTCGAGGGGCAATTCGGTGCCGAACACTTTTTCCACCCACTCGCGATGCAGGGTTCGTCCCGCCTCGCACATCAGCCGCGCTCGCGGATCGTCATCTTCCTCGGCGAGCAAGCCGAGCACCATGTCCCCGCGCGCCTCGTAGTGTTCGATCAGCACCGTCATCGCCGTTTCAGGGTCGCCCGGTGGCGGGACTCTTTCGGCCAGCACGGCTTGGCGGACAGCCAGATACGCCGCCTCGATCAGCGATTCGCGGCTGCCGAAATGCCGAAGCACCGTCTTCACCGTGACACCGGCGCGCTCGGCGACCGTGCCCAGCGTGATACCCAGAGAGCGTTCCGCTACGACCGCATCGATGGCCGCCTCCACGATGGCGTTGCGGGTAGCCGCCGTCGACTCCTTGCGAGCTCGCATGTCGTAGCGTCGCGATTTCGTGTCCATGATGATGTACATCAAACCACCATTTGATGTCCCCCGCAATAGACATCAACTTGCGGACGATTGGGGAACCAGCATCGCGACGCGTGGCTGAAACGGCCGAACTCAACAGGCCGGACGGGAAGTGCGCGGGCTCTCGCCGCTACGGGGTTTTGAGAAAGACGTCGTTGAGCGTGACGGTGCGCAGGTTCCGATCGCGGATGAAGTCGACGAGCTGCGGATAGACGTGCGTGACCGGCAGATGGTTGAGGTGCCCGATGACGATGGCCTGCGGTGTGAAGTACTGATCGGCCATCTGCACGATGTACTCCTCGGTGATCAACGTCGAGTCCGACAGCGACCCCGACCACAGGGTGGGGACCTTGTAACCGAGGTCGGCGGCCACCGCGTCCACGGTGGCGTTGCGCTTCGCGTAAGGCGGCCGCCAGTACGGCTTCGCGCCGATGCCGTAGGTATTCTTCAAAAACGCGTCATTGCGCGAGAGCTGTTCGGCTACTTGCTCTTTCGTCAGCGTGGTCATGTCCGGGTGCGACCAGGTGTGGTTGCCGAGCTGGATCTGCCCGCTGTCCACCAACGGCCGAAGCAGGTCCAGGTTCTCGGTCCACGAGTCGTAGATCCCGTTGACGAAGTAGGTCAGCCGTATGCCGGTGTCCTTGGCGAACTGCGTGTAGGCGCGCACCACCTCGCTGTTGACGCCGTCGTCGACGGTCAGGGCGAGCAGGTCGCCCTCGCCGGGGATTTTCATCAGGGCACCGCCACCGGGCAGCGGGATGCGGGCACTGAGCGGCGGGGGCGGCAACAGGGCCTGCGGGGCGGCCGGGCCGGAGGTCGGTATGTCGGCCGCGGGGGCTTGGGCAAACGTGCGGGGCTGCGGATCGACGATGAGCCGCGCGGCGCCTACGCCGGCGACGACTGACGCGGCGAGCGATCCAAGGAACTGGCGGCGGTTCATGGCAGACAAGCGAACGCGTCGATCAACTGATCACGCGGTGACAGAAATGGCGAATTCGGCCCGAATAATCGCCCGGTTATTGTCGCGCGCTGCGCATTAAGCCGGTTCCCGCAGGAACCGCCGTTGGTGCACAACATCGAGGCCACAGCCGCGAACCGTACCATTCGCTGCGCCCGAATGTCGGCTCCGTTACGGGAGGGTCAGCTGTGAATTCTCATCGACCCGGTTATCACCCGTGAACGGGAGCCGATCGGGGCGTCAATGCGGTTCCCCGACGGCGGCCCGTTGCGGCAGTTGCACCGGTTCGACGTTGGGCGTGCCCAGCGTCGAGGCCAGCCAGGGCAGTGCCGTGGCAAACGCCTGGGCGGCGAACGGCCAGTCGTGCTTGCCGGGCTGTGTAACGACCGCGCAGGCGATCCCGTGGGCGGTTCCGGCGGCGCACAGCGCGTTGGCGGCGGCGTCCTGTCCTTCCGGGTTCGCGGCCGGATCGGTGGTGGCGGCGCTGAGGGTGGGGCTGGCTTCCTCGGCGACGTTGCGGGCCTCCGACGACGAGGGAACGTCGAACCATCCCGATAGCCCGGTGTAGTGGCCATGCCGGTTCATGACGGTGATCGGGTCGAAGTCGGCCCACGCGGCGGTGTTGCCGCCGAACAGCTTGGCCAGGGTGGCCTCTTTGGAACCGATGCTGGGCCCGCGATCACCGGCGATGTCCACGAACGCGCTGAACAACTCCGGATGCATGACGGCCAGGTCGACGGCGCAGGTACCACCCATCGACCATCCGGCGACCCCCCAGTTCGCCCGGTCCGGACTTACGCCGAAGTTCGACACCATGAAGGGCTCGATGTCCTTCGTCAGGTGGTCGGCGGCATTGCCCCGGGCGCCGTTGACGCACTCGGTGTCGTTGTCGAATGAGCCGGTGGGATCGACGAACACCAGCACCGGGGAGAACCCGTGATGGGCGGCGGCGAAATCGTCGATCGCGGTGAATGCGCCGCCGGGACCCAGCCAGTCCGCCGGGGTGTTGAAGGCGGAGCCGATCATCATGACCGTCGGCAGCCGGGGTGGGGGATTGCTGTTGAACCATGCCGGAGGCAGATAGACCAATTCCCGACGGTGGGCGAAGTGGGAGCCCGAGGGGGCGTTGTCGTCGATGTCGACCGGCACCACCACGCCTTTGGCCGGCCTGGTTCCGGCGACCTGCATCTCGGTGACCCGCAGCCGGTCGATCTGGTCGGGCAACGGGGCCGACGTCAGCTGATTCCACGCGGCGAGCACGGTGGGGAAGTAGCCGACCCATCCGTTCAGGGCCAGTCCCGCGCACAGGACGCACAGCGGCACCGAGAGCACCGCGAGACCGCGGCGCCACCAGCCGGTGCCCGGCCAGCCCACCAGCGTGACCGCGGCGGCCAACCCGCCCAACGCGATCCAGAGCCACAGCGCCGTCGGTGCCGGATCCCCGGCCACCCCGAGCGAGGTGATGTACCAGTACGCCAGCGCGGTCACCGCGACGGCCGCGACCAGCGCCACGGGTAGCACCAGCTTCAGCCAGCGCCGCGAACGCCAACGGATCGCGACGAGCAACGCGAGCAGCGCCAGGCCCTGCACGGCCGGCGGAAACCAGCCGTGCAGCAGGGACAGCTGTCCGAAGAACTGCTCCAACGGTCGTGACCTCTGCTAGATCGATTCGCTGCGCGCGGTGAGGTGAGTATCGAGGGGCCGTTCGGGGTCACCGAAGGCGGCGGCCGGACCAACTATCCCATACGATCACGGCCCGTCACCCGACCGTTTCTGCGTGTGGGCCCACCGGATGGGCGAGCCGGCCGCCCAGGTTCACGCGTTGGTGATGACGCTGGCGAACGAGCGCAGCCGCAGGCTGTTACCGACGACCAGCAGGCTGGAGGCGGCCATCGCGGCGCCGGCGAACATCGGGTTGAGCATGCCGAGCGCGGCCAGCGGGATCGCGGCGAGGTTGTATCCGAACGCCCACACCAAGTTGGTCTTGATGGTGGTCAGCGTTCGCCGGGAGAGCCGGATCGCGTCCACGGCGGCGCGTAGGTCGCCGCGGATCACCGTGAGGTCGGCGGCCTGGATCGCGACGTCGGTGCCGGTGCCCATGGCCAACCCCAGGTCGGCGGCGGCCAGCGCCGCGGCATCGTTGACGCCGTCACCGACCATGGCGACCACCTTGCCCTCGGCTTGCAGGCGTTCGACGGCGGCGACCTTGTCGGCGGGCGTGGCATCGGCGATGACCCGCGCGATGCCGAGTTCGCCGGCGATACCGGTGGCGACCGTGGCGTTGTCGCCGGTCAGCAGCACCGGCGTCAGGCCCAGCCCGGCGAACTGCCGCACCGCCTCGGCGCTGGACGGTTTGACGGTGTCGGCGACCACCAGGATGCCCCGGACCCGGCCGTCCCAGCCGACGGCGACGGCGGTCTTGCCCTCGCTCTCGGCCCGAGCCTTCGCCCCGGACAGGGCGGGGTCGGGCAGCATCCCGCACTCGGTCAGCAGGCTCTCACGCCCGACGACGACGACGCGTCCGTCGACCTTCCCCCGCACGCCCCTGCCGTGGATTCCTGTGAACTCGGTGGGCGTCGGGAGTACGCCGAGCTTCGCCGTGGCGGCGCGCGCGATCGCTTGTGCGACGGGATGCTCGGAGGCGTCTTCCAGGGCGCCGGCGTAGCGCAACAGCGTGGTGGGCTCGGTGTCGACGCCGGCGATGAGGTCGACCAGGGTCATCCGGCCGGTGGTGACGGTGCCCGTCTTGTCCAGCACGATGGTGTCGACGCCGCGGGTCGATTCCAGCACCTCGGGCCCGTTGATGAGCACGCCGAGCTGAGCGGCGCGCCCGGTCCCGACCAGCAGGGCGGTCGGAGTCGCCAGCCCCAGGGCGCACGGGCACGCGATGATCAGCACCGCGACGGCGGCGGTCAAGGCGGTCGTGAGCGAGAAGCCCGCCGCGAGCCAGCCGGCCAGGGTCGCCACCGCAAGCGCGATGACGACGGGGACGAAAACCCCCGCGACACGGTCGGCGAGGCGCTGCGCCCGGGCCTTGCCGGACTGGGCCCGCTCGACGAGCTTGGCCATCTGCGCGAGCCGGGTGTCGTCCCCGACGCCGGTGGCGCGGACGACGAGCCGACCGCCGGCGTTGACGGTGGCGCCGGTGACGGCGTCACCCTCGCCCACTTCGACCGGGACGGACTCGCCGGTCAGCATGGAGGCGTCCACGGCCGAGGAACCCGCGACGACGATCCCGTCGGTGGCGATCCGTTCCCCGGGGCGCACGACGAACTCGTCGCCGACCGCGAGCCGTTCGACCGGGACACGGGCCTCGGCGCCTGCTCGCAGCACGGCGACGTCCTTGGCGCCCAAGGTCAGCAGCGTGCGCAGGGCGGCACCGGCCGCCCGCTTGGACCGCCTTTCGAAATAGCGCCCGGCAAGGACGAACAGGGTCACGCCCGCGGCGACCTCGAAGTAGACGTGGCACGGGGCGCCGTCGCGCCCGATGGTCAGCTCGAAGTCATGCCGCATGCCCGGTTGGCCCGCCGTCCCGAGAAACAGGGCGTACAGCGACCAGAGGAATGCCGCCAAGGTGCCGAGCGAGACGAGGGTGTCCATGGTGGCCACGCCGTGTTTGAGGTTGGTCCATGCGCCCGCATGGAACGGCCGGCCGCACCACACGACGACCGGGGTGGTCAGCGCCAGTGAGACCCAGTGCCACCGGGGGAATTGCAGGGCGGGAAACATGGCCATCGCGATGACCGGGCCTGCCAGCACGACCGCGGTGACCAGACGCCGGCGCAGCGAGGTCAGCTCGGGATCATCTGATGTCTGCTGGGCCACCTGGTCGCGGCGGCGCTCCGGCTCGCGCGGTGGCAAGGCGGCGCCGTAGCCGGCCCTCTCGATCTCGTCGATGAGAATTTGCGCGTCATAGCCGGCGGGAGCCGTGACAGCGGCCTTTTCGGTGGCGTAGTTGACGGTCGCGGCGACGCCGTCGAGCTTGTTCAGCTTCTTCTCGATCCGCGCCGCGCAGGAAGCGCAGGTCATCCCGGTGATGTCCAACTCGATCCGGGGGGCGGTGGTGGGTAGGGCGCCCTCGTGGATCTCGCGCGGGGGCGTGCTCATGCGACCGTGACGGCCTCAAAGCCGGCCTCGTCGACCGCACCGAGGACGGCGTCCGCGTCGACGGGGTGCGTGCTGGTGACGACGAGCCTGCCGGTGGTGGCGCTGACCGTCACGTCGTCGACGCCCGGGATCTGGGTCACATTACTGCGAACAGCGGCCTCGCAGTGGCCACAGCTCATCCCGCTCACCCGATACTCGCTGGTGGGCATGCCGCTCCTTCTCGATCCCCCGGCAGTCTTGACCACCCCATTCTGCCTGCTCGGCCGAGCGGCCTATTGGCGCAGGTGCGATCCGCCGCCTGGCGAACGAGCTCACGTCACACGTAGCCGACACCGATATCGACCGATACCTGGCTTGCGGTGACCAGTCTGGATTGGTCGGAGGCAAGCCACGCAACGGCGTCAGCGATGTCTTCGGGCTGTGCAATACCGTCGGGTAGCAGGGGTTTGTGCAGGCCTCGCAGATGCGGGTAGTCGTCCGCGGCCGATCGCAGTGCATCCCGCATCCGGCCGGTCCCCATCGGGGTGGCGACCGCCCCGGGGTTCAGGCTGTTGACGCGAATGTTGTACCGGCCGAGTTCGGCGGCGAAAGCGCGTGCCATCCCCACCACGGCGTGTTTGCTGGCCGTGTAGTGGATCATGAACGACTGCATGTTTATGCCCGCAGCCGATCCGATCAAGATGATCGAGCCGCCGCGGTCGCCGTCGATGATGTGCTGCGCGCCCGCCATCACGGTGTTCCACGTGCCAACGACGTTGGTGTCGATGGTGTCCCGGAACGCCTGTGCGGATATCTGATTCCAAGGAGAGGGGCTGCAGATCCCGGCGTTGGCGACGATGATGTCGAGCCGGCCGAGCTGACGCACGGCGACTTCCACTTCTGCTTTGAGCGCATCCAGGTCGCGAATGTCGACCTGTGCGGCGAAGACCCTGCGTCCGCGTGCGGTTACCAGCCGCGCGGTCTCGGTCAGATCGTCGGGCGTTGGCGAGTCGTAGGGAACGCTCGGCGGCAGCGGGCCGGCGATATCAACCGCGATGATGTCGGCTCCCTCGGCGGCGAGGCGTGCCGCGTGTGCCCGGCCTTGGCCGCGGGCGGCGCCCGTGATCAGCGCGACCTTTCCCGAAAGTGACTGATTCATCAGCGGGGGTCCTTTCAGTCGCCGGCGTCCTCGTCGGGCGGGTTCCGGCGTCCAAGCATGCCCTAGTCGTGCCGCCGCCTGGGATCCGAACATTCCCGAACCGCAGAGCCAGTGGGATTACGCTGCCGGGTAGTGGAAGGAGACATCATGACCGTCACTGTCGTCGAACGGGGGCCTCGCCAGGTGAGCCGCAGGGTCGAGGTGGCCGCCCCGGCCGCGGAGCTGTATGCCATGGTCGCCGATCCACGCCGTCACCACGAACTGGACGGGTCGGGCACGGTCCGCGACAACATCAGCGTGCCGCCGCAACTCGTTGAGGGCTCGAAGTTTTCGACGCACATGAAGATGTTCGGCCTTCCGTATCGGATCACCAGCACGATCACCGCACTCATGCCGAACGAACTGGTGGAATGGCGCCACCCGCTGGGCCACCGCTGGCGCTGGGAATTCGAGGCGGTGTCTCCGACCCAGACCACGGTCACCGAGACGTTCGACTACCGCGACGCCGGTGCGCTGAAGAACAAGCTGAAGTACTACGAGCGCATGGGGTTCGCCAAGGCGAACGCCTCGGGCATCGAAGCGACTTTGACCAAACTGCGCGACCGGTACGCGGGCTGATCAATACTCCGCCGGATCGGCTGCGTCCCAAGGCATCACGCCGGATACCCAATGGTTGAGTTCCTTGGCCTGGTCGTTGCGGTGCAGATGGCGGGGCGGGGTCGCGAAGGTTGAGCAGGGCCGGCAGCGGATGACCACCCGGTTCTCGCGTTCACACATTTCCTGGATGTGGGGCCGGGCTTCGTCGCCCAGTGGTTGGCCGGACATCCGGCCGCCAACCGCCATCATCACGTCGACGGCCAGATCCCGGTCCTGGTCCAAGATCGCGTCGGCATAGACCTGCAAATAGGAAAAGGGCCAACGCTCGTCGAGCACACACAGGCTGACCTTGCCGTCACGTTCGACGACGCGAGCCTTGCCCCGGCCGGCCATGGTGGAAACGAGCAATTCGTCGGTATCGGTGGGGATGTAGTACACGATCGACATGCCCGGGCCGTCGTTGCGGCGACGGTAGCCGAAGACGCAGGTGCGATGGGTGCGCACGAACTCGCGTCGTTCGGAGGGGAGCATGTCGCGGTCGGTGGGAACGGTGAAGGCTTCCGCCGCCAGGGGGAGCAGCATGGCGAATGTTCCTCTCTGCCAGAGTGCTTGAACCTCGAGCTAATTATGGATACAGTGTCTCCGTAATAAGTGCGGGTGTCAAGCGGAGGGAGAGCCACCTTGCGCGACGTGGGCGACAGCGACGGGCCGCGCCGTTCCCGCGGCCGCCCCGCCCTCCCTGTGGACCGCATCCTTGCCGCGGCCGTCGAGCTCGTCGACGAGCAGGGGCCGGAGGCATTGTCGATGCGGTCGGTGGCGCAGCGCCTGGGGTCGGGCACCGCCACGCTGTACCGCCACTTCTCCAGCCGGTCCGAGTTGGTCTCGATGGTCATCGACAAGATTCTGGGCGAGGTCGACCTCGGCGCGGACGAGCTCGCCGCAATGCGGTGGCAGGACGCCTGTATTCTGTTCGCGCAACACATGTTTGACGCGCTGAGCCGACATGGCAATGTCGCACCCCTGTTGATCGAGTACACGCCGATGGGCCCGAACGCGTTGGCCCATCGCGAGCGCTGCCTGGCCATGCTCCTCGACAACGGGTTTTCGACGGCGGTCGCGGCCCGCGCGTACGCGACGCTGGCCCGCTACGTCCTGGGCTTCGCGATACAACTGTCGTCGGTGCCGGCGGAGGGCGATCAACGGGACGCCGAACTCTCGGTGGCCTTTCACCGGCTCGATCCGTCCCGCTTTCCCGCGACGGTCACCGTCGCCGACGACCTGCCCGTCCCGCTGGGCGACGAATTCGCGTTCGGGTTGCGGCTCATCGTCGCCGGGCTCGAGCGGTTGCGGAAGTGAACGCGACCGGGACCTGAACCGTGGGTTGGGTGGTTGGTCGCGTTTCCGCTCCAGAAAGGACTTGGCCCGATGATCGAACGCACCCCCGCGCAATCTGCGGCGCCGGCGCTGACCCGGTGGGGTCATTTTGTGAGCCGCTATGGCCTGGCGCTCGTCTTGGCGTGGATCGGGGTGGGCAAGTACGTGAAAATGGAAGCCCGCGTGCTCATTGCGCACAGTCCGCTGATGAGCTGGGTCTACGACGTCTTCAGCGCCACCTTCGTCGCGCGCGCACTTGGAACGATGGAAATCGTTGCGGCCCTTCTTATTACGCTACGGCCGCGGTGGCCGCGGCTCTCAGCTGCCGGCAGCGCGCTGGCGGTGGTGCTGTTTGCGGGCACGCTCAGTTTTCTGTTCACCACCCCGGGGGTGGTCGTGACGTACGCCCACGGTATTCCGGTGCTCTCGGCGCTGCCGGGCCAATTCCTGCTCAAGGATCTGGCCTTGTTCGGCGTCGCGTTGTGGACGCTGGGCGACTCGCTGTCGGCCGTCGATGAACGTCGCTCGCCGCAGTAGTCACTTGGCCGAACGCCGCGGTCCGTCAGGCCGCGCGTCAGCGCGTGGATCGCAATCACCGCGACGCCCATTGTAAGGTCGAGGCCACGGAGAGGAACTCGACGCCGTGACCGAGACCGTTGGCCAGGCGCTTGATGTCGACGCGCTACGACGCAAGTACGCCGAAGAACGCGCGCGCCGTATTCGCGCGGATGGCATCGATCAATACGTCGAGATGGCCGGCGCATTCGCCCGATACGCCCAAGACCCGTGGGCGGACGGAAACCTGGTCCGCGAGCCGCTCACCGACGAGGTGGACGTCGCCGTCGTCGGCGCCGGATTCGGCGGCCTGTTGACCGGGGCGCGGTTACGACAGCTCGGCGTTCGAAGCGTGCGGCTGATCGACCGGGCGGCCGACGTCGGCGGCACCTGGTATTGGAACCGCTATCCGGGAATCGCTTGTGATGTCGAGTCGTATGTGTACATGCCGCTGCTCGAGGAGCTGGGCTACACCCCAACCGAGAAGTACGCGAAGGGGCCGGAGATCTTTGCGCATTGCCGGCGCATCGCCGAGCACTTCGACCTGTACCGCGACGCCTGCCTGCAAACCGAGGTGCGGGAAATCCGTTGGGATGCAGCCGAATCTCGCTGGATCATCCGCACCGACCGCCGCGACGAAATGCGCGCCAGGTTTGTCTCGATGGCCAACGGCTATCAGGCCAAACCGAAGTTGCCGGGCATCGAAGGGCTCGGTGCTTTCGGCGGGCATGCGTTTCACACCAGCCGCTGGGACTACGCGTACACCGGTGCGGAGCTGGAGAATCTGATCGACAAGCGCGTCGGCATCATCGGAACGGGCGCCACGGCGATCCAGTGTGTACCGCACCTCGCCGCTGCCGCCCAGCGGCTCTACGTCTTCCAGCGCACTCCGTCGTCGGTGGACGTTCGGGCCAATTGCGCCACGGACCCGCAGTGGGCCAACACTTTACAGCCCGGCTGGCAGCGCGAGCGGATACAGAACTTCCAGATCCTCACCGCCGGAGGCCACGCCGACCAGGACCTGGTCGCCGATGCCTGGACGAGCATCACCCGCAAGCTACCGGTCATGCGTCAGAACCCCGACGGCCTCGCCGATCCCGGACAGCTCGGCCGCGACATCGAGCTGGCCGACTTCGCGAAGATGGACGAGATCCGGGCGCGCGTCACCGCGATCGTCTCCGATCCCGCCACCGCCGAGGCGCTCCAACCGTGGTACGGATACTTCTGCAAACGACCCTGCTTCCACGACGAGTATCTGCAGACGTTCAACCGGGACAACGTCACCCTGGTCGACACCCGCGGCCTCGGGGTGCAGCGCATCACCGACACCGGTGTGGTGGTCGAAGACGTGGCCTACGAACTCGACTGCCTCATCCTCGCAACGGGATTCGAGGTGGGCACCGACTACTGTCGCCGCACCGGATTCGCGCTGATCGGCCGAGACGGTGTGTCGCTCACCGAACATTGGAACGACGGCGTGCGCACCTTTCACGGCCTGTGTACGACCCGGTTCCCGAACTGCTTCATCGAAAGCATCGCCCAGGCCGGGCTGACGGTGAACTTCCCCTACCTGCTCGACGTCCAGGCCGGCCACGTCGCGTGGATCATCGCGACCGCACTCGCCGAAGGCATCACCGAAATCGAGGCCGCACCGGCCGCCGAAGCCGCCTGGGTCGACACGGTCGTCGCCCGGTCGGTCGCGAGTGCCGAGCGCGCCAAGACGTGCACGCCCGGCTACTACAACCGGGAAGGCAAGGCCGACAGGAAGACTCGGCAGGGCAGCTTCTTCTTCGGCGCACCGACCGAGTACGCCGACATCCTGCAGCAGTGGCGCGCCGACGGCAACCTGGACGGCCTGCTGGTCCGTCGCGCCGGAGACGGACCGTGACGAGTCGAAAAGCGCAATCGCTCTACGCCATTGGGCGGATGCGAGCGGCGACCCGGCGGCGCCGCGGACCGAAGGTGGCCATCATCGGCGCCGGCTTCGGCGGGCTCGGCGCCGCCGTGGCGCTGCGCCGCGCGGGCATCGACGACCTGGTGATCATCGAGGGCAGCGACGGCGTCGGCGGCACCTGGCGGCGCAACACCTACCCCGGCGCCGCCTGCGATATTCAGAGCCACCTGTACTCGTTTTCCTTCGCCCCCAACGCATCCTGGAGCCGCACCTACGCGCGCCAGCCGGAAATACTGGCCTACCTCGAGTCGGTGGCCGACGACTTCGATCTGCGCCGCCATCTGCTGCTCGACACCACGGTGCGCTCGGTCCGTTGGGACCCGCACGCCGCAGCGTGGCATTGCGAGCTGAGCCGCGACGGGCAGCCGTCCACCCTGACCGCCGACGTCGTCGTGTGTGCGGTCGGCCTGTTCGGTTCGCCCAAGCTTCCTGACATCGACGGCGTGAGCGAGTTCGCCGGCCCGGTGCTGCACACCGCGCGTTGGGATCACGACCTCGATCTGGCCGGCCGCAACGTCGCGGTGATCGGCACCGGCGCAAGCGGGGTGCAGCTCGTGCCCGAGCTGGCGAAGTCCGCCGGGCGCGTCATGGTCTTCCAACGCACGCCGCCGTGGATGGTGCCCAAGGACGACCGCCCATATAGCGCAACCGAATTGGCCCGTTTCCAGCGAAGCGTCCTGGCGTTGCGCCACACCCGCTGGCAGATCTGGAAGTTCCAGCACGACAACACCGCGACCTTCGCCGACGACCCCGTGGTGACGGCGCGCACGCGAATCGCGACGTCGTTCCTGGAGCGCACCGTCGACGACGAGGAGCTGCGCCGGGCGTTGACACCGGACTATCCGTTCCGCTGTAAACGGGTGCTGCTGGGTGACGACTATTACCGAGCACTGCAGCGCGACAACGTCGAACTGATCACCGACCCCATCGCACGCATCGGCCGGACGTCGGTGACCACCGCATCGGGCGCCGAAGTCGACATCGATGCGATCGTGCTGGCCACCGGCTTCGAGACGTCTCGCTATCTGTCGGGGATCGACGTCGTCGGCGCCGGTGGACGCCGGCTACACGAGCACTGGGGCGACGACCCGTCCGCCTACCTGGGGGTCGCGGTCAGCGGATTCCCCAATTTCTTCATGCTCTACGGCCCTAACACCAACCAGGGCGGCAACTCCATCGTCTACATCCTCGAGGCCGGCGCGCGACTTGTCGCCAGCGCGGTGAGCCGACTGGCACGCCGTGGCGGATACCTCGACGTGCGGCCCGAGGCCGAAAAGCGCTACAACGACGCACTTTCCGGCGACCTGGAGCGCACCATCTGGACGCAGTGCGACAGCTACTTCCGCTCACCGTCCGGCCGGATCGTCACGCAATGGCCGTATACCGAGCTGGAGTACGCGCGCCGGACCTGGCGGCTCAGGGCACGAGAGTGGATACACGGCGGGACGCGTGATGGTGCGGGACTGACAAAGGCCGGCATCGGCGCGCGGCAATAGCCAACCGGAGTCCACGCGCGTGCTCGCGCCGCCCCAAACACGGTGAGCGTATTTATCTTCAGAGTGATTTTCACGGCTGTCGACGGCTGGCCAGATCGTTAACATTCTTAAGAATGTCCGGTCCCAGACGGGGCCGTCTGGCAGATCAGCAGGAGCGGTGAGCGGAGGTGTGGCCGGCGTGGTGAAACTGCTGCCGCCCGGCGCGGCCCGCCCGTCGCTGCGCCTGCCCTGGCTCAGCATCCTGGGCGTCCTCGCCATCGTCGTCGCCACGGCCGCGATCGTGCTGAAAAACCTACCGACGGGTGGCTCCGACGAAATCCTCAACGTCTCCTACGACCCGACGCGCGAATTGTTTTCGGCGCTGGACAAGGAATTCGTTGTCGAATACCACGCGCAGAGCGGAAACACGCTGCGCATCAAGGAGTCTCACGGCGGCTCTGGACGCCAGCTCCGCAGCGTGCTGGATGGCAGTCAAAAAGCCAGCGTCGTGTCGCTGGCCCTGATCAGCGACATCGACACACTCAGCAAGCGGGGTCTGATCGCCGGCAACTGGCAACAGCGGCTGCCCAACGCCTCGGTGCCCTACACCTCGACGATCGTCTTCGTCGTCCGCAAGGGCAACCCCAAGGGAATTCGCGATTGGCCAGACCTCATCAATCCCGACGTGGCCGTGGTGTCGCCCAGCCCGCGGACTTCGGGTAACGGTCAACTGAGCGTGTTGGCGGCCTGGGGCGCTGTCACAACCCGCGGCGGCAGCCCGGCGCAGGCGTCCGCCTACGTGAAGTCGTTGCTGCAGCACGTCGTGGTTTCCGACGCCGGAGCTCGCAGCGCCGGAGATAGTTTTGCCCTGGCCAAGATCGGCGATGTCCAGCTGACTTGGGAGAACGAGGCGCTGCGCGAGGTCGCCGCGAACAAGGACGAACTGGAGCTCGTGTATCCGCCGGTCAGCATCCTCGCCCAGCCCGCCGTCGCCTGGGTCGACGCGAACGTGACCGACCCCCGGGCGGCCGCCCACGCGAAGGCCTACCTCGACTATTTGTTCAGCGACGCCGCCCAGGAGCTGGTGGCGAAATTCGGGTACCGGCCGTACAAGCCGGCGATCTTGGCCAAGCACGCCGACCGGCTGCGGCCCTTGTCGTTGTTCCCGATCAGTGCGATCGCCAAAAGCTGGAGCGACGCCCGGGAACAGTTCTTCGGCACCAACGGAATCCTGGACACGATCTCGGCGCCGAACGCGGCGTCGGGCGCTTAACGGAAAGACTCGGAAACGTGGGTGTGCGTGTGAATTACGACCTGGTGAAGGGCCGGCATGATGTGATCGCCGGCCTGACCGTCGCCGCCATCTCGTTTCCCCAGGCGATGGCCTATGCCCTGATCGCCGGGGTGGATCCGAGGTTCGGCGTCTACTCGGCGATCGTCGTGACCATCGTCGCGTCGATCTTCGGGTCGTCCTCACACCTGATCAACGGTCCTACCAGCGCCATCTCGCTGTTGGTGTTCACCGCGCTGGCCTTCATCGACTCCGAGAACGCCAAGGAACTCTTCGAGGCGCTCTTCCTGCTGGCCGTGCTCGTCGGCGCATTCCAGATCGTGATCAGCCTGTTCAAGCTCGGCAACCTCACCCGCTACATCTCCGAATCGGTCATCATCGGCTTCATGGCGGCCGCGGCCTTTCTGCTCGCCATCGGACAGCTGGGCAACGCCCTGGGCGTCCGTGACAAGGGCAATGGCCACATGCAAGTACTCCGGCGCGTCTGGCTCACCCTGACCCACGGCGATCACATCAATTACCGCGCACTGACATTGAGTGTCACGGCGGTGATCCTGGCCGTCGTGCTGCGCAAGCTGGTCCAGTGGTTCGGATGGCCGCAGGTCGACATGCTCGCGGTGCTCGTCATCACGGCGCTCATCGCCTACCTCGCCGGGTGGTCGACCCCGGGCCGAAGCGGCCACACCGCTGTATCGGTGGCCGCCAAGATCCCGCGGAGCCTCCCCGGCGCGCATGTCCCGGAGGTGCACCCGGAGTGGCTGCCGCATCTGTCGACGGGCGCGCTGGCCATCGCCTTCGTCGGCATCATCGAGGCGCTGTCGATCGCCAAAGCCATTGCCTATCAAACACAACAGAAGATCGACTACAACCGCCAGATCATGGCCGAAGGCCTGGCCAACCTGACCGGGGGCTTCTTCCAGAGCCTGCCCGGGTCGGGCTCACTGTCGAGGTCGGCGATCAACTTCCAGTCCGGCGCCGTAACGCGGTTCTCCGGGATCGTCTCGGCCGCAACGGTCGCCGCGGCTTTGCTGCTGTTCGCCCCGCTGCTGCGTTACGTTCCGCAGCCCGCGCTGGCGGGGCTCTTGCTCGTCACGGCGGCGCGCCTGGTCGATTTCAAGCGCCTGATCTACACCCTCAAGGCGTCCCGCTATGACGCCGGGCTGGTGCTCGTCACGGCCTGCACGGGTATCGCCGTCGACCTCGACAAGTCGGTCCTGCTCGGGGTGGTCCTATCGATCCTGCTGTTCGTGCCGCGGGCGGCCAAGCTGAAATCCAAGGAACTCGTCGTCACACCCGAACGTGTAGTGCGCGAACGTATTCCGGGCGACGCCGCGGACCCCTCGATCGCCATCTACGATCTCGAAGGTGAGCTGTTCTTCGGGGCCGCACCGGAGTTGGACCGTTACCTGGCCGGGATCAACCATCGCATCGCCGAACAAGATCTCGCTTTCGTGGTGCTGCGCCTCAAGCGGGTGCGCCACCCGGACGTGGTCTGCATCGAGCGCATCGAGCACTTCCTGCGCGAGGTGACCGAGCGGGGTGTCACCGTCCTGCTCGCCGGGGTGCGCCCCGACACGCTCGGCGTCCTGAACAATGTCGGCTTCCGGAATTGGTTTCCCGCCGAGCAGGTCTTCCCCGAGGAGGACGAGGAGTTCTCGGCCACCCTCAAAGCGGTGCGCTACGCCCACAACCGCCTGGCCGACCTCAAAGTGAAGGAGCCGTTCACCGGCACGCCCGAACTCGCCCCGCACTCCGAGTTGTACTACCTCGTCTAACCCGCGGCCGACACCCTGGCGCGTTCGGTCATCGAGGCGATCACGCCGCCGTCGCTGAGAATGTCCGTGCCGGTGAGATATCCGGCCTTCGCGCTGGCGCAGAAGGCGAGCAGCTCGGCCATCTCTTCCGGCTTGCCCCACCGCGGGACGGCGGCGTTGGCCACCATGGCGCCCGCGCCGGCCTGCTCTTCGAGCCGGCCCATCTCGGTGTCGATGGACCCCGGCGACACCGAGACGATGCGCAAGCCGCGGGTGTTGAAGCGCTCGGCCTGCGACTGGCTGTACCACTTCACGAAGCTCTTGCTGATGGCGTAGGCGAGGCCGGATCGCGCGTCTTCGGGGGCGATGCCGCACGCCGCCAGCATGGCGTCCATGAACGCGTCCGTGTCGCTCAGCGCTTGCGGAAACTGTTCTGCCGGAATGACTTCGGCGGGAAGGATGTGCGCGGCCATCGATGCCACGTTGACGATCACCGCGCCCTCGTCGGCGCCCGCGAAGAACTCCTCGTTGACGTTGACGGTGCCGACGGCGTTGGTCCGCATGACGTAGTCGGCGGCGCCCATGCTCGGGCTGACCCCGGCGGTGTGGATGACGGAGACAACGGACCCTAGGCCGGTCGCGGCGGCGAGCAGGTCCGCGACGGCGCGCCGGTCGGTGACGTCGCAGTCGACGGTTGTCGCGGCGATCCCGAGGTCTTGCAGGGTCGTGGCCGCGGCCGCCAACCGGTCCTGCCTGACGTCGCAGAGCACCACGGTGTGGTCGCGACCGACGATTTTCGCCGTGGCCAGACCCATGCCGCCCGCCCCGCCTGTGATCACCGACACTCGATTCATACCTGGGACCGTATACGCGGTGTGATTTCGGGCGCGGGCGGGTGACCGTGCGACGGCAGCTACCGCGGGTGGACTGAATCTCCAGGTTCGTGATGTGGGTGACCGCTGTGCCGAATGGCCGTCCCGAAGAACGGCGCCCGGAGAGTGGCGACCACGTGGCGGCGGTTGACGACCAGCCCGACGACGGCCACCGCGACGTAGACGGCGCAGAGCAGCAGCCGCCCCTGTGTCGAGAAGATCGGGAACTGGACGACGAAGAGCCCGAGCAGTGCGCACGCGGCGAACCGGTGGAACCGCAGCGCCAGGATCAGCGCCACCCCCATCATCGTTTGGGTGGCGGTCAGCAGCACCTCCTCCACCTGGCGGGAATCCAGTTGCAGGGACACCCCGCCCCCGCCCAGCAGGTGGGCGAGCGGCAGTGACCCGATCAGCAGAGTCCACTGGTTGACCTTGGAGGACAGCAGCGTGGCGATGGCGGCCGTGCCCTTGCCCCGGGCGGCGAAGATGGTCGCGATGATGAACTCCGGTGCCTCGGAGGCCAGCGGGGCCAGCCACTGCACCAGCAGGAAGCGGTTGATGCCGAGTTGGGCGCCGGCGGCGACCAGGTTGTCGGCGAACGGCTTAGCGCACAGCAGGATCACCGCGCCCGAAACCAAGAACAGGCCGATTACGGTGACGCGCCGCCGGCCGTCGGGCAGGTCGCCCAACGCGGCGGCGGTGCCGATCAGGTCGGGCTCTTCGACCTCGCCGTGGCTGATCTTGTAGAGGTAGAACCCGAACCAGGCCAGCAACGCCAGCCCCAGCCCGAGATGGATCTGGCCACTCGCCGGGATCGCGAACGCGAGGACGCCGGCGATCGACAGAAATCCGAGTTCGACCCGGTTTGCTGGCTCCAGCGTCAGACCGGTGGGCTTCGCCGACCCGGTCTTGCGCGCGACCATGATGCCCACCAGCACCACGACGGGCCAACCCAGGCCCATCAGCAACCGATTGGATCCGGTCATGTTGGCGGCGGCGTATTGCGTGTAATCCGCGTTGTGGCCGGACACGTAGGCGTAGTACAGGTCGACGGCGTATTCGGGCAGCACCGCGATCAGGGCGAGCAGCGCCGTCGCCAGCCCGCCGGAGACATCGATTTGCGCCGCCTCGGCCGCCCAGGCCAGCAAGAAGCTGGCCGCCACCACTGCCGCCCCGAAGATCAGCAGGGCGAGCACCGCGCCGGTGTGCAGTCCGGCGATGCGGACGACCACAGCCGGGACGACGAACGCGCCGGTGATCAACCCCGAGCGGGTCAGGGTGCGGCGGCGCCAGCGCGTCGTCGACACGGTCGCTGCGGGCCTGTCTATGGCGAGCATCGTCATCCTTCGCGCTGCTGATCGGGTGGTTAGTTCGGCTCGATGCCGTGGCGATCCGGTTACCCAAAGTACGCGCGGCCTACACGCTCAGCAACGCAGCGGGTCGGCCGTGAGAACAGTGCGTGCAAGCCCATATTTGCTGCACAGGGGACTGGGAAAGCAAGAGTTAGGCTGCCCTGATTTCGAACTTTGGCAAACCTCGCTGCCATCTAATAGGACGCGCAGCGAACCATCGCGGTTCCGCCGCTTGCCCTAGGCGTCCGGTCCCATGGCAGCGGCGGCGGCCTGGGCGAACAGCTCAACGGCCTGATTGCGGCTCAGCGATGCCAGCATCTGCGCTGCGGCGCGCATGGTGTCGCCCACCATCAGGGTGGGGCCGTTGCCGAGGTTCTCGAAGGCCTCGGCGATGACGTCAGGCACGGCCGCCGCGTCCGGCGGGACCTCGTCGGGGGAGCCGATCAGGCCGCGGCTGTATTCGAGTTCGCGCAACGCCGGTGTGTTGGTCTTGCCCAGGACGAGGCCCAGGACGTCGACGCCCTTGTCGTGCAATTCGGCCCACAGCGCCTCGGCGAAGACCATGTCGAACGCCTTCGAGGCGCCGTAGGCGACCATGTTCGGTCCGCCGGCCAGCCCGGCGCCCGACCCGAAGATGACGATGCCGCCGCTGCCTCGCTCCACCATCGCGGGCGCGAAATGATGGCACAACTGCATGGGCACCATGCAGTTGCGTTGCACCATCGCCTCGGCGGCTTCGATCGGATTGGCAAGGAACGGTGTGAAATTCGGGTCGGCTCCGGCGCAGTACACCAGCATGCCGATCTCCAGGTCACCGGTTGCCGCGGCCACCGCCGCGGCGGCACCGGGCTGCGCGAGATCGATTGTGACAGTGCGGGTTTGCATCGGCGCCTTGGCCTCGATGTCGGCCGCGACGCGGTCGAGCACGGCTTGCCTGCGGGCCAGCAGAACCACGTTGACGCCGCGCTCGGCGAGGCCTTCGGCGAACGCCGCGCCCACGCCATCCGAGGCGCCGGCCACCAGCGCCCATGGCCCGTATTTCGTCGCGAAAGTCATCTACTCGCCCCCGACCGTGGCGATGCGAACCTGGGTGTAGCGCCGGCGGGCGATACGCCAGCCCGTCGGCGTGCGCACCAGGTCATCGTCATAGAAACCGATCGCATTGACGCCAGAGTTGTTGTCGCTAGCCATGATCAAGCCGTCGATATAGGTGCGTGCCGTGGCCTTGTCGCCGTCGAGCGTGACGGCCTGGTTGGTCAGGCGATGCAACGTGTGCCCCGCCGGGGCGTGCACCTGCTCCATGAAGTCGGCGACGGCGTCGACGCCATTCCAGGTGCCGATCGCGCCGTAGTCCAGTCGGCAGTCGTCGGTGAAGACGGTGCGAAACAGCGGCCAGTCGCGCCGGTCGATCCCGGTGGCATAACGCACCAGCAACTCGGAGATGTCTTGCCGGTCATCGCGTTCGCTCACGGGACGTCTCCATTCGGACGGACGACGACCCGGGGCGGGCCGTCGGACCTGCGGGCCTGATCGAGGGCATCGGGCACCTCGTCGAGGCCGATGATCTTGCCGACGCTCGGCAGCGGATCCAGTCGGCCCGCGACGATGGCGTCGAGCGTGCCGTACCAGTCCTGGGGGTGCGGACCGCCGCCGAACTGAATGGTCACACCCTGGCGGGTGGCGGTGGTGATGTCGAGGGTGTCGCCGGTGTACCAGCCGCCCGCGCAGTAGATGCGGGTGCCCAGTTCGGCGGATTCGACCAACTCCTGGATCAGTCCGGACGCGCCCACGCATTCGAATACGACTGCCGGCCCGGGCAATCCGCGCTGCGCGCGCACCTCGTTGAACGCGTCGAACGGGGACTTCTCGCCCGGGTCGACCAGCACGTGCGCGCCGAACCGGTCTCGGGCTAGTTCGCGCCGGTCGGCGTGAAAGTCGGCGACGACGATGGGCTCGATGCCGCGGCCGGCCAGCGCCGCGACGGCCGAGAGCCCGATAGCTCCCGCACCGATGACGATGGGAATCTCGCCGTGGTTCAGTTGCGCCGAGCGCACGTAGAACTCGCCGACCGCAAACGCGTCGGTCAATGCGACGGCATCGTTGGACACGTCGCCGGGGACCGGCTTGGCCGCCACTTCCGAAACCACCAGCAGCTCAGCGAAACTGCCTTGGGCTTCGGGATGCTGACCGATGATGCGCATTCCGCCGGCGCCGCCGTCGACCAGGCGCACCGGCATGGCCGTCACGCGCGTACCGACGGCGAACTGGTCAGTGCAGCCAGGCCCGTGTCCGACGACCTCGCCGACGAATTCGTGGCCGAGCACGATGTCGCGCTCGGTGTCGTACAGCGAGCGGCCGGTCGGGTCGTCGATGGCGAGCTCGGGATGATCCATGAAATGCACGTCGGACGCGCAGATCGCGGTGCTCAACGTGCGCAGCAACAGCTCACCCGGCCCGGGCTTCGGGTCAGGCGTCGCACGGACCTGTAAGCGGCCGTCTCGCAATACCACAGCGCGCAATGGACTAGCTTTCTCGGATAATCGATATAAGATCTCGAATGTTCGTACAACTGTAAAAACGGAGTGGTAGAGGAGTCAAGCAATCCGCGGTTCGACGTCAGCGCCGACCGCCCGCGTGCTCGATGTCGTCGAGCTGCTGGCGCGGTCTCCACAGGCGCGGCTGCGCTTCTCCGACGTCGTGCGCGAGCTGGATCTCACCCAGGCGACCGCGCACGCGATCCTGAAAACGTTGTGCGATCGCGGATGGGCGAGCCGCGATCCGGTCGCGAAGACGTTCGCGCTCGGTCCCGCACTCGCCGTGGTGGCCGCCCGCACGGACACCGCCCGCCCGCTCGCGCATGCGGCGCGGTCCGCGGCGCTGCGGCTGTCCCGCGAGGTCGGCTACGCCTGTTCGGTGGTCGAAAAGTTCGGTGATTCCCTGGTGGTCACCGCCTTCGAGGGCGAGCCGGCCACGCAGCCGTCGGGGATACCGGGTGACCGCATCCCGTACGCCCCGCCGTTCGGGGTGGCCATGGCGGCCTGGGACACCGAGGAGGAGCAACGCGCGTGGGTCCGGCGGGGCGCGGGCGACAACGCCGACCGCACCCAGCGCCTGGAGCAGGTGTTGGCGCACACCCGGGATCGAGGGTTCGACGTCGACTGGACGACTCCGGCTCTCGCGCAGGCGGTGCAGGTGGTCGGCACGCTGGACAGCAGCGAAATGCCGACCCCGGTGCGGCACATCATGGATCAGCTGCTGGTCGAGTTCACCACCATCGGATTTCTCTCCGATGACAACCCGGGCCGGCGCAAGCAGCCCGTGGTGACCATCGCCGCGCCGGTTTTCGACGACCGGGCCCGCGTCGCCCTGATGGTGGCCGTGCACCCGCTGTGCGCGCTGACCGCGCGACAGATCCGCGACATCGGCAAACACCTGACCGACGAGACCGCCGCCCTCAGCGGGTCGCGGCCACAGACCGATACCGCCGTGTAGCGCATCACACACAGGAACGGGGGCGTGCGTCGGGGTAGCCTCGCCTGGGAGGCGAAAAGTGGTGGCACATAACTACGTTGTGGACGAGTTGGCCGATTTCGTCGTCGGCGCGCGGCAGGGGGATCTGAGCGGGCGGCCGCGCGAACTGTTGAAACGCAATGTCCTGGACAGCATCGCTTGCGCCGTGGGCTCGCTGGACGGCGAGCTCGTCCCGACGATCCGCGACCACACCGCAGCGTTCGGTGGCGCCCCGACGGCCACGCTGGTCGGCGGGGGGCGAGCATCGGTGGACCAGGCCGCCTTCTTCAACGCGGTGCTGGTGCGTTACCCCGATCTGCTCGACACCTACCTCACCGTCGGCGGGCTCTGCCACCCCGCCGACAACCTCGGCGCCTTGCTGGCCGTGGCCGAGCACACCGGCGCCAGCGGAGCCGACTTCCTGCTGGCGCTCGCGGTCGCCTATGAGATCCAATGCCGTTTCAGCGCACAGGTTCCCGTGATGGCGCGCGGCCTCAACCACGCGCTGCAGCTGGCGATGTCGGTCGCGGCGGGCAGCGCGAAGCTGCTGGGGCTGAGCGCCGGACAGACCGCGAACGCCATCGCGGCCGCGGCGGCCGACAACGTTTCGCTGGCGACGGTCCATGCCGAACCGGTGTCGAACTGGAAGGGCATCTCGCCTGCCAGCACCGGCATGCGCGCCGTGTACACGACGATGCTCGCCGCGCGCGGGATTACCGGACCCAGGTCGCTGTTCGAAGGCCCGCACGGATTGGTGCAGTTGTTCGATCAGCCCATCGATCTCCACCCGGCCGACCGCGGCCTCACCTGTGTCGAGCAGACCTACCTGAAGCAGTACTGCTCGCTCATCCACGGCCAGGTCGTCATCGACGCGGTCCTGGCCGTTCGCAGCGAAAACGGTTTGCGCGGTGCGGATGTCGACCGTGTGGTCCTCGAGGTCTTTCAGGGGGCGTACGACTTCGCCGGTGGGGGTGCGTATGGCGACAAGCAACACCCGATCACCAAGGAGCAGGCAGACTACAACCTCAAGTACCTGACCGCGGCCGCGCTGCTCGACGGGGGAGTCGGCCCCGAACAGCTTGAGAATAGCCGGGTTTCGCGTGCTGACGTCCAAGACCTGTTGTCGCGGGTGCGGGTCGAGGCGGCCGACGACCTGACCGCCGACTATCCGCAGCGCACCGCGGCGCGGGTGCACGTGTTTACCATCGGCGGGCAAGAGTTCAGCCGCGAGCAGTCGGATTACGAGGGATCGCCCACCCGCCCGATGTCCTGGGAACGCGTCGTGGACAAGTTCGCCTGGCTCGCCGAACCCTTCTGCGAGGAGTCGCTGCGCGATGACATCGTCGCCGCCGTCGCGCGTCTCGACGAGATCGGAATCGCCGAACTCACCGGACTCCTCGGGTTGGTGCCTCCCACCGCCCGGTGCGCTCGCAGCAAGCCGCGTTTCTGACGTCCGCGCGCCCCCTTGCGTGGCCGACCGTCGGCCATGAATGATCCGGCCATGGGCAAAGAACACCGCCACAATCGGTGGGAGCTGGTCACCTGCGCCGTGGCTGGGCACGCCACCTATGCACCGGACGAGAAGTCGCTGGCCGACCGGTTGAGCGGCAGCACCGGACTGGGCGAAGTGTGGCGCTGCCTGCGGTGCGGCGAATTCACCGTGGGCGAACCGCACGGCCGCGGCCGCGCCGAAGACGCGCCGATGATCATGCGCGGCAAGGCCTTACGCCAGGCCATTATCATCCGTGCCTTGGCGGTGGAACGCTTGTTGCGGGCGGTGGTGATCGGATTAGCCGCTTACGCGGTGTGGAAGTTCCGCGGGGCGCGCGGCGCCATCCAGGCCACCCTCGATCGCGACCTGCCGATCTTCCGCGCCGCCGGATTCAAGGTCGATCAGATGACCATCGTGCACGAACTGGAGAAGGCGCTGGCCGCCAAGCCGTCCACCCTGGCCCTGCTGACCCTGGCGCTGGTGGGATACGCGCTGATCGAGGTCGTCGAGGGGGTCGGCCTCTGGCTGCTGAAGCGGTGGGGCGAATACTTCGCGGTGATAGCCACCTCGGTCTTCTTGCCGCTCGAGATCCACGACCTGGCCAAGGGCATCACCATGACCCGGGCGGTGACCTTCGCCATCAACGTCGCCGCGGTGATCTACCTGCTGGTCTCGAAACGGCTGTTCGGGCTGCGGGGCGGGCGCAAGGCCTACGACGAGGAACGGCGCGGCGAGCAACTGCTCGACGTCGAGAAGGCCGCCGCGGCGAACTGACCCCGCACCCGGCAGGCCCGCCGAAGTGACAGGCATACTGCCCGTCGGAACGGAGGAATCAATGGGCACCTATGCCATCACCGGGTCGGCTTCCGGGATGGGACGCGAGACCGCCGCGCGCCTTCGGGACAGCGGGCACAAGATCATCGGTGTCGACATCAAGGACGCCGATATCGTCGCCGACCTGTCGACACCCGATGGACGCAAAGCGGCGGCCGACCGCGTCCTGACGGCCTCGGGCAACCGGCTCGACGGTGCCGTGCTCGCGGCCGGCCTGGGTCCGGGCCCCGGTCGCGACCGCATCCGCCAGATCGCTGCGGTCAATTACTTCGGTGTCGTCGAACTGCTCGCCGCCTGGCGCGCCGCGCTGGCCGCCGCCGAACGCGCGAAGGTCGTTGTCGTAGCCAGTAATTCGACGACGACGGTTCCCGCGGTGCCGCGCCGGGCGGTCAGGGCGCTGCTTGCCCACGATGCCGATAGGGCGGTGCGGACCGTGCGGCTATTGGGTCCTGCGGCGCCGACGATGATGTACGGGGCATCCAAGATCGCGGTCAGCCGTTGGGTGCGACGACACGCCGTGCTTCCGGAGTGGGCAGGGTCGGGGGTGCGACTGAACGCATTGTCTCCCGGTGCGATCATGACGCCGCTTCTGCAGGAACAGCTGTCGAATCCGAGGCAAGCCAAGGCCGTCCGGTCGTTCCCGGTCCCCCTCGGGGGCTTCGGAGACGCGGGACACATGGCGGACTGGATGTGTTTCATGCTGTCGGACGCCGCCGACTTTCTCTGCGGCAGTGTAGTATTCGTGGACGGCGGTACCGACGCGTATTTCCGCCCCGATGACTGGCCAAAGGCGGTACCGGCACACCGATTGCCGGGTTATCTGCGCCGGTTCAAGGGTTTTCACTAGACGCACTGTTGCGTGCCCTTCGTTGCGTCACGAATGTGCCGTACGCCACAACCGGGCTTTTCGTGACGTTTACCGCGGCGCGGCGCCGCCGTAAATCCGCTGCGGTGCAATTGACTGAGTCGGCGCACATGCCGAAAGAACAAAGGAACACATTGTGGCCACACTTCCGGCCTGGGTCAGCCAGGCTCCCGCCACTTTCGACGTGGTCGCGCCGCTGAAGACGCGCGCCTCCCACGTAGTGCACGCGGTGCTCAGAAGCTCGCGGCGACCGGCGGCCACGGGTCCGCGCCTGATGCCCAAAGGCGTCGAACGCTGCTGACGGGCGGATCGACGTCCCGCCGGGCTTTATCGCCGATGCCCGCCTAATCCGGCGGAACGGCCGACTGCGCCGCCCGATCGCGTTCCCGCCGTCGCGCCCGGGAGGCGCGCAGATTGACGGCGTTACCGCACGTTTTGGCGTCGTGCCAGACCCCGCTGTTGTTTTTCGAGCGGTCGTAGAACGTCGATCCGCACCGGTGGTTGTGGCATCGCTTGAGCCGCCGCCAGGTGCCGGCCTGCTGGCTCAGCAGCACCTCGGCCCACAACGCCGACGCCAGCCAGCGCCAGCCGCTGGCGCTGGGTTCCAGCAGCACCTCGCCCGAATCGGACAGCGTGACGCAAGCGGTAATGCCGCCGGCGCCCGGCCCACTCGGCGGTTGGCCGGCCACCAGCTGCTCGACGGTGGCCCGCAAGCCGCGAAGCCTGGCCAGGTCCGCATCGCCCAGCTTCGGGGGGTGCAGGGTCACGCCGCGCGCGCACGACCACGCTCGCACCGCGGCGGCGGCCCAGTCGCGGGCGAGGATCGGGTCGGCCAGCAGGTCCGGTCCATACCCGTCGATGGCCCTCGTGTTGAGGAAGTCCTGGACCAGGCCCAGGCCGCCGGGCGCCGCGGCGCACCCGTATCGCTGTGACGCACCCCACGGCGAAGACATATCCAAATACTACTTGCCTATGTCGCATCCGGCCAGTACCGTGACGTAAGCAAAACAGTTTTGATTCAGTCAAGGGAGTAGGGACATGGTCAACGTCAAGGGGTCGACGGTGGTTGTCACCGGTGGACAGCGCGGACTCGGCAAGGCCATCGTGGCCGAGTTGTTGGAACGAGGCGCGGCCAAGGTCTACGCCACAGCGCGGGCGCCCAAGCCCAGCCAGGATCCGCGCGTCGTCAGCGTCGAATTGGACGTCACCGAACCGGAATCGGTGGCCGCCCTGGCGGCCGTGGCGCCGGACGCCGACATCGTGATCAACAATGCCGGTGTGCTCGGCGCCCGAAGCCTGCTCAGCAGCGACATCGACGAGGTGCGAGCGGTCTTCGAGACGAACTACTTCGGCGCGCTGCGGGTGGCCAAGGCATTCGCGCCGATACTTGCCGACAACGGCGGCGGGGCGCTGGTCGACATCGCCTCGATCCTGTCCTGGATGCCCGGATCCGGGGGGTACGGAGATTCCAAGGCCGCGCTGTGGTCCACGACGAATTCGCTGCGTATCGAACTCGAAAAGCAAGGCACCCTGGTTACTGCCGCGCACCTGAGCTTCACCGACACCGAGATGACCTCCGGCTTCGACGCACCCAAGAACGACCCGCGCCAGGTGGCGCGCGCGATCGTCGACGGCATCGAGGGGGACGCCACCGAGGTGCTGGCCGACGACGACACCCGCTACGTCAAGGCGGCGCTGGCCGGGCCGATTGAGGCGCTGCCGCGGATGGGGTGAACCCACAGTCACCAACCGGCGGACCCGCCGACGTGTTTGGATAGCGGCATGGAAGAGGAACGCATCGTGAGCGCCACCCGCGTCATCTCGGCCAGCGCCGCTCGCATTTTCGAACTCATCGCCGACCCGGCCCGGCAGCCCAGCTGGGACGGCAACGACAACCTCGCCTCGGCCGCTCCGGGGCAGCGCGTCCACCAAGTCGGTGACGTGTTCACCACGACCCTGACCAATGGCGCGGTACGCGAAAACCACGTCGTCGAATTCGTCGAATGCAGCAAAATCGCTTGGTGCCCGGCGGAACCCAAGAAGCAGCCGCCCGGCCACCGGTGGCGCTGGGAGGTCAGCCAGATCAACCCCACGCTGACCACCGTGACCCACACCTACGATTGGACGGCGCTCAACGACCCCACCCGCATCGAACGAGCCCGTGCGACGACGCCCGACATGTTGCGCGAGTCGATGGACAAGCTCGCCGTGCTGGCGCAATCGCCGGAATAGGACCGGCCCGCGGCCGTCGGAAAAGCCCGGCGGATCAGCCTTTCTTACCGCGGACCCACTGGAACGTGCCCAGGTTCTTCACCCGTACGCTCGCAAAACCGTTGTCTTCCAAGACATCGCCGATTTCGTCGTCGTCGAACGCATGCGCCCCGACATTGGGCAGCAGCTGCCAATAGCGGGCCAGGCGCCCGGCAGTCGGGACCATCACGGCCAGCCTGCCGCCAGGCCGCAGCACCCGCGCGATCTCGGCAAGGGCGGCCGCCGGATCCGGCACCAATTGCAACACCGCGGTCGACACCGCCACGTCAATGGTGCTGTCGCGCAGCGGAAGTCGTTGTGCGTCGGCCTTGATGAAGCCGACCTGCGGCCCGGCCTCGTTGCGCACGGCGCGGGCAAGCATCGGCTCGGAGATATCGACGCCGAGGGCCAGCCCGTTCGGTCCGGCGGCACGCGCCAGCGACGCGGTGACATTGCCCGGACCCGAGCCGACGTCCAGCGCGATACCGCCCTGCGGGACGTCCAACCACTCCAGCGGCAGTTGCCACGCGCTGATCCAGCGCCGGGAAAGCGCTTGGGCGTTGTCGTAGAGCATCGATCCGATCGGTGACGCCCAGGCCGCCTGGATCGGGCCGGTGTTCTTCTCGACTGGGCCGTCGTTGCCGGCGCCGAGCAGGTTCAGATAACCGTGGCCCACGTCTGGATCGGCCGGCGGGTCGATCAGCAGGTCCAGCGCTCGCCGCAGGGCGGGAGGCAGCGAGATGTGCACGTCGGTCATGCGTACTCCTTCGATCAAATGCCAAGCCAGACGCCAGAAATCGAATGGAAAGCCGCGTAGCGTCGGCTCCGGTAAGTCCCCGCCCGCAGCCTACGCCGGGGACGGCGACACTTCGACCGCCGCGATTTGTCGGGTGGGTTACCGGTGGGCGACGGCGTGCTCGCGGACCAGGGCGTATAGCCGCCAGTAACCGGGGACGCCCTTGAGCGCGGTCTCACCGCGGTCGCCGAACCGGTGCCGCGAGCCGGTGACGATGTCGCGCAGCGTGGATGACACCAGTACCTCACTGGGCCCCGCGAGCGCCGCCACCCGCGCGCCGATGTGGACGGCCATGCCTGCGACGTCCGCACCGCGCATCTCGACTTCGCCCGCGTGAATGCCGACCCGCACCTCGATGCCCAGAACGCGAACGGCGTCCACGATGGCGTCGGCGCAGGCGATCGCCGCGCTCGGGCTGCTGAACGTCGCGACGAATCCGTCTCCGGCCGTGTTGACTTCGCGTCCGCTGAACCGCTGCAGTTCGTGACGCACGATCGTGTCGTGGTTGTCCAGCAGGTCGCGCCAGCGGTGGTCGCCGAGCATCGCGGCGCGCTCGGTGGAGCCGACGATGTCGGTGAACACGATGGTGGTGAGCAGGCGCTCGGCGTCGGATCCGCCACGCACGCCGGTGATGAACTCCTCGATCTCGTCCAGCATGGGCGCGGTATCGCCGACCCAGTACAGGGTGTCGCCGCCGGGGCACTCGACCAGGCGCGCGCCGGGGATGCGCTCGGCGAGGTAGCGCGCGTGCTCGACGGGGCTGAAGCCGGGATTGTCGCGGTGCAGGATCAGGGTCGGCACGGTGATCCGAGGCAGCCGGTCGCGGACGTCGCCCTGCCTGACCTTGTTGATGAACGCCCGCGCCATGCTGGGTGACGCGGCCCGGTTACCGGCCATGTCCCACCACGAGCGGAATGCGTCGTCGTGCGCGACGCTGGGGGCGATGATGCCGAGCATGTCGAAACCCTGCTCGACGGCGTCGGGCTCCATCCCGATCGACGTGAAGCGATCGGCGGCCTCGAGCTCAGCGCCGATGGGGTAGTCGGGGCCCCGCAGGGTGCGTGCCGCACCGTTGGCTATGACCAGACTGCTCACTCGGTCGGAGTGGTCGGCCGCGAGAACCACCCCGGCCAGCGTGGTGAAACCCGGGGCGAAGACGGTGGCTCGCTCGCAACCGACCGCGTTCATCACCGCGAGGGCATCCTGCGCCCACGATTCCGGGCCGAGCATGTCCAGCGAGGGAATCCGGGACGACAGGCCGATGCCGCGCTGATCGAAGCGGATCACCCGGCAGAAGGAGGCCAGCCGTCGATGGAACCGATACATCGAGGGCTCGAGGTCGACACAGTCGATCGGGATCAGCGGGCCCGGCAGCATGAGCAGGTCGATCGGGCCATCGCCGAAGACCTGATAGGCGATGTCGATCTCGCCGCAACTGGCGTACCGGGTCCGCGGAGCCGCAGAACTCCCAGCCACGGGTCAAGGCTAGTTCAGGACGCCGACAATGTGAGCGCCGTTAGCGGGCCTGCTCCCGGCTGATGATCGGAACCAGATAGCGGGCGGCGTACTCGCGCACCGCGGCCGGGTCCGAGGTGTCGAGCCGGTCGGTGGGAAAGACGATGATGCCGAGGGCGACGCGAAGCAGGATGTCGGCGACGTTGTCCAGGTCCGGCTCGGGCAGGTCGGCCCCGCAACGCCGAAGGGTATGGGCGATTCCGTCGGCGAACTGGCGAATCGGGAAGGCATGCGACCGGGAGAACATGCCGAAGAGTTCGGGTTCGCTGTCGGCGATCCGCGAGTACAGCGGTGAATCCTGGACCAGCCGCACCCCGAGCGCGAAGGCCTCGACCACAGCCTGTTGCGGGTCACAGCCGGCGGTCGCTTGATCCAGGGTGCTGAAGAACAGTCCGGCCTCGCGCCTGACCACCTGGGCGAACAGCTTCTCCTTGGTCGGAAAGCGCCGGTAGATGGTGCTGCGGCTGACCCCGGCCCGGGCGGCGACGTCGTCGATGTTGGCGCGGCGCACCCCGTAGGTCTCGAACACGCTTCGCGCGGTGTCCAGGATGGTGCGGTCGAGATCGGTGGTTTCGTCGAAATTGCGCTCAAGGCTGCGGTTCTGCATGTATCACGACCTTCACGGCAATCTCGCGGTACACAGAATGCTAGCCTTGGAACAAAGATACAGTTTTGTGTCGGCGTTCCACGACGCGCCACGCCAGCGCAGCGCCGGGCGACAAGGAGGTGGGCATGACCGCCCAGAACGACGGGTGGGCCGCGGCGACCGCCGGCTCGCGTTTCGACACCGGCGTTCGCGAGGCGATGCCCATGCCTGTCGACGACGAGGTCGCCGACGCCGCGACGCGGCTGGGGCCGGACTCGTTGATCTGGAAGTTCTATGGCGACGTCCGGACCCAGTTCTTCGGGTTCCAACGTACCGCCGGGGTGGAGAACTGCATCGAACAGCTCGCCCAGGGCGTGCTGGACCACTCCGTGATCTTCAGCGACACGCTGGGCCGGGCCAAGCGGACCGCGCCGCCCCTGATGAACACCGTCTACTCAGACGAGCCCCACGAATGGGGCCGCAAGGTGCGCGACTTCCACAAGACGATCAAGGGCACGGTCAGCGACGGATCGAGATATCACGCGCTGAACCCGGAGCTGTTCTACTGGGCGCACGCCAGCTTCGTCGACCAGGTCATCTACAACGCCGACACATTCATCCGCCGGCTGTCGCGCGCCGAGAAGGAACAGATCTTCACCGAGGGCAAGCTCTGGTACAGCCTGTACGGCGTCAGCGACCGGGGACAACCGCAGACCTACGACGACTTTCTGGCCTACTGGGACGAGATGCTCGACCGGTTCGTCCCGCACAAGACCGTGCTGTACGGCACCGGCTACATCCGCAAGGGCATACCGGGTCCGCGCCGGATTCCCAAGCCGGTCTGGAAGGTCCTGTCGGCGCCACTGAACGCCTACACCCGGCTGATCGTGGTCGGAACGCTGCCGCCGCAGATGCGCGAGGTGTGCCAGCTGCAGTGGGATGCCAAGAAGGAGAAGCGTTTCCAGCGCATCGCCGCGGCGATTCGAGCGCTCAACCCGCTGCTCAACCGGCTGCCCGTCCGGGTGCTCTACACGAGCTGGGCCGCCGCGGCGTGGCACCGCGCGGGCGTCGATCCGCGCCGGCTGCACAACCAACCGGCCGCGTAACCGAATCGGGTCGCGTTTTTCGTGACACCGCGCGGGCGGATAGGGCATCGTGGTTAGCCGGCTCCGCATTGGGGCATTCCGCTCTGTCGGCCGAGTGGCCGGTCGAGCTAGCCGATGGCAGGGCGACCCCGAAGGAGAACCGCGATGCAGATGACGGGCAACACCGTTCTGGTCACCGGCGGCGGCAGCGGCATCGGCCGCGGCCTGGCGGAATCTTTCCACCGATTGGGCAACCAGGTCATCATCGCCGGCCGGCGCAGCAACCACCTACGTGCCGTGGCGGAGGCCAACCCGGGCATTCAGACCCTGTCGCTCGACCAGGGCGACCCCGCCGACATCCGGCGGTTCGCCACCGAGCTGACCGACCACTACCCGGACCTCAACGTGGTGATCAACAACGCCGGGATTCAGCGGGTCGAGGACCTGACCGGCAGCAGCGTCGGCCTGGCCGAGCAGAGCATCGCCATCAATCTGCTGGGCCCCATCCGGCTGACGTCGGCGCTGCTGCCGGCGCTGCTGCGCAAGCGGCACGCCACGATCCTCAACGTGACGTCCGGGTTGGCCTTCATGCCCAGCGCGCTCACCCCGACCTACTGCGCCGCCAAGGCGGCGCTGCACTCCTACACCGAATCGCTGCGGTTCCAGCTGCGGGACACCTCGGTGCAGGTGATCGAGATCATTCCCCCGCACGTGCAGACCGCCCTGCAGGGCGAGCGGGGATTCGATCCCCGGGCGATGCCGCTGGAGGACTACGTCACCGAGACGATGACGCTGCTGCAGACCCAGCCGCAGGCCAAGGAGATCGTGGTGGAGCGCGTCAAGATGTTCCGGTTCGCCGAGCGCGACGGCACCTACGACGACATCTATCCCCGTTTCAACGAGACGATCACGGCGATGCTCGGCACGTAGGGGCAGCGCGCTGAACATCGCGTGCACACAGATGAAACTCCCTGTGAAATAAGGCGATACGGTGGCACGCGCGCCTGACCAGACGCCCCGCGTCGTTGGCATACCGGTCCATGATGGGACAGGATCGGGGACATGGCCGATGTCGACTTCTCGCTGTTGGACGTCCCGCGCGCGGCGCAGGTCGATGATGCCGACGCCTATTTGCGCGCGGCGATCGCCTGGCATTTCGGCGACGACACCGGTTCGCCGTTCTGGTTGAGGGCCGCCCACACGCTGGGCTTCGACCCGCTGACCGACATCAACACCTTCGCCGACCTTCGGCTGTTTCCCAACCTGATCAACGAATTGCGCAGTGTTGCCGTGGAAGACCTCATTCCTCGCGGTTACGCGGCCGAAGGAGCTGCGCCGCCGCTGCCCCAGATTTTCGAATCCGGCGGTACCACCGGAGCCCCGAAACGCACTGTGCAGATGCCGGATTGGGTAGCACAGGTCGTCGAATGGCAAACCGAGGACTTCGCGGTGGGCGGGTTTCGGCGGGGGCAGGGCTTTCTCTGCCTGATGCCGAGTGGGCCGCACGGTGTCGGCTACTTCTCCCGGCTGGTGTCGCAGCGACTGGGCGCGGCTTTTCACGCGATCGACATCGATCCCCGCTGGGTCAAGAAGATCGCCGCCCGCGGCGCCGCCGGCGAGGTGGCGGCCTACGTCGACCACGTCGTCGAACAGGCCGCCTTCGTGTTGCGGACGCAGAATGTCGCGAACCTGCACACCACCCCGCCGCTGCTGGAGGCGATCGCCCGCAACGATCGGATCGTCGACCTGGTCAACGACAAGATCCGTTACCTTTTGCTCAGCGGCGCGCATGTGGACGCCGACACGCTCGACCTGTTGCGCGGCATCTTCCCGAATACGACGGTCGCCATGGCGTTCGGCAGCACCATGGTGCTGTCGCAGGCGGTCACCCGCATCGTCGACGGCGACGCGTTCGTCTTCGACCCCCGCACCCCGTATGTGGTGTTCTGGGTGGTCGATCCCGACACCGGGCAACGCGTGCCGTACGGGCAGCGCGGCCAGGTGGTGATGAACCACGTCAGCAAGGGCATGTTCATCCCGAACAATCTGGAGCGCGACCTGGCGATCAGGATGCCCGGACCCGCGGGCGACCTCAGCGATTCGGTCAGTGCGGTGCGACCGGTGACCACATTTGAGGGCGAGGCCGTCATCGAAGGCGTGTACTGAAGCGTGGCCGTCGAACACGGTTGCCCCGCAACCGATTTGGTAAACCTGGACGCACTAGGCCCGGACGGCGAATATCGAACCCGCAAACGCGAGGTCATCACCACGACCGCGGGGACCCCGGTCGCCGAGATGAGTATGGTTCCGCCGCTCTACGTTTCGCGGACGCTGGGCGCGCAGCGCAACGTTGCACCGCTGCCGGCCGCCCAGCGCGTGGCGGCCCTGGCCCGGGCCGCCGAGATATTTGTCAACGGCGTGATCGCCGGTCTGGATTTCGAGGCCTACGTCGGGTTGGCCGGCCGGATTTCGGGCATGCCGATCGCGATCACCCGGGCCGGGGCGAGCGGGGTGGCCGACGCCGTCACCGAAGCTTTCGATGCCGTCCGGCCGGCTCGGCCTTTGGGTGCGGCGCTGGACTGGCGCGAGGAGCGCACCCGCGGGGGCGGTGCGCTGTGGGTGCGCCGGGGCGAGGTGTTCGGCGTGCACGCGGCCGGAAACGGTCCGGGCGTCCACGGGCTGTGGCCCCAGGCGCTGGCGCTGGGCTACCGGGTCGCGGTGCGCCCGTCGCGGCGCGAGCCGCTCACGGCGCATCGGCTGGTGTGCGCGCTGCGCCAGGCGGGCTTTCGCGCCGAGGACGCCGCCTATCTGCCCACCGACCACGCCGGTGCGGACGAACTCATCCGGCGCGCCGACCTCGCGATGGTGTACGGCGGCCAGGAGGTGGTGGACAAGTATGCCGGTGATCCGGCGGTGATCGTGAACGGGCCGGGCCGCAGCAAGATCGCGATCACCGCCGACCGGGACTGGCGCGACTATCTCGACCTCATCGTCGATTCGATCGCCGGTCACGGCGGCATGGCGTGCGTCAACACCACCGCGGTGCTCTACGAAGGCGATCCCACGGCACTGGCCCGAGCGATCGCCGAACGATTGGCGGCGATCGAACCGCTGCCCAGCGACGACGAGCGGGCGAGCCTGCCCACCCAGCCGGTCGAGAAGGCGCGCGCGCTCGCGAACTTCCTGGCCGCCAGAGCCGCCGGGTCAACCCCGCTGCTCGGCGCCGATCAGGTGGTCGCCGAAGTCGGCGACGGCTACGCCGTGCTGCGCCCGGCCGTCCATCTGATGACCCAACCCGATGTGGACAAACTCAACGTCGAGCTGCCCTTCCCGTGTGTGTGGGTGTCGGCATGGTCGCGCCAGGCCGGCTCGGCTCCGTTGCGGCATTCGCTGGTCGTCACCGCGATCACCGGGGACGAGACGCTGATCGACGACCTGGTCGCCGAGCCCACCGTCAGCAACGTCTACTGCGGGCACCATCCGACGTGGTTCCAGGCACCGCAGATTCCGCACGACGGCTTTCTGGCCGACGCCCTGATGCGCAACAAGGGCTTCATCAGGGACTGACCGGCGATGTTATTCGCCGAAGCCGCCGTGCGGCGACGCGACCGGAGCCGGCCCGCCCATACCCAGGTGGCTGGAGGCGAAGGAGACGCCTTTGTCGATCATGGCGCCGTCGTCGGCGTAGGTGTCGTGGGCGGAGAAGTTCATGCCGTCGGAGCAGACCGGGTCTTCGGTGGCGCACACCTTGACGGTCTTGTCTTGGTAGAGCGGGCCGATGACCACGGGCGGTTCGCCCAGGAAGTTCATTGCCCGCACGTTGGGCATGCCGAAGAGCACGACCGAGGAGACGTGGCTGGCGACGTCGGGGGACAGCGGTTTGGGCACGGTGTTGGGGTCGATGCCCTCGGGTACGGCGGCGGAGGTGACAAAGCCCATCACGGCCGCGCCCTGGGAGTAGCCGCCGAGCACCATTTTGGTGTTGGGGCAGTCGTGGGCCATCGAATTGACATGGGCGCCTGCGTCTCTGACGCCGTCGATGCCGGTGTCCCATTGGTCGCTGGCGGGGTAGTTGACCGGGTAGACGTCGAAGGAGCGTCCGCCCACGCGCTGGCGCAGGGAGTCGACGAAGGCTTGGCCGGTGGGGCCGACGCCGGGTGCTTCGCCGGTGCCGCGGGCGAACACCACTTGCACGTCCGGACACTGGGCCGAGGCGGAGGGGACGATCGACGTGGACACGGCCGAAACGGCCACGCCCGACGCTGCGAGAACTACTGCTGAACCGAGGAAACGAACGATGTGACGCGCAATCATGCCGCCATTGTGCCCAGCCGACACGCCGCTTAAACACAGGAAACACCGAAATTAACGTGTTCTCATAAAATAACCGCCGCGGATGCGGACGGGCTGAGATCGGTTGTGCGCGGCGCGCATCCGGCGCCGCCGATCGCATCCCCGACGGGCCATCGTCATCGCTGGCCGCCGCCGGAGCCGTCACGGCCGGGCCGGAGCGCGGGCCCACGATGCAATGTGGTCTGCTACTTGTGGTTACGAGCTCGGGGCGCGGTGAAGCAACAGCCGCCCTCGGCAAGCGGCTCGAGTGGATGCGGCGGCGAAGTTGAACGCGATAGCGCAGGCCCTGAACGCGGTCACGGACCGCGTGGCCAACCCGGCGCGGGTGTCGGACCCCGATAAGTTGCGCCGCACCGTCTTCGGCAAGACCGTCTTGGTGACCGGCGCCTCCTACGGCATCGGCGAGGCGACCGCACGCAGCCTGGCCGCCGCCGGGGCGACCGTCCTGGTGGTCGCCCGGTCCGAGGAACGGCTCCGCGACGTCACCTCGTCGATCAACGCCGGCGGGGGCAAAGCGGTCGCCTATCCGGCCGACCTCACCGACGAATCCGCGGTGAGCAGCCTGACCAAACAGATCACCGAGGAGCACGGCCCGCTCGACATCGTGGTGAGCAACGCCGGCAAGTCACTGCGCCGCTCGCTGCATGAGCAGTACGACCGGCCGCACGACTTCCAGCGCACCATCGACATCAACTACCTGGGACCGGTGCGGCTGCTGCTGGGGCTGCTACCGGCCATGCGCGGCAACGGCAGTGGGCACATCGTGAACGTGTCGAGTGTCGCCGTGCGGGTGGCGCCGGGCCCGCAATGGGGTGCCTATCAGGCGTCGAAGGGCGCCTTCGACCGGTGGCTGCGCAGTGTGGCCCCGGAGCTGCACACCGACGGTGTCGATGTGAGCACGGTCTATTTCGCGCTGGTCCGAACCAGGATGATCGCGCCCACCCCACTTTTGGGCCGCCTTCCCGGAATGTCGCCCGACCAAGCCGCCGACGCCATCGCCAAAGCGATCATCGAGCGGCCGCGCACCATCGAACCGCCCTGGGTGTTGCCGGCCGAGCTGGCCTCCGTGCTACTGGCCGGCCCGGCCGACTACGCCGCCCGGCTATGGCACCGCCGGCTCTTCAGCGAGCCCGACAACGACGAGGCCGACGATGACCAATGACCGCGTGGTGACCACCGCCGCCCGGGCCCTGCTGCACTCCGGTCTGCTCAATCCGCCGCCGCCCCTTGCGGGTTTCCGGCTTCTCCGCGAGGCGCGCCGGGGCGGCACGAATCCCTACACGCTGTTGGCTGTGACGACCGCGCGTTGGCCCGACCGGACGGCGATCGTCGACGACGACGGCGCGCTGAGCTATCGGCAGCTGCAGCAGCTGACCGAGTCGCTGGCTCGGCGGTTGTCCGCCGATGGTGTCGCACCCGAACAGGCGGTCGGAGTGATGTGCCGCAACGGACGCCGTTTCGTGGCGGGCGTTTTCGCCGCCGCCCTGCTGGGCGCCGACGTCGTGCCGATGAGCACGGAGTTCCGCAGCGATGCGCTGGCGGCCGCGGTGCAGGCTCACCGCATTTCGACCGTGGTCGTCGACGGCGACGAGTTCGCCGAGCGGGTCCGCGCCGCGGATGAATCGGTTGTCACCGTCGACCCGGCGAGTGTCGGCACCGACGACGGCGCGTCCAGGCCCGACGTGGCCGCACCCGGCCGCATCGTGCTGCTGACGTCGGGCACCACCGGGAAACCCAAAGGGGTGCCGCGCACACCGCAGCTGCGCTCCGCGGTGGGTGTGTGGGTGACGATCCTCGATCGCACCCGGTTACGCACCGGCTCACGAGTTTCGGTGGCAATGCCCATGTTTCACGGGCTGGGGCTGGGCATGCTGATGCTGACACTCGCGCTCGGGGGCACCGTTCTGACACGTCGGGAGTTCGACGCCGAAGCCGCGCTGGCCCAGGCGTCGCTGCACCGCGCCGACGCCTTCACCGCGGTGCCCGTCGTACTCGCCCGCATCCTGGACCTGCCCGAGCAGGTGCGGGCGCGAAACCCGCTGCCCTACTTGCGGACCGTGATTTCCAGCGGCGACCGCCTCGACCCCAGCCTGGGTCAGCGATTCATGGACGCCTACGGCGACATCCTCTACAACGGCTACGGCTCCACCGAGGTCGGCATCGGTGCGCTGGCCACGCCGGCGGATCTGCGCGAAGCTCCCGAAACCGTGGGAAGACCCGTCGTGGGGTGCCCTGTGCGCATCTTCAACAAGAACGACAAGCCGGTGGGCCCGCGGGTCACCGGGCGGATCTTCGTCGGCGGCGAATTGACCAGCGAGGGCTATACCGACGGAGCGGCAAAAGCCGTGATCGACGGCATGACCAGCACCGGCGACATGGGCTATCTGGACAACGCGGGCCGGCTGTTCATCGTCGGCCGCGAAGACGACATGATCATCTCCGGCGGCGAGAACGTCTATCCACGTGCGGTGGAGAACGCGCTCGCCCAGCACCCCGCCATCGCCGACAGCGTGGTCATCGGTGTCCCGGACGAACGCTTCGGGCAGCGGTTGGCCGCGTTCGTGGTCGCGCAGTCCGGCGGCGAGATCGATGAGGCGGAGCTGCGCGAGTACCTGAAGGGCCGGGTCTCTCGCTTCGAACAGCCGCGCGACATCAACATCGTCGACAGCATCCCGCGCAACCCCGCCGGCAAGGTGCTGCGCAAAGAACTGCCCCGCTGACTTTTACTCCTCGCCGGGCTCCAAAGCGGCGACCTGCTTGGCCAGCCAGTTGGGTGCCAGCGCCGAAATCGCGGTGGCACCCGCCGTCGAGCCCAGCACACCGGACCAGGCCACCGGCCCCAGCGGCGTGCACCCGAAGAACTGGCTGAGCCCCGGGGTCTGCACGATGCCGACCAGGACGCCGGCGCTGCCCAGGGCGGTCGCCACGACGAGCGGGCTGTGCCGGCGGGTCAGCAGCGTCTGCGCCAGCTGCGTCGTCACGAGCGCGGTCAAACCCATTGTCGCGGTGCGGCGTTCGGTACCCGGCGTCCATCGCCCGATAGCCCAGGCGGCCGTTGCGCCGGCGGCGGTGACGGCGCCGCGGGTGACGATCTGGCGCATCAGCGGGGCATCGAGCGAGGGCGTGGGCCCGGTCAGCACCTCGCGGCGGTGCAGGCGGCGCGCCTCCTCGGCGGCTTCGGCGGATTCGTACTCGGCTTCGTCGGGCTCGACGTACTGCGACGTGACCGCCACCGCGAGCGCGGGGAACATGTCGGTGAGCAGGTTGACCAGCAGGAGCTGACGGGTCCCCACCGGGGCGCGGCCCTGGCCGAAGGCGGTCCCGATGATCGTGAACAGCACCTCGCCGACGTTGCCGCCCACCAGAATGGTGACGGCGTCGCGAACGCCGCTCCACATGCTGCGGCCCTCGACCAGGGCGTCCATCAGGACGCCCAGATCCTCGTCGGTCAACACGATGTCGGCGGCCCCGCGAGCGGCCGACGATCCGCGACCGCTCACCCCGATGCCGACGTCGGCCATCCGGATGGCGGCGGCGTCGTTGGCGCCGTCACCGACCATCGCGGTCACGCGCCCGCAGCGCTGCAGGGCGGCCACGATCTGCACCTTCTGTTCCGGGCTGACCCGGGCGAACACCTGCACGTCGGCGACCAGCCGGGCGCACGCGTCCTCGTCGAGGCCGGCGAGTTCGGCGCCGGTCACCACCTGCGCGTCGGCGGGCAGGCCCAGCTGCCGGGCGATCGCCCGCGCGGTGACGGGATGGTCGCCGGTGATCAGCACCACCTCGCGGCCGGCGTCCACCAGCGCTTCGATCAACGGGCGCGCCGATGCCCGCGCGGTGTCGGCCAAACCGACGTAACCGAGCAGCTCGAGGTTCTGCGCCGCGGCGTCCACGGCGTCGGCGTCGGTGTCATCGTCGTCGGTCTCGTGCTTCCAGCCGCGCTGCGCCACCGCGAGCACCCGCAAGCCCTGCTCGGCCAAGCCGTGCACCACCGCCTCGGCCCGCGCCTGGTCGGCTTTCGGGTCGGCGAACTTGCAGCGCGGCAGGATGACTTCCGGAGCTCCCTTGAGGACCAGCACCGGCGCGTCGGCGGGGTGACCATTGGTAGTGCCGTCGTGGCCGACCGTGCCGATCGCGGCGGCGAAGCCGCGACTGGACTCGAACGGCACCTCGGCGAGCATCGCCCAGTCCGAATCACCTTGGCCGTTCAGCGAACTCGCGGCGGTGAGGATCGCCTCGTCGGTGGCATGCGCATGCCCCTGGCCTTCCTGCGGCTGGGCGGATGCGCGTGCGGCGGCGCGCAGCAGACCGGCGGATTCCGGGTCGGTCAGCTTCGGGAACGGGTCGTGCGGATCGACATCGTCGGGCACGGCGCACACCACCCGTAGCCGGTTCTCGGTCAGCGTGCCGGTCTTGTCGAAGCAGATGGTGTCGACGCGGCCCAGCGCCTCGATGGAACGTGGCGCGCGGACCAGGGCCCCGCGCGCCGTCAGCCGCTGGGCGGCCGAGAGCTGAGAAAGGGTCGCCACCAGCGGCAGCCCCTCGGGGACCGCGGCCACCGCGATCGCGACGCCGTCGGCCACCGCCTGGCGCAGCGTCGCGCGGCGCAGCAACGCCAACGCCGACACCGTTGCACCGCCGGCGAGCGTCAGCGGCAGCACCTTGCTGGTCAGCTCCCGCAGCCGGGCCTGGATTCCGGCCGACGTCTCTACGTCCGCGACCGCCGAGATCGCGCGGTGCGCGGCGGTGCCGACGCCGGTCGCCACGACGATGCCCCGGGCCCGCCCCGCGACGATGGTGCTGCCCTCGAACAGCATGCTGGCGCGGTCCGGGTCGTTGACCGCGACGGGGTCCTCCTGCTTGTCCACCGGCAGCGATTCGCCGGTGAGCAGGGACTCGTCGACCTCGAGGTCTTCGGCCACCAGCACGCGGGCGTCGGCCGGCACCACCTCGGGTGCGGTCAGGTCGATGACGTCGCCGGGCCGCAACGACTTGGCGGACACCGTGACGGTGCGGGTGGCGTGCCGCGCGGCTTCCAGCCGGCGTTTGGTCGTCGCGACACCAGGAACGACGACCCGGCGCACCAGCTGATCCTGCTCGGCGAACAGCTCGGCGGCCGCGGCCTCGGCCCGTAACCGTTGCGCCCCACCGGTTATCGCGTTGACGGTCATGACGCCGGCGACCAGCAGCGCGTCGATGTTGCTGCCGACGATCGCCGACGCCGCGGCCCCGACGGCCAGGATCGGGGTCAGCGGGTCGGCGAGTTCGGCCCGCGTGGCGGACGCCAGCCTGGCCGCGTTGAGCAGCGGACCCCGCAGTGGCGCCAGCGCCGGGCCGTACGACAGGTCGTCGAGACGACGCCGCCATGACGGCTCGGTTTCGACCGCCAGGGGCCGGGAACCGCCGGCCAGCCGCGAGTAGACGATCTCGGGATCCAACGCATGCCAGGCGGTGAGCGGCTGGGGGGTGGGATCGGGCAGGCGCAGCACCCGGGTTGCCGACAGGGTCCCCGCCACCAGCGCGGTGGCCGCGGCCGCGTTGACCGGGTTGAGCCATCGGCGAAAGCTCACGGGATTCGTGGGTGCTTGTTCTTCGCCGGTGACGAGCAGCAGCCCGGCCAGCGTGGTGCCGCCCTGGGCAAGGTGCACGGCCGATTCGCTGGCCGACCGCGCCACCGGGATCGCCGACAGGATCCGCACCGCGTCGGCCAGGTCGGTGCCGGTGATGATGTCTGCGGTCCACGCCGTCGCGGCGCGCGGATCGTCAAGGGCCACACCGACGTCGGCGATAGCGAGCGCGGCGAGGGTGTCGGTCGACGCGAAATCGCGGTGCAGGGCGGTGATCAGCAGGACGGGTCCGCGATCGACTCGCAGCTCGCGGACCACGTTCAGCAGCGGCGTGCCCGGCGGATGCGATGCGCCCACGCTGGCGGAGAGGTCCTCGGTGCCGGCGACGTGGCGTAAGACCACCCGCGCACCCGTCCGGTTCGCGGTCTGGAACAGCGGAATCGCGTAGGGGTCGACCTCCCAGCCGACGGCGACGCTGCCCACGCATTCGCCGTCGACGATCAGGTCGGCGTTTTCCAGACCCTCCGCGGGCTTGCCCGACGGCCTGCCCTCCGACGAAACCCATCTCAGGCGCGCACCGGTGGCCGGGAGTTCGTCCGGGTCGGGCTCGGGCGCCTCCTCACCGTGCAGCAGCGCGTCGGCGACCTCGTAGACGCGGTCGTCGTCCCAGCCGGGCGCGTCGCCGCGCACGCGCAAGACGGCACGATGATCGCCGCGCAGCGCGGCCCCGTCGATGACGACCACCTTCACGCGGTCCAGCCGGCGCAGCGCGCCAGGGTCGAGGACCAGTTGCCCGGAGTTGGCGAGCCCGCGGCCCAACACCGCCGCGAACGCCTGCCGGCCCATGTGCGCCGCCCGCGGTACAGCGGCTTCGATCGCGCCGGCCGCGTCCTCCGTACCGCCCCCCGCGACCAGCGCGCTCGCCGCGGCGATCAGCGCGCCGTTGGCCGCGGAGTCGACATAGCTCTCGACGGGGCCCGCCATGGACCCCTTCCCGGCGTCGATCGCGACGTCGATGGACCCGCCAACCACCACGTGCGAAGCCTCACCGGCCGCGGCGGCCGCCCAGCTGTGCCGTGGCTCATGGGACTTGGCACCGGCGGATGAGATGACGGGCACCACCGGAGCTTGCGGCCGCTGAGGCGAGGCCAACGCCGGCTCGCGGTCCCGCCACACCCGGCGGTGGGCGGTGGCCTCCGAGATCTGCAGGGTGCGTTGGGTCAGGTCGAGCAGCGGAGTGCCGATCGCCTGGGTCAGCCCGTAAGCTGCGGCCGTCGTGGCGGCAAGCGCGATATCGGTGCCCACCCGGCCCAGTCGCGATTCCAGGATCGCCACCATGCGCGGCTGATGGTTGATCAGGGCGGCCGCGGCCCGGGTGGTCTTGGGTGCGGCGGGCAGGCGGGTCACCCAGCCGGTGACCGCGCCACTCACCGCGACGATGTCCAGGGCGGCGGCAGTCAAGGGCACCAGAACCGCCAGCGGGTTACCCGGGTCGGCGAAGGGCGCGGACAGCGGCGACGACACCGAGGTTGCCGGAGCGATGTCGTCGGCCAGGGTGACAACCGCCTCCCGCACCTCGTCCAGGACGGTGCCGGGGTCCGCGTCGTCGGTGAATTCGACCACCAATCGGCCCAGCGAGCCCTCGACATGGGCCTTGGCGACGCCGGCGATCCGGCGAACCGGCTCTTCGACGACGGCCGCGTACTCGTCCCACCGCGGGAACGGCAGCAGCGGGTCGAGGTCCAGATGCACCCGTCGTCCGCTCTGCCAGCGCACCGGGGGCAGGACGCGGGCCGACGAACCGTTGGTGGAGCCGCCGAATCCGATGGCGCGGCCCGTAGTTTCAGCCACCGACTGAACCACCGGACCGGCCAGTTCCGTGACCGGACTGGTCAGCGTCTGCAGCGCGCCCACGGCCTCCGCCGCGGTGGACACACCGGCCCGCACTACCTGCGCGGCTCCGCCGGCTACGCCGGCGACGACGCTGGAAACGCCGGGAATTTTCACTCGTCACCCTTCAACTTCGTCTACGCGCCTAATGATCCTGACGTGTGGAGGAGCTGTCCACACGCGGGCGGGAAGGTGAAACCGTGCGACGACGCCGATGACGATGCAGGTCCGGCCTCCCTTAGAGAGCAAGGGTGCGATTACGTCCCTGGACCAAGGTTACCGGGTTGGCGACAAACCAAACGTGCTGAACAAGCCGGGGTCGAGGAAGACGGTGATGCCGGCGATCCCGGTAGCGCCGGTGGTCAGGACGTGAATGGAATGGGCCGCCATTGTCCCGTCGGCGCTGCGCCGGTACTCGGCAACGGCGGGTTGCGCATTCGCGGCCGTCGGGACCATCGCGATATCGCCGGGCTCGGTCAGAGCCCGCCGGGCGAGGAACCGCAGCACCGCGTCGCGGCCGGTGAACCATATTGGCATGGGCGGCATTTCGAGTTTGACGTCGGCTTGCAGCAGCGCCGTCACCGCCGCCATGTCCGCGTTTTCGAATGCGGCGCAATACCGGTCGAGCAATTCGCGGCGCTGCGCATCGCCGGGCTCGGAGATGTCTTCCTCGGCGGGGGAGAGTTCGGCAAGCCGTGCCCGGGCGCGCTGCAGCGAACTGTTGACCGCTGTCGGTGTGGTCTCGAGGAGCTCGGCGACTTCGGCGGCACTGAACTGCACGACGTCGCGCAGAATCAACACCGCGCGCTGTCGCGCCGGCAGCTCCTGTAGCGCGGTCATCACCGCGAGCCGCACGCTCTGCTTGGCGGCGAGGTCGTCCTCCGGGCTCGTGAACATCGAGTCCGGAATGGGCTCGAGCCAGGCATGCGCGCCGGCCGCCTTCGCGTCGAAATCGGTGTCCGGGTCGAGCGAGCCGTCCCCCACCCCCATCGGGAGCACGCGGCGGGCGCGGCTCTCCAGCGCACGGAGGCAGGCGGTGGTCGCGATGCGATACAGCCACGTCTTCAAAGCCGCGCGTTCCTCGAAGGCCGGATAGCCGCGCCAGCCCCGCAGATACGTCTCCTGGACCAGATCCTCGGCGTCGTGCACCGAGCCCAGCATGCGATAGCAATGCGCGATCAGCTCGGCCCGAAAAGGCGCCGCCTGTTCGACGAAATCCTCCTGCGCCGGCACGACCGTCTCCTCTCGGCTGCGAGGCGAAACCTACTTCCTTAGAGACGTCGCGCCGCCGAAATTCATCGGTCCGGGCGCGATGAATCCCGATGCGGCTTCGGATCTGAATCAGTGAAGACGCGGCAACGGCCGCCAGACCAGCGAGAGTGAGAAGACCATGAACCAGCCCCGCACCGCCCATGCCGACGGGCTCGTCGGCACCACCGCGATCGTCACCGGAGCCGGTCGCGGGTTCGGCCGTGCCATCGCCGGTGCGCTGTCGGCGGCGGGCGCACAGGTCGTCGGCGTTGCGCGTACCCGATCGCAACTCGAAGAGGTGCGCACCCGGCTCGGCGACGCGTTCACCCCGGAGGTGGCCGACGCCGCCGAACCTGGGACGGCCCGTCGGCTCATCGACCAGTACCGGCCGCGCACACTTGTGCTGTGCGCCGGAGCGACGCCGCGGATGACGCCGCTACCGGATCAGACCTGGGAGACGTTCAGCGCGAACTGGAACGTGGACGTGGCGCAGGCATTTCACTGGATTCGCGAAGCGCTGCGACGCCCGCTGGCGCCGGGCAGCTCGGTGATCGTGATGTCCAGCGGCGCCGCGCTGAACGGATCACCGCTGTCCGGCGGCTACGCGGGCGCGAAGGCGACCGTCAGGTTCATCACCGGCTATGCGGCCATGGAAGCGCAACGCGCCGGGCTGGGGATCGGCTTCACGGCCGTGCTGCCGCGGCTGACGCCGGCCACCGACCTCGGCGCGGTCGCCGTCGCCGCCTACGCCGAACGGCAAGGCGTCGACGTCGACTCGTTCCTGCGGGCCGCCGGACCCGCGCTCACCGCCGAACTGGTGGGCAAGTCGGTCCTGGAGATCGCCACTGGCGCCGCCGCCGAAGGCGGCGCGTACCTACTCAGCTCCACCGGCCTGGCGGCGCTGTCCTGACCACCCACGCCATCCGGGCGCCGCGCGAAAACTCAGTGGCGCAGCGGATTTCGTGTTCTCAGCCGCGCCGGTACATGGCCCAAAAACACGAAAGCGCGGTAGCCGTCGACCGGCTACTCGCGCAATGTTCCGCTCAGAGAATCGGGCTATAAGATTCGGTGGTTCGCCCTGCCGACCTGATACCCGGCAGGAAACGATTTCTCGATGACCTGCAGTTGGTGATCCACCCTGGATTCCAGCTCGAGCACCACGCAGCTGTCGCTGAAGGATTTCGATTCGAGAACTATGTACCGCTGACCACAATCGGTGATCGGGTCGCCCGAGTGCAAGCTCTCGACCGACACCGACTCCGGAGTTCCATCTGCCTCCATGCATGACACGTTAGGTCAATTCCGCAAATGAGGGAATAGACCGCTACTTCGCGGCGGCGCCCCGCTGCTTGAAGAACACGCTGACCTGAGAGATCAACCCGTCGTCGTTCTGCTCGAACCGGATGCATTCGGGCCACGTGCTCGCGACATCGTCGATCTCGAATGTCTCGGACAGCTCGGCGAACGACACCCGCGAATCCACGCGCGAGACCCGCCGCACGTCCAGCCGGTGGCCCCGCAGATTGGTGCACACCTTGCGCAGGTAGGCGACGTAGTGCGCCTTGCCCTCGACCACGTCGCAGAACGGCCCCTCCCGGGTCAGGCCCTCCTCGGCGATGGTGTCGGCCAGTCCGTCCCAGTCATGAGCGGCCAGGCATTCCAGGTAGCGTTCGACCACTTGGCCATCGGTGCCCATGTCTTCTCCGCTCGTTCGTGAGTCCACGGTAAGCGCCGAATCGTTGCCGGGCTAGGTTCCTCTTATGAGTTGGTGGACCGTGCACGCCGAACGGACGCTGTGTGAACACGTGCCCGCGCCGCCCGAGGCGGTCCGCAACTTCTACGTGGACCTCGACAACATCAAGCTCGTGCACCCGCTGATCGTGTCCGTGGAAACGTTGTCCCGCAGCGCAACCCCGGACGGCTACCAGCAGACCTACCGCGTGGTCGACCGAATCCCATTGGGGCCGTTGACCATACGCACCAGCTATCGGGCCCGGCTGCGAGTGCCCGCGCGCGGCGACGTGCTGACCGAGGCCGATCAGTCCCCCGGGGTTCGGCTGCGCGGCACGGTGAGATTCGATCCGGCGGACGGCGGCACCCGAGTCACCGAGCGGATAGGCATAACCGCCCCGCGGCTACTGGCCGGCGTGACCATCCGCGAAGGGGTCAAGGCGCACGTCAAGATGCTGGCCGGCATCAGGAGTCACTTCGAGTCTGGGAGGTCGCAATGAAGTGTCGTGCCGCTGTGCTGGAAGGGGTCGGCAGGGATTGGGAGATTCGCGAGGTTGCACTCGATCCGCCCCGCGCCGGTGAGGTTTTGGTACGCATGGCCGTTGCCGGCATCTGCCACTCCGATGACCACCTCGTCACCGGCGACGTGCTGCCGACCCCCGAGGTACGTGCGTCAATGGGTATCCCTGAGCCCGACTGGTTCCCGATGCTCGGTGGTCACGAGGGCGCCGGTGTCGTCGAAGAGATCGGCCCGGGTGTGACGTCGGTGCGGCCGGGGGACCACGTGGCGATGTCGTTCATTCCCGCGTGCGGGAGTTGCCGGTTCTGCGTAAACGGCCAGAGTTACATCTGCGACGACGGCGCGAGTCTGTTCTCCAGGGAGATGCCGACCGACGGAACCTGTCGCCGGCACCTCGGCGACGAAGACCTCATGGCCTACGGTCAGCTCGGCACGTTCGCCGAATATGCCGTGCTCACCGAAAAGTCCGTCATCAAGATCGACGATGCGATCCCATTCCACGCCGCCTCACTCGTGTCGTGCGGCGTCAGCACCGGCTGGGGCTCCGCAACGATATCGGCGGGCACCGAGCCGGGCGACACGGTGGTCGTGATCGGCACCGGCGGCGTCGGTATGAACGCCCTGCAGGGGGCCCGGGCCGCCGGGGCGACCTATGTGGTCGCGGTGGATCCCGTTGAATACAAACGGGATTCGGCCAAGATCTTCGGCGCCACTCACTCCGCGGCCTCCGCCGAGGAGGCCGTACCGCTGGTGGCCGACATCACCACCGGCGTCATGGCCGACCGCGTCGTCGTGACGCCCGGCGTGCTGCACGTGGAGCTGATCCCCTCGGCCATGCGGCTGCTTCGCAAAGGGGGGATATGCGTGGTCACCGGCATCACCCCGTACACCGAACCCGTGGTACCGCTGATCCTGCAGGAGATGGTGCTGTCGGCCAAACAACTTCGGGGAGCGCTCTACGGCGGGATGAATCCGCGCACCAGCGTGCCGTTGCTGTTGTCGATGTATCAGGCGGGTGCGCTGAAACTCGACGAGTTGGTCACCCGGCACTACCAACTCGACCAGATCAACGAGGCGTTCGTGGATCTGCGCGAGGGCCGCAACATTCGCGGAATCATCGACTTCGCCGATCTCTGACCGAGCCGACCGGTCTCACTGCGCCAAGCCGGCCCGCAACTCTCGCTTGAGCACCTTGCCGTAGCTGTTTTTCGGTAGCTCGTCGACGAATTCGTAGCGCTTGGGCCGCTTGAAGCGCGCGATGCGGCGCAGCAGGTGGGCGTCCAGCGCGGCCGGCTCGGCCGCGCCCACGATGAACGCGACCACCACCTCACCCCATTCGGCATCGGGGGCGCCCACCACGCAAGCCTCGGCGACACCGGGGTGCTCGAGCAGAGCCTCCTCCACCTCGCGGGGGTAGATGTTGCTCCCGCCGCTGATGACGACGTCCTTCGACCGATCCCGCAGCGTGAGAAAACCGCGCGCGTCGAACGAGCCCATGTCGCCCGTGTACAGCCAGCCCTCTTTGAGGGTCGCGCGGGTGGCGTCGGGATTGCGCCAATAGCCGGACATGACCGCGTCTCCGCGGCAGACGATTTCGCCGATCTCGCCGCGCGGCGCCACGCGGCCATCCGCAGCCAGCACGGCGACCTCCATCCCCGACCGCGCATAGCCGACGGACCCCAGAATCGCGTCGTCATCGGATTCGTGATCGGCGCGGCGCAGCCCGGTGATGGTCATCGGCGACTCGCCCTGTCCGTAAATCTGCGCGAAGACCGGGCCGAACGCCGCGATCGCCTTGCGCAGGCCTTCGGAGTACATCGGACCGCCGCCGTAGACGATCGCCTTCAGATTGGCCGGCCGGCCGCGGCCCGTATCCACCAGCCGCTGCACCATCGTCGGCGCCAGGAAAGTGCTGGCGGCTGGGTGACGTTCGCACAGATCCAGGAATTCGTCGGGGTCGAAACCCCCCGACACCGGCACGACCTGCCGGGCGGCGCGCAGCACGTACGGCAGGACGTAGAGTCCGGAGCCGTGCGACATCGGCGCCGCATGCACCAGGCTGCAGTCCTCGTCCGGAGCGTCGATGTCAGCGAGGTGCGCGACCGTCATCGCCATGAGGTTGCGGTGCGACAGCATCGCACCCTTGGCCCGGCCGGTGGTCCCGCTGGTGTAGAACAGCCACGCCAGCGCAGCCGGATCGGTGCGCGGCGGAGGTGCCGGGCCGACGCCCAAGCGCTGCGAATAGTCCTCGGAATCAATGGCTTCCGTCGGCGTCGCGGTGAGCGGCGCCAGCTCGGTGCCGATGGCCGACGAGGCGAAGACCCGCGCCGCGCCCGCATCGTCGAGGGTCTGCGCCATCTCGCGCGGGTGCAGCTTGTAGTTGATCGGGACGACGACGCACTCGGCGGCCCAGATCGCGAACATCAACTCGATGGTCTCGGGACGGTTGTGGGTCGCGATGGCGATTCGCGCACCCGCACCATGCTGTTGCCGGATCGACGCGGCCAGACGTAAGGCGCGGTCGCGCAACTCATCCCACGTGCACACCAGTCGATCCCCGTGATACACCGCACCGCGATCGGGAAACCGGGTCGCGGCCTGATCGAGCAGGGCAAACAGATTCATCGCTCGATCCACTGCGCCGCCAGCGCGGCCTCCGAAAGATACTTCGTCGAGCTCCAGCCGCCGTCGACGACGATCGTTTGGCCGTTGATGAAGCTGCCGCCCGGCGAGCACAGGAAGGCGACGGTGCTGGCGATGTCGTCGACGCGGCCCAGCCGCTGATGCGGCGTCATCTCGGTGTTGATCTTGCGGAAACGCTCATCCTCCAGGCGCTGCTCGACCATCGGCGTCACCGTCACTCCGGGCGCGACGGCGTTGCAACGGATGCCGGACGCGCCGTATTGGCAGGCGATGTGGGTGGTCAGGGCCGTGAGTCCGCCCTTGGCGGCGGAATAGGCGCCGCCGCGCAGGCCACCGACGACCGCGAAAGTCGATGTCACGTTGATGATCGCCGAGCCGGGCCCCATGTGCGGCAGCACGTCGCGGGCGAGCCGAAACGGCGCGCGCAGCATCAAACCCAAGAAGTAGTCCAGGGTTTCGTCGTCGGTTTCGTGCAGCGGCTTGGGGCTGCCGACTCCGGCGTTGTTGATCAGGAAGTCGATGTGACCCCACCGGCGCACCGCGAGGTCCACGATGCGGCGCGGCGCATCGTCGTCCGTGAGATCGACGGCAAGTGTCGCGACGCGCTCCGGATCACCGACGGCCCTGCCCAGCTCGGCCAGCCGCCCCTCGTCGCGGCCGATGCCGACAACCGCCATGCCCGCCTCGGCGAGCTTTGTGGCGCAACCCAAGCCGATGCCGCTGCTTGCTCCCGTGACGATTGCGACCTGCATATCACCCATCCTTCGCCGGTGTCAGAGCCGCCCGGATCCGATGCTTGAGTATCTTCCCCGCATCGTTTTTCGGCAGGGCATCCCAGATCTCAACCTGTTCGGGGGCCTTGAATTTGGCCACGCCCTTGCTCACCAACATGTCGAGCAGGCTCGCGACGTCCGGGCGCGCGCCGCGGGCGGGCACGATCACCGCACAGGCGCGTTCTCCGGTGCGCTCGTCGGGCAGCCCGACGACCGCGATCTCGGCGATGCCGGGGTGGTCGGCGAGCAGGTCCTCGACCTCCTTGGCCGAGATGTTCTCGCCGCTGCGGATGATGACGTCCTTGGCCCGGCCGGTCACCACGAGGTACGTGTCGTCGACCCAGCGGCCCAGGTCGCCGGTGCGGAAAAACCCTGCGGCATCGAAGGAGTCGTCCTCGGGGTGGCGGTAACCCAGCAGCATCTGCGGGCCGCGCACACAGATCTCCCCGTCGCCGTCGGGCGCGGAGTCGTGTGCGGCGAGCTTGATCTCGGCGATCCCGGGCCTGCCGTCGGTGTCCGCGGCGTAACCGGCCTCCCCGGGTCCGGGCGCACCGATCGTCGCGACGGGCACCTCCGTGCAGCCGTACACCCTGGTGACCACGGCGCGGTCGAAATAGGCTGTGGCGCTGCGGATCAGCGACGGCGACACCGAGGCGCCACCACAGATGAACATCTTCAGGTCGGGCAGCCGGGTGCCGGCGCGTCCGGCCGCGGACAACAGCTGCTGCAGGAACGGCGTCGCCCCCGCCATGTGGGTACACCGCTGCGAGTCCATCAGGGTGACCGCCCTACCCGCATCCCAACGGTCCATCAGCACCGCGGTGGTGCCCAGCAGCAGCGGGCATTCGAACGCGTAGATCGAGCCGCCGATGTGGGCGACCGGCGACGGCACCAGGAACGTGTCACCCGGGGTGATCATCCAGTGGTCGCGGATCTGACGGATCAGCGCGTGCATCGAATTGTGGCTGTGCAGGACGCCTTTCGGCCGGCTCGTGGTGCCGGACGTGTAGAGGATCATCCGCACGGCATCGGGATCGAGCACCGGAAGGGTCGCGGCGTGCGGTGGCTCCCGCACCAGGGCCGCATACGGCGTGTGCGGCCCGGCGTCACCGCGCAGCACCACCACCTCCGGCGCGCGGCTCATCGCGGGCGCCACGCGCTCGAGCATCGCCGCGTAGTCATGGCCGCCGTGCTGCCTCGGAACGAAAATCACTGCGGTGCCGGCGTCTTCGAGGATGTACCGCAGATCGTGGTCGCGCAGCGACGGCAGGATCGGGTTCACCACCATCCCCGCGAGCGTCGCGGCCAGGTAAATGACAGCGCTCTCGTGCCAGTTCGGCAACATGAACGACACGGTGCTGCCTGTCGGCATGCGCGCCAGCAGCGCGCCGGCCAGCGCGCCGGCCCGGTTGTACAGGGCGGTGCAGTCCAAACGAACGTCGTTGTCCACCAGAACTGTTCGGTGGGGCGTTTCGGATGCGGCCTCGCGGAGCGCATCGGCCAGCGTCGTGCGTACCCACCACCCGCGCCGGTATGCCTCCGCCGCATGCGCCCCGCTGGCCCGGGCGATCACCACGACCTCATCTCGGGGCGCCGTCATTCATCCACGCGACGCATCGTCATCGCGTACCGGAACCTCGACGACAGGTGGGTGTTGACCGTCACCTGGGCCACCTCGCCGTCGGAGGTCGTGTATGTGCGCCGCATCTGCAGCGCGGCCGTGCCCGCTTCGGCACCGAGACCATTCGCCAACTCCGGTGCGAGCAGGACGGCGGCGATCTCTTGGTGCAACTGGGCGACGCTCACCCCGAAAAGGTCCTCGATCAAGGGAAATATCGGGCCGGCGTGGCGTTGCAGCAACCTGCCCACCGCCGCGAAACTGCGGTTGATGTAGTACTCCGTCCGGCACAGCGGAACCGGCGCGCCCTCGGCCTGCCGGTAGCCGCGGACCGACAGCCACTGGGTGCCGACCTCCAGGCCGGTCAGTTCGGCGAGGTCGTCGTCGATCGTCACCATCGCGTTGGATTCGATGGTCAGCTGCGCGCCGGCCGCGAACGCGAGGAGGTCGTCGATCGACATCGCGTCCTGCGCATAGGAACTCGATGCCGGCCGGGGAACCACCCGGGTGCCCGCGCGCGGCCGGGAAGCCACCAAGTTGTCCTCGCGCAGCCGGCGCAGCGCCTCACGGATGGTGTAGCGGCTGACCGCGAAGCGCTCGCATAGTTGGTGCTCGGTGGGCAACTGCGAACCCACCGGGTAAACCCCGTCGACGATCTCCTTGCGCAGGGTGCGCGCGATCTGGAGGTAGCGGTGGTCGCCCGCGATCGCCTGCGGCATCACGGTCCGTCCGGCCTCGCGCGCACCGCCAGCACGCTGCCCTCGCCGTCGGCGGAGAGGTAGAGCGTCCCATCGGCCGACGCGGTGATGCCGGCGAAGGGACCCTGCGGCCCGGAGAACGGTGGCATGCCGCGCAGCGGTTTGGGCGTGACACCCGGCGGGGGGCCGACGGGCAGCCCGGCCGCAATCGTCCGCCGTGCGCTGGTGGTCAGATCGAACTCGACCAATTCCTTGGCGCCGGCATCGACTATGTAGAGCACGCCGCCCCGGACCAGAATGCCCTGCGGGCGTTGCAGATCGGTGATCACGGTGTCGATCCCTGACCCGCTCACCCGCAGCACCCGGCCGGCTCCGGCCTCGGCCACCAGACACGCCCCGTCCGCGTCGACCGCAACCCCGACCGGCTCACGCAGCTCTTTCGCCAAAACCTCAACACCACCCGATTGCAGCGACAGCACCCGTCCGGTGCCCAGCTCGGCGAACACCACACCGCCCCCGCTCAGGGCGATACCGTAGAGCTGGTCGAAACCGTCTGCCAGTACCTCGGTTTCGCAGGCGTCCGGACGGTATCGGGCGACCTGGCCGCCGGACGTGGTGACGAAGAACTCGCCGGGCCCGCTCGCGGCGAGGCCGCGCAGGAAGCCGGGATAGCCTGGGCTGAACAACATTCCCGCGGTGCGCAGGGACCCATCGGGCTCGGCCACGTAGAAGTAGGTGCCGTCGGCGATGTAGAGTCGGCCGTCGTGGCCCATCGCCAGGTCCATCGGCCAATTGAGGCCGCCCGCCAACACGGATCGCGTTGTGCCGTCCGGTGAGATCTCGGTGATCTCGCCGGTGAAGTTGGACACGAACAGCCGGTCGTCGACGAAGGTGCAGTTGTCCAGGCCGGGGTTCAGTTGGGCGAGCACGCGTTGTTCGCCGCTGCGCGGATCGATGCGCAGCACCTGCCCGCTGGCCACCTGCGTCGAGACGATGTAGCCCTGCGCGTCGAACTTGACCGAGTCGGGCACACCGAGACCGGTTGCCACACAGTGCGGCTCGCCGCCATCAGGGTCGATGCGCCAAATCTCGTTGGCTCCCATCACCGGGAAGTACAACAGGCCGTCCGGGCCGACCTCCATCGCGTTCGGCGAGGGCACGTTCTCCAGGAGCACCCGCGGCGGCCCGCCCGCCAGGTCGAATTCCAGCAGCCGCCCACCCTCACGGCATTCTCCGATGAACAACCGGCCCGCATGAACGGTGATGCCGTTGGCTGACGGCACGTCGTCGCGCAGCACTCGCGTGCGGCCGCCCGTGTCGCGCACGCTCACCCGGCCGTCCATCACCTCGGTCGCGTACAGGTTGCCGCCGGCGTCGAACGCGACGTCGTCGGGCGCCACGATGTCGCCACCCTTGGGGCTCGCGGTGAAGATCTCCCCGGTGTGGTGATCGAGCGCGCTGATCTGACTGCCGGTCACCTGGGCGATGTAGATGCGCCCGTCCGGGCCGGTGCGCAGGCCATTGGCGCCGAACAGTCGGCTGGGCGCGGTGACGCGTTCGAGCTCCCAGCCCTCGGCCACGTCGACGGGGTGCGGCGGCGCATACCGCGAGGGCAGCGTTGGGATGGCCCTTGAGATGGACATGCTCGCCGAGGTCCTTCCGTCAGCCGGTTGGGCTGGACGCTATCAATTCCTCTTAGTCCAGACAATAGCTGTCATCGGCGCGCAAACGGACCTTGACAGCGAACTCTTCGGATCGGAATAGTGTTCTCCAACGGGCAGAATGCCATATTTTGTCCGGACAAAATGAGTAATTCGAGCTCGTTGCGATCGCTGGCGCGGTGGCGGCGGGGAAAGCAGGTCATGGCCGATCACCAGGATCACGTCAACCTTCTAGGTCTCGACGGCCGCGTCGTGGTGGTTTCCGGCGCTGGCGGGGGCGGCATCGGCACGACCGTTGCGGCCATGACCGCCCGGGCGGGAGCCACCGTGATCGCGGTAAGCCGATCCAAGGAAAACCTCGACGAACACATCGCCCCGCTGACACAGCAGGGACTGGCCGTGGTGCCCGTCGCGGCCGACGCGTCGACCGACGAGGGTATCGCCACGGTGATCGACCACACGCGACAAGCCGACGGCGGGTTGTACGGCCTGGTCAACGTCGCCGGCGGCGCCGAGCCGTCGACCTGGATGCCGTCCACCCGGGTGACGCGTGGGGACTGGCGCAAGATCTTCGCCGACAACCTCGACACCGCGTTCTTCATGAGCCAGGCCGTCGCGCGTGAACTCGTCGCCCAGCACCGGCAGGGATCGATCGTGTCGATCTCCTCGATCAGCGGCATGAACACCGCGCCGTTTCACATCGCCTACGGAACGGCCAAGGCCGCGATCACCGCGATGACCCGCACGATGGCACTCGAGTTGGCGCAGGCCGGAATTCGGGTCAACGCGGTGGCGCCCGGCGTCACCGAAACGGCGGCTTCGCGCACCTATGTCGACGTGGACCCCGAGCGCGACCGCCAGGCGATCGCGATGGGCCGACGTGGGCTTCCCGAGGAGCAGGCCGCTGCCATCCTCTTCCTGCTCTCGAAGCTGTCGAGCTATATCACCGGCCAGACGCTGCTCGTCGACGGCGGCCTGGGCCTCAAGTGGAGTCACCTCGGCGCCGACAACACCTCGCTGTTCCTGCATGACGAATCCTTCCGCGCGGCGATGAGGAGGTTATGATGACCCGCCCGGCGAAAGGCGCGAATCCCGAAGCGGCCGAAGAACTCTCGCAGCCGATGACGATCGGAGTCGAGGCCTACATCTCCGAGGACTATGCCCGCGCCGAGCGCGACAAGCTGTGGCGCAAGGTCTGGCAGCAGGTCGGCCGCGTCGAGGAGCTCCCCGAGGTGGGCAGTTACCTTACCTATGACATCCTCGACGACTCGATCATCGTGGTGCGCACCGCTGACAACGAGTTTCACGCCCACCACAACGTCTGCATGCACCGCGGCCGCCGGCTGATCGACACACCCGAAGGAGCCAAGAACGCCTGCGCGCGAACCCGAAAGTCGTTCGTCTGTGGTTTTCACGGCTGGACCTACGGCCTGGACGGCGCGTGCACACATATCCGCGAACAACCGGACTGGCAGGGCGCTCTCACCCCCGACAACACCCACCTTCGACCCGTCCGAGTCGACACGTGGGGTGGCTGGCTGTGGATCAACATGGACCCCGACTGCGAGCCGCTGGCCGACTTCCTGTTTCCCGCCGCGAAGATCCTCGACCCGTTCGGGTGTGAGAACATGCGCTACAAGTGGCGCAAATGGGTCATCTTCGACTGCAATTGGAAGGTCGCGCTGGAGGCCTTCAACGAGACCTACCACGTCTACACCACCCATCCGGAGTTCAACAAGTTCGGTGAGTTCAAGGGCTGGGCGAAAGCCCAAGGCAGGCACAGCAATATCGGCTATGACGCGCCCGAGGACATGGAAGCCACCAAGTCCAAGATCCGCCTGGGCATCGGCGCCGATCCGCGGCTGTCGACCGCGGAGATGCAGGTGTACACGATGGAGGAGACCAACGCCACCACAACCCAGACGTTGGTGAACGCCGCCAGGCGGCTGGTCGACGAATTGCCCGAGGGGACACCGGCCGACAAGGTGCTCGAGCACTGGCTGGCGTCGGCGCGCCGCGACGACGAGGCCCGCGGGGTGATCTGGCCGACGATCCCCGCCGACATTCTCGGGCAGGCCGGCACCGCATGGCAGATCTTCCCGAACTTCCAGATCGGCCAGGGTCTGACCAGCGCGCTGTGCTACGGCGCGCGGCCGCATCCCAGCTACAACCCGGACAAGTGCATCTTCGAGGTGTCCGTCTTCGAGCTGTACCCGAAAGGCCAAGAGCCGCAGACGGAGTGGGAGTACACGCCGGTCGGAGACCCCCGGTGGCGCTCGGTCCTACCGCAGGATTTCTCCAACATGGCCGCCGTGCAGCAGGGCATGAAGTCTCTTGCCTTCCCGGGCACCAAACCCAACCCGTACCGCGAGCGCAGCACCGTCAATCTCCATCATCAACTGTCGAAGTACATGGGTACCGGCGAACCGCAGGAGCTTTAGTGCCGATCGCAAGCGCGGCGCGGGCGCCGGGCGCCGCGGGTCGGCACTATCAGAAGGAGACGCATGACCACCGCTGACGAGCCCTGCGGGCCCACCGACGTAGCGCAAGACGTCGACATAGACGCGCTGCGGGCCAAGTACGCCCAGGAGCGCGACAAGCGCCTACGCGTCGACGGCGGCGCGCAGTACCTCGAACTCGAAGGTGACCTGGCGGACTTCTACGAGATAGACCCGTACACTCCGATCCCCGACCGCGCGCCGATCAGCGAGGACCTAGAGGTGGCCGTCCTCGGCGGTGGGTTCGCCGGATTGTTGTCCGGCGCCTACCTGAAAAAGGCCGGCGTACAGGATGTTCGGATCATCGATATGGCCGGAGACTTCGGCGGAGTGTGGTATTGGAACCGCTTCCCAGGCATCCAGTGCGACAATGACTCCTACTGCTACATCCCGATGCTCGAGGAGCTCAATTTCCTGCCGAGCAAGAAGTTCGCCGACGGGGCCGAAATCTTCGCGCACTGCCAGGCCATGGGTAAACACTTCGACCTCTACGATGGCGCGATCTTCTCTACGCAGGTCGAGACCATGCGCTGGGACGAGAAGATAACGCGGTGGCGGCTGACCACCAACCGCGGCGACGACATTCGCGCACGGTTTGTGGTGATGGCGCAGGGCTCGTACAACAAGCCAAAGCTGCCCGGCATCCCCGGTATCAAGGAGTACCTAAACGGCGGCGGCCACGCATTCCATTCCGCCCGTTGGGACTACGACTACACAGGTGGCGATGCCAACGGCGGGCTGCATAAGCTGGCTGACAAGCGGGTCGCACTCGTCGGCACGGGGGCTACCGGCGTCCAGCTGGTGCCGCATCTCGGCCGGGATTCCAAGCAGCTCTTCGTGTTCCAGCGCACCCCGTCGTCGGTGGACATGCGGGCCAACACACCCACCGACCCGGCCTGGGCGGCGGCGCTGCAGCCCGGTTGGCAGGAGGAGCGCAAACGTAACTTCCACAATTGGTCACCGTTTGTTGGGGTGGTCTTCGGCGAGCCGGATCTGGTGTGCGACTTCTGGACCGAATTGGGGCGCAACATGACCGCCCGGATTGCCGCCAGCCCGGATCCCGCCTCGCTGGGGATCGAGGAGATCATGGCGATCCGCGAGGGAGAGGATTACAAGATCATGGAGCGGCTGCGCCGCCGCGTGGCCGCGCTGGTCGACGACCCCGACACCGCCGAGGCACTCAAACCTTACTACCGCTTCATGTGTAAGCGGCCGTGTTCGAGCGAGACCTACCTGCCGGCGTTCAACCTGCCTAACGTGAAGCTGGTGGACGTGTCGGAGTCCAAGGGCGTGGAACGCCTGACGGAGAAGGGCATCGTCGCCAACGGCGTCGAGTACGAGGTCGATTGCGTCGTATTCGCCAGCGGGTTCGAGATCTCCACGGAGATCAGTCGACGCTTCGCCGTCGACGTCATCGAGGGTCGAGACGGGCTGTCGCTGTTCGACTACTGGCACGACCGCTACCAGACGCTGCACGGCATGACCACCCGCGGATTCCCGAACCAGTTCTTCACGGGCTTCATCCAGGGCGGCGTCTCGGCGAATACCACCGCGATGTTCGAGCAACAGGCCGAACACATCGCCTACATCATCGCCGAAGCGCAAAAGCGCGGTGCCACCGTCGTTGAACCCAGTCAGGAGGGCCAGGACGGCTGGGTCAGGACGGTTGCCGAGCTCGCGATCGACAACTCGGCATTCGAGATGTCCTGCACCCCTGGCTATTACAACAATGAAGGCCAGGGTGGCGCCAAAGACAACGGTGCGTTCCTCGGCGATTTCTACTCGCCGGGTTTCTACGCCTTCGGTGACCTGATCGCCGAGTGGCGCGCCAAGGGTGACTTGGAAGGCCTTGAGCTTTCGTGAGCGACTTGAGGTTCGACGGCAGGGTCGCGGTCGTCACCGGGGGCGGCCGAGGGCTCGGCCGCTCCTACGCCTTGCTCCTGGCCTCGCGGGGGGCGAAGGTGGTCGTCAACGATGCCGGCGGCCGCCTGGACGGCGGCGGGAGCGACGCCGGGCCGGCCGAGCAGGTGGTCGCTGAGATCACGGCGGCCGGGGGCCAGGCCGTGGCGTGCAGCGCGTCGGTCGCGACCCGCGCAGGCGGCGAGGCGATCATCGGGACCGCACTCGAAAACTACGGCGGCATCGACGTTCTGATCCACAACGCCGGCAACGTGCGTCGCGCGTCGCTCAAGGAGATGAGCTACGAGGACTTCGACGCGGTGCTCGACGTGCACCTACGCGGCGCGTTCAACGTGGTGCGGCCGGCGTTTCCGGTCATGTGCGAGGCGGGTTACGGCCGCATCGTGCTGACGTCGTCGATCGGCGGCCTGTACGGCAACCACAACGTCGCCAACTACGCGGCGGCCAAGGCCGGCGTGATCGGGTTGTCGAACGTCGCCGCGCTCGAGGGCGCCGCCGAGGGCGTGCGGTGCAACGTGATCGTGCCGGCCGCGGTGACGCGAATGGCCGACGGCATCGACACCTCCTCCTACCCGCCGATGGGCGCGGAACTCGTTGCGCCCGTGGTCGGTTGGCTTTCCCATGAATCCTGCTCGGTGACCGGTGAACTCTTCGTCGCGCTGGCGGGTCGCGTGGCGCGGGCGGTCATCGCGGAAAGCCCGGGCGTGTGCCGGTCGTCGTGGACGATCGAGGACGTCGGCGGCCATCTGGACGCGATCCGCTACGTCGAGGCGCCGCTGATCTTCCCGGTCGTGCCCGACGGGCACGACCGGCACATCCGCTACAGCTTCGAGCTCGCGCACCGCTCGACCGACCAGGGGGCGCTCAATGGCTAGCCCGACCGGCCCGATGGCGGGGCTGCGCGTCATCGACCTCACCGCGATGGTGATGGGGCCGTACTGCACGCAGATCATGGCCGACATGGGTGCAGACGTCATCAAAGTCGAACCGCCACAAGGGGATAACACCCGCTACATCTCGGTGGGCCCGGCACCGGGCATGAGCGGGGTGTTCGTCAACGTCAACCGCGGCAAGCGCAGCGTCGTGCTGGACCTGCAGACCGACGCCGGGGCGCGCGCGCTACGCGGTCTCGTCGAGACCGGCGACGTGTTCATCCACTCGATGCGCGCCAAGGCGATCACCAAACTCGGCTTCGGTTATGACGAGGTCGCGGCGATCAATCCCGCAATCATCTACACCAATTGCTACGGGTACGGGCGACGCGGCCCCGACCACGACCGCCCCGCCTACGACGACACGATCCAGGCCGAGTGCGGCCTGCCCTCGGTGCAACGGCAATTGACCGGCGAGGCCGATTACGTCGGCACCATCATGGCCGACAAGATCGCCGGGCTGACCGCGCTGTACGCGACGACCATGGCGTTGTTCCATCGTGAGCGCACCGGCCAGGGCCAAGAGGTCGAAGTCGCCATGTTCGAGACCATGGCCTCGTTCATGCTCGTCGAACACGCCAACGGCGCCCTGTTCGACCCGCCCCTCGGGCCGGCGGTGTATCCGCGAACGGTGGCGCCCAACCGCCGCCCGTACCGGACCAGCGACGGCTACATCGCCGCGCTGATCTACAACGACAAGCACTGGAACGCCTTCATGAAAGCCGTTCAGCCGCCGTGGGCCAGCGAGTTGTACGCGACGCTGGAACAACGCGCCCGCGAGATCGACACCGTCTACGGACTGCTGGCCGAGACCATGAAGGAGCGGACCACCGCGGAGTGGCTGCAGCTGCTGCGCGACCTCGAGATTCCGGCGGCGCCGCTGAACACACCGGAGGCTCTGTTCGACGATCCGCATCTCAACGCCGTCGGCATGTTCGAGACGGTGGACAGCCCGCACGGGCCGGTGCGCTTCCCGGGGGTGCCCACCTGGTTCTCGCAGACACCGGGCCACGTCGCCGGGCCGGCGCCAGAACTCGGCGCCGATACCGAAGAAGTACTCGCCGAAATTGGCGCTCGCGAGGGAAAGGAACTGTAAATGGGCGTGCCGGTTTATCGGAGGATCCTCGACCTGTTCGAGGCGGAGGGCGTGAACACGCTGTTCGGCATACCCGACCCGAATTTCGTGCACATGTTCGCCGAGGCCGACGCCCGCGGGTGGTCGGTGGTCGCGCCGCATCACGAGCTGAGCGCGGGATTCATGGCCGAGGCGGCGTCGCGGATGACGGGCAAGCCCGGCCTGTGCATCGGCACCCTCGGCCCGGGCATGGCCAACATCGCCGGTGCGATCCAGTGCGCGCTGGTGGAGAACTCGCCGGTGATCTTCCTCGGCGGGCAGCGGGCCCGGGTCACCGAGCGCCGGGTCCGGCGTGGGCGCATCCAATTCGTCCAGCAGGAACCGCTTTTCGCCGCGTCGGTCAAGTACAGCAGCTCGATCGAATACGCCGACCAGACCGACGAGATCATCCACGAGGCCATCCGCAGGTCGATGTCCGGCACCCCGGGACCGTCCTATGTCGAGTTCCCGTCGCACGTCATCCTCGAGGAACTCGAGGTGGGCGTCGCGCCGAGCCCGTCGACCTACCGGCTGGTCAACCAGGGCGCCGGCACCCGCGAGCTGGCCGAGGCCGTGAAGCTGATCCGCCAGGCCAAAAGCCCGGTGCTGCTGGTCGGCCACGGCGTGCACACCTCCCGGACCCAGCAGCAGGTCAAGGAGCTGGCACAGTTGATGGCCTGCCCGGTGATCCAGACCTCCGGCGGCACCTCGTTCATCCCGGGACTACAGGACCGGACGTTCCCATACTTGTTCTCGCCGGCCGCCAACGAGGCGGTCGAGGAATCCGACCTGTGCGTCGCGCTGGGTACCGAACTCGGTGAGCCCATGCACTACGGCCGGACGCAGCATTGGGCCGGCAACGACGCGAACCGCAGATGGGTGCTCGTGGAGCAGGATCCGACGGCCATCGGCGTGAACCGGCCGGTCGACGTGGCGCTGGTCGGCGATCTGCGCGGTGTCGTGCCGCAACTGGTCTCCGCCCTCAAAGATTCCCCGCGCAACCCCGCACCCGCGCTGCAGGCCCTGATCGACAAGGACACGAAAGAGCTTGCGGATATGGCTGAATCGGCACCGTCCGGGCGTTCGCCGATTCATCCCGCGCGCTATGTCGTCGAGGCGACCAAGGCGTTCAACGAACTCGACGACGGCATCCTCGTGCGCGACGGCGGTGCGACCGTGATCTTTCAATGGACCTACTCGCAGTCCAAGCCGCGCGACGTGATCTGGAACCAGAACTTCGGCCACCTCGGCACCGGCCTGCCGTATGCGGTCGGAGCCTCTGTCGCCGAGGGTGGAAAGCGGCCGGTGATGCTGTTGACCAGCGATTCGGCGTTCCTCTTCCACATCGCCGAATTGGAAACCGCTGCGCGGCAGAACCTTCCGCTGGTGTGCGTGGTGGGCGTCGACCACCAATGGGGCTTGGAGGTGGGTGTGTACAAGCGCACCTTCTCCCAGCCCTCGCCGCAGCCCGGTGTGCACTGGAGCAAGGACGTCCGGATGGACAAGGTTGCCGAGGGCTTCGGTTGCCACGGCGAGTATGTCGAGAAGGAATCCGAGATCGGCCCGGCGATCGCCCGCGCTTATGCCAGTGGCAAAGTCGGTGTAGTGCACGTGTGCATCGATCCGAAGGCCAATTCCGAAGAGATGCCGAAGTACGACCGATTCCGCACCTGGTACGCCGAAGGCACTCAGTAAGCCCACAGTAAGAAAAGGACCGATGTCATGCGCGAATACCTGAAGTTCTACATCGACGGACAATGGGTCGACCCGTTGCGGCCCAATGCTTTCGACGTGGAGAACCCGGCAACCGAGCAGGTTTCCGGGAAAATCTCGCTGGGGTCGGCGGCTGACGTCGACGTGGCGGTCAATGCCGCCCGCCGGGCCTTCTCCAGCTGGTCGCAGAGCACCCGCGAACAGCGCCTGGACCTGTTGCAGGCCATCCTCACCGAATACCAGAAGCGCGCCGACGATCTCGCCGAGGCGGTCACCGAAGAAATCGGCGCGCCGCCCTCGCTGGCCGCCGGGCCGCAGGTCTTCCTCGGGATCGGTCACCTGACCACGGCCATCGACGCGCTGAAGAACTTCGAATTCTCCGAACAGAAAGGGGCGACACTGATCGCCAAGGAGCCGATCGGTGTCTGCGGGTTGATCACCCCCTGGAACTGGCCGATCAACCAGGTCGCGGTCAAGGTCTACCCGGCGCTGGCGACCGGCTGCACCGTCATCCTGAAACCCTCTGAGGTGGCCCCCTATTCGCCGTACATCTTCGCCGAGATCCTGGATGCCGCCGGCGTACCGGCCGGGGTGTTCAACCTGATCAACGGCGACGGCCCGGGGGTCGGCGTGGCCCTGGCGAGCCATCCCGACATCGACATGGTGTCCTTCACCGGATCCACCCGCGCCGGTGTCGATGTGGCCACGAATGCCGCCGCGACCGTGAAGCGAGTGACCCAGGAACTCGGCGGCAAAAGCCCCAACATCGTCCTCGACGACAGTGGCTTCGCCCAGGGCGTCAAGGCCGGCGTGGCCAACATGATGCCCAATTCCGGACAGAGCTGTAACGCCCCCTCGCGCATGCTGGTCCCGAATTCCCGGATGGCCGAGGCCATTGACATCGCGCGTGAGGTCGCCGAACAAGTCCAGGTGGGCGGCGGCGACGCGACCGCCATCGGTCCGGTCGCGTCGAGGGCACAGTTCGAGAAGGTTCAGCGCCTTATTCAGCAGGGCATCGACGAGGGCGCGACCGTGGTCGCGGGGGGCCCGGGCCGGCCGGAGGGACTCGACACGGGGTACTACGTCAAACCCACCGTCTTCGCCCATGTCACCAACGACATGACGATCGCGCGCGAGGAGATCTTCGGGCCGGTGCTGTGCATTCTCGGCTACGACGACCTCGACCACGCCGTCGAAATCGCCAACGACACCCAATACGGCCTCGCCGGCTACGTTTCGGGCGCCGACCTCGACACGGCGCGCGAGATCGCCCGCAAGATCCGCGCGGGATGGGTGACCATCAATCACGCATTCGACATGAACGCACCGTTCGGCGGCTACAAGCACAGCGGCAACGGTCGGGAATGGAGCGAGTTCGGCTTCCACGAGTATCTGGAGGTCAAGAGCACCCTGGGTTACGCCCCCGGCAAGGGCTGACGCGCCCACCCGAAATCCGAACGCAGCGCGGCGGAAAACACGTCGCGTGTCCTCCACCTGATCCCGTGCGCCCGCCTCTAGGCTGGCTTGCTGAAATCAACAGGAGGGGCAGCGACGTATCGGCATCAACCATGGCGCCGGGCGAAATGGTAGTTACGGCGCGCTGACAGCAAGCACAGAGCCGGGCGGGTTTCACCCCGCACCGGCTCGTCGCACTCGCCCCCGGTGGGTGGCCCCCGTGCGTCGCGTCGGCCGGCTGGCGATCTGGGATCGGCCCGAGCGGGCCAGCGGAATCCCGGCGCTCGACGGGCTGCGTGCGATCGCGGTCGCGCTGGTGCTCATCGGGCACGGCGGGATCCCGGGCGTCAGTGGCGGTTTCATCGGCGTCGACGTGTTTTTCGTCCTCAGCGGGTTCCTGATCACCTCGCTGCTGCTGGACGAGCTTGGGCGCACCGGCCGTATCGAGTTGACCGGCTTCTGGATCCGGCGTGCGCGCCGGCTCTTGCCCGCACTGGTGCTCATGGTGCTCACCGTGGCCGCCGCCCGTCAGCTCTTGCCCGACCGGTCGCTGACCGGCCTGCGCGACGACGCCATCGCGGCCTTCGTGTGGATGGCGAACTGGCGGTTCGTCGCCCAGAAGACCGACTACTTCACCCAGGGCGCGCCGCCCTCGCCGCTGCAGCACACCTGGTCACTCGGGGTGGAGGAGCAGTACTACTTCGTCTGGCCGGTGCTGCTCATCGCCGTGACCCTGCTGCTCGCCGCGCGCGCGAGGCGCCGCTCGTCCCGAGCCACCGTCGGCGGTGTGCGGTTCGCGACGTTCCTGATAGCCACCTTCGGCGCGCTGGCTTCGGCGGCGCTCGCCATCGCGTTGGCGTCCAATGGCACTCGCGACCGAATCTACTTCGGCACCGACACCCGTGCGCAGGCGTTGCTGGTCGGCGCCGCGTCGGCCGCGCTCCTGGTGCGGGACTGGCCGTCGATGAACCGCGGCTGGTGCATGATCCGCACCCGGTGGGGCCGCCGGGTCGCCCGGATCCTGCCGCTGTTCGGTATGGGGGGACTGGCGGCGGCGACCCACTACGCGACCGGGGCCAGCGGCGAATTCCGCCACGGCTTGCTGATCGGAGTCGCGATCGCGGCGGTGATCGTGATCGCACCCGTCGCGCTGGAGCAGCGCGGAATCGTCGCCCGCGCGCTTGCGTTGCCACCCCTGGTGTGGCTGGGAACCATCTCCTACGGCGTCTACTTGTGGCATTGGCCAATCTTTTTGGCGCTCAACGGCGAACGCACCGGATGGTCCGGCCTGCCCTTGTTCGCCGCGCGGTGCGGTGCCACGCTACTGGCGGCCGCAACGTCGTATTGGCTGCTCGAACAACCCATTCGGCGCTGGCGACCGGCGCGGGTACCGCTGCTGCCGCTGGCGGCCGCGACCGTGGCCAGCGCGGCCGCGGTGACGCTGTTGGTGATCCCGGTGGGCACCGGGCCCGGCCTGCGTGAGGCCGGCCTGCCGCCCGGCGTCTCGGCCGTCGCGGCGGTCTCGCCGTCGCCGCCCGGCCCGAGCCGGCCCCGAGATGCCAACCGGCCGTTCACCGTCTCGGTGTTCGGTGATTCGATCGGGTGGACTTGGATGCACTACCTGCCCCCGACACCCGGGTTCGCCTTCCTCGACCACACCGTCATCGGATGCAGCCTGGTGCGTGGCACGCCGTACCGCTACATCGGCCAGACCCTGGAGCAACGGTCCGAATGCGATGGCTGGCCGATTCGCTGGTCGACACAGGTCAGCCGGGATCAGCCGGACGTCGCGCTGCTGGTCATCGGCCGCTGGGAGACGGTGGACCGGGTCAACGAAGGCCAGTGGACTCACATCGGCGACCCGACCTTCGACGCCTACCTCAACGGCGAGCTCGAACGGGCGCTGACCATCGTGGGCGCTACCGGTGTGCACGTGGTGGTCGCGACCGTCCCCTACAGCCGGGGTGGCGAAAAGCCGGACGGCCGGCTGTATCCGGAGGACCAGCCGGACCGGGTCAACCTGTGGAACACTATGCTGCGCAGGACCGTCAGCCATCATCCCAACGTCGCGATCCTCGACCTGAACAAGAAGCTGTGCCCCGACGGGGTTTATACCGCCAAGGTCGACGGCATCAAGGTGCGCAGCGACGGCGTCCACCTCACCCCCGAAGGGGTGAAGTGGCTGACGCCGTGGCTCGAGGAATCGCTGAGGTAGCCCTAACCGCTTGCGCGGCAGCTGATCTCCATGCTGTCGCTGTCGCGGACCTGGAAGTTGAAGCTGACGTAGCCGTTGTCCTGGTTGCGGACGCGATCGAGATAGGGCGCCATGTCGGCCGAGCTGGCGTTGTCGGCGATGACCAGCGCACCCGTGGACAGGCGAGGCTCCAGCAGCTCGATCACGGGCAGATACAGATCCTTCCAACCGTCGAGCAGCAGGAAATCGATTGCGCCGTCCAGGCTTTCCAGCGTGGTCAGCGCGTCGCCCTCCAGGATCGTGATCACATCGTCCAGGCCCGTCTCGGCGAATGTCTTCTTCGCCGCCGCGATCTTGGTCTCACTGAGCTCGGTGGTCACCACCCGGCCGGCGCCGTTGTCGCGCACCCCCGCGGCCAGATGCAGGGCGGAGATGCCGAAGGACATCCCGAATTCCACGACGGTGGCCGGGCGGGTGGCTCGCACCAGCGAATACAGCAGCCGGCCGGCTTCCGGTGTCACTGGAATGTAGAACTCGCTCATCGCCTCGGTGCGTTCCCGCGTGGTCATCGGCCGATCGAAGGTGCCGCGCCGCTCACGCAACAGCGCCATCTGATTCTTCGACTCGGCGTACATGCGGTCGAGCGTCGATGCGACCCGGGAATCCTGCAAGGTTGTGGTCATGTGTTTGAGCCTAGGCTTTCTCCCATGAGCGGTGCCCGGGCGCGCAACCGTCAGGAAACCGTTAAGCGGTTTGACGAGCTTGCGGACCCGGTGCCACTATGGACCCCGCAAGCACCTCGGTAGGTGAGGCGTCTGCATGGATACAGGCCACTGACCCCGAACGTCGAGAGACGCCCCGGGTCAGGACAGCTCTTCCCGGACTAAGGGTTGAGCCCAAGTGGCTTCCGGACCATCGGCTGGGTCTGGATACGCCGTGCAGTGCCGAAGCTCCGACGAGAGGGGTGCGGCCGCCGCTGCATTGTCGGTCATTTCCGCCTCTCCCGTTCAGGTGAATGTAGTGACACCCGCGTGTGTCCCGGCCGTGAGGAGGTGAGGGCGAGATGAGTCCCGGCGATAGTCCCTATCCGAAATCCGTTTTGTCCCGATCCGGTTCCGGCATTTCTCGCACCGCCTGACCTCGCTTGGTTTCGCGGCTGACGCGCCTGCCGACGCCGACCGGACCTCCGTCAGGAGAAGATCATGGCTTTTGTTGTTATGCACCGTTTTTCCGCTGCCTCCGGGATGCGCGGCCGGTCGATGCTGCGTGCAGGCCGGTTGCTGGCCAACAGGTTTCACCTGCGCGCCAGCCTGACCCCGCAGGAGCGCGTCAACCTGTACGTCTCGAGGATGCCGGTCGCGATGGTCACCGCGTCGCTGGGCGGCCACGTTTCGGGTCCCGACGGCAGCCACCGTTGAAATGCTGCCTCGGCGGCGGGCGGCACAGCTCCGCTCGCCGCCGCAGGCACGTTGAGCGCCGCAACCGCCTCACTAGTGGCTGAAAACCGCTCGAGATAGCGAGGATTCGATGACTTCGATCTACGACCGCCGCACCCCGGTGTCCGGTCGGGCCGCTGCCGCGCCGGAAGGCGCGGCCGAGCAGCAACGCGCGGCCGAGCTGGATTCCGCGCACGTCGGCGACATCGTCGGGGCGTTCGGGCGCATCCGGCGCGACGGGGACGGGGCTTTCAGCGGGCGTTGGCGGCGCCTGCGCACACTGGCGGTCATCACCGGACCGGGACTGATCGTCATGGTGGGCGACAACGACGCCGGTGGCGTCGCGACCTATGCGCAGGCCGGCCAGAACTACGGCATGGGCCTGTTGTGGACGCTGGCACTGCTGATTCCGGTGCTGTACGTGAACCAGGAGATGGTGCTGCGACTAGGCGCAGTGGCCCGGGTTGGGCACGCGCGCTTGATATTCGAGCGGTTCGGCAAGTTCTGGGGCGCCTTCAGCGTCGCTGACTTGTTGATCCTGAACGCCTTGACCATCGTCACCGAATTCATCGGCGTCTCACTGGCTCTCGGGTTTTTGGGTTGCCCGAAGATCGTCGCCGTTCCCGCCGCGGCCGTCCTGCTGTTCGCCGTGGTGGCGGGCGGATCGTTCCGCCGTTGGGAGAGGTTGATGTTCCTCCTGATTGCGGTGAATGTGCTGATCTTCCCGATGGTCTTGCTGGTGCATCCGACCCCGAAAGCCACCGCGGCCGGGCTCATCCCGCAGTTTCCCGGTGGGCTCAACTCGACGGTGTTGCTGCTGGTGGTCGCGATCGTGGGCACTACGGTCGCGCCGTGGCAGCTGTTCTTTCAGCAGTCCAATGTGGTGGACAAGCGCATCACGGCCCGCTGGATTCCCTACGGCCGAGCGGATTTGGCCATTGGAATCGTCGTCGTGATGGTCGGCGCGACGGCGCTGATGGCCGTCGCGGCGTTCGGGTTGACCGGCACGGCCGATGCGAGCCACTTCACCGATGCGGGCGCGGTCGCGTCGGGGTTGTCGACGCATCTTGGCCCCACGGTGGGCGTGCTGTTCGCGATCATCTTGCTGGACGCATCGCTGATCGGCGCCAATGCCGTCGGCCTGGCGACCACCTATGCGGTGGGCGATGCCATGGGTAAGCGCCACTCGCTGCATTGGAAGATCCGCGAGGCCCCGCTGTTCTACGGCGGCTACGCGATACTGCTGGCGGTGTCGGCAGCGGTCTCCTTCAGCCCCGACCACATCCTGGGCCTGGTGACCCAGGGAGTCCAGGCACTGGCCGGTGTGCTGCTGCCCTCGGCCACCGTCTTCTTGGTGCTGCTGTGCAACGATCGGGCGGTGCTGGGACCGTGGGTGAATACGGTGCGGCAGAACATCATTGCGTGGACCATCGTGTGGTGCCTGGTGCTGCTGTCGCTGGCGTTGACGGCGGCCACCTTCTTCCCCAGCCTCTCCACCGCCACCATCGAGGCCGGGCTCGCGACCGGTGCGGTGCTCGGCGTCGTCGGCGGTGCCGTGATGATCATCATGGGCGGACGACACCGGAACCTGACCGAGGCGGAAGCAATCGTGCGCACTCTCGGCGGCGGCCTCGACCCGGGGGAGGTCGACGATCTCGACGACGCCTCGTCGCTGACGCGTGCCGAGCGGCGGGCGGTACGGCGCCAGGACCGGTTGAGCTGGCAGACCCCCAGCCTCGCGCTGCTCGATCGGCCAGTGATGTCACCGATGCGCCGGGCGGGGCTCTTCACCCTGCGGGGCTACCTGGTTGTGGCCGTCGTTTTCGTCATCATCAAGATCGTGCAGGCCGGCGTTGTGGGGCCGGCCACCTCATTCTGAGTTGGTCGGCAGCAGAACGATTTTCCCGTGTGTGTGCCGCTGCTCGAGCTCGGCATAGGCGTCGGCGACCCGGTCGAGCGGGTAGGCCGCGGCGATGTCGAATTCGATGGCGCCGGAAACGATCAGGTCGGCCATCTCGGCGAGCACCTCGGGTGTCGAGGCTGCCATGCTGCCCTCGGTCTTCGCGCCCACCTCGCCCGCCTTCTGGAACGAGATGATGGTGTCGATCCGCTCGGGTGCCACGCCGAGATCGACGGCAAGCTGGACGTAGTCAGGGCCGAACAGGTCGATGAATGCGTCGATGCCGTCCGGTGCCGCGTCACGCAGCCGCTCGGCGAGCCCGTCACCGTAGGCGATAGGGGTGACGCCATGCGCGCGTAGCCAGCCGGCATTGCCCGGGCCCGCAATGCCGAGCACTCGCGCCTCGCGCAACGCCAGAAGCTGCACGACAAGGCTGCCCACCCCGCCCGCGGCCGCCGACACGGCGATCGTTTCACCGGCTTGAGGCGCCACGGCACGCACGGCAGCATAGGCGGTCGCACCGACCACGTACAGCGAACCTGCCGTCTCCCAACTGAGTTCGGCGGGTTTGCGGATCAACTGGTCGACGGGAACCGCGGTGTGGGTGGCGTGGCTGGACCGCCGCATGCTGAAGCCCAAGACTTCGTCGTCGACCGAAAACTCGGTGACCCCGGGCGCCACGGCGGTGACGACGCCGGCCAGATCGCTGCCCTGGCCGGAGGGAAAGGTCGCCGGGAACATCTCGTGCATCGCCCCGGTCCGGATGCCGGCTTCGCCGGGATTTATCCCCGCGGCGCGCACCTCGACGACGACCTCGCCCGGCCCGGGGGAGGGCACCTCGATGTCCGCGACGTACAACACCTCACGCCCCCCGTAATGGTCGAACCGCACTGCGCGCGCCGCTGCAGCCGACATACCGATCTCCTTCCAGCGCGGGGATGCTCGTGTCCACGCCAGCATAGGCGCGCCAAACCGCTACCCAGGGGGCGTCGACTGGGCCTATGTTCGTAGCGACCCTGGTTTACACCAGTGTTTCGCCGGCGGCGTCGGGGGCCGCGGCGGAGGCCCGGACACCGATGACACGTGGAAGGACATGCGTGCAAGTTGATCGGATCGGCATCGCCGGCTGGGCCGCTGCCATCGCCGTGGTCGGCGCCGCGAGCACCGGATGCGGCGGCGACGGCAAACCCTCATCGGCGCCGGCGCCGGGTTCTCCCGCTTCGACCGGTTCGAGCTCGGTCACCGGCCCGCCGTCGGTCCAGCCGTCGGACTACGGCTCCCTGCTGATCAAGCCGAACGACGTCGGCGGCGGGCTCACAGCACCGCAGTCTCCCCTGCTCAACCCCAACAATGCGCCCGGCGTCGCCCAGCTGTTCGCCAACGCGGACAGCAGCCGGCGGCTGTGGGACACCATCGTCATTGCCGCCGATCCGCCCGCGGCGGTCGCCGAATTAGCCTCCACCCAAAGCAGTTACAACGGCAAGGTGAGCGGTAGTTGGCAACCGCTTGCTGTCGGCGCGAACGGGGTGATGATCTCGGGGACCTCACCGGACAACTCCCAAGCGATGACCGTTTTGGTCTTCACCGAAGGCAAGGCACTGGTCACCCTGGAATTCGACAGCCCGCCCAACGAGCCGGTCGATCCGGCCGTCGCTCTCGACATCGGTCGCAAGCAGGATGCCGCGGTGAAGAAAGGGCTACCCGGCTAGCTTGGCAGCGACTACACCAAGCCCAGATCCGCGACGTTCTTGTCTGTCCACGCCGCCGACAGACGCGGAATGCCGTCGTCCACAACGATTTTCGCCTCCGGCACGACGGTACGGAACACGTCGATCGGGCCGGCGCACCTACGGCGCGGCTGCGGCATTGGGTAGGCGCCCAGCAAAGCCCGCGCTTTCTTTCAGCGCCCGTGCCGGCGGTAGGGGAGCCCGGGTCGCGCCGCCGACGAGGCGGTCGCGCTCAGGCCACGACCTGGATAGGGTCGCCGACGTTCACCTCGTTGAAGTACCAGGCGGCGTTGTCGGGACTGAGGTTGATGCAGCCATGGCTGACGTTGGCGTAGCCCTGGGAATCGACCGACCACGGTGCCGAGTGCACGTAGACGCCGCTCCAGGTGACTCGCACCGCGTAGGAGGCGGTGATCTTGTAGCCCTCGGGCGAGCTGAGCGGGATACCGATGGTCCGCGAGTCCATCACCACGGTGCGCTGCTTTTCCAGTGCCGTGAAGCTGCCGATCGGGGTGGGCCGGCTGGGCTTGCCCATCGACGCCGGCATGGTGCGCAGCACCTCCCCGTTCCTGCTCACGGTGAAGGTGTGCTTGGAGATGCTGGCGACACCGAGTAGCGAATCGCCGGTGTCGAAGCCCGTCGACAGGGCCTGCACGCCGACCTGCACGTGGGTGTGGGCCGGCCAATACTGGTCGGGCACCCACTGAACGACAGTGCTGTGGATCCATTCGAAGTGTCCGGGGGTGCCGCTGGGCGACGTGACGTGGATCGACCGTTCGACGGCGGCCCGATCGGCCACCGGAGCGGCGAAGGTCACCACGACCGGATGGGCGACGCCCACCGAGGCGCCATTAGCGGGCAAAATCGAGGCGACCTCGGGGGCGGGCTGTGGTTGTGGCACGGCCGCGGTGCTGCGACCGACCGGTGCCACCAGGCCCACAGCTGTGATCGCGACCATAACAAATAGATAACGAACACCCCGACGCATAGCGTCCACCCTTCGAGATGGCGTGATTAGCACACCGATATTCTACTGGTTACCCGCTGATCACCGTTTTCAGCAAACAATGACAGCTTGGCGCGGTCGTCACGGTAACGATTTGATCACCGATTGAGTTCACGCGCGTCGGAGCGCATCCGGGTGGGTCCCGCGTGCCGCGGAAGTTGCGCAAGCCTGAGCCGCAGTTGCGTGAAACCGGTACCAGCGCTTCGGTTTTCGCGGTCGCGGTGTTACGAGCAGCCCGAAAGGCCGAATTCATGTGGATAGCCGCGATGGCGGTGGCGCAAACTTCGGCTTGGCCCGCCAGTCGGCAACGCGCTAGCCTCAGCGGATCGGTGCCCGAGAGGCCCAGCCCGAACCCGAGGAGTGCGGGTGCTGTTCCGTCAACTGGAGTACTTTGTGGCGGTCGCTTCCGAGCGGCACTTCGCCCGGGCGGCCGAGAAATGCTTTGTCTCCCAGCCGGCGCTCTCGGCCGCGATCGCCAAGCTCGAAGGAGAACTGAATGTCACGCTGATCAATCGCGGACACAGCTTCGAGGGCCTCACTCCCGAAGGCGAGCGGCTGGTGGTGTGGGCCAGGCGGATCCTCGCCGAACACGATGCGTTCAAGTCCGAAGTGGACGCCGTGCGCTCGGGCGTCACCGGGACACTTCGGCTGGGCACCGTTCCCACCGCCTCCACCACGGCTTCCCTGGTGCTCTCCGCGTTCTGTTCGGCGCACCCATTGGTGAAGGTGCACATCCTCTCTCGGCTGGCGGCCACCGAACTGTACCGGCGGCTCCGCGAGTTCGAGATCGATGCCGCCATCGTGCATGCGGCGCCGGAAGAAGCACACGACGTGAATCTGGTTTCGCTGTACCAGGAGCGATATGTGCTGCTGGCGCCGGCGGCCATGGTGGGATCCGGCGCGACGACGATGACCTGGGTGGAGGCCGCGCAACTGCCGCTGGCGTTGCTCACTCCCGCGATGCGTGATCGCCAGATCATCGACAAGTCGTTCGCCGATCATTCCCTCACCGTCAGCCCGCAGGTCGAAACCGATTCCGTCGCATCGTTATTCGCTCAGGTCTCGGCGGGCAACTGGGCGTCGATCGTGCCGCACACGTGGCTGTGGACGTCGCCGCTGGGGCCGGCCATCCGGGCGGTGGAAATGGTCGACCCGGTGCTCAAAGCCGATGTCGCCCTGGCCACCAGCTCGAGCGGACCCGGATCGCCGATCGCCCGCGCGCTGGCCACATCCGCCGAACAGCTTTCGCTCAACGAGTTTTTCGACGCGCAGCTGCTGGGGCTTACCCACCGTCGCTGAGCGCCGCCGCCGGTGGGGCGGTGGCGGCGCTGGCCGGGTTCAGGTTGGACAGATGCCCGCTTTCGACCCCCGCCGCCGGGTCGAGTTCGCAGTCGATGAGTGAGGGCGCCCGGGAGCCGATCGCCTCTGTCAGCGCCGCGCGCAGCTCCGACGGGGTGGTGACGTGATAGCCCTTGCCGCCGAACGCCTGCGCGATCAGCTCGTGGCGCGCCCGGGCGTTCAGCACGGTCGGGGCCGGGTCGGATCTCGCGGCGGCCGCACCGGGTGTGGCCTCGTCACCGCGGTAGACACCGCCGTTGTTGAGGATGACCACGGTCACCGGCAGCCGGTAGCGGCAGATGGTTTCGATCTCCATGCCGCTGAAGCCGAACGCGCTGTCCCCCTCGATTGCGACCACCGGCTTGCCGGTCTCGACCGCGGCGGCGATGGCATACCCCATCCCGATGCCCATCACGCCCCAGGTTCCGGTGTCCAGCCGGTGCCGCGGCAGCTCCATGTCGATGACATTGCGGGCCAGATCGAGCGCGTTGGCGCCTTCGTTGACGACGTACACATCCCGGTTGTCCTGCAGCACAGACTGAATCGCACCAAGCGCGTTGTAAAACCGCATGGGGTGCGGGTTTTGGGCCAGGCGCTCGCGCATCTTGGCGTCGTTGCGTGCCGTGCGCTCGGCCAGCTCGCCCGTCCATTGCGGCGGCGCGGTGATCGGGCGGGCGGCCACGCCGTCACACAGGCCGGACATCACCGAGCCGATGTCTCCGGCCAGCGGCGCGACCTGCTGGTTGCTGTCGAACTCGGACGCGGCGATGTCCACCTGGACGAATTTGGCGTCACGGCTCCACTGCGGTGACTCCCCATGCCCCAGAAGCCAATTCAGTCGGGCGCCGACCAGCAGGACCGCATCGGCGCGCGAGATCGCCAGGGAGCGGGCGGCCGCGGCGGACTGCGGGTGCGAATCGGGGAGCAGCCCCTTGGCCATCGACATCGGCAGGAAAGGAATACCGGTGGCCTCGACGAATTTCCTAATCACGTTGTCGGCCTGGGCATACGCGGCGCCCTTGCCCAGCACGATCAACGGTCGCTGCGCTTGAGCCAGCACGTCCAGCGCGCGTTCGACGGCGTCCGCAGCCGGCAGCTGTCGGGGGGCGGGGTCGATGATGCGCCAGACCGTCCTCGCCGCGGCGTCTGCGTTCATGGCCTGACCCAGAACCTCACCGGGGATGTCCAGATAGACGCCGCCGGGCCGTCCGGAGACCGCGGTGCGGATGGCGCGCGCGACCCCGCGCCCGATGTCTTCGATCCGATTGATCCGATAGGCGGCCTTGGCGAACGGCTTCGCCGCGTTGAGTTGGTCGAGGTCCTGGTAATCGCCTCGCTGCAGGTCCACCAGCGCCCGATTGCTGGAGCCGGAGATCTGGATCATCGGAAAGCAATTCGTCGTGGCGTTCGCCAGCGCGGGCAGGGCGTTGAGGAACCCGGGTCCGGAGGTCGTGAGGCAGACGCCGGGACGCCGGGTGAGGAATCCGGCGGCGGCGGCGGCGTTGCCGGCCGAGGATTCCTGCCGGAAACCGATGTAGCGGATTCCCGACGCCTGCGCGACTCGGGCGAGGTCGGTGATCGGGATGCCGACGATGCCGTAGATCGTCTCGACGTCGTTGGCCATCAGCGCGTCCACCACGAGGTGAAAGCCGTCGATCAGGCCCCTCGGGTTCGGAGGTACCGAAGCGGTGGACATGGGCGACTCCTCGGGTGCTGTGCGGTACGGCCTTGGCCATCACTGTGACCCCGGCGCATCCCACGTGTCCAAGACGAGGGCACTATCCCTCGATTTATGTTGGCTATCGTCACAGGTCACGGCCACACTACGGGAGTTAATAGCCCCCGGTTATCGATCGTGAGCGAATCGGTATTGGACGCACCAGAAAGCCGACCGGCAGGGTGGCATCGATGGCAAGAGTGGAAGGAGTTCGGCGATGGGGTCGAATGACGGCGGCGGGGGGTCGACAGAATCCGCGAGCATCGCCGATCTGGTCGAGGCGGCGGCACGCCGATCGTCGGAGGCGCGCGCGCTGGTGGTCACCGCCGATCACCTACGGGTCGACTATCGCGATCTGCTCCGGCTGGTCGATGACCTGGCCGCGAAGCTGAAGGCCGCCGGCTTGCTGCGCGGCGACCGGGTGGCGCTGCGCGCCGGCAGTAACGCCGAATTCGTCGTCGGGCTACTGGGGGCGTCGCGTGCGGATCTCGTTGTGGTTCCGCTGGATCCGGCCCTGCCCCTCGCCGAACAGCGTGCCCGCAGCGCGGCGGTGGGCGCCCGGGCGGTGCTGGTCGACCAGCCCGGCGACAGCGATGCGACCGCACCGGACGGCTTGCCGTCCTGGCCGGTCGCGGTGGCCGTCGGGTCTGACGGCACCGCCGCGACGGTCAGCCTGGACGTCACCGCGGCACCCCGGCGTGACGTGTCGACACCGGAGGGGCTGCGCGAGCACGACGCCATGATCATGTTCACCGGCGGAACCACCGGTGTGCCCAAGATGGTTCCGTGGACGCGCCACAACATCGCTCGCTCGGTGGCGGCCATCATCGCGGGCTATGGGCTTGATGCACAGGACGCGACGGTGGCGGTGATGCCGCTCTACCACGGGCACGGTCTGCTCGCCGCGCTGCTGGGCACCCTGGTGTCCGGGGGAGCGGTGTTGCTGCCGGCGCGGGGAAAGTTTTCGGCGCACACCTTCTGGGACGACATCGAGGCCGTCGGGGCCACCTGGTACACCGCCGTCCCGACGATTCATCAGATCTTGCTGGAGCGCGCCCGAACCGAGCAGCCGAGCGGCTCGCACGCCCTGCGGTTCATCCGCAGTTGCAGCGCACCGCTGACCGCCGAGACCGCGCAGGCGCTGCACGACACCTTCTCGGCGCCGGTGGTGTGCGCCTTCGGGATGACCGAGTCGACCCACCAGGTGGCGACGACGGCCATCGGCGGTGCCGGCCACACTGAAAACCCCGGTGCCACACCCGGACTCGTCGGCCGGTCGACCGGACCGGAAATCCGGATCGTCGGACCCGACGGCCAGGCGCTGCCGCCGGACGCGGTCGGCGAAGTCTGGCTGCACGGCCCGACCGTGGTGCGCGGCTACCTCGGCGACCCGTCCATCACCGCCGCCAACTTCACCGAAGGGTGGTTGCACACCGGCGACCTCGGAACGCTGTCGCCGGCCGGTGACCTCGTCATCCGCGGCCGCATCAAGGAGCTCATCAACCGGGGCGGCGAGAAGATTTCGCCGGAGCGCGTCGAGGGCATCCTGGCCACCCACCCCGACGTGCTGGAGGTCGGCGTGTTCGGCGTGCCGGACAAGCTGTACGGCGAGTCCGTGGCCGCGGTCATCGTCGCGCGTGGATCCGCCGCCCCGACGGCCGACGAACTGACGGCGTTCTGCCGTGACCGCCTGGCACCCTTCGAGGTGCCCGCCGAGTTTCAACTGACCGCCGAGTTGCCGCACACCGCGAAGGGTTCGCTGGACCGGCGCGCGGTGACGGAGCGGTTCGGCCGCAAAAGCTGAGGAGTTCTAGACGGCGGCGTTCAGTCGGGCGGCCGCGGATTCCGGCATGGGTTCGTAGCGGGCGAAGGACCGGGTGAACGACGCGGCCCCATGGGCCAGGGACCGCAGGTCGATGGCATAGCGGGTCAGCTCCACCTGCGGCACCTCGGCGTTGACCACGGTGCGCTCGTTGCCCGCGGTGTCGGAGCCGAGCACCCGCCCCCGCCGGCTGGACAGATCACCCATCACCGCACCGACGAAGTCGTCGGGCACCAGCACCGAAATCTCGTCGATGGGCTCGAGCAGCGCCACCTTGGTCACCGCGGCGGCCTCCCGCAACGCCAGCGAGCCCGCCATCTGAAACGCGAAGTCCGACGAGTCGACGCTGTGCGCCTTGCCGTCGAGCAGCGTGACCCGGATATCGACCACCGGGTAGCCCGCGTGCACGCCCTTCTCCATCTGGGCCCGCACGCCCTTCTCCACGCTCGGGATGAACTGCCGCGGCACCGCCCCGCCGACCACCTTGTCGACGAACTCGAACCCGGAACCTTCCGGCAACGGCTCCACCTCGATGTCGCACACCGCGTACTGGCCGTGCCCGCCGGACTGCTTGACGTGGCGCCCGTGGCCTTTGGCCTTGCCGGCGAACGTCTCTCGCAGGGGAACGCGCAGTTCCACGGTGTCGACGGTGACGCCGTACCGGTTGGCCAGCGCCTCCAGCACCACGCCCGCGTGGGACTCGCCCATGCACCACAGCACGATCTGGTGGGTCTCCTGGTTCTGCTCGATCCGCAGCGTCGGGTCTTCCGCGGCCAACCGGCCCAGCCCCACCGACAACTTGTCCTCGTCGGTCTTGGCGTGGGCCGCGATAGCGATCGGCAGCAGCGGCTCGGGCATGGTCCAGGGCTTCAATACCAACGGCTCGGACTTATCCGAAAGCGTGTCACCGGTTTCCGCGCGGCTCAGTTTGCCGATCGCGCAGATGTCACCGGCCACCACCGCCTGCGCCGGGCGCTGCTGCTTGCCCAGCGGGAAGGACAGCACCCCGATGCGCTCGTCCTCGTCGTGGTCGGGATGCGCATGACCACTGCCGTTGCCGGTGCCGAAGAACGACGCAAAGTGGCCCGACACATGAACCGTCGTGTCGGGCCTGATGGTCCCGGCGAACACCCGGACCAGGCTGACCCTGCCGACGTACGGGTCCGACGTCGTCTTCACCACCTCCGCGAGCAAGGGGGCGTCCGGCGAACACGTCAGGCTGGCGTGCGGCGCACCGACCTGGGTGAAGACCTCCGGCAGCGGGTGTTCCATCGGCGACGGGAAGCCGCGAGTGGCGACCTCCAGCAACTCCAGGGTGCCCACGCCGCTGCCGCTGCAGACCGGGATCACCGGAAAGAACGATCCCCGGGCGACCGCGCGCTCGAGATCCTGGATCAGCACGGACTCGTCGATGACCTCGCCCCCGAGGTAGCGCTCCATCAGCGACTCGTCCTCGGACTCCTCGATGATTCCCTCGATCAGGGCGCCGCGCGCCTCCTCGATCTGCTCGGCGTCGGAGGGGTCCGGCGGTTGCACGGTGCGTTTGCCGTCGGTGTATTCGTACCGCGTTTGCGACAACAGCCCGATCAGGCCGTGGCAGGAGGGCAGGCCGGTAGGCAGGTACAGCGGTAAAACCTTGTCGCCGAACGCATTCTGCGCGGCGGCCAACGCGTCGGAATAATTTGCCCTGGCGTGGTCGAGCTTGGTGATCACCACGGCGCGGGGCATGCCGACCTGGTCGCATTCCTGCCAAAGCGATTTGGTGGGCTGGTCGACGCCTTCGTTGGCCGCGATGACGAACAGCGCGCAATCCGCGGCGCGTAGCCCCGCCCGCAACTCGCCGACGAAGTCGGCGTATCCGGGAGTGTCGACCAGGTTCACCTTGATGCCGTTGTGCGACAGGGATGCCACCGCGACGCCCACCGACCGTTGTTGTCGGATCTCGGCGTCGTCGTAATCGCAAACCGTGCTGCCGTCGGCCACCGAACCGCTCCGGGTCAGCACACCGGCGGCGACCAACAGGGCTTCTACGAGTGTGGTTTTGCCCCCACCCGACGGACCGACCAGCACCACGTTGCGGATTTCGTCGGGACCGTTGGCGGTAGGAGCGTTCCCCGCTCCTTGGGAAGCGTTTGTCCTGTCGGCCATGACTTTCCTCCAGGTTGCCCGGGGCGCGCCATTGCTGTCCTAGCCAGCACCTATCTAGCTACCATCCACCCAACTTCGGTCGACCACAAGACCGTCGGACCGAATCAGCCGCCACGGCGGTGGGCGGCCCCGCCGAGCCGGCGCTCAGTGATGCCAGCTGGACCAACGCCGCACCGCGACCTCGATCACCGGGCCGTCCAGCGAAACCGATTGATACTGTGGGTATTTCGCTCGTAGCAGCAGGCGCCCGAGCTCAACGGCGTCACCGTGGGTGTGGACGGTGGCGACACCGTCGGCGCGCACCCACCACAGCTGGGCCCAGTCGTCGGCGTAGTGATCCACGAGCAGGCTCACCCGGGGGTTGCCGTCGATGTTGGTCAGGCGGCGCAGCCGCTGTGTCGTTTTCGGCTTCGCGTCGACGGCCGTGTAGACCACGTCGCCGTCGTCGACGGCGACGGCGAACACCACCGGCACCAGGTGCGGCAGGCCGCCGGGCGTGACCGTCGCCAGTCGGGCCACCGGGGCCCGGCCGAAGCTGGCCTTGGGTTCGAATTCGCCCACCGTGTCAGCTTAAGACGCGCGGTAGCTGCGGACGGGCTGGTCAGAACCTCACCCATGCCGTGCATAGCTACCTGCATTACGGTTATATACACACACATGTGCCGCCAAGAGCCTGAGGCCGGGACAATTTGTTCTCTACCGCGAAGCAGGAGGGTGACACCGATGAGCAAACCGCACCACCGCCCGGTCCTGTGGTCATGGTTGGTCAGCGTGCTGACGGTGGCCGGACTGTGGCTTGGTCTGGGGTCCGGCGTGGGCCTTGCGCCGGCTTCGGCGTCACCGTCCAACCTGACGCTGGATCGGTTCACCGACCGCCCCCTGGCGCCACTCGACCCGTCGGCGGCGGTCGGTCAGGTGGGGCCGCAGGTGGTCAACATCGACACCAAATTCGGCTACAACAACGCGGTGGGCGCCGGAACCGGCATCGTGATCGATCCCAACGGGGTCGTGTTGACGAACAACCACGTGATCTCGGGCGCCACCGACATCAGCGCATTCGCCGTCGGCAACGGCCAGAGCTACGCCGTTGACGTGGTCGGCTACGACCGCACCCAGGACATCGCGGTGCTGCAGCTTCGCGGCGCGGCCGGCCTTCCCACCGCCGCGATCGGGGGCGCGGCGACCGTGGGTGAGCCGATCGTCGCGCTCGGCAACGTCGGCGGCCAGGGCGGCACGCCCAACGCCGTGGCCGGCAAGGTCGTCGCGCTCAACCAGAGCGTCTCGGCGACCGACACGCTGACCGGCGCGCAGGAGAACCTGGGTGGCCTGATCCAGGCGGACGCCCCGATCAAGCCCGGTGACTCCGGTGGTCCCATGGTGAACAGCGCCGGGCAGGTGATCGGCGTGGACACCGCCGCCACCGACAGCTACAAGATGTCCGGCGGGCAGGGCTTCGCCATTCCCATCGGACGCGCGATGGGGGTTGCCGGCCAGATCCGGTCGGGCGCCGGCTCGAACACGGTTCACATCGGTCCCACCGCCTTCCTGGGTCTGGGTGTGATGGACAACAACGGCAACGGCGCGCTGGTGCAGCGCGTCGTCAGCACCGGCCCCGCGGCGGCCGCCGGCATCGCGCCCGGCGACGTCATCACCGGCGTCGACAACGTCGCGATCAACGGCGCGACCTCCATGACCGGGGTGCTCGTCCCGCATCACCCGGGGGACACCATCGCGGTGCACTACCGGTCCAACAATGGCGGCGATCACACCGTGGACATCACCCTGGCGGAGGGGCCACCGGCCTGACAGCCGCGCCGACGGGACCGGGCCGGTGGCCAAATCGTTTGCGAGCGGGCGTGTTTCGACGTAAACGTAGGTGCGTGATTCCGAAAGTGGCGCCTAGGGTACCCGTGGCATCGTGGATTTGATGAACGACGCAAGAGAAGCTGTCGAGCACCATCCCGAGGGGGGCAGTCACGTCCAGGACGGCGTCGTGGAGCACCCCGACGCCGAGGACTTCAACAACGCCGCCGCGCTGCCCACCGACCCCACGTGGTTCAAGCACGCGGTGTTCTACGAGGTGCTGGTGCGGGCCTTCCTGGACGGCAATGCGGACGGATCCGGCGACCTGCGCGGGCTGCTGCAACGACTGGACTACCTGCAGTGGCTGGGCATCGACTGCATCTGGCTGCCACCCTTCTACGACTCGCCTCTGCGAGACGGCGGATACGACATCCGGGACTTCTACAAGGTGCTGCCCGAGTTCGGCACGGTCGAGGATTTCGTCGCGCTGCTCAACGCCGCGCACGAGCGGGGCATCCGGGTCATCACCGACCTGGTGATGAACCACACCTCCGATTCGCACCCTTGGTTTCAGGAGTCGCGGCACGACCCCGACGGCCCGTACGGCGACTTCTACGTGTGGAGCGACACCGCGGAGAAGTACACCGACGCGAGGATCATCTTCATCGACACCGAGGAGTCGAACTGGACCTTCGACCCGGTGCGCAAGCAGTTCTACTGGCACCGGTTCTTCTCCCATCAGCCCGACCTGAACTACGACAACCCCGCCGTGCAGGAAGCCATGATCGACGTGCTCCGGTTCTGGCTCGAACTCGGTATCGACGGATTCCGCCTGGACGCGGTGCCCTACCTCTTCGAGCGCGAGGGCACCAACTGCGAGAATCTGCCCGAGACGCACGCCTTCCTCAAGCGGGTTCGCAAAGTCATCGACGACGAATTCCCCGGCCGGGTGCTGCTGGCCGAGGCCAACCAGTGGCCGGCCGACGTCGTCGAGTACTTCGGCGACGCCACCACCGGCGGCGACGAATGCCACATGGCGTTTCATTTCCCGCTGATGCCGCGCATTTTCATGGCCGTGCGCCGGGAATCGCGCTTTCCGATTTCGGAGATCCTGGCCCAGACGCCCGAGATCCCCGATATGGCGCAGTGGGGCATCTTCCTGCGTAACCACGACGAGTTGACGCTGGAGATGGTCACCGACGAAGAGCGTGACTATATGTACTCCGAGTACGCCAAGGATCCGCGGATGAAGGCGAACGTCGGGATCCGCCGCCGGCTGGCGCCGCTGCTGGACAACGACCGCAACCAGATCGAGCTGTTCACCGCGCTGCTGATGTCGCTGCCCGGCTCGCCGGTGCTGTACTACGGCGACGAGATCGGCATGGGCGACGTGATCTGGTTGGGTGACCGCGACGGGGTGCGCACACCGATGCAGTGGACACCGGACCGCAACGCGGGCTTCTCCAAGGCCAACCCGGGCCGGCTTTATCTGCCGCCCAGCCAGGATTCCGTCTACGGCTACCAGGCGGTCAACGTGGAGGCGCAACGCGACACCTCCACGTCGCTGCTCAACTTCACCCGGACGATGCTGGCCGTGCGGCGCCGTCACGAGGCCTTCGCGATCGGGACCTTCGAGGAGCTGGGCGGCTCGAACCCCTCGGTGCTGGCCTTCGTGCGGCAGGTGTCCGACGACGGTGACACCGTCCTGTGCGTCAACAACCTGTCGCGTTTCCCCCAGCCGATCGAACTGAATCTGCAGCATTGGAGCGGTTGCACGCCGATCGAGCTGACCGGACAGGTGGAGTTTCCGCGCATCGGTCACCTGCCCTACCTGCTCACACTCCCCGGACACGGGTTCTACTGGTTCCAGTTGACCGGATGCGAGGAGGATTCATGATGAGGGCTCGCGCCGCGGCGATGCCGTGGGGGTACTCCCCAGCCTCGCGGGGAGCGCATCCGCTGGCGGGGAACGGAGCCGATGAGAAGGAGTGGCGCAAATGACTCAGCCGGCCAAGCTGCCTTGGTCTGAGTGGCTTCCACAGCAACGTTGGTACGCAGGACGCAACCGCGAACTGTCCAGCGCCGAGGCGAGCGTGGTCGTCCCGCTCGACGACGGCCTCGACCTGGTGCTCGTCGACGCCGACTACGCCGACGGTTCCCGGCACCGCTACCAGGTGATCGTGCGCTGGGACGCTCCCCCGGTCTCCGAATACAGCAACGTCGCCACCATCGGCGCCGTCGACGACCGGACGGCCTTCGATGCGATGTATGACGCCGTTGCGCCGCGGTTCCTGCTCTCGCTCATCGACTCGTCGGCCTCGCGCGGCGCGTCGGGCACCGAGATCAACTTCGCCAAGGAACCGGATGCGAAGCTGCCCCTGGAGGCGATGGCGCACGTATCCGATGCCGAGCAGTCCAACACCAGCGTCATCTTCGACCGCGACGCCATCTTCAAGGTCTTCCGCCGGGTCAGCAGCGGCATCAACCCCGACGTCGAGCTGAACCGCGTGCTGGGCCGGGCCGGTAACCCGCACGTCGCGCGGCTGCTGGGAAGCTACGAGATGACGGGTTCGGACGGCGGCGCCGACGCGGCATGGCCGCTGGGCATGGTCACCGAATTCGCCGCGAATTCCGCCGAAGGCTGGGCGATGGCCACCGCCAGCGTCCGCGACCTGTTCGCCGAAGGCGATCTCTACGCGTACGAGGTCGGCGGCGACTTCGCCGGGGAGTCCTACCGGCTCGGCGAGGCCGTGGCGTCGGTGCACGCGACCCTGGCCGAGGCCCTGGGCACCTCGCAGGCCGTTTTCCCGGTGGACAACGTGCTGTCGCGGCTGTCCTCGACGGTGGCGCAGGTACCCGCGCTCGAGGAGCACGCGGCGACGATCGAAGAGCGATTTCAGAAGTTGGTCTCGGAGACGATCACCGTGCAGCGCATCCACGGCGATCTGCACCTGGGCCAGGTGCTGCGCACGCCGGAGCGCTGGTTGCTGATCGACTTCGAGGGCGAGCCCGGACAGCCGCTCGAGGAGCGCCGTGCGCCCGACTCAGCGTTGCGGGACGTGGCCGGCGTGCTGCGGTCGTTCGACTACGCCGCCTACGGACCGCTGGTGGACCACGCGGATGACAAGCAATTGGCGGCGCGCGCCCGGGAGTGGGTCGAGCGCAACCGGACGGCATTCTGCGACGGCTATGCGGCCGCCTCGGGGATCGACCCGCGCGACTCGGCGCAGCTGCTGGCCGCCTACGAGCTGGACAAGGCCGTCTACGAGGCCGGCTACGAGGCGCGGCACCGGCCGGGCTGGCTGCCAATCCCGTTGCGCTCCATCGCACGTCTTACCGCTGCCTAGCGGGCCGCCGCCTCGGCCGTCCGCTGCGCGGATGGCCGATGTCTGAAAACATGTGCGGGTGCCGAGTGAAATCAACAACAGCGAATCGCGCCTGTCGTGGGTGCTGGCAGTGCTAGCCGGGATCTTGGGGGCGACCGCCTATACGCATTCCGCCGGATACTTCGTGACGTTCATGACCGGCAACGCGCAACGCGCGGCGTTGGGGTTCTTTCGCGGCGACGTGGTGCTCTCGATCTCCGCGGCGGTGTTGATTCTGTGCTTCGTCGCGGGCGTGATAATCGCGTCGGTGTGCCGGCGACATCTCTGGGTGGCGCACCCGCACGGACCGACGGTGTTGACGACATTCAGTTTGGCGGCGGCCACCTTGGTCGACGTCGTCGACGAAGGCTGGGAAGAGAATCTGCTCGACTTTGCACCGATCATGTTGGTGGCGTTCGGGATTGGGGCTTTGAACACATCTTTCGTCAAGGACGGTGAGGTGTCGGTCCCGCTGAGCTATGTGACCGGCACGCTGGTCAAGATGGGTCAGGGCATCGAGCGTCACATCGCGGGTGGGACGGCGGCGGACTGGCTGGGCTACTTCCTGATGTTCGCGAGCCTCGTGGTGGGCGCGGCCGTGGGTGGCTTGATCAGCCTGTTCGTGAACGGGACGTGGATGCTGGTGACAGCCACCGTCGTGTGCGGGCTGACGACCGGCTACACGTATTTCCACTCCGATCGCCGAGCCCTGCTCCAGGAGGCGGGAAAAGAGCATCGGCAGTAGCGCTGACCGGTGCGCTACTGCCGATGCTGGCTTTGGCCTTAAGCCGCGGGAGGGTTAGCGGTGGGCGCGCTAGCCGGTGCGGCGTTGACCGTGTTGAGGGTTTGCAGGATATCGGGCTTCATCGCGACCAACTGCTGGTTCCAGTAGGGCCAGGAGTGCGTCCCGTTGGCAGGGAAGTTGAACACCCCGTTGCGTCCGCCGGCGGCCACGTAGTTGTTCTGGAACTGCTCGTTGGTGCGCAGCGTCATGCCCTCCAGGAACTTCGCCGGCATGTTGTCGCCGCCGAGGTCGCTGGGCGTGCCGTTCCCGCAGTAGACCCAGAGGCGGGTGTTGTTGGCGACGAGTCGCGGAATCTGGATCATCGGGTCGTTGCGCTTCCATGCCGGGTCGCTAGACGGCCCCCACATGCTGTTGGCGTTGTAGCCGCCCGCGTCGTTCATCGCCAGCCCGATCAGGGTGGGCCACCACCCCTCGGAGGGGTTGAGGAAGCCTGACAGCGCGGCGGCGTACGGGAACTGCTGCGGGTAGTAGGCCGCCAGGATCAGCGCGGAGCCGCCCGACATCGACAGGCCCACCGCGGCGTTGCCGGCCGGGGAGACCTGCTTGTTGGCCTGCATCCACAGGGGCATCTCCTGGGTCAGGAAGGTCTCCCACTTGTAGGTGTAGTTCTGTCCGTTACCCGACGACGGCTGGTACCAGTTGCTGTAGAAGCTGGACTGGCCGCCGACCGGCATGATCACCGACAGGCCGGACTGGTAGAACTCCTCGAACGCTGGGGTGTTGATGTCCCAGCCGTTGTAGTCGTCCTGCGCGCGCAGGCCGTCGAGCAGGTAGACGGCGTGCGATCCGCCGCCCTGGAACTGAACCTTGATGTTGCGGCCCATCGACGGCGAGGGCACCTCGAGGTATTCCACCGGAAGGCCGGGCTTGGAGAAGGCCCCCGCGACGGGGGAGCCGCCGGAGGCTACCGCGAGACCGGACAGCAGGGAGGCACCCACAGCCGCGATCGCCAGTCGGCGCGGCATGGTAGCCGCTGCGCCACGCAACTTTTCGAAGAACGACATAGCTCTCTACCCATCCCAACTTTCATCTGCCGCAAGGTGCGGTCGAATCTGTTCTCGGGGAGTGAAACACAGCGAGAGCGCCGAATCCCGTTGTCGCGGCCGGGATGACAGATCGCGGTTAGCTAACGATTGAGCCTCGCGCAGACATCGTCACAGTCGGGTCACGATCGTCTCTCGGAACCCTGCGCAACCCTTGCGCTGCGATGGCGCATGCGCTATCGCGACCGCAGCGCCTCAGGCGACCAGGCGACGTAAAAGCGTTGATGCCGTAACGATTCCGAGCACGGCTGCCACCACCAGCACGACGATGTCCACGGGGTTGAACGGGGTGCCGATCAGCAGTCCGCGCAGCGCGTTCACCTCGTAACTGAGCGGATTGACCTTGCTCAGCACGTGCAGCCACGTCGGCATCACGTCGACCGGGTACAGCGCGTTGGACGCGAAGAACAGCGGCATCGTGATCGCCTGGCCGATCCCCATCAGGCGGTCGCGGTTGCGCACCAGACCGGCCAGGGTCATGGACAGGCAGGCGAAGAACGCGGCGCCGAGCATGACGATGGCCATCGCCGCCAGAATCCGCAGCGGATTGACCGTCAGGCCGACGCCCATCACGTACGCCAACGCGAGCACCCCGACCACCTGGGCCACCGAACGGACGCCGGCGGCGAACGCCTTGCCGGTGATCAGTGCCGACGCCGGGGCCGGCGTCACCATGAGTTTGGCCAGCACTCCGGCGTCTCGATCCCAAATGATTTGTATCCCATAGAAAATGGAGATGAACAGCGCCGACTGGGCGATGATCCCCGGCGCCAGAAACGCCAGATACGACACCGATCCGGTGGGGATGACATGCAGGTGGCTGAACGTGGTCCCGAAGATCAACAGCCACAGCGCGGGCTGCACCATCCGGGTGACGAGCTCGGTCCGGTCGTGTTGCAGCTTCTGCAGTTCGACGATCGCGAATGCTCCGATGCGGCTGGACAGCGCACCGACTCGTTGCCAGCCACGCGGGGCGCGGACCAGCGAGCCCGCCGCGGCGCTATCAACCGACACGACGCGCCACCTTTCTGCTGGAACGGATTTCGCGAATGGACCCGTTGGCTTCCCCTGGGTCCTCTTCTTCGTCCAAACCCGACGCCGCGTAGTGGCGGAATACGTCTTCGAGGGTGGCCGACGGCGACACCGTCGCCTTGAGTCTGTCGGGGGTGCCGACGGCCCGCAGCTGACCGCGATGCATCAGCGCGACCCGATCGCACAGCGCGTCGGCCTCCTCCATGTAGTGGGTGGTCAGCAGGACGGTCATGCCGAACTGGGCCTGCATCTTTTGCACCTGCCCCCACACCCCGTCCCGCGCGATGGGATCCAGGCCGACGGTTGGTTCGTCGAGCACCAGCAGCGACGGGCGGTTGACCAGCGCCTGGGCCACCTCGAGGCGGCGCACCATGCCGCCGGAGTACGACGACGCCAGCCGGTCGGACACCTCCATGAGATCCATGGCGGACAGCGCCTGATCGACGCGGTCGGCGCGCTCGCTGCGGGGCACGCCGTACAACCGCGCGAACCACGCCACATTCTGCCGGCCGGTGAGCGCGGGCTCGATCGAAAGCTGTTGCGGCACATAGCCGATATTGCTTCTGATGTCGGTGGTTTGGCGGCGCGCGTCCATCCCGAAGATACGCAGTTCGCCGTGCTGCACGGGTGTCAGCGTGGTCAGCATCCGGACCATGGTGGTCTTGCCGGCGCCATTGGGCCCCAGCAGTCCCATGGTCTCGCCAGGCCGCACCTGCAGTGTCACGTCATCGACGGCGGTGAACTGGCCATAGCGATAGGTCAGGTTTCGGCCGTCGACCGCGATCGGCAGCGATCCGCTCATGGTCGCCGCTCTCGCAGTTTTCGGGTCATCGTGTCGAGGACCTCCAATCCCTTTGTCAAAGAATCGATTTCGTCGTCATCCAGTTCGCCGATCACCTCGGACAGCAATGCCCGCCGGGTGGCGCGGGATGCGTCGACGACCTGCTGGGCGGGCTCGGCAAGCCGAAGTTGGCAGACCCGGCGGTCGGTGTCTCCCGCCGTCCGCAGCAATAGCCCGCCGGACACCAGCTTGGTGACCAGGGTGGAAGCGGTGTTGGGCACCAGGCCGAGCTCGGCCGCCGCAGCGCTGACCGAAATCCCCGGCCGACGCCCGACCAGCCACAACAGCTCCGATTGAGACTCGGAGAGTCGCGACGAGTCGAATCCGCGGCCGGCCGACCTGCGCAGCTGCCGACGGAACCTGCCGACGACTCCAAAGAGCTCGCCCGCCACATCAGTGCGTGATTTCATATGCACCCCATAATACCTCTGTAGCCGAGCTATTTATGTGGAGAAGCTATGCGTGGGTTATGTACCCGCTACCGGGGAAGGCGATGCAGCACGACGTCGGTCAGCTCGCCGTCGTCGACGTTCGCGGTCATGTAGGTGCAGAACGGTTGCCTGCGGCGGTCCGTCGGCGACCCGGGATTGAGCAGGCGCAACCCGGTCTCGGTGGTGGTGTCCCACGGGATGTGGCTGTGCCCGAAGACCAGCACCTGACTGTCGGGGTAGAGCCGCGACATCCGGGCGTCCCGTCCGCTGGCGGCGCCGGTCTCGTGCACGACGGTGAACCGGACCTCCGCCAGACGTACGTCCGCACGTTCGGGCAACCTCGCCCGCAACGCCGGGCCGTCGTTGTTTCCCCAGCAGCCCACCAGCCGGGCCGCCCGGGCCTCGAGCTCGTCGAGGAACTCCGGCGCTATCCAGTCGCCGGCGTGGACGACGACGTCGGCCTCGGACACCGCGTTCCATACCGGCGCGGGCAGGTCGCGGGCCCTTTTCGGGATGTGGGTATCGGCGATCAACAGCAGCCTCACAGCCCCATCTTGCGCCAAATCGCGCGCATCGTTGCCCGGACCCGGCGGGACGATCAGGGCTATATACCCTACGGGGTATGGTATACAGGACGCATGGGAAGCGAAGGTAACGGCAGCGGATCGCACAACACGGATGTCGCCAAGCACGACGCCGGGGACATCGACGCCGTCCTCGCCCGGTTACGGCGGGCGCACGGTCAGCTCGGGGGCGTCATCTCGATGATCGAGCAGGGTCGCAGTTGCAAGGACGTCGTGACCCAGTTGGCGGCCGTCTCGAAGGCCCTCGATCGCGCGGGCTTCAAGATCATCGCGTCCGGGCTGCGTGACTGCATCGCGCGGCCGGCCGCTCAGCCGGCCGTCTCCATCGATGACCTCGAGAAACTGTTCCTGAGCCTGGCCTGAAGGGCCACGCTGCCGAGAGAGGGGTGAAAAGCAATGTCCTCCGCGAAAAATGACCGGACTCGACCGACGGTGACGCTCTGGTTGGACCCGGTGTGTCCGTACTCGTGGAACACCGCACGCTGGCTCCGCGCCGTCGCAGAGAAGACTGGACTGGCGATCGACTGGCACCTGATGAGCCTGGCGGTTCTCAACGAGGGTCGGGAGTTGTCACCCGCGCAGCAGGCTCACATGCGTGACTCGCGGCAGATCGGCCGGCTGATGGCCGCTATAGCGCGCGACCATGGCGACGCGGGATGGAACGCGGCGTATTTCGCCTTCGGCGAGCGACACTTCGACCGCTCAGAGCCTGTCAGCGGCGACCTCCTCGCGCAGGTCTTGATGGCGGCGGGGGCCCGCGGCGCAGAAGCGGCGGCGGTCTCCGACGCGTCCCTGGACGACTTCATCCGGACCCAGCATGAGGAGGGCCAAAAGGCACTCGGTGAGACCGGGGGCAGCCCCATTCTGCTGATCGGCGACCACACATTCTTCGGGCCTGTGCTGACCGGGCTTCCGGATTCCGATGCCGCCACCGCGCTGTTCGATGCGATCGCGACCTTGGCCGCGATTCCGCAGTTTGCCCAACTGCAACGGCCACGCGCGGACTAGCCGCACGCGCGTTCGATGCTGAAACAAGGAGGAAAAGAATGACATCGACGTTGAGCACCACGCTGCACACCTCGTTCGAGGATGCGGTGGACCGGACGACAAAGGCGTTGGCGGATCAGGGTTTTGGCGTCCTGACGACAATCGATGTCAAGGCCACGCTGAAGCAGAAGCTGGGCGAGGACATGGAGGATTACCTCATCTTGGGCGCCTGCAACCCCACGCTCGCGCATCGCGCGCTGGGCATTCACCGCCAGATCGGCCAGCTGTTGCCGTGCAACGTGGTGGTGCGGTCCGATCCCGCCGGTGATGCCGATGCGGTTCTGGTCGAAGCGATGGATCCCCAACTCATGGTCAAGGTGACGGGCGAGCAGGGAGCTCTGCAGGAAGTCGCCGACCAGGCCACCGCCAAGCTGCAAGCGGCGATCGGCGCGCTGGGATAACCCGGATAGCCGCGCGCGCAAGCGCTCGCCGGCCCGACTAGCCGTCTTGGCTGCGCGCTTCGGCGCCCGACTCACCGGCGTCGAACGAGTCATCCGAACCCGCAGCCCCCACATACGAGCCGTCTTCCTCGCCCGCGGCGGCGCGGGACTGAGTCTGGTGGTTCTCAGCGTCCACGTCTTCCTCGGCCTTGTGGCCCTTGTGATCTGGCATGGTGGCTTCCTTTTCTGGGGAGGGGGAGTTCCCCCGTGGGTTCCCTCGACAGCCGAGATGAAACGGCGACCTCCGGCCACAACGTGGAGCCCCGGCGCTATTGTTAGCAGCCGAAACCAAGGAGAACATCGAATGCGCACCTTCGAATCAGTCACCGAACTTGCCGCGGCCGCGGGCGAAGACCTCGGGCACAGCGACTGGGTCACCATCACCCAGGAAGACGTCAACCTGTTCGCCGACGCGACCGGCGATCACCAGTGGATTCACGTCGACCCGGAGCGGGCCGCGTCGGGCCCGTTCGGCAAGACCATCGCCCACGGTTTCATGACCTTGGCGCTGCTGCCCCAGCTGCAGCACCAGATCTACACCGTCAACGGCATCAAGCTGGCAATCAACTACGGTCTCAACAAGGTTCGATTCCCCGCCCCGGTTCCGGTCGGCTCCCGGGTACGCGCCCAGAGTTCGCTGGTCAGCGTCGACGACGTGGGTAACGGCGCCGTGCAGGCGACCATCTCGACCACCGTCGAGATCGAGGGATCGGCCAAGCCGGCGTGCGTGGCCGAAAGCGTGGTTCGCTTCGTCGCATAAAAACCGCGCCTAAAACCCACGTCGAGCGTCGAGTTGTTGCGGTGAAACGCGGGCTTTTTCCCCAACAAGTCGACGCTCGACGTCAGAACTCGGCGACCGCGTGTTCCAGCCGCTCGGCCAGCCGCGCCTGTGCTTCGGCGCGCCGGGTCGGAATGTGGGCTGAGGGGAAAGGCGTTGTCACCGGCTCGTATTCACGCAGGGTCCGGCGGGCGACCGTCATCTTGTGCAGTTCGGTCGCGCCGTCGGCGATGCCCAGGGATTCGGCGGCCACCAGCATTTTGACGAACGGCATCTCATCCGAGACGCCGAGTGCGCCGTGTAGGTGCAGCGCGCGCTGCGCGACGTCGTGCAGGACCTGCGGCATGGCCACTTTCACCGCCGCGATGTCGCGGCGCACCTTCTGATAGTCGTGGTGCTTGTCGATCAACCAGGCGGTGCGCAGCACCAGCAGCCGGAATTGCTCGATCTGGATCCAGCTGTCGGCGATCTTCTCCTGCGTCATCTGGAAGTCGGCCAGCTTCCCATGCCTGGTCCGGCGCGAGACCGCGCGCTCACACATCATGTCAAAAGCCTTGCGCGCCAACGCTATCGTCCGCATGGCGTGATGGATGCGGCCACCGCCCAGGCGGGTCTGCGCGATCATGAACGCCGAACCTTCGCCGCCGAGCACATGGTCGGCCGGCACCCGCACGTCGTTGTAGCGAACGTATCCGTGTGAGCCGTGCTTACCCGACTCGCCCCCCACCGCGACGTTCCGAATGATCTCGATGCCTGGGGTCTCGGCGGGGACGATGAAGAGCGACATCTTGTCGTACGTGCGCGCGTCGGGCTTCGTCACCGCCATGACGATGAAGAACGACGCGTGCTTGGCGTTGCTGGAAAACCACTTCTCCCCGTTGATGACCCAGTCGTCTCCGTCCCGGGTTGCGCTCGTCACGAACATCCCCGGATCGGAACCACCCTGTGGTTCGGTCATCGAGTAACAGGAGGTGATCTCGCCGTCCAGCAACGGCTGCAGGTACCTGGCCTTCTGCTCGTCGGTGCCGAACAGCGCGAGGATCTCGGCGTTGCCGGAATCCGGCGCCTGACAGCCGAATACCGAAGGCGCCCAACGGGAACGCCCGAGGATCTCGTTGAGAAGCGCGAGCTTGACCTGACCGAACCCCTGACCGCCGAGCTCGGGGCGCAGGTGGGCCGCCCACAGGCCCTGGTCCTTCACCTGCTGCTGCAACGGCCGCAGAATGGCCATCATCTCCGCGTTGTGCTTGTCATAGGGGTCGAGGGCGACCAGGTCGAGCGGTTCCAGCTCTTCGACCATGAACTTTTCCACCCAGTCCAGCTTTGCCTGGTATTCGGGGTCTGTTTCGAAGTCCCACACGAGGGCCAACCAATCCCCGGCGCAGCGCCGCGCCGGACTCGTCGATGAAGCCACCCCATCCTAGAGCGAGGCGGCCAGGATTCAGTCGTCGGCGCGGGTGTCTATCACGCGCTGGGCGACGTCGATGAGCTTGGTCTGGCTCTCCTGGGAAAGCCGGCGCAGCAACTCGAAGGCACGCACATCGTCGACGCCGTAGCGCTCCATGATGATGCCCTTGGCCTGGCCGATACGGTCTCGCGTGGACAGGGCCGACAGCATTTGCTGTCCGTGCCGCGAGGCCATGATCGCCGAGGCGGCATGCGCGGCGAACACCGTTCCGATGGTTTCGGCTTCGGTGTCCCACACGTGGGGCCGAAAGCTGAACAGGTTGAGCGCGCCGGCAGTGCGCTCCGCCGTATACAGCTTGAACGAGAGGCTGCTCAGCACGCCGTGCTCCACGGCCGCCGGGGCGTAGTGAGGCCAGCGCGGTTCCTCGCGAAGGTCATCGGTGCGCACGATCGTTTCTTTCAGCGCGGCGTCGTGGCAAGGGCCCTCACCGAAGTCGTGTTGTAGCTTGTCCAGCTTGGCGACCAGGCTGTCGGTGTCGGCGAGGGATTCGAAATCGCCGCCGCCCTTCACCAGCAGTACGCCCGCGATGTCCGCCGCCGGTATCAGCTCCACCGCCGTGGTGGTCACGTCGGCGAGAACCCGGTCGAGCGAGCGCGGCGCCGCGATTTCCCGGGCGAGCTCGGCCATGCGCGTAGCCAGCTCGTGCCGCGAGGTCGCGTCCAAAGACTCCATGGGACCGGATTCTCCACGATGTACCCCCATGGGTCACCCCGTCCCCGCATTTTTCCGCGGCGCCGAACCGCCGAGAAGTTTGCGGACCGCATCGTTTGGCCCCATGAGCCCCGGGTACCCGCCGTCGACAGCCCGATGCCAATCCCCCAGGAGGCCCCAGTGTTTGTGCACAACAAAGATCTTCAATTCGAGGTTCGCGTCGATCGACCCGACCCTCGCTTCGCGTCGCTGCTGATGGAACAGTTCGGCGGAGCCAACGGCGAACTCACCGCGGCGCTGCAGTACTTCACCCAGGCGTTCGTGCTGCGGCAGAAGAACCCCAAGATGTACGACCTGTTCATGGACATCGCGACCGAGGAATTGAGCCACCTCGAAATGGTCGGGTCGATGATCACGATGCTGCTCGACGGGCTCAACGACAACCTCAAGATCGCCAACGAAAAGTGTGACTGGATGCCGGCGGTGGCGTCCAACGGCGGCGGCCGCGACGGCCTCATCCATTCGGTAGCGGTCAACCCGCTGTTCCTGGTGCTCAGCGGCGGTGGGCCCGACGTCAAGGACTCCGGTGGAAACAACTGGACGGGCGCCTACATCGACGCCAACGGTGACCCGACCGTCGACCTGCGCAACAACGTCGCGGCGGAGTCGCGTGCCAAGATCGTCTACGAATACCTCAAGCAATACACCGACGACCCCGGCGTTCAGGACACCCTGACGTTCCTGATGACCCGCGAGGTGGCGCACTATCAGCAATTCAGCGCCGCGCTGAACGAGCTGCCGGTGAACTTCCCACCCGGACAGTTGCCGGGTGACCCACGCTTCCAGAACGTGGCGTTCAACATGTCCAACGGCGGCGGCGAGTCCATCCGCGGCCCGTGGAACCAAGGCCAGGGGCCGTGGCCCGAGGGCATGGAATGGGAGTACGTCGAAAAGCCCGAAGAACAGTGGCTGGGCGGCACCACGCGCAAGAACACGGGCGCTGCCGAGAACCCGCAGGGCTCACCGGCCGTCAACGCCGAGAAGCCATTCACCCACGAACAGCACGTTCCCACAGGATAGTTGGAGCGGAGCAAGGGCCGGGCGTCGATTATTCGGCGCCCGGCCGCCGGCCGGCCTCAGTGCATCTGGGGATCCGGCGGGTTGTCCTCGCCGCGGCCGGTGAGCGCGTCGCGCACGTGGTCGACCGCCGCCGCAGCCATTCCCATCGTTTTCAGCACCGCGGGGTTCGGCGGCGTGCCCGGATGCGGTCGGGTCGGGGCGATCTTCTTCCCGGCTTCCAGCTTCGCGCCGATCTTCTCCAAATCCGCACGGCTCATTACGGTTTCGACCTGAGGCCAAACCTCGTTCTGTTCGTAGGCGATGTGTTCGCGCCCCGCCTTGACGAATTCCTGCAACGCTTCGTGGTAATCCGGCTCGCCCGGCTTACCGTCCTCGAGGCGCTGCAGCAGCTTCTTTCCGGCTTGCTCCTGCTCGATCGCCTTGTCGACGAGTCCGTCACCGATCGCGTCGCGTACCGCGGGCCAGAAAAACTGCTCCTCGATCGCTTCGTGCTGTGACTCGGCGATGATGAGGTTGTTGACCATGGTCTCCAGGCCGCTCGCCTGCGCACCGGACCCCGACGGCGCGCCGTCCAGCGTCTCCAATAAGCCGAGCACGCTCTTATGGTCCTGACGAAGAAAAGTGATTGCGTCCATGCCGTGCCTTCCAGTCGGGGCTGTGAGAAGTTCGCGTGCGGATACCCCGGCTGACCGCACCGAAACGGTAGGCGGGCGAGGTGCGTTCAGCGCAGTTGCGGTAAGACGTTGGCGCGGTAGAAGTCGATGGCGACGACGGGATCGCCTTGGGGAAAGTGCAGGAACGGGATGGCGCCGGCGTCCAGAACCCGCTGCACGGCGTCGACGTGCGGACCTGCGTCGGTGCCGACGGTCCAGCCGGCCAGCACCTTGTCAATGGGGTTGGACTCGGCCGCGCGCTGGATCTCGACGGGGTTGGGCTGATCGACGGCCCCGGCGGTGAAACGCCACAGCGTGGCGGCCCGGGTCGCCTCGGCGTTGTCGCCGACGACCGCGAACAACTCGGCGCGCTTGCCCAGCGCGCCCACATCGCGGCCGGCGTCCCGCGCGCCGGCAGCGAAGGCCGCCAAGAGTTTTGGATTGGTGACATCGTGGGCCTGGGTGATCCAGCCGTCCCCGCGCTGCCCCGCGAGCCGGGCGCTCTTCGGGCCGGAGGCTGCCACGAAGATCGACGGGGGCGTGGCCGGGACGTCGTAAAGCTTCAGCGAATTGGTCTGAAAATAGCGTCCGGAGAAGGAGATTCGCGTGCCACTCCATAGCTGGCGAATCAGGTCGATCGCTTCGGCCAGCCGGTCGTGGCGCTCGGCGTAATTGCCGTAGGTGTCGGTGGTGGCCTGCTCGTTGAGCCGCTCGCCGGTGCCCAGTCCCAGAAACACCCTGCCCGGGTTCAGGATCGCCAGCGAGGCGAAGGCCTGGGCGACTGTGGCGGGGTGGTAACGGTAGCTCGGACAGGTCACCCCGGTGCCGAACGAGACGTGGCTGGTGCCGCTGCCGACCAGCGCCAGCGTCAACCAGGGAAACATCGCGTGGCCCTCGTTGTCCTGCCATGGCTGGATGTGGTCGCTGGCCCACACGTACTGGAAGCCGGCCCGTTCGGCCGCCTGAGCCTGTGCCACCAGGCGATCGGTGCGGAACTGCTCGTGCGAGAGCACGAAGCCCACGCCCTTGCCCGGCGGTGGTGGGCCGCCGGACTTGCCATGTTCGCCAGCCGGTTTCGCGCATCCGTCCGTCAGGCCGACGGATCCGAGCATGCCCGCACCGGCTGCGACCCGACCGAATGCCCGCCGCGAGATGCCGGTCACCGGATCGGCATACCCGTACCACCCGGGCTCACACCCACTAGCCTGATGCGGATGACCCCGCAGGTCCGACCGGCAGTAAAGGCCGATGTCCGTGAGCTCTCCAGCACGCTGGCGCGCGCGTTCTACGACGACCCGGTGATGATCTGGCTGATTCCCGACCAGGACAAGCGGACCGTGCACCTGTCCAGGTTGTTCGCGACGATGACGCGCCACCACCACCTGGCACGCGGGGGCGTGGAGGTGGCCGGCGCGGACGCGGGTATCGGCGCGGCCGCGCTGTGGGATCCGCCCGGCCAGTGGCAGGAGACAACCGGTGGGCAGCTGGCGATGACACCGACTTCCATCCGGGTGTTCGGCCTGCGCTCGATGCGCGGGCGCGCGGTACAGGAACTGATGAAGAGCCTGCACCCCGAGGAACCGCACTGGTACCTGGCCGTGATCGGCAGCGATCCGACGGTCCGCGGCACAGGATTCGGTCAGGCGCTGATGAGGTCGCGGCTGGACCGGTGCGACGCCGAATACTGCCCGGCATATCTCGAGTCGAGCAAGCCCGAAAACGTGCCGTACTACGAGCGTTTCGGCTTCACGGTCACCCGCGAGATCGTGCTGCCCTATGGTGGTCCGAGCCTATGGGCCATGTGGCGCCAGCCGCGGTGACGGCCCGCCAACCGGCCCCCGTCCGCGTTTAGCCCCGCGAAGGCGCGGGCAACCGTCTCGGCATGAGCGATAACCCCCAGGCCGACCTGGATCCCGCGGACTTCCCCGAGGAGGGCGGCCCGGGTGACACCTTGAACGCGAGCGAAAGCACCGACTCGGACGAATTGCGCAATGACGACGGCGACATCGTCGTCGACCCTCCCGAGGGCTGGAGCGAGGCTGACAAGTTCGGCATGACCGCCAGGGAAGGACGCGAGGGCGAGTCCCTCGACGCCCGGTTGGCGGCCGAGGAGCCCGACGTCCCCGATGCCATCGAGCCGGTCGACGACAAACCCCGGCGCGCGCACCGGGGCCAGATCGACGGCACCCCCGAAGACGGCGACTCGCTGTACGAGGTCGTCGACGAATAAGTCAGTGTTCGGCTGTTTACTGCAGCCGACGCGGTCAGGGCGTGCTTCGCCAACCGGCGATGCCGGTCGCGATCATCCTCAGCTGCTTGACGGCGAGCCGGCGGATGTCCTCGGTCGCCTCGGCGCTCTGCGAATCCTCGATGGCCTCCGCGATCACGATCATCGCGTTGACGAACAAGGTCGCCAGCACGTTGAGATCCTCGGTGGTCCACTTGTTCAGCCCGGGAAATCGCGCCAGGTCGGTGGCCAGTTCGGACGTGATCAGCCGGATTTCGGTGCGAATGGCGTATCGCAGCACAGACAGGCCACTGTTGCGTTCCCGGCCGATGAGCCGCCAGTGTTCGCGCCGGTCGGCGACGCTGGCGACCAGGATCTCGACCGAGGACTCGATCACCCGGTTCGGGTCGAGCTTGCCGGCCCGCGCGTCGCGCAGGGTATCGCGCAGGCTCCGAAACGACTCGTCGATCAGGACCAGGCCCAGGGCCTCCATCGATTCGAAATGCCGGTAGAAGGCCGCCGGAACGATGCCTACCTCGCGGGTAACCTCGCGCAGGCTCAAGCTGGAGAAGCTGCGGTCCTGCAACAGCTTGAGGGCCGCGGCGATGATGGCCCGGCGAGTCGCCTCCTTGCGCTCCTCCCGCGACTGGCTTTCGCGCGTGCGCTCGCGACCTGAGCCGCGCCCGCGTGAGCTAGGAGTACGGCTGTTCACTGTGTGAACCCTACCACAGCCAGGCAATAAACCCTTGACTACCTGGCCACCGTGGCCTCATGGTGTACATATGTTCACTCAAACCGCTCAAACTTCGGGCCGAGTCCTCGCGCGGACCCTTCGGCAGCGCGTGTTGGGTTCAGAGCTGTTAGACCTGCTGACCGGTCCGCACGGCGTCGACCGCTACACCGAACTGGTGGCGCCGACCTGGACGCTGGGCGAAGCCCGCGCCAAAGTGACGGACGTGCGCCGGACCACCCCGCGCAGTGTCACCCTGACCCTGACCCCCAACGACACCTTCCTGTCCGCCCACACCTTGAAGGCCGGCCAGCACGTCAACCTCACCGTCGAGATCGACGGCCGTCGGCACACCCGTTGCTATTCGCCCGCCAACGCCGAAGGCACGGCCGGCCTCGAGCTGACCATCGGTCGGCACCAGGGCGGCCTGGTCTCGAATTATCTGTACGAACACGCCCACCGCGGCATGGTGGTCGGCTTGACGGGCACCGGGGGCGACTTCACGTTGCCGGCGCCCGGACCGCAGAGCCCGCAGCGCATCCTCTTCATCTCCGGCGGCAGCGGCATCACTCCGGTGCTGGCGATGGCGCGCACCCTGCTCGCCCAGCGCCATCCGGGCGAGATCGCCTTCATCCACTACGCCCGCACGCCCGCCGAGGCCTGCTACCGAAACGAGCTGGCCGCGATGTCCCCGGTGCGGGTGCTGCACGGCTATACCCGATCCGACGACGGCGACCTCACCGGGCGCTTCGGCCCGGAGCACCTGGCCGCCGCGATGCCGTCGCCCGAAGCGGTATTCGTCTGCGGCCCAACGCCTTTGGTCGAGGCCGTCCGATCGCACTGCGACAACGTGTACACCGAGAGCTTTGTGCCGCCGGCCTTCGACACGCCGGCGGAACCGTCGGGCGGACGAGTCACATTCGCCGACAGCGGCGTTGACATCGTCGACGACGGGCGGTCGCTGCTGGAACAGGCCGAAGCGGCGGGTCTGTCGCCCGAAAACGGATGCCGGATGGGCATCTGCCACACCTGCACGCGCCGCAAAACGGCCGGCACCGTGCGCAACCTGGTCACCGGTGCGGTCTCCACCGCTCCCGATGAAGACGTGCAGATCTGCGTGTCCGTTCCGGTCGGTGACGTGGACCTGTCGCTGTAAACGCCAACTCAGCTCATAAAACGCTTGGAGGACAAGCAATGTCGAACGAAAAGATCACCCTGACCCGCGAACAGGCCGACGCGTTCGGCCGTGAACTCGACGCCATCAAGGAACGCGTGATGGCCGAACTCGGCGAAGAGGACGCCGACTACATCCGTCGCGTCATCAAGGCGCAGCGCGCGCTGGAAGTCGGCGGCCGAGCGCTGCTGTTCGCCGGGTTCCTGCCGCCGGCATGGCTGGCGGGCACCGCGATGCTGGGCCTGTCGAAGATCCTGGACAACATGGAGATCGGCCACAACATCATGCATGGCCAGTACGACTGGATGCGCGACCCGGCGATCTCCGGCCGCACCTTCGAATGGGACACGGCATGCCCGGCCGATCAATGGCGGCACTCGCACAACTACATGCACCACACCCACACCAACATCGTGGGGATGGACCGCGACATCGGCTACGGAATTCTGCGGATGAGCGAAGACCAGCCGTGGCAGCCCTACTTCCTCGGCAACCCCGTCTATGCGTTCCTGCTGATGGTGCTGTTCCAGTACGGCGTCGCGCTGCACGAGCTGGAAACCGAGCGCATTCGCTCCGGCGAGATCCGGCTCGAGGACAAGAGGGAAGTCCTGCGGGCCATCTGGAAGAAGACCCGACGGCAGACCCTCAAGGACTACGTCGCCTTCCCGCTGCTGGCCGGACCCGTCGCTCCGTTCGTCTTCACCGGTAACCTCACCGCCAACCTGATGCGCAACGTGTGGTCGTACATGATCATCTTCTGCGGCCACTTCCCGGACGGGACGCAGGAGTTCACCGTCGAAGAAACCAAGGACGAGTCGCGCGGCATGTGGTACTTCCGCCAGGTCCTCGGCTCGGCAAACCTTACCGGCGGCAGGCTCTTTCACCTGCTGTCCGGCAACCTGTCACACCAGATCGAGCACCACCTGTTCCCCGACATGCCGGCCCGCCGGTACTCCGAGATCGCGCGAGAGGTGCAGGAGATCTGCGAACGCTACGGCATCCCGTACAACCGCGGCCCGCTGCTGCGCCAATTCGGCACCGTCGTCCGCAAGATCGTCCGGCTGACCTTCCCCGACTCGTGGACGCAGCAGTCCGGCGCCGAGAAGTCCCCCGAGCGCGAGCCCGTCGCCGCGTAAATCCGCGCGGTCCGGCCCATTGCCTCGCGACGGGACAGGGGGACAATGAGGTCCGTGGAATGGACCGGCGCGCGCTATGCGGATACCCCGACAGTGGAAGCCTCGACGTGGATCGACGCCGACCCGGCGCGGGTCTGGAGCCTGATCTCCGATATCGCGCTGATGCCGACCTTCAGTGACGAGCTGAAGGCCGTGGAATGGGCCGAGGGATCGGATGGCCCGCGGGTCGGCGCTCGCTTCGTCGGCCATAACGAGCATGACGCCTTTGGGCAGTGGAGCAGCACCTCGCAGATCGTCGCCTGCGACCAGCCGCACGAGTTCGCCTGGGCCGTGGGCCAACCCGACGACCCTGCGGCGATGTGGCGATTCCGGCTCGCCCCCCGCGACGGCGGCACCCTGCTGAACTACTGGATGCAGATGGGGCCGGGCCGCTCGGGCCTGTCGGTGGCCCTCGAGGCGATGCCCGACAAGGAACAGAAGATCGTGTTCGTGCGGCTGCGCGAATTCGAGGGCGCGATCGGAAAAACGCTGGCGGCCATCAAACGGCTCGCCGAGCGCGGAGTGCATTGATGCGGACGGCCACCACGGTCGAGCTGTCCGGCTCAGGCAGCGAGGTCGCCGAGGTCACTGCGCTGGTCGTCGAGGCGGAGAAGCTGGGGCTGGATGTCTGCTGGGTGGCCGAGGCGTGGGGCGCGGATGCGCCGTCGGCGCTGGGCTACCTGGCGGCGCGCACCGAGCGGATCGTGCTGGGTTCCGGCGTGCTTCAAGTCGGCACGCGATCGCCGGTCATGGTCGCCCAGACCGCGATCACGCTGTCCAACCTGTCGAACGGGCGGTTTCTGCTCGGTCTGGGCGCCTCGGGCCCGCAGGTCATCGAGGGCTTGCACGGCGTCTCGTTCAGCCGACCGCTGGCACGCATGTCCGACACGATCGACATCGTGCGGCAGGCGTTCGCCGGCGGGAAGATCTCCTACGCCGGAGAGGCGCTGGAGATTCCGCGGCCCGGCGGTGAGGCGGTGCCGATGCGCTTGTCGACCCGCGCCGAGCACGCCATTCCGGTGTACCTGGCCGCGCTGTCACCGGCGATGCTGCGGTTGACCGGACGCGTCGCCGACGGCTGGCTGGGCACCAGCTTCGTTCCCGAAGGGGCCGGCGACGCCTACTTCGCCCACCTCGACGAGGGGCTGGCGTCCGCGAACCGCACCCGCGCCGATATCGACATCTGCCAGGGCGCCGAAGTCGCTTTCGCCGCAGACGAAGACGAGTTGCGGGGCATGGTCGCGGGCCGAAAAAGCGAGCTGGCCTTCAGCCTCGGCGGCATGGGGTCGTCGAGCACCAACTTCTACAACCGGGCCTACAGCCGGCAGGGTTGGGCAGACGTCGCCGCCGAGGTGCGCGAGCGCTGGCAGAGCGGCGACCGGGACGGGGCGGCCACCCTGGTGACCGACGAGATGGTGCTGGCCACCACGCTCATCGGGACCGAGGAGATGGTCTCCGCACGCCTTAAGGTGTGGCGCGATGCCGGGGTCGACACCGTGCGGCTGTATCCCGCGGGCGAGACGCTGGACGCCAAGCTGGAGACGTTGGGCCGGGCGATCGAACTGGTCCGCGAAACCTAGCTCACGTCGGTGGGGGCGTCGATCGCCTTGACGAGTTTCACCTCGGGCCGCTGCGGCACGCCGTCGGCAAGGAACCACCGAAATGCCAGGTTCCCGCGCGGATACCCCAGCGTGGTAAGCGAATTCGGATGTGACGTCGTGTCGTGAGACAACACGACCGTCACGGAGCCGTCGCTGTTGGCGACGGCGCTGTGGCCGTTGAGGGAGCAGCGGGCATCCTTCGCGCCGAAGGTTGCCATGAACTGATTCCACACCACCAGGTTCCAGAACCTGCATGACGGCGGCCGGTGCGTGATGACCAGCGCCTCGTCTGCGTCGAGCACGAAACTGCCGTAGGCGTAGCAGGCGTCGCGCGCCGACCAGCCGAAGTTGGCATCGGGCACCTGGTAGGGATCGGCGAATGCGTTGGCGGCATGGGCGGTTTCGTGCCCCAATGCGTGCTCCTGATCGACGCGGTTCCCGACGGCCAGCGGCACGATGGCGAACATCGTCCGCAGCCAGGCCGTGGCGGCGCGCAGACTCGCCGCGGTCTCGGCGTCACCGTGCCTGATCGGGTCGGGATCGTCGAGCGCCTCGATGTGCCAGGTCACCGGGCGGCCGGTCAGGGGATCGGCCTGATAGTCGCGCGTCATCAACACGGCCGCATCGGGGGTGGCGGGAAAATCAAAGGTGAAGTTGCCGTCGGCGTCGATATCGAGATCGGTGTCGCGGACGATCGCGACCACCCGATCGGACCAGGCGCCGGGTGATGGCTCGTTGTAAGCCGTCACCGAGAAGTACACGCTGTCACCCTTGTTCCCGCTGATCCGGTACCTGCGGGCGGGATCGACCGGGCAGATGAAGTAGTAGGCGTCGGTGTTGTCCCCGCCCCAGCGGCGGTCGCGGCGGAAGGGAGTGTTCACCGCGACGAACTGCGGCCGACCCGGTTCGGGGAACAAGTAGGTGTCCAGCGCGACGCCAAGGGTGGCGGCGAGCATGCGATAGCCGTCGGCCACGTGCCGGTCGTCGGTGACGGCACGGTCACCCTCGAGGAACGAGTGGTCCAGTTCGCCAAGCGTTTTCAGCAGTTCCTGCCACGCGTGCGTCGACTGTTGCGTCATGCGCCGATTCCTTTCAGGAGCAACTTGGTGGTGCGATCGACCCACGCATCGTCGAGTTCGCCGGCGTGGGTGAGGAGGGAGACCAGCGCGATGCCGGCGATGGTCTCGGCCAGTTCGGCGGCGGTCACGTCGGGCCGCACCTCACCGCGCGCCGCGGCGGCCGCGAGCCAGTCGGCGAGGCCACCGCCGATGACGTCGGCGAACCGCTCCAGCAGCGCCGAATGCAGCGTCGGATCCGCGGCCATCTCGCCGATCAGGCCGGGCAGCGCCGCCCGGGCGGCCGGGGTGCTCAGGAAAGCCATTGTGCGGCGGACCATTTCGCGCAGACCATCGCGAACCCGCCCGCTGTCGGGTATGGCGGTGCCGGCGCCGATCGGGAACACCGCCTCGTGCACCAGGTGTGCCTTGCTGGGCCAGCGGCGATAGATGGCCGGCTTGCTGGTGCCCGCGCGCTCGGCGATGGCGGAGACCAATAGGCCGGGATAGCCGGTTTCGGCCAGCAGCTCGACCGTCGCGCGGAGCACCGCGGCGTCGATCCGGGGATCACGGGGTCTGCCAAAATCCACAACCATTACGAAACTCAGAGTAACATAAGTCGCCGTGAACGTTCGGCTTGACGATCTCGCCTCGCCCCGGTTCAGCCCCGAGGGCCAACAGATTCTGGACATGATGGCCTCGATGGCGCCGGAGTGCCCCTTGGACGCCGGCGCGCTGCACGCCAAGGCCAGCGCCGACACCGGTCTGCATGATTTCGGCCCGACCGATTACCGCGAGCGCCTCGAGGTCTACCTCGCCGCGCTGCGCGAGATCGACGGCCTGCACGACGCCGGGGTGGTGAACTTCTACGGGCAACTGTTGCAGGTGCTCAAGAACCGGCTGCTGTTGGCCGAACTGCTGCGGCGCCATCCCGAGATCAACGGGATCGACCTGCGCTCGCCGGTGGTGATTGCCGGGCTGCCCCGTACCGGCACCACGCACCTGCACAACATGCTCGCCGCGCCGCCGACCTTTCGCACCATGCCGTACTGGGAGAGCAACGAGCCGTTCCCGATGCCGAATGAGGTTGGCATCGAACCGGATCCGCGGCGGACCCGGATGGATGTCGCGGTCGGGGTGATCAACATGGTGATGCCGCATTTCGCGCTCATGCACGAGATGACCACCGACCACGTCCACGAAGAGATCCAGTTGTTGGCCAACGACGTGTCGACGATGCTGCTGGAGACGCTCGCCGAGGTGCCCCGCTGGCGCGACTACTACCAGGCGCACGACCAGACGCCGCACTACCGATACCTGGCGACCCAACTCCGGGCGATGCAGTATCTGCGCGGCGGGCGGCGCTGGCTGCTCAAGTCGCCCCAGCATCTCGAGCAGGTGCCCGTGCTGGATCGGGTGTTTCCCGACAGCATCGTGGTGTTCACCCACCGCGATCCCGTGCCGGTGGCGCTGTCGATGATCGCGATGATCACCTACTCCGCCCGCATGCATCGCTCGCCGGTGCCGGTGGAGCAGATCGCCAACTACTGGATCGATCGCCTCGATCAGATGCTCACCGCGCTCATCCGCGACCGCGACGCCGTCGGGCCGGACCGCTCGATCGACGTCCGGTTCGACGACTTCATGGCCGACGAACTCGGCGTGGCTCAACGGGTATACGCCCTGGCGGGCGAACCGTTCACCGACGAGGCACGCGCGGCCATCGACGACTACCTGACGGGCCACCGGCGCGGACGACTGGGCAATGTCGAGACGTCGTACGAGATGTTCGGGCTGGACGAGGGAACCCTGCGCGAGCGCTTCGCGCCGTATGTCGAGCGATTTCTGGCCTAAGCCTTTCCGAGCCACTACGTTCTCAACTCATGGTCGCTATGCCGGCGCTGGACGGTGTCGAACACAGATACGTCGATCTGGGAGATGGCGTGACGATTCACGTCGCGGACGCCGGTCCGGCGAGCGGGCCGGCGGTGATGCTGGTACACGGCTTCCCGCAGAACTGGTGGGAATGGCACGAGCTGATCGGGCCGCTGGCCGCCGACGGCTACCGGGTGTTGTGTCCGGACCTGCGCGGCTCGGGCTGGAGTTCGGCGCCGCGCTCCAGCTACACCAAGGACGAGATGGCCGACGATCTGGCCGGGGTGCTGGATCGGTTGGGCGTCGCGACGGTCAAGCTGGTGGCCCACGACTGGGGTGGGCCGGTCGCGTTCATCATGATGCTGCGTCATCCGGAAAGGGTGACCGGGTTTTTCGGGGTGAATACCGTTGCGCCGTGGGTGAAGCCGGGTCTGGCGACGCTGCGTAACATCTGGCGGTTCTGGTATCAGATCCCGATCATGCTGCCGGTCGTCGGGCCGCGGGTGATCAGCGATCCCAACTCCCGGTTCGTCCGGATGCTCGGGTCATGGGTCGGCGGTGGTTTCACCCTGCCCGACGATGACATCCGCCTGTACCTCGAATGCATGCAACAGCCCGGCCACGCCGAGGCCGGCTCACGCTGGTATCGCAGCTTCCAGACCAAAGAGATGCGGAAATGGATGCGCGGCGAATACAACCACGCCCGCGTCGACGTCCCGGTTTGCTGGCTGACGGGCACCAATGATCCGGTGATCACGCCCGACCTCACCGACGGATATGCCGATCGGATCAACGATTTCGAGGTCGAACTGGTCGACGGCGTGGGCCACTGGATCGTCGACCAAAGGCCCGACCTCGTCCTGGACCGGGTTCGCACATTTCTGCGCCACGAAACTTAAACTGCAGCGCCGGTTTTCGGCGTGTCGTGTGCGTGACGTAAGTGTCGTGGCGCGCCGAGTGTACGCGCGGGATGCTAGTCGACGCCGATGGTGACTTCAGTCGACTTGATGAACACGGTGGCCGGCTGTCCGACCTTGAGTCCGAGGTCGGTGGCGGCGTCCTTGGTGACCGACGACGTGACAACCTGATCGCCGCCGTCCAGCGTGACCTTCACAACGGCCATCACGGTGCCGAGTTCGACCTCGGTGATGGTTCCCCTGAGCTGGTTTCGGGTCGAGAGCCGCATCGCAGGATCCTCCATGTCGGGACGGGTGGGGTCTGCGCTGAGCTTAGCCCCGCCGGGCCGGCGCCAGAATGGCTTGCCACGCATTCCTTTACGGGAACGTACGGACCTAATGCCGCGGGCCGAGCAGGGCTACGGACGCATCGACGGCGGGTTCCACGATTCCTCGGACCGGCTTTCCGTCCTCGACCGCAAGTGCGGTCAGCTCCCGCAGGCCGCCCAGCAGTATCACGGCCAATGGCGCGGTCAGCGGAGGCAGCTTTGCACGCCGGAACCCCGGACTGGCGCTGAGGTCGATCAACAGGCTGGTCAGCAACTGCAGCCCGCGCCGCTGGACCGGTCGCGCGGCGGCCCCCAGCGAGGGCAATTCACGGATCCAGCTCAACGTGATGGCGGGGCGCGCCTCGATGTATCCGACATACGCCTCGACCGCATCGCGGATCTGCACATGCCAATCGGCCTCGGGATCGACCGACGCCGTGATTTTCGCGCCGAGTTTCTCGATGTCGACGGCCAGTAACTCGAGGAAGCACTCTTCCTTCCCGGCGAAGTGGTCGTAGAACGTGCGCTTGGACGTGCGAGCGTGGCGGACCACATCTGCGACCGTGCTCGCGCGGTAGCCGCGCTCGGTGATCGACGTGGCCAGACCGTCGAGCAGTCGTTGCCGAAACGGATCCGGCCCGGCGGGTGCGTCGCCTGCGACCGCGTCGGCGGCAGTCGCTGTCACCGTTGGTGTCACGCGGGTGCCCCCTTTCGGTGGATGCGGCACCTTGTCAGGCCTGGTACATCAGAGTACCGTACAAGGAACGCGCTGCGGTACATCGCCGTACCAGCCCCGTCGCCGGGGCAGATGTTGGGAGACGCCATCGTCATGAGCCACCAAGTCGCCGCCCCGCCGGCCGCCGTCAACCTGCCTCCGGCGGTCCGGATCCCCAAGGTGCTTCAGGGCCTTGGGTTTTCGATGTCGCGGCGCTGGATGATCCAACGGCTGGCGCGCCGCCACGGCGATGTATTCACGCTCAACCTGCCGATGTACGGGCGGGTCATCGCCGTCGGCGACCCGCAGTTGGCCAAGCAGATCTTCACGACGAGCCCCGACGAGCTCGGCAACATCCAGCCCAATCTGGGCAGGCTGTTCGGCACCGGTTCGGTCTTCGCGCTCGAGGGCGACGAACATCGCCGACGGCGCCGGCTGCTGGCGCCGCCGTTCCACGGCAAGAGCATGAAGAAGTACGAAAGCATCATCGAAGAAGAGACGCTGCGCGAAATCGCCGACTGGCCACAAGGCAGCCCATTTCCCACGCTGCCGCCGATGATGCGGATCACGCTGAACGCCATTCTGCGCGCGGTTTTCGGAGCGGAAGGCGCCGAGCTCGACGAGCTGCGCCGGCTCATTCCGCCGTGGGTCACCCTGGGATCGCGACTCGCGTCGGTGCCGATGCCCAAACGCCAATTCGGCAGGTACAGCCCGTGGGGACGGCTGGCCGAATGGCGCCGCCGGTACGACAAGGTCATCGACAAGCTGATCGACGACGAGCGGGCCGACTCGCACTTCGCCGAGCGGACCGACGTCCTGGCGATGCTGCTGCGCACCACCTACGAAGACGGTTCGGCCATGTCACGCAAGGACATTGGCGACGAGCTGCTCACCTTGCTGGCGGCCGGACACGAAACCACCGCATCCACGCTGGGCTGGGCGTTCGAACGGATAAGCCGGCACCCCGACCTGCTGAAGGCGCTCGTCGAAGAGGCCGACAACGGCGGCAGCGAGCTGCGTCAGGCCACGATTTTGGAGGTGCAGCGAGCCAGGACGGTGATCGACCTCGCCGGTCGCCACGTCTATCCCGAGACCTTCCAGCTTGGCGAATGGGTGATTCCGCGTGGCGATTCGATCATCGTCGGAATCGGGCAGATTCACAGCAACCCCGACGTGTTCCCCGATCCGGACCGTTTCGACCCGCACCGCTTCCTCGGGACCAAGCCGTCGGCCTTGTCGTGGATCCCATTCGGTGGCGGGACGCGCCGCTGTGTGGGGGCGGCGTTTGCGAACATGGAGATGGACGTGGTGCTTCGAACGGTGTTGCGCCGCTTGACTGTTGAGACGACAGATGCGCCCGACGAAGGCTGGCACTGCCGCGGGGTCGCGTTCACCCCGAAGGCCGGCGGCCGAATTGTGGTGCGCCGGCGCTGATCTCGGCGCGGGCAGTGCGGCCGGGAGCCCAGCGTCGCTACTTCTCCGCGGTCGCCCGGCGCGGCAGCTTCCAGCCCGGGCGGATGAAGTGGCAGGTGTATCCGTTGGGATAGTGCTGCAGGTAGTCCTGGTGCTCGGGCTCGGCTTCCCAGAAGTCGCCGGCGGGGCTGACCTCGGTCACCACCTTGCCGGGCCACAGCCCCGACGCCTCGACGTCGGCGATGGTGTCCAGCGCGATCCGCTTCTGGTCCTCGTCGAGATAGAAGATGGCCGAGCGGTAACTGGTGCCCCGGTCGTTGCCCTGCCGGTCTTTCGTTGTCGGATCGTGGATCTGGAAGAAGAACTCCAGCATCGTGCGGTAGTCGGTGACCGCCGGGTCGTACACGATCTCGATGGCTTCGGCGTGCGTGCCGTGGTTGCGGTAGGTCGCATTCGGGACGTCGCCGCCGGTGTAACCGACCCGGGTCGAAACCACGCCCGGCTGCTTGCGGATCAGTTCCTGCATCCCCCAGAAGCAGCCGCCGGCGAGAATCGCTTTCTGGTTGGTCATCCTTCGTCCTCCATAACCGGCCAGCCCTCGGATAGGAACAAAAGCCAGGCTACACTCCGCCGATGAGCTGCAACGGTGCCGCGAAATCATGAGCATGCCCGAGTTCTCCCGTAGCGAACTGGCCGCCGCCTTCGAGAAATTCGAAGCGACCGTCGATGCGGCGGCGCGATCACACGACTGGGATGCCTGGGTCCAGCACTACACACCCGACGTCGTGTACATCGAACACGCGGCGGGCACCATGCACGGCCGCGACGAGGTTCGTGAGTGGATCAGCCGAACGATGGGCAGCTTTCCAGGCAGCCACATGGTCGCGTTCCCGTCGCTGTGGTCGGTGATCGACGAACCCACGGGGCGCATCATCATGGAACTCGACAACCCGATGCGCGATCCCGGGGACGGGACGGTCATCGGCGCGACGAACATCTCGATCATCACCTACGCCGGCGATGGCCTGTGGCGCCAGCAGGAAGACATCTACAACCCGCTGCGCTTCGTGCAGGCCACGTTGAAGTGGTGCCGCAAGGCACACGAGCTCGGCACCCTCGACGAGGCCGGCGCGCAATTCATGGAGCAATACGGAGGCGCCCGATGAGCACCAAGCCCAAACTCGTCATCGGCGCCAACGGTTTTCTGGGTTCACACGTCACGCGCCAGCTGGTCGCCGACGGCCACGAGGTGCGGGCCATGGTGCGCGAGGGCGCCAACACCCGGTCCATCGACGACCTCGAGCTCACCCGGCTCCACGGCGACGTCTTCGACACCGCCGTGCTGCGGGAGGCGATGCAGGGTGTCGACGACGTCTATTACTGCGTCGTGGACACCCGCGCCTGGCTGCGCGACACCTCGCCGCTGTTTCGCACCAACGTCGAAGGGCTGCGCAGCGTCCTCGAGGTGGCCGTCACGCAACCCGAACTGCGCCGGTTCGTCTTCACCAGCACCTACGCGACCGTCGGGCGGCGGCGCGGGCACGTCGCGACCGAAGAGGACATCATCGACACCCGGGGGGTATCGGACTACGTCCGGTCCCGGGTCCAGGCCGAGAACCTGTTGCTGCGCTACGTGGCCGATTTCGGGCTGCCCGCGGTGGCGATGTGCGTGTCGACGACATACGGCAGCGGTGACTGGGGCCGCACCCCGCACGGCGCGTTCATCGCCGGCGCGGTCTTCGGCAAGCTGCCCTTCACGATGGCGGGCATCCAGCTGGAAGCCGTCGGCGTCACCGACGCCGCCCGGGCCATGATCCTGGCCTCCGAACACGGGCGCATCGGCGAGCGGTACCTGATCTCGGAGCGGATGATCGCGCTGACAGAGGTGGTCCGCATCGCGGCCGACGAGGCCGGCATGCGCGCGCCGCGTCGCTCCATCTCCGTCCCGATGCTGTACGCGCTCGGCGCGCTGGGCGACCTGCGGGCCCGCTTCACCGGAAAGGACGCCGAGCTGAGCCTCGCGTCGGTGCGCATGATGCGTGCCGAGGCGCCCGTCGACCACAGCAAGGCCGTCCGCGAATTGGGCTGGCAGCCGCGCCCGGTCGAGGAATCCATCCGCGAGGCGGCCCGGTTCTGGGCGGCGATGCGAAATGCCAAGAGCCGGAGCACGACTCCCGGCTGAACACCACGCCGGCCGCTGTTCAGGACGCGGCGCGGCTCCGAAAGTGGGACTAGCCTCGGGCGCTGTGACTACCGCGCGAGTGCCTGTCGATCTCACCGGCGCGCCCCAGACCATGTTGGCGACGTTCTACGCGAAGGCGCTCGATGCCGACTTCGAAAAACCGATCCTGGGCGATCGCTACGCGAAGGAGATCGTCGAGCGCATCGACTACGACTGGAAGAAAACCACCATCACACCGCGGCGGGCACCGTCGGTCACCACCCGGTCGGCGCACTTCGATGAGTGGACACGCAAATTCCTTGCCGCGCACCCGCGTTCGATCGTGCTGCACGTAGGCTGCGGGCTCGACAGCCGGTTTTTCCGCCTGGGGCCGGGCCCGGACGTCGAATGGTACGACGTGGATTACCCCGAGGTCGTGGCCCTGCGCACCCAGCTCTATCCCGGCCGCGATCACTATCGCGTCATTGCCGCCTCGGTCACCGACCCGGGATGGCTGGCTGAAATTCCCGCCGACCGTCCCGCCCTGCTGATCGGGGAGGGGCTGACGATGTACCTCACCCGGCAGGACGGCACCGCGCTGCTGCACCGGGTGGTCGACCGGTTCGGTTCGGGCGAGCTGCAATTCGACGCGTTCAATTGGCTCGGGATCAAGTCGCAGTGGCTCAACACCGTGGTGCGACGGTCGGGGTCGACGCTGCGCTGGGCGATCAACGGGCCCGACGACATCGTCGATAGCGTGCCAGGGGTGCGGCTGCTGGCCTGGGAACGGTGGTTCGAGTCGTACACCTTCGCGCAGTTGCCCCGCTCATCGCGAGCCTTGGGCAAGACCATGTCGCTGTTTCCCGCGCTGGCGAACATGGCGCAATACCACCGCTACGCATTTGGTCCGGCCGGACGGGAAGAGCTGCCCACGGACGCGCGTTGAACCCCGATAGCCGTCTAAGGAGGAACCACCATGGCCCACCCGGAAATCAAAGAACCCAACGCGGGGCACCCGATCACCATCGAGCCGACCAACGGACGGGTTCAGGTGCGCGTCAACGGTGAGCTGGTCGCCGACACCACCGCGGCACTGGAATTACGCGAAGCCACTTTGCCTGCCGTGCAATACATTCCGATCGCCGACGTGGTGCAGGATCGGCTCACCCGGACCGACACCACCACTTATTGCCCCTTCAAGGGCGACGCGAGCTACTACAGCGTGACCACCTCGGCCGGTGAGACGGTCGACGACGTGATTTGGACGTACGAGCAGCCGTATCCGGCGGTCGCGGCGATCGCCGGACATGTGGCGTTCTACCCCACCAAGGCCGACATCACCGTCTTGGCTCAGTAGGGGATCCACCCGGGAAGGGCGGTCGCGACCGCGCGCGTGTCGCTGTACAGACGCATGGAGACGATCAGCCCGTCGCGGGTGTCGAAGATGCATACGAACGGGCTGTCGAACTCGAGGCCGTCGGAGGTGGTGCCGGTGGCCTGCGCCTCCACCACCACCGTCTCTCCCTCGTTGACGCAGCGCACCAGGTCGATGATCAGCTCGAGGTCTTTCTTGCGTTCCTCGATCGCCCGCCGAAACGTGGCCTTGTCACAGGAAGTGCGCGTGTAGAGGGTCCAGTACGTGAAGTCGTCGCTGAGCAGCGCGAAACCCTCGTCCAGATCGCCGTCATCGCTGACCGTCTGCAAGAACATCCAAGCCAGTTCGCCCTGCGGGTCATCGAACGGCGTCATCACAACGCAATATTGACTTGGACCGCAGCGAACGGTCAATCAGGGCAGTCGGAGAATCATCACGTGAACAGCACGCGCACGGTCGTGTTTCCGGGGCCCGTCAGCTTCGGACACACGTTGGCGCCCCTGCGCCGCGGTCGCGGTGATCCGTGCTTCCGATCTCCCGGCGACGGCTCGATCTGGCGCACCAGCTTGCTGCCCAGCGGATCCGTCACGGCCCGGATCACTCGCGTCGCGCCCAATGCCGCGCAGGGCGAGGCGTGGGGGAGTGGGGCGCGGGAATTCGTCGAAATGCTGCCCGCCCTGCTGGGTCTCGATGACGACGACTCGGACTTCGTGCCGAAACATCCGACGGTAGCGGCTGCGCACCAACGGGTTCCGCACTTGCGCCTGGGCCGCACCGGGCTGGTGCTGGAGGCCCTGATTCCTGCGATCATCGAGCAGCGGGTGCCGGGCGCCGATGCGTTTCGCTCGTGGCGGGTGCTGGTGACCAAGTACGGCACACCCGCGCCGGGACCGGCGCCGGCGGGGATGCGCGTCATGCCACCGGCGCAAGTATGGCGGCACATCCCGTCTTGGGAGTTTCATCGCGCCAACGTCGACCCGCGGCGGGCGCAGACCGTGGTGGCCTGCGCGCGCCGGGCTCCCTCGCTGGAACGGTTGGTGTCGCGGCCGGCGGTGCAGGCGCGTGAGGCGTTGATGTCGCTGCCGGGGGTGGGGGAGTGGACCGCCGCCGAGACCGCACAACGCGCCTTCGGCGACGCCGACGCCGTTTCGGTGGGCGACTACCACATTCCCAAAATGATCGGCTGGACCTTGCTGGGCCGGCCCGTCGACGACGCCGGCATGCTCGAGCTGCTCGCGCCGATGCGACCCCACCGCCAGCGGGTGGTCCGGCTGCTCGAAGCCAGTGGACTGGCGTACGAACCCCGCCGCGGCCCGCGGCTGCCGGTGCAGCAAATCCACTCGCTTTGATCCGTAGCGTTTTTCAGCGCGGCCATCGGGTACCCACCAGTGCAAGTAGCTGTGTGCGAACCATGGAAGGAAGCTAGGAAATAAGCGATGACTCAGTTCACAATTCCGGGATTGACCGATAAGCAGGCGGCGCGCCTCACCGAACTGCTGCAGAAGCAACTGAGCACCTACAACGATCTTCATCTGACGCTGAAGCACATTCACTGGAACGTGGTTGGCCCGAACTTCATCGGCGTGCACGAGATGATCGACCCGCAGGTGGATGCGGTGCGTGGGTTTGCCGACGATGTCGCCGAACGCATTGCGGCCCTTGGCGCTTCGCCGCGGGGGACGCCCGGTGCCATCATCAAGGATCGGTCGTGGGACGACTACTCGGTCGGTCGAGACACGGTACAGGCGCATCTGGCCGCGCTGGACCTCGTCTACACCGGTGTCATCGAGGACATTCGGCAATACATCGACGAGACGGACGAACTCGACCAGGTGACCCAGGATCTGCTGATCGGTCAGGCCGGGCAGTTGGAGAAGTTCCAATGGTTCGTCCGGGCGCACCTGGAAAGCGCCGGCGGGGAGCTGGCGCACCAGGGTAAGAGCACCGAGAAGGATGCCGCAAGCAGCGCCCGTGGCAAATCCTGAAAATAAGCCCAGACTTCACACATTCGCCCCGGCGCTTCGGCGCCGGGGCGAAGTGCATGCGCCCGAGCGCACCTCCTCCGGAATAAGTGGACCCTAGTCCGGTTATATAGGGCATCCACGATATGAGGAGGCCAGATGCCCGCAGTCACGGCTAACACGCTGACGTTGCCACGAGTCAGCGGTCCCGGCCCCGCCGACACCGGGCGGCCGGTTCGATCGATCACCACCGGCCCACGCGGCTACGAGGGCGAGGGCTTTCCGGTCGTGCGCGCGTTCGCGGGGGTCAGCAGCGCGGCGCTCGACCCGTTCGTGCACATGGACCAGATGGGCGAGGTCGAATACCAGCCGGGGGAGCCACGGGGTACCGACTGGCATCCGCACCGCGGCTTCGAAACCGTGACCTACATGCTCGACGGGAAGTTCGCGCACCAGGACTCCCACGGCGGTGGCGGCCTGATCGCCGACGGCGCGACGCAGTGGATGACGGCAGGCTCGGGCATCCTGCACATCGAGACGCCACCCGCCGAGCTGGTAGACAGCGGGGGCCTCTTCCACGGCGTCCAGCTCTGGGTGAACCTGCCGAAGAAAGACAAGTTCGCACCCCCGCGGTACCAGTCGATCGAAGGCGGCGACGCCGCGTTGCTGGCATCCGACGACGGCGGAGCGCTGATCCGCATCATCGCCGGCGAGATCGACGGCCACCGGGGCCCCGGCGTCACCCACACGCCGATCACCCTCGCGCACGCGACGATCGAGAACGGGGCACGGCTCGACATCCCGTGGCGGCGCGACTTCAACGCCCTGGTCTATGTGCTGTCCGGCAGCGGGTACGTCGGCCCGGTCGCACATCCGATCCACCAGGGGCAGTTAGCGGTCCTGGGACCGGGCGATCGGATCACGGTGGGGGCCCAGCGGGCCGCGGATTCGAGCCGGACGGCCATTGATTTGCTGCTTCTGGGCGGGCAGCCGATTCGCGAGCCGGTATTCCACTACGGGCCTTTCGTAATGAACACTCGCTCGGAATTGATCGAGGCGCTCGAGGACTACCAGGCCGGGAAGTTTGGCAGCATTCCGCCAAATGCGCTAATGCCGCACCACGGCGGTGGCACACTTTAGCAATGCTTCCACGGGGGACTCGCCGGCCGGGGCGTCCGCCCGCCGCGAAGGCCGACGAGACTCGGCAACGAATCATCCAAGCTGCTCGTTTGGTGTTCAGCGAGCGTGGCTACGACGGCGCGACGTTCCAGGCCATCGCCGCGCGCGCCGATCTCACCCGCCCTGCGATCAACCATTACTTCTCGAGCAAACGCGCGCTTTACCGCGAAGTGCTGGTAGACACCAACGAATCCGTCATCGGGGCCGGCATCAAACAGGCTGAACGCGAAACCACCCTGGCGGCTCAGTTGACGGCATTCATCGCCGAAGCGACGAGAGCCAATTCGAAGAACCCGGCCGGATCCGCTTTTTTAGTCACGGGCGTACTGGAATCGCAACGCCATCCGGATTTGGTCGGAAGCGACGATGATTCCGTTCGACTTGCCCGATCTTTTCTCCTGGGCGTCATAAACGACGCGATCGAGCGAGGCGAAATCATCGCCGGCATCGAAGCGTCGGCACTGACCGAGGCGCTGCTGGTGCTGGTCTGCGGGGTCGGTCTCTATGCCGGCTATATCGAGAGCCCCGAGCACCTGTTGGCGCTGGTCGGCGTGATGCGCCAGCTGCTGGAGGGCGCGCTGCAGCAGCCAGAGGCTTAGCGCTGCCCCGCGTTCAGTGAAGTTGCGCACAAAGCGTATAGGCTAACTAACTTATCCCGGTACCATGGCCGGGATATGACTGATCTGGATGCCTCGCCGCCGCCTTCCGTACGGTCTGCCGGCGACAGCTGGACCATTACCGAACTCGTCGGCGCCACCGCGTTGGGCGTCGCCGCGTCGCGCGCGGCGGAAACCGCCGGACCCGATCCGCTGATCCGCGACGACTTCGCGCGACTGTTGGTGGCGTCGGCCGGTCCGGCGTGGGCGCGGCTGGCCGACCCGGACCTCGCCTGGCTCGACGGTGACGAGCACGGACAGCGCTCACATCGGTGCGGCATCGACTACCAGGCCGTGCGCACTCACTTCTTCGACCGGTACTTCGCGGACGCCGCCGGAGCCGGGATCCGGCAGGTGGTGATCCTGGCCGCCGGGCTCGACTCCAGGGCCTACCGGTTGAATTGGCCGGCCGGCACCACGGTCTACGAGATCGACCAGCCCCAGGTGCTGCAATACAAGGCCGACATCCTGCAGCAGCACGGCGCCGTGCCATCCGCTATCCGGCATCCGGTCCCGGTGGACCTCCGTGACGATTGGCCCGCGGCCCTGACCTCGGCCGGGTTCGACCCCACCCGCCCCACCGCGTGGCTGGCCGAAGGGCTGCTCCCGTACCTGCCCAGCGACGCCCAGGACCGGCTCTTCGAGATGGTCACCGCCCTCAGCGCGCCGGACAGCCAGATCGCGATCGAGATGTTCGGCCTGAACTCCCGGAGCAACTCGCAGCGCTGGCTGCGGATGCGCGACCGGCTCGGTTTGGATGTCAATGTCCAGGCGCTGTCCTACCACGAGCCGGACCGATCCGACGCCGCCGTGTGGCTGGCCGACCACGGCTGGCACGTGCACAGCGTGAGCAACCGCGACGAGATGGCCCGGCTGGGCCGTCCGGTACCCGACGACCTGACTGATGAAGCGGTCCGCAGCACGTTGGTGCGGGCGCGTCTCGGCAAGCCCACCGCCTGACCACGGATCCAGCAAGGAGCACCGCCATGAGTTCACTGCGCACCCACGACGACACCTGGGACATCAAGAGCAGCGTCGGCACCACCGCGGTCATGGTGGCCGCCGCCCGGGCGATCGAAACCGAGCAGCCCGACGCGCTCATCCGCGACCCCTACGCCCGGCTGCTCGTCAACAACGCCGGCGCCGAGGTGTTGTGGGAGGCCATGCTCGACCCGGAGGTGGTGGCCAAGATCGAGGCCATCGACGAAGAATCCGCCGCGCGCATGCAGCACATGCGCGGCTACCAGGCGGTCCGGACGCACTTCTTCGACGCATACTTCGCCGACGCCGTCGCCGCCGGGATTCGGCAGGTGGTGATCCTCGCGTCCGGGCTGGACTCGCGGGCGTACCGTCTCGACTGGCCGGCCGGCACCACGGTTTACGAGATCGACCAGCCCGAGGTCCTGGGCTACAAGACCACCACGCTGGCCGAGAGCGGCGCCAAGCCGTCCGCCGATCGCCGCGAGGTGGCGATCGACCTGCGGGAGGACTGGCCGGCCGCGCTGCGCGCCGCCGGCTTCGACCCGGCCCAGCCGACCGCCTGGCTGGCCGAGGGATTGCTGATGTACCTGCCCGCCGAGGCGCAGGACAAGTTGTTCACCCAGATCGGCGAGCTGAGCCCGGCGGGCAGCCGCGTCTCGGCCGAAACCGCACCCATGCACGCCGAGGAGCGGCGCCAGCAGATGCGGGAACGGTTCAAGAAGGTGGCCGAGCAACTCGGCCTGGAGGAGACCGTCGACGTCGGCGAGCTGATGTACCGCGACGAGCACCGCGCGAACCTCGCCGACTGGCTCAACGAAAACGGCTGGCGCGCAACGGCGCAGAACTCGATCGACGAGATGCACCGCCTGGGCCGCGGGGTCCAGAGCTCCGAGGTGGACGAGGACCGGGACGCGTTCTCCGATTTCGTGATCGCCGAGCGGCTCTAAACGGCGCGGCGTCGTTGCGCCTGACAGCGTAGGTCCCTCGCACGTTCACCGTTGGCTCGCGGCTGCGGTTACCGGGAATTCGCCTGGTCATCGGGGACAATGGTCACTCATTATGGGCAGCGGCGGATCCGACCAATCGCAGCGCTGGGTGCTGCGAAAGGCTCGGTTGGTCGCCGCCACCGCTTCGGCGTTCGTGATGGCGATCACCGGCATGGGGTGGACGGGTTATCACACCGCCCTCGGCAAAATCATCATTTCGCACGCCCTGCCGAACGCGGCGAAGACGCTGGACGGCAACCAGAACATTCTGCTGATGGGTCTGGACAGCCGGCTGGACCAGAACGGCAAGCCCCTGCCCCAGGAGATCTACGAGGCTCTGCACGCGGGTGACGAAAGTTCGGGTGGCTACAATGCCAATGTCCTTATCGTCGTGCATATTTCGGACGGCGACGGGCCGGTCACCGCGATATCGATTCCGCGCGACGACTACGCGGAGCTACCGGGCTGCCCCGGGTCGGTCTGCGCCGGAAAGATCAAGCAGGCATACGGGCTGGCCTACCAGCAGTCGCTGAATTCGCAGGCCGCCGGGAGTTCGGGTGGGGCGGGCGCCAACAACTTGACGGCTCGCGAGCAGACCGCCCGCGAGGCCGGCCGCAAGGCTGAAATCGACGCCGTCAAAGACTTTCTGGGCGTCTCGGTCGATCATTTCGTCGAGGTCACACTCGGCGCCTTCTTCCAGATCGCCAAGGCCGTCGAGCCGATCACCGTCTGCCTCAACGCCGATACGCGGGACAGCTATTCGGGCGCCGACTTCCACCAGGGGGTGCAGCGCATCGATGCCGCGGACGCGATGGCCTTCGTGCGGCAGCGGCGCGACGAAAACGACGGATCCTTCACCGATTTCGACCGCACGCGGCGACAGCAGGCGTTCCTGGTGTCGTTGGTCGAGGCGGCCCGTAGGGGCGGTGCGCTGTCCAGCGTGAGCGGGCTGCGCAAACTGCTGCAGGTGGCCCGCGACAACGTCGCCGTCGACGACGGGCTGGACATCATGGAATTCGCCTCCCGCGCATCGCAATTGAGCGAGCGTCCGCTGTCGCTCTACACCCTGCCGATCGCCGGCTTCGGCAAGGACGCCAACGGATCCGACATCAATCAGGTCGATCTTCCGACCATCCGGCGCATCGTCAACGAGCGCTTCATGTCGGATACGCCGGCCGCGCTCGAGGCCGCAGCACCGGACACCCAGCCACCGCCGGCCGAACCCGCGATTCTCGACGTCGTCAACGCCACCTCACGCGACGGGCTCGCGGGCGCCATCGAGGAGGCCTTCACCGGCCGCGGCTTCACCCGCGGTAGCGCCACGACCGCGGCGGTCCCGGCCGACGACAGCATCATCGAATACGGCGCCGGGGCCGATCGGGCCGCGCAGGCCCTGGCCGATCAACTGCACGTGCCGGTGACGGCCAACGACACCGTGGCCGCGGGCACGGTGCGCCTGACCGTGGGAACGCAGTTTCCCGCCGGCGACTACCTCGCCCACCCCGGCGCAACGGCCGACCCGTCGGGGTCCGGGCGGGTGAGTGCCGTCGCCGCCACCGGCACCGGCGACCGGGCCCCGGCGCCGACCGACCTCAGCCAGATGACCGCGGCGAACGTCCCCTGCGTGAAGTGACCGCAGCCGCGATCGCGCCCGCGGGCCTGGGTTCTCAGACGTCCTGACCCGGCGAGACCGGGTTGGCCGGATCCTTCCTACTGCTCTCCCAACCAGATGGTTAGTATCGCGGTTATCACCGATGAGCGGCCGCCGCAGCGGGACTCTGCTCGGGAAGGACAATGATGACCACCGAATCGGTTGCATCGAAGACCTCCGCATCCAATGGGACGGCTCAGCCCGCCGACGTCCCGGCGACGGTCGCCAAACTCCGCAGGACCTTCGCCACCGGGCGTACCCGCGACATCGAATGGCGCAAGCGCCAGCTGCTACAGCTGGCGAAGCTGATGGAAGAGAACGAGGGCGCCATCGCTTCGGCCCTCGCCGAAGACCTGGACCGCAGCCCCTTCGAGGCCTTCATCGCCGACATCGCGACGACCGCCGGCGAGGCGAAGTACGCGGCGAAGAAGGTTCGGCGCTGGACGAAGCGCAAATACCAGTTGCTCGAGGTGCCGCAGCTGCCGGGCCGCGGCTGGATCGAATACGAGCCCTACGGGACGGTGTTGATCATCGGAGCCTGGAACTACCCCTTCTACCTGACGCTGGGTCCGGCGGTCGGCGCGATCGCCGCCGGGAACGCCGTCATCCTCAAGCCCTCGGAGATCGCCGCGGCGTCGGCACACGTGATGGCCGACTTGGTGCCGAAGTATCTCGACAACGACGCCATCGCCGTGGTCGAGGGCGACGGCGCGACGAGCCAGGAGCTCATCGCGCAAGGCCTGGATCGCGTCCTGTTCACCGGCGGCACCGAGATCGGTCGCAAGGTCTACGAGGGCGCGGCCCCGCACCTGACCCCCTGCACCCTGGAACTCGGCGGCAAGAGCCCGGTGATCGTCGCGGCGGACGCCGACGTGGAGGTGGCGGCCAAGCGGATCGCCTGGATGAAACTGCTCAACGCCGGACAGACCTGTGTCGCACCGGATTACGTGTTGGCGGACGCCACGATCCGCGACGAGCTGGTCAACAAGATCGGCGCCGCCATCACCAAGTTCACCGCCGACAAGCCCGACGGCATGCGGATCGTCAACCAGCGGCAGTTCGACCGGATCAGCAGCTACCTGTCCGGTGACGACGGCAAGGTCGTCGTCGGCGGCAAGTGCGACGCGTCGAGCCTGCGCATCCAGCCGGCCGTCGTGGTGGACCCCGATCCGGACGGCCCGCTGATGCAGAACGAGATCTTCGGGCCGGTGCTGCCGGTGGTCACCGTCCAAAACCTGGACGACGCAATCCGTTTCATCAACTCGCGGCCCAAGCCCCTCTCGGCGTACCTGTTCACCAAGACGCGCGAGACTCGCGAGCGGGTGATCAAGGAGGTGCCCGCCGGCGGAATGTTGGTCAACCACCTCGCCTTCCAGGTGTCGACGGCCAAGCTGCCGTTCGGTGGCGTCGGCGCATCGGGAATGGGTGCCTACCACGGCAAGTTCGGTTTCGAGGAATTCAGCCACCGCAAGTCGGTGCTGACCAAGCCGACCCGCCCCGACCTGTCGAGCTTCATCTACCCGCCCTACACCGACCGCGCCATGAAGATGGCCCGCCGGATGTTCTAGGGATCGTTTTCCCGCACGAAATCACTTGCTTGACACAACTTTTCATACGGAGAGGAAACCTATGCCTGGAGTGCAGGATCGCGTCATCATCGTCACCGGAGCCGGTGGAGGACTGGGCCGTGACTACGCCCTGACCCTCGCCAAGGAGGGCGCCAGCGTTGTCGTCAACGACCTCGGCGGCTCGCGCGACGGCACCGGCGCCGGCCACAACATGGCCGACGATGTGGTCAAGGAGATCAAGGACGCCGGCGGGCGGGCGGTCGCCAACTACGACAGCGTCGCCGAGTCCGAGGGCGCCGAGAACATCGTCAAGACCGCGCTCGACGAATTCGGCGCCGTGCACGGCGTGGTCAGCAACGCCGGCATCCTGCGCGACGGCACCTTCCACAAGATGTCCTTCGAGAACTGGGACGCCGTGCTCAAGGTGCACCTCTACGGCGGTTACAACGTCATCCGCGCCGCATGGCCGCACTTCCGTGAGCAGAGCTACGGCCGCGTGGTCGTCGCCACCTCCACCAGCGGGCTGTTCGGCAACTTCGGCCAAACCAACTACGGCGCCGCCAAACTCGGCCTGGTCGGCTTGATCAACAGCCTGGCTCTGGAGGGTGCGAAGTACAACATCCACGCCAACGCGGTCGCCCCGATCGCGGCGACCCGGATGACCGAAGACATCCTTCCCAAGGAGGTTCTCGAGAAGCTGACCCCCGAGTACGTCGCCCCGGTGGTGGCCTATCTGTGCACCGAGGAAAACCCCAACAGCGCATCGGTTTTCGTGGTCGGTGGCGGCAAGGTGCAGCGCGTCGCGCTGTTCCAGAACCAGGGCGTCAACTACGACAAGCCACCGTCGGTGGAGGACATCGCCTCACGGTGGGGCGAGATCACCGATCTGTCCGCGGCGAAGCAGGCCGACTTCAAGCTGGGGTAAGCACCGGCCTGCGACTCAGGCCAGCAGCTCTGCGCGGAGCCGGTCCACCTCGTTTTCGGTGACGCCGGCTTCGCGTAGATACGCCTGCAGCGACCCGAACTCCCGATCGATGGCGTGGCGCGCGGCGTCCAGATACTCCGGACGTACGCCGAGGACCCCGTCGGCCAGCCTCGCCTTGGTGAACGTGACCACCTCTGGGGTCAATTCGACGTCGGACCGTTTCTGGATCATCTCGTAGATGTGGTCGCGCAGCTGGGGCACCGCGGCGTTGCTGCGCAGATAGTCGGCGACGATGGTGTCGCGATCGATGTCGAGCACCTCCAGCACCGTGGCGATCACGAAGCCGGTGCGGTCCTTGCCCGCGAAGCAGTGCGTGAGCACCGAACGCCCGGCGGCCAGCATCGAGAAGACTTGCCGCACAGCGCGTTGCGCCCCGCTGCGGGTCGGAAAGTGCCGGTACTCGTCGACCATGTGCCGGATCGCGGCCTCGTTGACCTCTTCGTCGGACTGGCTCGGGTCGCCCTCGAACAGGCGCCGAAACGCGGTCTCGTGCGGCGCGTCGTCGTCGCTGGGCTGATCGTCGCCGAGATCGGGCAGGGGGAGCCGGTGGATTTCGACGCCGTCGGGAACCAACCCCGGGCCGCGCCGCGCGACTTCCTGATTCGCGCGCAGATCCGCGACGTCGGTGATGCCCAACTCGCTCAGGGTGGCGCGGCCCCGGTCGTCGAGGCGGCTCAGCTCACCGGACCGGAACAGCCGCCCGGGCCGCAGCGCGGGTGTGCCGTCGGCGACATCGCGAAAATTCCACGCGCCCGACAGTTCCCGCAACGCCTCAGTCATTCGCGGGTCACCGCCGCGGCGAACGCGGACTGCTCGCGGCCGATCTCGCTGCGCGCGATGGTGCGCATGTGCACCTCGTCGGGCCCGTCGAAGATCCGCATGGCGCGGTGCCAGCCGTACAGGCGGGCCAGCACCGTGTCGTCGCTGACGCCCGCGGCGCCGTGCACCTGGATCGCGCGGTCGATGACGTCGCACGCCACCTGCGGCGCCACCGCCTTGATCTGCGAAACCAGTAGATGGGCGGCCTTGTTGCCGTGCTGGTCGATGGTCCACGCCGCCTTCTCGCAGAGCAGCCTGGACTGGTCGATCTCGTTGCGCGACTTGGCGATTGCCTGCTGCACCAGACCCTGGTCGGCCAGGGGGCGGCCGAAGGCGACGCGGCTGTTCGCGCGGTGCACCATCAGCGCCAGCGCACGTTCGGCAGCGCCGAGAGCGCGCATGCAGTGGTGGATGCGGCCGGGCCCCAGCCGGGCCTGGGCGATGGCGAAGCCGCCGCCCTCCTCGCCGAGCAGGTTGGTGGCCGGCACCCGGACGTTGTCGTAGATGATTTCGCAGTGCCCGTGCTGGTCCTGCCAGCCGAACACCGACGTGGAGCGCACCACCGTCACGCCGGGGGTGTCCATCGGCACCAGCACCATCGACTGCTGCTGGTGGCTCGCGGCCTCCGGGTTGGTGCGGCCCATCACGATCAGGATCTTGCAGCGCGGGTCGGCCGCGCCCGAGGTCCACCACTTGCGCCCGTTGATGACGTAGTCGGCGCCGTCGCGCACGATGGCCGTCTGGATGTTGCGGGCATCGCTGCTGGCGACCGCAGGCTCGGTCATCGAGAAGGCGCTGCGGATCTCGCCGGCCAGCAGCGGCTCCAGCCACTGCTTGCGCTGCTCCTCGGTGGCGAACAGGTGCAAGGTCTCCATGTTCCCGGTGTCCGGCGCCGCGCAATTGACCGCCTCGGGGGCAAGCTCCATGCTCCAGCCGGTCAGCTCGGCCAGCGGGGCGTATTCAAGGTTGGTCAACCCCGATTCGGCCGGCAGGAACAGGTTCCACAGGCCGCGCTCCTTGGCCTTGACTTTGAGGTCCTCGATGACGGGCGGGACCGTGTGATCGCGCGGGCCGGCTTCTTCGCGGTATTTGTCGTACTCGGCCTCGGCCGGAAAGACGTACTCGGTCATGAAGTCGGACAGTCGCTTGTGGTAGTCGCTGGCTTTGGCCGACATCGCGAAGTCCATGCCCGTCACGATAGGACACGTGTCGAGTCGCCGCGTTTCCGGTCGTCAGCCCGCCCGCGGGGCGGCACGATGGAGGCATGAGTGAAGCCCGCCCGCCGTTCCCGCCGTTCACCCGGGAGACCGCGATTCACAAGGTGCAGGCGGCCGAGGACGCGTGGAACACCCGCGATCCGCAACGCGTCAGCATGGCCTACACGGTCGATTCGCAATGGCGCAATCGCGGCGAACGCGTCGTGGGCCGCGACGAGATCGTTGCGTTTCTGACCCGCAAGTGGCAGCGCGAGCTCGACTACTCGCTACGCAAGAGCCTCTGGGACTTTCACGACAACCGCATCGCGGTGCGGTTCCAATACGAGTGCCACGACCAGTCCGGCCAGTGGTACCGCAGCTACGGCAACGAGCTGTGGGAGTTCACCGAGTCCGGACTGATGGCGCGCCGCGAAGCCAGCATCAACGACGTGCCGATCGACGAATCGCAGCGGCGCTACTTCGGGCCCCGGCCGGAATCAGAGCACGGTCACGACATCCCGCTGTGGTAGCGGCCGGGCGGAGGAGCGCGCAACCGCATTCGGCGCAACAACCGCGTCTTGTGACCTCACAACGGCGCGGGCGCTACTGCATCGCCTCCCGGCGGCGAAGCATCGACCGGAGGGTCGATCGCCGGCGGCCGGGGTATCCGGCCTCGGGTGGCCCGGAGCCGATCACACGTCCACGGTGAAACCTGGTTAAGGTAGCGAAGCGCGCGGCCGAGCCAGCGCCACGCCCATCGGCAGGACAGTACGGAAAAGTACGGAAAGTAGATGTACGCGCCATGACAAATGCGCAGACGACGGTAGGGGTGGTCGCCGAGTCCGGCGCCGACGAGCGGCGGGTGGCGCTGGTGCCGAAGGCGGTCGCGTCGTTGGTGGGCACTGGCGTCGCGGTGGTGGTCGAATCCGGTGCCGGCGAACGGGCCCTGTTGCCCGACGCCCTCTACACCGAGGCGGGGGCCAGCATCGGGGATGCCTGGGCCGCCGACGTGGTGGTCAAGGTCGCACCGCCGACCCAGGCCGAGGTCGCCAAGCTGCGCAGCGGCCAGACGCTGATCGGCTTCCTCGCGCCGCGCAACGCCGAGAACTCCATCGGGGCCCTGAAGCGGGCCGGCGTTCAGGCATTCGCACTCGAGGCCATTCCCCGGATCTCCCGGGCCCAGGCGATGGACGCGCTGTCCTCGCAGGGCAACGTGGCCGGCTACAAGGCCGTCCTGCTGGCGGCGTCGGAGTCGACCCGGTTCTTCCCGATGCTGACGACGGCGGCCGGCACCGTGAAGCCCGCCACCGTGCTGGTGCTCGGCGTGGGCGTGGCCGGGCTGCAGGCGCTGGCGACGGCCAAGCGGCTGGGCGCGCGCACCACCGGGTACGACGTGCGGCCCGAGGTGGCCGACCAGGTGCGCTCGGTGGGTGCGCAGTGGCTCGACATCGGCATCGACGCGGCGGGTGAGGGCGGCTACGCCCGTGAGCTCACCGACGAGGAGCGCGCCCAGCAGCAGAAAGCCCTGGAAAAGGCGATCAGCGGATTCGACGTCGTGATCACCACGGCGCTGGTCCCGGGGCGCCCGGCGCCGCGCCTGGTCACCGCCGCGGCGGTGGAAGCGATGAAACCCGGCAGCGTCGTGGTGGACCTGGCCGGAGAGACCGGAGGCAACTGCGAGCTCACCGAGCCAGGGCAGACGGTCGTCAAGCACGACGTCACCATCGCCTCGCCCCTGAACCTGCCGGCGACCATGCCCGAGCACGCCAGCGAGCTCTACAGCAAGAACATCACCGCCCTGCTGGACCTGCTGCTCACCGACGGCAAGCTGGCGCCGGACTTCGACGACGAAGTGGTCGCGGACTCGTGTGTGACCCGCGACCAAGGACAGAAGGATTCCTAGATGTACGACGAACTGTTGGCCAACCTGGCGATCCTGGTGCTGTCCGGGTTCGTCGGGTTCGCGGTCATTTCCAAGGTGCCCAACACGCTGCACACCCCGCTGATGTCGGGCACCAACGCGATCCACGGCATCGTGGTGCTGGGCGCGCTGGTGGTGTTCGGCTCGGTCGAGCACCCCTCGCTGGCGGTGCAGATCATCCTGTTCGTCGCCGTCGTGTTCGGCACGCTGAACGTCATCGGCGGGTTCATCGTCACCGACCGGATGCTGGGCATGTTCAAGGGCAAGAAGAAACCCCTGCCCGCAGCCAGTGAGGAGCCGGCCGCCAAATGAACTACTTGGTCATCGGCCTGTACATCATTTCGTTCGCCCTTTTCATCTACGGCCTGATGGGCCTGACCGGACCCAAGACGGCGGTGCGGGGCAACCTGATCGCCGCGGTGGGTATGGCGCTGGCGGTGGCGGCGACGCTGATCAAGATCCGCCACACCGACCAGTGGGTGCTGATCATCGCCGGCCTCGTGGTGGGCGTCGTGCTCGGCGTCCCGCCGGCCCGCTACACCAAGATGACGGCCATGCCGCAGCTGGTGGCGTTCTTCAACGGCGTCGGCGGTGGCACGGTCGCTTTGATCGCGCTCTCGGAATTCATTGAGACCAGCGGCTTTTCGGCCTTCCAGCACGGCGAGTCGCCGACCGTGCACATCGTGGTGGCGTCGTTGTTCGCCGCGATCATCGGCTCGATCTCGTTTTGGGGATCGATCATCGCGTTCGGCAAGCTGCAGGAGATCATCTCCGGATCGCCGATCGGCTTCGGCAGGGCGCAACAGCCGATCAACCTGCTGCTGCTGGCCGCCGCCGTGGCCGCCGCGGTGGTGATCGGACTGCACGCCCATCCCGGCAGCGGCGGGGCGGCGCTGTGGTGGATGATCGGGCTGCTGGCCGCCGCCGGCGTGCTCGGCCTGATGGTGGTGCTGCCCATCGGCGGCGCCGACATGCCCGTGGTCATCTCGCTGCTGAACGCGATGACCGGGCTCTCGGCCGCGGCCGCGGGACTGGCGCTGAACAACACCGCGATGATCGTGGCCGGCATGATCGTCGGCGCGTCGGGTTCGATCCTGACCAACCTGATGGCCAAGGCCATGAACCGATCCATCCCGGCGATCGTCGCGGGTGGCTTCGGCGGTGGCGGCGTCGCCCCCAGCGGCGGCGACGGCGGCGACAAGACCGTCAAGGCCACCTCGGCCGCCGACGCTGCGATCCAGATGGCCTATGCCAACCAGGTGATCGTGGTGCCCGGCTACGGGCTGGCCGTCGCGCAGGCCCAGCACGCCGTCAAGGACATGGCGGCGCTGCTGGAAGACAAGGGCGTCGAGGTGAAGTACGCGATCCACCCGGTGGCGGGCCGAATGCCCGGGCACATGAACGTGTTGCTGGCCGAGGCCGAGGTCGACTACGACGCCATGAAGGACATGGACGACATCAACGACGAATTCTCTCGCACCGACGTCGCGATCGTCATCGGCGCCAACGACGTCACCAACCCGGCGGCCCGCAACGACGCGTCCAGCCCGATCTACGGCATGCCGATTCTCAACGTGGACAAGGCCAAATCGGTGATTGTGCTCAAACGGTCGATGAACTCCGGCTTCGCCGGCATCGACAACCCGCTGTTCTACGGCGAGGGCACCAGCATGCTGTTCGGCGACGCGAAGAAATCGGTGACCGAGGTCGCCGAGGAACTCAAGGCGCTGTAACGACTCAGGCGCGTCTGCGCTGGGCGTTTAGACGGGCGGGTAGGCCGGCGGCGGGTATCCGTTTCCGTCGACCACCCCGCGCAGACCCCAGGGGACGTAGCGGAGGAAAAACTCGATCTCGTCGCTTGCGTCGTAATCCGGATTCGGATCCATCGTCCCCACCTCTCGAATCATCGCGTTCGATGGGCAGTCTAGTCGCATACGCGTGCGCGTGACACCCGGCGTTTTGCATAAACTGTCCAACCAGTTGATTGATAGATATTCTGGCCGCACCCGCCCTGGCCTGGCCATACCGACGATAGTGAGAACAGATGCCCACCGACAGCATCACCCCGAATGGGCTAACCCGGCGCGAAGAGCTGCTTGCGGTCGCCACCAAGCTGTTTGCTGCGCGCGGCTATCACGGCACCCGGATGGACGACGTGGCCGACGTGATCGGCTTGAACAAGGCGACCGTCTACCACTACTACGCCAGCAAGTCGCTGATTCTGTTCGACATCTACCGCCAGGCCGCCGAGGGCACGCTGGCCGCCGTGCACGACGACCCGTCCTGGACGGCGCGCGAGGCTCTCTACCAGTACACGGTTCGGCTGCTCACCGGCATCGCCAGCGATCCGGAACGGGCCGCGGTGTACTTCCAGGAGCAGCCGTACATCACCGAGTGGTTCACCAGCGAGCAGGTCGCCGAGGTGCGGGAGAAGGAAGCCCAGGTCTACCACCACGTGCACGGCCTGATCGACCGCGGGATCGCCAACGGCGAGTTCTATCCGTGCGACTCACACGTGCTGGCGCTGGGCTACATCGGCATGACGCTGGGCAGCTACCGCTGGCTGCGGCCCAGCGGCCGGCGCTCGGCCAAGGAGATCGCCGCCGAGTTCAGCACCGCGCTGCTGCGGGGGCTGATCCGCGACGAAGCCATCCGCACGACGTCTCCGCTCGGGCCTTAAGCGCGCAGGTGCTTGTCGAGGAACGCGAGCTGGTCGGCGACGACGCGTTCGAAGGCCTCGTCGACGTAGATCGCGAAATGCCCCTCGGGGTACAGCCTGACCTCGCCGCGGGGCGCCTTGGCGGCGTGGCGCAGCGTCGCCGCCGCGGGCGCCACTGAGTCGGCCTCGCACACGCAGAACAAGATCGGGCAGCTGATCTTGGGCGTGGCGCGGCCGGGGCGATAGGTGAAGACCTGCAACGCGATTCGCGCGGCGACCTGGTTGCGCATTTCGATCCCGTCGGGCACCAACCGCAGGTAGCCGGCATACGCGTCGGGCGTGTTCATCAGCGCGACCTCGCCGGGCCTGCCGGCCGTCGCGACCAGCACCGGCGGCCTGCCCAGCCGGCTTGCGAGCACGTCGCGCACCGCCCGCGCGGTGATGCGCGCGGTGATCAGCGGGTTGCCGATGGTGCGTGCCGACGCGAGGCCGTCGGTGAAGGGGCATTGGGCGACGGCCGCGGCGATACCCGGCTGTCGCGCCGCGGTGGCGATGACGTGACCGCCCGCAAAAGAGGTGCCCCACAACCCGATTCGATCGTGGTCGATTCCCTGGATGGTGCGGGCAAAGGCGACGGCCGCGGCCCAGTCGGCGAGCTGCATGCCGACGTCGAGGACCTGACGGGGCAAGCCCTCGCTATCGCCGAAGTTGCGATAGTCGAACACCAGGCACGCATAGCCGGCCGCGCTGAAGCGTTCGGCGTACGCGTCCAGTCGCATGCTTCGCACGGCGCCCAGACCGTGCGCCATCACCAGCAGCGGCACGGGCCCGCTGGCCGCGGGCCGGTAGAGCCAGGCGCTGATCAGGTCGTCGCCGGACGGGAACCGAATGTCTTCACGCTGTGTCATCAGCGATTGATTCTGCCTGGACGATCGCGATCAGTCAGCCAGGTATGCGCTCCCGAATTAATGGACTAGTGTCTAGAAAAGTCTGAGCGCTCAACGGACGGAGACTCACAATGGCGATCCGCGTCGCGCACGTCGGTACCGGCAATGTCGGAGGGCTGGCCCTCGCCGAACTCATCACCAACCCCCAGTTCGAATTGGCCGGGGTGTGCGTCTCCACGCCCGAGAAGGTAGGGAGGGACGCCGGCGAATTGTGCGGCGTCGGTTTGGACGCCGGCGTCGTCACGGGCGTCGCGGCCGTCGATGACCTGGACGCGATCATCGCCGCCAAGCCCGACTGCGTCGTGTACTGCGCGATGGGTGACACCCGGCTGCCCGAGGCGATGGCCGATGTCATGCGCATCCTGGCCGCCGGCATCAACGTCGTCGGGTCGTCACCCGGGCTGCTGCAGTTCCCGTGGGGTGTCATGCCGGACAAGTACATCGCCCGCGTGGAAGACGCTGCCAGGCAAGGTAATTCGAGCATCTTCGTCAGCGGCGTCGACCCCGGATTTGCCAACGACCTGATCCCGTTCGCGCTCGCCGGCACCTGTCAGCGCATCGAGCAAGTGCGCTGCATGGAGATTCACGACTACGCGTCGTACAACGGCACCGAGGTCATGGACTACATGGGGTTCGCCAAGCCTATGGACGAGATCCCGATGCTGCTGCAGCCGGGCATCCTCAGCATCGCCTGGGGTACCGCGATCCGGCAGCTGGCTGCCGGCCTCGGCATCGAGGTCGACGAGATCACCGAGTCCTACCAGCGCGAGCCCGCACCCGAGGATTTCGACATCGCGGTGGGGCACGTGGCCAAGGGCACCGTGGCCGTGCTGCAGTTCGAGATTCGCGGCATGGTCAAGGGCCACCCGGCCATCGTCATCGAGCACGTCACCCGGTTGCGCCCGGACCTGCGTCCAGACCTGCCCCAGCCCGCCTCCGGCGACGGCTCGTACCGCGTCGAGATCACCGGCGAGCCGTCATACGCCGTCGACATCGTTCCCAGCAGCCGCAAGGGCGATCACAACCATGCGGCGATCGCGGGCGCCGCGGGCCGCGTCGTCAACGCCATTCCCGCGGTGATCGCGGCGCCGCCGGGCATCCGGACCACGCTTGATCTGCCGCTGGTAACGGGCAAAAGCCTTTACGCACCAAGCACTTTGGTGACCACCTGAATCGAAAGGAGACCCGCGTGGGTCGGGTAGACGGCAAGGTAGCGCTGATCAGTGGTGCCGCTGGCGGTATGGGCGCCGAAGACGCACGGCTGCTAGTCGAGGAGGGCGCCAAGGTCGTGATCGGCGACATCCTGGACGACCAGGGCAAGGCACTGGCCGACGAGATCGGCGAATCCGCGCGCTACGTGCACCTCGATGTCACCCAGCCCGACCAGTGGGACGCCGCTGTCGCCACCGCGGTCGGCGAATTCGGCAAGCTCAACGTGCTGGTCAACAATGCCGGCACCGTGGCGCTCGGCCCGCTGAAGAGCTTCGATCTGGCCAAGTGGCAGAAGGTGATTGACGTCAACCTGACGGGGACGTTCCTGGGCATGCGGGCATCGGTTGAGCCGATGATCGCGGCCGGCGGCGGCTCGATCATCAACGTGTCGTCCATCGAGGGCCTGCGCGGGGCGCCCATGGTGCATCCCTACGTCGCGTCGAAGTGGGGCGTGCGCGGGTTGGCGAAGTCGGCGGCGTTGGAGCTGGCGCCGCACAACATTCGGGTGAACTCGGTGCACCCGGGGTTCATCCGCACCCCGATGACCGCCCACCTGCCCGAGGACATGGTGACGATCCCGCTCGGACGTCCGGGTGAGGTCCGGGAAGTCGCGACGTTCGTGCTTTTCCTGGCCAGCGACGAGTCGTCGTACTCCACGGGCAGCGAGTACGTGATGGACGGCGGCCTGGTCACCGACGTGAATCACAAGGAGTTCTAACGCAGGGCGGGCTGTTTGACGCCGAGCGTGCACTCACTGCGACAATCGGGTTTGTTTTCCGCCGTCAGTGCACGTTCGGCGTAGGGGATGGTGTAGATGCTGCGCAGCCTGGCGGGCCTGGTCGGATCGAATCACGTCGTCACCGATCCCGACGTGCTGACGGCGCGCAGCGTCGACCACACCGGCCGCTACCGCGGTAAGGCGAGCGCGCTGGTGCGGCCCGGCACGGCCGAGCAGGTGGCCGAGGTGTTGCGGGTGTGCCGCGACGCCGGCGCGCACGTGACGGTGCAGGGCGGCCGGACCTCGTTGGTGGCCGGCACCGTCCCCGAGCACGACGACGTGTTGTTGTCCACCGAGCGGCTGCACGCCGTCGGCGACGTCGACACCGTCGAACGCCGCATCGAGGCCGGCGCCGGGGCCACGCTGGCCGCGGTGCAACGGGCCGCCGCCGCAGCGGGTTTGGTGTTCGGCGTGGATCTGGCGGCCCGGGACACCGCGACGGTCGGCGGCATGGCGTCGACGAACGCCGGCGGCCTGCGCACGGTCCGCTACGGCAACATGGGCGAGCAGGTGGTCGGCGTCCAGGTGGCGCTGCCCGACGGCACGCTGCTGCGCCGCCACAGCCGGGTGCGCCGCGACAACACCGGCTACGACCTGCCGGCGCTGTTCGTGGGCGCCGAGGGCACGCTGGGCGTCATCACCGAGCTGGACCTGCGGCTACACGCCACCCCGTCGCACCGGGTGACGGCGATCTGCGGGTTCGCCGACCTCGACGCGCTGGTGGCCGCCGGGCGCACCTTCCGCGATGCGGACGGCATAGCGGCACTGGAATTGATCGACGGCCGCGCCGCCGCGCTGACCGCCGAGCACCGCGGTGTCGGCGCCCCGGTCGCCGGCGACTGGCTGCTGCTGGTCGAGCTGGCCGCCGATCACGACCAGACCGAACGGCTCGCCGGCCTGCTCGACGACGTGCCGATGTGCGCCGATCCCGCGGTCGGCGTGGATCTTGCTGCGCAGCAACGGTTGTGGCAGGTGCGCGAATCGCTGGCCGAGGTGCTCGGTGTGTACGGGCCACCGCTGAAATTCGATGTGTCGCTGCCACTGTCGGCGGTCAGCGAATTCGAAAGACACGCAATCGATTTGGTTCACACACATGCCCCCGACGCACTGCCGGTGCTGTTCGGCCACGTCGGCGAGGGCAACCTGCACCTGAACGTGTTGCGCTGCCCGGCCGATCGCGAGCGGGCGCTGTACGAGCCGATGATGGAACTCATCGCGCGATCCGGCGGCAACGTCAGCTCCGAACACGGCGTCGGCAGCCGCAAGCGGCCCTACCTCGCCATGTCCCGCGGACCCGCCGACATCGCCGCGATGCGCACGGTCAAGGCCGCGCTGGACCCGACCGGCTACCTCAACGCCGCGGTGTTGTTCGACTAACTCCCCTTGATCCCCACCGCGTGCCGCAGCTGCGCCAGAAACTGGTCGGCGTCATCGCTGCGCACGATGTAGTGCGATATCGCAATCCGGATGACCGTCGCCGCTTTGACCGCCGCGTTGGGTCCGGGCAAATGGCGTTGCAGGCCCTCGCGCATCTGCGGGATGACCCAGGAGAACTGGGCGATGGTGTGCTCGGGCTCGACGTCGACCATGCGCACCCCGGAGTACGAATGCTGGTATTCGACGATGAACCGCAGCACGGCGTCGAGCTTGTCCACGCCCTTCAACCCCGCGGTGGCCTTCACCAATCCGCTTTCGAAGATCTGGCGCTCGTAGGCCGAAAACGCCGACAGCAACTCCTCTTTGGATGCGAACCAGCGATACAGCGTGGGGCGGGAGACCCCGGCCTGGGTGGCGACGTCGGACAGGCTGAGCTTGGTCTTGCCGTTACGGCCGAGCACCTCGGCGGTGGCCGCCAGGATGCGCTGACGCGTCGAGGTGTCGTTATCGGCGATCGTCGTCGCCCGGACCGGCTGGCTCATGATTCAGACTTTTCGCAGTGTCGCCGAGGTGTCATGGTCATCCGCTCCCACGTTAGGCCCGAGGCGGGCGCCGGCGCACCAGCACCGACTGCTGGATGGCGCCGACCGCGCCCTGCTCGTCGAACAACGTGCCGATGGTCGTCCCGATGCCGTCCGGCCCGTAGCTGGTCTGCGCCCGAATGCCGATCCAGTCCCCATCCGGCACGCGAAACACGTGCACCGCCAGATCGGTGTTGAGGAACGTCCACTTGGTGATGTCCAACTTGCTGCCGATGCCGTTCGCGCAGTCGGCCACCGCGAACAGCCGTTCCAGCTGCGTCATGGATTCGCCGTTGACCAGGTCCACGGTCGGGTTAATCCACGATTCGCCCGGGCCCTCGCTGAGCGGCTCGGTCAGCCACAGCCACTCCAGGCTGTGCACGTAGTTACGGTCCCAGTCCCGGGCCTTGAGGTTGCGGTTGAAGGCCTCGGCCCGGGGCCGCGGCAGCGGCGCCGCCGCGTGCGCCAGGGACTGCGTGTCCTGGTGCTGCAGCCGCCATCCGGTGGCGCGCGCTACCGGCCGTGGGGTGCCGTCGGGCCCCGGGGCCAGCATCTCGGCGCTGAGCAATTCGATCTGCTTGCCGGGGCGTTGCACCTCAGCGCGCACCCACAAATCGCCCTCGGCCGGGACCCCGCCCAGCAGGTCGATGACGACGCGGGACAGGCGGGTGTCGTCGCGCTGATCGCACCGCTCCAGCGCCCGGACCAGCAGCGCCGACACCGGGCCGCCATGCTGAATGGCCGCCGACCAGGTACCGCGGGCCAGGTCGGTCGCCCGGAACTTCTCGCCCAGCGCGGCGTCGGCGTCGCCGACAGGGTCCATCAGCTCGTAATAGGCGTCGGTCATCGTCAACCTCTCGGTCAGGGCAGGCCGGCGCCGGGAGTGGTCACCGTGACGGCATCCAGCCGGGAAAGCCGGGTGCCGATCAGGCGCTGAGGATATGCCTCCGTACTCGACAACAGAAACAGGGTGCGGCGTTGCGGACCGCCGAGGGCGCAGGCGATGGCCACCCGGTCGCCCATGTCGATGCGGTCGGTCACGGTGCCGTCCGCCACGATCCGCTCGAACTGGTGCGCCAACGTCATGGATGTCCACACCCCGCCATCGGCGTCCAGCGCGATGCCGTCGGGCGGCCCGTCCAGTCCGTCGGCGAAGACGCGGCGCTCGGACAGTGCGCCGGCGTCGCCGATGGAAAACGCCGTCAGCCGCCGGGCCGTCGACTCGGCGACGATCAGCGTCCCGCGGTCCGGGGTGATCGCCATGCCGTTGGGGAAGTCGAGGTCGTCGGCCACGACGGTGGCGCCGTCGTCGGGATCCAGCGCAATGATGACCCCACCGCGCAGCGCCTGGCAGCCGATGTAAGCGCGGCCGGCGTCGTCGATGACCATGTCGCCCAGGGCGGCCGGCGCGACGTCGGCGAGATCGGCGATGGTGACGACGGTTTCGCCGTCATAGCGCAGCACCTGGCGGTCTTCGGTCGAGGCGATCAGCAGCGACCCGTCGGGCCGGAAGCCCAGGCCCGACGGTGAGTGCCCGGGCAGCGGCAGTGTGGTCAGCGATCCGCCCATGGTCGCGGTGTGGACGGCTTCGCCCAGCATGTCGGAGAACCACAACAGGCCCTCGAACCAGCGCGGGCCCTCGCCGAAGCAGAATCCGTTGGCCAACGGCTCGGGAATCATTCGTCCCGGCCTTCGGCAAATCGGACGGCTTTACAAAACACCGAAAAAGTGTCACGCACCGCAGGTACCGGTGTCAATCTGCCGATAGCGCGAGCTGGCGCGCCACCCCCGCCTGGCGCGTGAACGCGGTTCCCGGAGTAGTGGCGGCAATGCCCAATTGCGTTGCCGCCCCACGCATCCGGTCGTTTGACCACTCGGCTGGGCCGCCGTCTGTTAGCCAACCTTTACAAATCCTACGCAAAGTGTCACGCTGAGCGCTGAGCCGCGAGCGCGAGAGGGTGAAGTGGGTGACGAAGGCGTCTGAGGAAACCGAGCAGACCGAGTGGACCGTGCAGGGCCTGCTGGATCTGTTCGACGTGCAGGGCGACGGGCAAGACCGATTCACCGGCCAGACCGGCATCGCCGTGGGCGACGAACGCCAGGTGGTGGAGGGCACCCAGGTGCTCGCGCAGGCGATCGTCGCTGTGGCGAAGCGATTTCCGGACAAGTCGGTGCGCTCGGCTCATGCGGTCTTCTCGCGGGCGATCACCGTCGGCCCGCCCATCGAGCTGGTTCTCGACGTGGTGTCCGAAGGCCGCTCCACGGCCACCGCGGTGGTCGCCGTGCACCAGAACGGCCGGCGCTGCCTGAGCATCACCGTGCTGGCCGACGTCCCGACCGACGACGTCATCCGGCACCACCTGCCGCGCCCCGAGGTCGCCGCCCCGGCGGACGCGCACCCCTCACCGATGCCGATGGTCGGTCGCGAGCTGCGCCTGGTCGACGTGGTCGACGTCAACAGCCCCGACGAGGTCGGCCCGCCGGAGCTCTACGCCTGGTTGCACTACGACCCGATCCCGACCCGTGACGAGTTGGCCAAGGCGCTGCTCGCGTACTTCACCGGCCATCTGGGCATCTCGACCACCATGCGCGCGCACGAGGGCATCGGCACCGCCCAGGCGCACCTGACCGTGTCGACCGCACCGATGAGCATCTCGGTCGCCTTCCACGAACCGGTGGACTGGACCGGGTGGCTGCTCTACACACACGAGAGCACCCAGGTCGGCGCGGGCATGTCGTACGTGCGCGGCACCGTGCACGCGCAAGAGGGTGAGCTGCTGGCCTCGTTCGCCCAGGAGGCGCTGATCCGCCCGCTGCGCACCAGCGACACGGCGATCGACTCGCGCGCGCGGTTCTAAGGCCATGCGGTTCACCATCACCCACCCGATGCACAGCCATCCGTACAACCCGGAGCTGGTCAGTGGGGACGGTATCGGCAAGGTGGCCGCGGCGACCGAGGCGGCCGGGATCCACGGCTTCGGCTTCACCGATCACCCGGCGCCCTCGCAGCGATGGCTGGAGGCCGGCGGGCACGACGCGTTGGACCCCTTTGTCGCCCTGGGTTTCGCGGCGGCCACCACGTCCACGCTGCGGCTGATTCCCAACATCGTGGTGCTGCCGTACCGAAACCCGTTCGTGGTGGCCAAGGCCGGCGCCACCCTGGACCTGCTCTCCGGCGGGCGGTTCACGCTCGCGGTGGGCGTGGGCTACCTCAAGCGCGAGTTCGCGGCGCTGGGGGTCAGCTTCGACGAGCGCGCCGAGCTGTTCGAGGAATCCCTACAGGTGATCCGGGCCATCTGGACCGGCGACGATATCTCGTTCGAGGGCAAGCATTTCAGCGCGCGGGGCATCACCGCGCACCCCCGCCCGATCAGCGATCCGCACCCGCCGCTCTGGATCGGCGGCAACACGTCCTCTTCGCGGCAACGGGTGGCCCAGTACGGCGACGGCTGGTGCCCGTTCCCCGCGCCGCCGCAGCTGGCCCAGACGGCCGGCACCGCCGTCATCGACTCACCGCAGAAGCTCGCCGACGGCATCGACGATCTGCGGCGCAGATGCGATGCGGCCCAGCGGGATTGGTCTGCCATCGACATCACCTTCACCAACTTCGAGGGCGGCAGCCCCGCGAGTGACGACTTCAACGCCGACGCCTACCTCGAGGGCCTGGACAAGCTGGCGAAGCTGGGCGTGACGTGGGTCAGCATTCACCTGCCCGGCGACAGCATGACGCACGCGCTCGAGACCCTCGACCGGTTCCGCAGCCTGGTCGTCGACGCGGCGTGATCAGAGGCGTCACATGGACTTCTCCCGTGTAGTGCTCTCGCCCGAGGATCAGGACTTCTTCGACCGGACTCGGGCGTTCATCGCCGAACACGTCACCGACGAAGTGCGGCGGCGCGATCGAGAGACCGGCGAAAACTTCAGTGAGCCAGTGCATTTGGCTTTGGGCAAAGAGGGCTACCTGACGTCGGACTATCAGCTGGAGTCCGAGGGGGGATTCGATCCGGTGCGGCGGCGGATCTTCCACCTAGAGATCGGTCGCGCGCACACGCCGTGGTTTCACTGGGGCACCACGGCGACAGTCGCGCGGTTGGTCGAACAATTCGGGGCGCCCGAACTCGCCGACGCGATCCTGCCGGGGGTGTTGTCCGGCGAAATCCGACTGTGCCTGGGCTACACCGAGCCCGAGGGTGGCTCCGACGTCGCCACCTGCAAGACCCGAGCCGTGCGCGAGGCGGACGAATCGAGCTGGATCATCAACGGCTCCAAGATGTTCACCTCGAACGCGCAGAACGCCCAGTACGTCTTCCTGCTCACCAACACCGATCCGCAGGGCCGCAAACACAAGAACCTCACCATGTTCCTGGTGCCGCTGGATTCGCCGGGCATCGAGATCCAGGGCATTCGCACGCTCGACGGCGACCGCACCAACATCGTGTATTACAGCGACGTACGGGTCGCCGATCTCTATCGGATCGGCGAGGTCAACGGCGGCTGGACGGTGATGCGGTTCGCCCTCGACGCGGAACACGGCATCACCGAAACCGAAGACCATGGCCTGCAGAACATTTCGATGTTGTCAGAGCATGGCCACCTGATGGCCGAGGCGGCCGATGGAGTGGCAGCCGTCCTGTCGAAGCCCGATGCGGCCGGGCGGCGCCCGATCGATGACGATGCGACGAAATACCGGCTCGGGCGCAACATGGCCCGGATCGAGGCGGCCATGTCGACCCCCGGGATGTACGGGCGGGTAGCGCTCATCCAGACGATGCGGGAGGCCTCCCAGGAGTTGATGGACCTGCTGGGTACGGCATCGACATTGCCTACGGATACAACGGGTTCCGCGGATAATGGTGCCATCGAGTTCATCTTCCGGCACGGCGTGCCCGCCGGCATCTACGGCGGCACGATGGAGGTGTTCCGCAACATGATCGCCCAGCACGAGCTGGGTCTCGGTCGCCCTAGCTACGGTCGCTGACCGGCAGCTCGGCCATCACCTCGGCGCGCGTGTCGTCAAAACTGAGGAATCCCTTGATGGGCAGGCTTTCCGGCGGCGGGCCGGGATAGCTCCAGGCGACGTCCTCGACAACCCGGTCGCGGGAGACGAACGACCAGTACGTCGCAACCCCTTTGTAATTGCAATAACTCGACGTCTCGGAGCGCCGCAGCAGATCGGTGCGCACGTGTGCCGGATCGACGTAGAGCCGCGGGGCGAGCGCGGTCTCGAAGAGGATGACGGTGTCGTCGGTGTCCACCAGCGTCGTCCCGTCGGCGCGGACGCGCAGGCGGCGTTGCGTCGGACGGCAGTCGACGCGGTGATAGGGATTGGGCGGATAGTGCACGAGTTTGCGCCCCTCTTCCAGCCAGGTGTCGACCGCGTCCCAGGGCACCTGGACGAAACCGGGCGCCGCGGGTTCCGGCTCGCCGGGTAGGTCGCCTACCTCGTCGGCCGCGAAGGCGTAGCTCAGCGGCCGGCCGCGCCGGTGCACCATCAGCGCCCGCTCGGTGTCGATCACCACGCGGCCGTCCCTGACTGCCTGCACGCGCCGGGGATGCGGTTCGACGTAGACGACGTCGTCGGGTATCGCGGGCGAGAAGCGTCCCGCGGGATCGCCGCTGAGCGGACCACGCCCGGCCACCAGACTCATGTGCGCAAGCCTAAGGCCGCTGAACGTCACGCTAGCGTGGCACTCGGTATGCGGCGTTGCGCTGGCGTGTCCCCCCAGAAGTGGGTGGTACCCCCAGCTCGGATAGCAGAGAGCGGGAACTTACCCATGGCGGGACCGGTAGCAGGCGTCAAAGTCGTCGAACTCGGGGTCTGGGTGGCCGGCCCGGCCGCCGGCGGCATCCTCGCGGACTGGGGCGCCGACGTGATCAAGATCGAGCCGCCGGCCGGTGATCCGGCGCGCATGTTCGGCCGGATGCTGGGCTGCGATTTGGGCTTGAACCCGCCGTTCGAGATGGACAACCGGTCCAAGCGCAGCGTCGTGCTGGATCTCGGGACCGACGACGGCCGCGCCACCGCATTCGAATTGCTTGCTGAGGCAGACGTTTTCCTGACCAATGTGCGGCCCGGCGCGCTACGGCGCCTCGGCCTGGACTTCGAGGCGGTGTCGGCGACCAATCCGCGTCTGGTCTACGGGCTCATCACCGGGTACGGCGAGGACGGGCCCGACGCCGACCGCGCCGCCTTCGACGTCGCCGCCTTCTGGTCCCGGGCCGGGGTGGCCCACCTGCTCACCCGCCCCGGCGACACGCCCCCGTTTCAGCGTGGCGGCATGGGCGACCACTCCGCCGGGATGACGATGGCCGCGGCCGTATGCGCGGCCCTGCTCGCGCGCGAACGGACCGGGACGGGTCAGCTGGTGACCACCTCGCTCTACCGGCAGGGTGCCTACACCGTCAGCTTCGACCTCAACACCTATCTGATGAGCGGACAGCCGATCGCGATCGGGCAGCGCGAAACCATGGGCAATCCGTGCATGAACAACTATGCCGCGGCCGACGGCCGGCGGTTCTGGATCGTCGGTCTGGAGGCCGAGCGGCATTGGCCGGCGCTGTGCCGGGCGGTGGGCCGGCCCGAGTGGCGCGGCGATCCCCGATTCGCCGATGCCCGTTCCCGCGCCGTCAACTCGACCGAGCTGATCGCCGCTTTGGATGACATCTTCGCGACGCGCCCCCTCGACGAATGGGCGGAGGTGTTCGCCGGCGAACCGGACTTCTTCTGGTCACCGATCAACTCCCTCGAGGACGTCGTCGCCGACGAGCAGTTCCACGCCGCGGGCGGCATCGTCGACGTCCCCGACGGCGAAGCCGCCGTGCCGATGGTTGCCACACCGGCGGATTTTCACGGGACTCCGTGGGCACCGCGTTCTGCGGCACCGGAACTCGGGCAACACACCGCGGAAGTGCTGGCCGACCTCAAGGCCCGCCGCGGGTCCTGACGGGCCGGCGGTAGCTTTACAAATTCCGCAAGAAGTGTCACCCTGTCCGGTGAGTCGCATCGGCCCGCGCGTGACGCGGCTCCAGCCCAAGACAAGCGCTTGTGACCCGCCAGCGAACTGGTGGTGAGGAATGGATCGATGGTCGCTCCCACGTTCGACATCAGCAAGAGCGGCGCTGCGGAAGCAGCCCGCGCAACCGGCGAGGGTCTGCGTTACCGGCTCGACGTGGTCGCGGCCAGCGCCGCGGATGTCGTGCAGTCGGCCGGCGGTTGGCTCTACGACCGGGCCATGGCCGGTTGGGAGGTGACCGTGCTGCTCCCGCGGGGCTGCGATACCCGGTCGCTGCGCATCCTGGGGGTGCGGGCGGCGGACCTCGAGCCCGAGCTTGCCGGCGTGTGCGCGGGCTCGACGAGCCTGGCCGTTAGCGCTCAGGCGTTCACCGCCGACGCCCGGGTGCGTGAGGCCGTGCTCGAGTCACTGGACAACCCGCTGATCGAGGTCGCCCTCTGGGGTGAGGGATGGCCCCTGGGGGTGAACCGTGCGACGACGCGTGCGCAGCATCTACTCAGCGGCGCGGCCCGCATGTTCAAGAGCTATGCGCTTGCGGCGGCGGGCATTCCGGGCGCGACGGTCGATGCCACCGAGATGTTGCTGTGCGACGTGGGCTTGGGGGCCGCCTCAGAGCTGATCCGGCTCGACTAGCCCGATGAAGAAATACTTCGGACACACCCTGCTCTACTTGCACGAGACGATTTCGCTGGGCTCCGGGCGCAGCGACCTGTTCACCGAGATCTTCGCCGACACCTATCAACCGATGATGGAGCAACTCGGCGCTCGGCTGTTCGCGATTTGGGAGTCCACGCCGTACAACGGTCACTGGCCCCAGGTGACGGTCATCTGGGAGATCGACGGCTTCGCCGACTACGCCAGGATCGGGGCCGCGCAGGCCCGCGGCGGCAGCCACGAGGCCGCATCCGGCAAATGGGCGGCGTTCCTGGCTGACGTCGGCGCTTCGGGGGAGGGCCGCATCATGTACCCCGGGCCCAGCAACAAGACGCTCGCCCAGCTGCGCGAAGCCAATTTCACCGCGCCGCTGGTGATCCAAGAGATCATGCAGACCAAACCGGGACGCCAGGACGACTACATCCGCGAACTGGAGCGGCTCTACGTTCCGTGGTCGGAACGGACCGGCAAGCGCTGGCTCGGATCGTTCACCACGACCTTCCGCTACAACGAAGTGATCCACTACTGGGCGCTGGACGGCGGCTGGGACTGCTTCGCCGAGCACTATCCGTCCTGGAAGGAGAGCCCACCGGCCGAGATCGTCACGTGGATGAGCGTGGCGCCCGCGTTGCGTGACGGCTGGGAGGATTCCATTCTGCAGGCCCTCCCGCCATCGCCGCTGCAGTGACGGAGCGGCTGAACGCCTTGACCATGAACGACTTTCGGTATGACCCGTTCGACGCGGCGGTGATGGCGAACCCATTGCCGTACTACAAGACCCTGCGCGACCACCACCCCGTGTACTACATGCCGCAGTGGGACACGTTCGCGCTGTCACGCTTCGAGGACATCTGGACGGTGCTGGAAGTCAACAACGGCACGTTCGTCGCCTCGGAAGGCACGCTGCCGCCGGCATCGGTTCTGGCCCAGCACAACAGCGGGCCGGTCGCCGACCCGCCCCTGCACCCACTGCCGTTTCACGCCATGTTCGACGCGGACCTCTACGGCGAGATCCGGCGCACCCACTCGCGGCCGTTTCGGCCGCGATCGGTCACCGACCTGGAGGGCCGGATCCGCGCGTTGGCGAACCAACGCCTCGACGCGCTGCTCCCGGGCGGTGCGTTCGACCTGACCCAGGACTATGGCGGAATCGTGGTGGCCGCGATCGTCTGCGAATTATGCGGTATTCCAACCGATCTCGCGCCGCAAGTCCTCGCCACCGTCAACGCCGGCAGCCTCGCTCAGCCGGGCGTCGGTGTGGACACCGGCCAGGCGCGGCCCAACTATTTCGAATACCTGCTGCCCGCGGTCGCGCGCCGCCGCGCCGATTCGTCCGGGACACCACTGGACGTGGTCGACGGCCTGCTGGGCTATCACCTGCCCGACGGCAGCGCGCTCGACGACATGGAAGTCGCGACCCAGATGCTGTGCATCTTCATCGGGGGAACCGAGACGGTGCCCAAAATCGTCGCCCACGGCCTCTGGGAGCTCAGCCGGCGGCCCGAGCAGCTGGCCGCCGTACGCGCCGACCTGGAAAACAACGTGCTCGTCGCGCGCGACGAGATGATCCGATTCTGTGCGCCCGCACAGTGGTTCGCGCGCACGGTGCGCAAGCCCTTCGAGATTCACGGCGAAACCCTGAGTCCGGGCCAGCGCGTCATCACCCTGCTCGCCTCGGCCAACCGCGACGAGCGGGAGTACCCCGAGCCCGACGAATTCATCTGGGACCGGCCCATCCACCGCTCGCTGGCATTCGGCCGCGGCCAGCACTTCTGCATCGGATATCACCTGGCGCGGCTGGAAGTGGCTGTGCTGCTGGCCGAATGGCTTCGCCGGGTGCCCGACTACGCGATCCAGGCCGACTCGGCCACCCGGCTGCCGTCCAGCTTCCAATGGGGCTGGAACAACATTCCGGTGGAGGTCTGACGTGTGGTCCTATCGGATCATCGCCCCGTATCTGTTCGAGCGCACCACGATCGACGACAAGACCCCCGAGTGCCTGGCCGACGGGCAGGTGCTGTTGCGGTTTTCGGCCGCGGGCGTTTGCGGCAGCGATCTGCCGGCCTTCCGCGGCGCCCGCGGACGGATCCCGGGTGACGACGGCCGAAGCGGTCCCGAGAAAGATGGCTTCCCCATCCACGAGGTCGCCGGCGAGGTGATCGCCAGCCGGCACCCCGCCCACCGCCCCGGCGATCAGGTGGTCGGCTGGGCCTCCGGATTCGACGGCATGATGGAACGCATCGTCAGCGACGGCGACGGACTGGCGTCCTACGATCCGGCGCTGACCCCCGCCCAGGCGGTCGGGCTGCAACCGCTGGCCTGCGTCCTCTACGCCTGCGAACAGCTCGGCGACCTGGCCGGCCGGCACGTCGCGATCATCGGCCAAGGGTCCATCGGGCTGTTGTTCTCCTATGTCGCCAAGGCGGCGGGGGCGCGACGCGTCACCGGCGTCGACCCGATCGAACGCCACGGCCTGGCAGAGGCTTTCGGGGTCGACGACCCGGTGCGCGCCACCAGCGACCGCTGGGTGAGCCAGCTCGAGGGCGCGGACCGCGCGGACGTCGTCATCGAGGCCGTCGGCCATCAGGTCGCCACCCTGAACCACGCCATCGACGCCGCCGCCCCCGGCGGCACCGTGTTTTATTTCGGCGTCGCCGATGACGAAATGTATCCGATCAGCATGCGGGCGATGCTACGCAACAACCTGACTCTGAAATCCGGTGTGACACTGGACCGCCGGCGGATGCTGGAGCTTGCCGGCAAGTTCGCCGCCGAGCACCCCCGGCTGCTGGGCGCCTACCTCACCCACACCTACGGCGTCGACCAGGTGCAGGACGCCTTCGAACTGGCCTGCCGGCCGGTCGCCGAACGCATCAAGATCGCCATCGCCGGTGCGCCATGACTTCGCCGAGCAATTTACAGCAGGCGCTGAGCCGCAAAGCCCCGATATTCGGCGGCTGGATCACCGGCCCAACGGAACTGGGGCCGGAGGAATTCGCCCGCGCCGGTTACGATTACGTCGGCTTCGACGCGCAACACGGCTACCTCGACGACGCCGACATCGCGCGCATCCTGCGCCGCATCGAGCACGTGCCCGTCGCCACGGTGGTCCGCCTGCCCAACGCCGACGCGGCGCCGATCGGGCGGGTGCTCGACGCGGGTGCGGACGCCGTCGTCATCGCGATGATCGAGTCGGCGGACCAGGCCGCCGCGGCGGTGGCCGCCACCCGCTACCCGCCGCGGGGCGTGCGCAGCTTCGGTCCGCTGCGCGCCAGCCTGGGGCTCGACCCCGCCGCCCACGAGTCGCGGGCCGGCGTGTTCGCGATGATCGAGACCGCGGCCGCGCTCTCCGGCATCCACGACATCTGCGCCGTCGACGACCTGACCGGAATCTACGTCGGCCCAGCCGATCTGGCCATTTCGCTGGGCGCCGGTGTCGTCGGCGCCACCCGGCATCCGGAGGTGCTCGACGCGATCGTGCGCATCCATCGGGCGGCGTCGGACGCGGGTCTGGTCACCGGCATTCACGCCGGGGATGGCAAGACGGGTCACGCCATGGCACAGTTGGGATTCGGCATGATCACCCTGGCGGCCGAGTCACAGGCGCTGCGGCGCGGCGCCGCGGAGCACCTGCGCGAGGCCACGCGATGACGGACGACGAGGCGCGGCGCCGCTGCGCCACCTGCGCCGGATCGGCCGACAGTCGCGAGGTGAGCCCAGCATGAATCAACGCGTCGCACTGGTGACCGGCGCCGCCGGCGGACAAGGCTGGGCCATCGCCAAACGCCTGCGCGACAAAGGCTTTTCGGTGGCCGCGTGCGACCTGCGGGCAGCCGAACTGCTCACCGCCGTCGGCGAAGCGCACGACGAAGACCTGATCGCCCTCGAGCTCGACGTGACCGCATCCGAGCAGTGGGACTCGGTGGTCGCCGAGGTCGCCGGTCGCTTCGGCTCGCTGAGCACGCTGGTCAACTGCGCGGGTGTGCTACACCGGGCCTCGCTGAGCGCGGAGACACCCGCCGGCTTCGAAACCGCCTGGCGGGTCAACTGTCTGGGCCCGTTCCTCGGGATGCGCGCAGCGCTGGAGCAGCTACGCACGGCGCCGAATGCCTCGATCGTCAACATCTGCAGCACCGGCGCCATCCGCCCCTTCCCGCAGCACAGCGCCTACGGGTCATCGAAGTGGGCGTTGCGCGGGCTCACCCAGACCGCCGCGGCCGAGCTCGCCCCCTCCGGCATCCGGGTCAACGCCGTCTTCCCCGGGCCGATCGCCACCACGATGCTCGACGACGCCACCCAGGCGCGGCTGGCCGGGGCGTCCATGTTCGGGCGGATCGGCGAGGCCGGTGAGGTTGCCGACGCGGTGGCCTTCCTGGTGTCCGACGAAGCATCGTTCATCACCGGCTCCGAACTCGTCATCGACGGTGGGCAATGCCTGCAGATCCGCTGAAGGTCGGCAGCGGCGCCGGCGGCGCGCGGTGACACAGCTGGACGGGGCCGATCGGCTCGATCCCGCGTTGCGTGACGTCGTTACGACGCGGACCGAGTTTACGCTGGCCGCAATACAACTCGCGCGTGAGCCGTTCAACGAACGCCGCCGGGTGACCGCCGGGCAGACCAATGCGTCCGGGGTGGGGATCGTCGAGGATCGCGTGCCGACGGAATTCGGCGGTGTCAGGGTGCGCATCTATCGCGGTGGGCCCGACGACGGGGCGCCGGGCGTGGTGTACTGCCACGCCGGCGGATTCGCGCTGGGCAACCTGGACACCGATCACCGCCAATGCGTGGAGCTTTCGCGACGCGGCCGCTGCACGGTGCTGTCGGTGGACTACCGGCTCGCCCCCGAGCACCCGTTCCCGGCGGCCCTCGAGGATGCGGGCGCCGTGCTGCGGTGGGTGGCCGCGAACGCGGGGGACCTGGGAGTGGACCCGGGGCGCCTGGCCGTCGCGGGCAGCAGCGCCGGCGCCGCCGTGGCCGCGGGCCTGGCGCAGCGGGCCGCCGACGAGAAACTGCCGCCGGTGGCGTTTCAGTTGCTGCACCAGCCGGTGCTCGACGATCGGGTTACCGGATCGAAGGCGCAGTTCCGCACCAGCCCGGCGTTCGACGGCGAGGCCGCCGAATTGATGTGGCGCCACTACCTGGGGCCGGCCGGCGCGTCGGAGCTCTCGGTGCCCGCACGGCGGGGCGAATTGGCCGGACTGCCAACGGCTTTGATCACGTGCGCCGAGATCGACCCGTTCCGCGACGAGGCGATCGACTACGCGCTGCGGCTCCTGCGGGCCGGGGTCTCGACCGAACTGCACGTCTTCGCGCGCGCCTGTCACGGGTTCGATTCGCTGCTGCCAGAGTGGGCTGGCTCGCAACGACTGTTCGCGCTGCAGGGCCACGCACTATGCGGCGCGTTGCACGTTGACTAGCCGTCGAACCTGATCAGTTGACGCACGGCGGTCCCGTCGGCCAGGTTGTCCATCGCCTCGTTGATGTTCTCCAACGAAATCGTGGACGACACCAGCGATTCCACCGGCAACCTGCCCGACCGCCACAGCTCGACGAACCGGGGGATGTCCCGGCTGGGCACCGCCGAACCCAGGTAACTGCCGATCAACGACCGGCCCTCGGCCACAAAACCCAACGGCGACACGCTGATTCGTGCCGCCGGGGGCGGCAGACCCACAGTGACCGTGCGCCCGCCTGGCGCCGTCATGGCGATCGAGGTCTCCAGCGCGGCCGGATGACCGACGGCCTCGACCACCACCGCGGCCTTCACCCCGGCGTCGGTGGCCTGCTGCGGCGTGTAGGCGTCGTGGGCGCCCAGGCGCCGGGCGGCCGCCAACTTCTCCGGCAGCTGGTCGACGGCGACGACGCGGACGTCGTCATAGGTCAGCGCGGTGAGCAGCGCTGCCATGCCCACGCCCCCCAACCCGACCACCGCGACCGTCTGGCCCGGCCGCGGATGACCCACGTTGAGCACCGCGCCGCCACCGGTGAGTACCGCGCAACCCAGGAGCGCGGCGACGTCGGCCGGCACGTCGCCGGGCACCGGGACGGCGCTGGCCCGATTGACGACCGCGTGCGTCGCGAAACCGGAGACACCGAGGTGGTGATACACCGCGTGGCCGGCTCGGCTGAGCCGAATGTCGCCGCCGAGCAACGTGCCCGCGCCGTTCGCCGCGCTGCCCGATTCACACGGCGTCAGCCCCTCGGTTGCGCACGCCACGCAATGACCGCAGCGCGGCAAGAACACCAGCACCACCCGCTGGCCGACGGTCAGGTCGACCCCGCTTGATAGCGCGCCGTCACCGATCTCTTCGACGATCCCGGCGGCCTCGTGGCCCAGCAACATCGGCACCGGCCGCACCCGGTTGCCGTCGACCACGGATAGGTCCGAGTGGCAGATGCCAGCCGCCTCGACGCGGACCAGGACTTCGTCGCGGCCCGGGGGCGCGAGGTCGAGTTCGGCGACGGTGATCGGTCGCGACCGGGCGTAGGGCCGGGGCGACCCGATGTGCTCCAGTACGGCGCCTCGAATTGCAGGCATGCTGGAATACAACCATGGCGTCGGCTTCCGTGGTTCCGCCCGCACCGGACGGGCTGACCAGCAACGACTTTCCGGTGTTGTGGCCGGTCGGCACCCGGTGGGCCGACAACGACATGTTCGGCCACCTCAACAACGCCGTGTACTACCAACTATTCGACACCGCGATCAACGCCTGGATCAACACCAGCACCGGGCTGGACCCGATCACCACGCCCGCGCTGGGCATCGTCGCCGAATCGGGCTGCCGCTACTTCTCCGAGCTGCAGTTCCCGCAGCACCTCGTGGTCGGACTCGCCGTCACGCGGCTGGGCCGCAGCAGCGTCACCTACCGGCTGGGAGTGTTCCGGGCCGCCGGGAATGAGCTCGCCGAAGACAACGCCCGACCGATCACCGCGCTGGGGCACTGGGTGCACGTCTACGTCGACCGGGTCACCCGCAAGTCCGTCCCCATCCCCGACGCCGTCCGCGCCCTGCTGGCGACCGCCGCCGTCGACCAATAACCGCCTGGCAGCAGGGCTTTCGTCATCGAATCGGCCGCGACGGCACCGCACGGAGGCGCCGCCGGCCCGGCTATGCTTCGCGCATGCCAGTGATGAGCAAGACCGTCGAGGTGGACGCCGACGCCGCGTTGATCATGCGGATCGTCGGCGACTTCGAGGCCTACCCACAATGGAACGAGGAGATAAAAGGTCTCTGGGTGCTTGCCCGCTATGACGACGGGCGCCCCAGCCAGCTGCGGCTCGACACCGATTACCAGGGCATGCAGAGCATGTTCATCCAGGCCGTGTACTACCCCGGGGAAAACCAGATTCAGACCGTCCTGCAGCAGGGCGACCTCTTCACCAAGCAGGAGCAGCTGTTCAGCGTGGTTTCGATGGGGGCGTCGAGCCTGTTGACGGTGGATCTGGACGTCGAAACGTCGATGCCGGTGCCGGCGCCGATGGTGAAGCAACTCCTCAACAACGTGCTCGACCATCTGGCCGAAAGCCTGAAGCAGCGCGCCGAGCAGCTGGCCTCGAGCTAGTCGAAGATTCCGGTGCGGTCGCGCATCTCGGCCAGGCGGGTCGCCGCATCGGTGAACTGCCACACGGTGTGTTCGATCACCGCGCTGGTGTCGCGCCGGCGCAGCGCACCGATCAGCTGGCGGTGGTTGTCGACGGCGGCCTCTCCCCAATGGGGGTCGGCGGCGTAGACCAGCACCGGCATGTAGCGCGCGGCGTTGAGCAGGAACCAGGCCAGCTTGATCCGCCCGCTCGCCTGGTTGAAGACGCGATGGAACGCGAACTCGATGCCCGCGATGGTCTCGGCGTCGCCGGACCCGACGGCCGCGGCGAGCGAGTCGTTGATGCGGTCCAACTCGTCGATCTCGGCCTCGGTGATGTGGTCGGTGGCCGCCGCCGCCAGCTCGCGCGCGATCGATGCCTGCAGCCAGAAGATGTCCTCGATGTCCTGCCGGGTCAAGGGCAGTACGACGTGGCCGCGGTGCGGTTCGAGCTGCACCATGCCCTCGCCGCGCAGCTTGAGCAGGGCTTCACGCACCGGGGTGACGCTGACCCCGAGCTGGGCCGCGGTCTCGTCCAGCCGGATGAACGTCCCCGGCCGCAACGAGCCGGACATGATCGCGGCCCGCAGACGCCCGGCCACCTCGTCGGACAACTGCGCCCGACGCAGCGGCCGCCGACTCCTCGGCTGCATTGACATCGGTGCGTTCACGGGGGCTGCCAGGGCTTTCGTGGGCTTGGCGGGACGGGGTTTAAGTTTTGACGGGCGTTAACGGGGACTTGTCAGTGGACCGTCAACGCCATAGTGTGACCCACACAACACCAAGTTTTATCAAATATCAACCTGGCGCAAGCGGTGCGCGAGTGAAGGGGAGTGCTTAGTTTGACCGCGCAATTGGCGAACCATCCGACACAGGCGGACGAGCAGCCGTACCTGGCCCGTCGACAGAACTGGGTGAACCAGTTGGAACGCCACGCGCTGATGCAGCCGCACGCGGCGGCGCTGCGGTTCCTGGGCAAAACCCTGACGTGGGGCGAGCTGCGCGGCCGGGTGGCGGCGCTGGCCGACGCGTTGAGCCGCCGGGGTGTCGGCTTCGGTGACCGGGTCATGATCCTCATGCTCAACCGCACCGAGTTCGTCGAGTCGGTGCTGGCCGTCAACATGCTCGGCGCCATCGCGGTCCCGCTGAACTTCCGGCTCACCCCGGCCGAAATCGCCTTCCTCGTCCAGGACTGCGAAGCGCGCGTGATCATCACGGAACCCGTGCTGGCCCCGGTGGCCACCGGAGTCCGCGACATCGAGTCACAGCTCGGCACCGTCGTGGTGGCCGGCGGTCCGACCGACGACAGCGTGCTGGGCTACGAAGACCTGATCAACGAGTCCGGGCAAGAGCACCGGCCGGTCGACATCCCCAACGACTCGCCGGCGCTGATCATGTACACCTCGGGCACGACAGGGCGGCCGAAGGGCGCCGTGCTGACCCACACCAATTTGACCGGCCAGACGATGACCGGCCTGTACACCAACGGCGCCGACATCAACAACGACGTCGGATTCATCGGGGTGCCGTTCTTCCACATCGCCGGGATCGGCAACATGCTGACCGGGGTGCTGCTCGGCATCCCGACGGTGATCTACCCGCTCGGCGCGTTCGAGCCCGGACAGCTGCTCGACGTGCTCGCCGCGGAGAAGGTCACCGGCATCTTTCTGGTGCCCGCCCAATGGCAGGCGGTCTGCGCCGAACAGCAGGCGCGCCCGCGTGACCTGAAATTGCGGGTGATCTCCTGGGGCGCCGCGCCGGCACCCGACGCGTTGCTGCGCGAGATGTCGGCGAGATTCCCCGGCACCCAGATACTGGCCGCGTTCGGCCAGACGGAGATGTCGCCGGTCACGTGCATGTTGCTGGGCGAGGACGCCATTCGTAAACGCGGCTCGGTCGGCAAGGTGATACCCACCGTGGCCGCCCGCGTCGTGGACGAAAACATGAACGACGTGCCGATCGGTGAAGTCGGCGAAATCGTTTATCGCGCACCAACTTTGATGAGCGGATACTGGAACAACCCCGAGGCCACGGCGGAAGCCTTCGCCGGTGGCTGGTTCCACTCGGGCGATCTCGTCCGCATGGACTCCGAGGGCTATGTGTGGGTGGTCGACCGCAAGAAGGACATGATCATCTCCGGTGGCGAGAACATCTACTGCGCCGAGGTGGAAAACGTCCTCGCCAGCCACCCGGCGATCGTCGAAGTCGCCGTGATCGGCCGGGCCCACGACAAGTGGGGTGAGGTGCCCATCGCGGTGGCCGCTGTCGCCGACGACAATTTGCGGCTCGATCAACTCGATGAGTTTTTGACCGAGCGGCTGGCGAGATACAAGCATCCCAAGGCGCTCGAGATCGTCGACGCCCTGCCGCGCAACCCGGCCGGCAAGGTGCTCAAGACTGAACTGCGGGTGCGGTACGGAGTTGGACAAATCGGCTAAATCCATTCTCGGGCAAGAGGTTTTAGGAGTAGAGAAGAAAGGCGACAGGAGCTGTAACGTTTGCCAGCGGTTGGCGAAGGGTTAATTGTGCGGATGCGGTTCACACGTGCTTGGCCATCGGGTACATTCCTGTGGTCTCCGTTACTACTTGCCAGTAGGGAGCCGATGGTCACAGGCATCAAGCCGGGGCGAGTTGGGGACGACCCCAGCTACATAGCGGTGAGGGGGCGAGGCGTGCTACACGATCCGCCGCGGCGCCATACAGCGCGCGGTGACTGCCGGAGGGGGGAGCGGTGACTTCAACGTCGACTGATCGGCAAGGCCCCTACCTCGTCAGCTATGTGCGCGACCAAGCGCGGACGCCGTTGACGCTCGTCGGGGGATTCTTCCGGATGTGCGTCCTGACCGGGAAAGCGCTGTTCCGTCGGCCGTTCCAGGCGCGCGAATTCATCCTGCAGTGCTGGTTCATCATGCGGGTCGCGTTCCTGCCGACGGTCTTCGTCTCGATTCCTCTGACCGTGTTGCTGATCTTCACGCTCAACGTGCTGCTCGCTCAGTTCGGGGCCGCCGACCTGTCCGGCGCCGGCGCGGCGATCGGCGCGGTCACCCAGCTCGGCCCGCTGACCACGGTGCTGGTGGTCGCCGGCGCCGGTTCGACGGCGATCTGCGCGGACCTTGGCGCTCGCACCATCCGCGAGGAGATCGACGCGATGGAGGTGCTCGGCATCGACCCCATCCACCGCCTGGTGGTGCCCCGGGTGCTGGCCGCGACCCTGGTCGCTACGTTGCTCAACGGCCTGGTGATCACGGTCGGCCTGGTCGGTGGCTACCTGTTCGGCGTCTACTTGCAGAACGTGTCGGGCGGTGCGTACCTGGCGACCCTGACCACCATCACCGGCCTGCCCGAGGTTGTCATCGCAACGGTCAAAGCCGCTGTGTTCGGGCTGATCGCCGGCCTGGTCGGCTGCTACCGCGGCCTGACCGTGAGCGGCGGGTCCAAAGGCCTGGGCACCGCCGTCAACGAGACCGTCGTGCTCTGCGTCGTCGCGCTTTACGCCGTGAACGTGGTGCTGACGACGATCGGCGTGCGGTTCGGGACGGGACACTGACATGTCGACATCCGCGGTCTTTCGCTCCCGCTTCCCGCGGGCGGCAGAGAACCTCAACCGCTACGGCCTGGCCGCGGCCCGCGGTCTGGACGACATCGGTCAGATGGCGTGGTTCGGCACCATCGCCATCGGGCACATCCCGCACGCCCTGCGCAACTACCGCAAGGAGACCCTGCGCCTGATCGCTCAGATCGGCATGGGCACCGGCGCCATGGCGGTCATCGGTGGCACCGTCGCCATCGTCGGTTTCGTGACGTTGTCCGGTAGCTCGCTGGTCGCGATCCAGGGCTTCGCCTCGCTGGGCAACATCGGCGTCGAGGCGTTCACCGGCTTCTTCGCCGCGCTGATCAATGTGCGCATCGCCGCGCCCGTCGTCACCGGAATCGCCATGGCCGCCACGGTGGGTGCGGGTGCCACGGCGGAGCTGGGTGCGATGCGCATCAGCGAGGAGGTCGACGCCCTGGAAGTGATGGGCATCAAGTCGATCTCGTTCCTGGCGTCCACCCGCATCATGGCCGGGCTGGTGGTGATCATCCCCATCTACTCGATGGCGATCATCATGACTTTCCTGTCCCCACAGATCACGACGACGGTGATCTACGGGCAGTCCAACGGCACCTACGAGCACTACTTCCGGACGTTCCTGCGTCCCGAGGACGTGTTCTGGTCGTTCGTGGAAGCCATCCTCATCACCGCGGTGGTGATGATCACCCACTGCTTCTACGGCTACGAGGCCGGCGGCGGTCCGGTCGGCGTGGGTGAGGCCGTCGGCCGATCGATGCGCTTCTCCCTGGTGTCGGTACAGGTTGTCGTGTTGTCCGCTGCGCTGGCGCTGTATGGCGTCAACCCCAACTTCGCACTCACGGTGTAATCACCATGTCCCGACCCATTCAGACCAACGCCCCGCGGACCCCGCCGTACAAGCTGGCCGGCGTGGCGCTCCTGGTCGTCTTCGCCATCGCGCTGGCTCTGGTCTACGGGCAGTTCCGGGGCAGCTTCACCCCGAAGACATCACTGACCATGCTGGCGGCGCGGGCTGGGTTGGTGATGGATCCGGGTTCGAAGGTCACCTAC